>NZ_JBBXMX010000010.1:0-200731 GCF_038442355.1 Methylobacterium guangdongense
CCGCGCTCACACAGAGCCGGCGCCCCGGACCAGCCGCACACACTTGGCGCGGGGTGGAGCAGCCCGGTAGCTCGTCAGGCTCATAACCTGAAGGTCACAGGTTCAAATCCTGTCCCCGCAACCAAATACAACGAACCAACCGAAAGCCCGCCGCGCTGACCACGCCGCGGGCTTTTTGTCGTCCGGCATTCGGAAACGCCTCCCAAATTGCGATCAGCGCGGCTGGATGGTCCGTCTGGCAGGGGAAGGGGCTTCAGCCGTCTTCATTCAGCGCGATCCCGATTCTGCCGAACGCAACCATCTCGAAGGGAGCGAGGGCATCTGACAATGTCATCCTCTTAAAGCGCCGCCGGCCCACGTCGCCCTGCCGGCGCGATCGTGCCGATCTTGCATCGACTTTGGACGACGCACACCGCAGAGTTGGCCTGAGCGGCACGCCGCTTTAAGATAACGTGGGGTACGTCGGATCACGCGGCGTAGGGGGGAGCAGCGACGATGATCCGGACGGGCGGCACGACCGACCTCAATCGGGACTGAAGAGCGCCGTTTGCGCGTTTCCCGTTCCGCCAACACAGCAGTCGAGATCCGCACGCGTCGCGCGCTGCAACGGCTGATGCTGGCCAGTGCAAGCGCGCTGCTGTTTCTGGCGGCCGCACCGCATCCGGCGCAGGCCTTCGACCTGTTCGGCCTGTTCGCGAGCGAGCCCGAACCGCCGGCGCCGAGTCCCTCCGCCCTACCGTACAGTGTCCGGATCACCGGCACCGACGATTCCGATCTCCTGCAAGCCGTACAGGATACCTCGACCCTCTATCGCCTGCGCCAGGAGCCGCCCCCTGACGGGGAAGGGCTGCTGCGCCGGGCCGAGGCCGATCGCGCCAAGCTGGCCGATGTCCTGTCGGGCTACGGCTACTACCAGGGCACCGTCGCGATTCGCGTCGATGGCGCTCCGGTCGCCGGGCGGGAAGCTGCGGCGGTCGGCGCCGCGGAGGCGTGGCGCAACCGCGGGCTCGTCCCGGTTCGGATCACGGTCGATCTCGGGCCGCTCTATCATCTGCGCCGGATCGTCGTGCGCGATCCGGCCGGCCGCGCGTTTCCGGAGGCGATTCTGCCGACGCGGATCACCCGCGTCGATGAAAATGTCCCAGCGCGCTCGGCCACGGTGCTGGCCCGCGAGGCGCGAATCGTCGATCAGTTTCGGGCTCAGGGCCACCCCTTCGCCAAGGTGATCACCCGCGACCCGGTCGTGGATGACGCAGCCCACGTCATGGATGTGACCTTCACGGTCGATCCGGGTCCGGTCGCGGGCCTCGGTCCGGTGGCGGTCAGCGGCGCGCCGGGCATCGACCCGGCCACGATCCGCTCCTTCATCTACGCCGAGCCGGGCGATCCCTATGCGCCGCAGGCGGTGGCGGCGATCCGGCGGTCGGTCGCTCGGATCGAGGGCATCGGCGGCGTGCGGGTCCGCGAGGGCACGGCGCTCGATGCCGACGGGAATTTACCGCTGTTCGTCGAGGTGACGGAACGGGAGCGCAATCTCATCGGCATCTCGGCGCGCTATTCCACGGTCGATGGACCGGGCGTGCGGGCCTATTACGCCAACCGCAACCTGTTCGGCGGCGGCGAGACGTTCCGCATCGATGCCGACATCTACTATCTCGGCCTCGGCAACGATCCCTTCGCCACCCAGCGCAAGCTCGCCGGCATCGGCACCAACGGACTCGGCGGCCGCCTCTCGGCGACGTATGTCCAGCCGGCGCTCTGGGGCTCGCGCAACGACCTGCTGGCCAATGCCTTCGTCACCCGCGAGGTGCAGCAGAGCTACCTGGTGGATGGCGGCGGCGCCTCAGCGGCGATCCGGCACCGGTTCTCCGATACGTTCTCGGCCCAGATCGGCCTCGACGCGCAGGTCGGTCGCTCCAAGGATGCGCTGGGCACGGTCAATTATCGGCTGATCGGCGTGCCGGCGTCGGTCACCTACGACTCGACCGACAATCTCCTGGATCCGACCCGCGGCGTGCGGGCGATCGCCTCCCTCGCCGCCTATCCGGGGGCGATCTCGTCGCCCGGCATCCTCGTCGCGAAGGCGCAGGGCTCAACCTATTACTCGCTGGACGACGAATCCCGCTACATCCTGGCCGGGCGGATCGGCTTCGGCTCGGTCTCCGGCGCACCGCTCGGCGAGATCCCGGACAATTTCCGCTTCTTCGCGGGCGGTGGCGGTTCGGTGCGCGGCTATCCCTACCGGACCCTCGGGCCGATCGGGCCCTACAACCTGCCGATTGGCGGCCGGAGCCTGCTGGAGGCGTCGATCGAGGCGCGCATCAAGGTCACCGACACGATCGGTGTGGTGCCGTTCTTCGACGCGGGCACCGCCTTCGCCTCCGCGCTGCCGGATTTCCAGGAGAAGATCCGGAAATCGGTCGGTATCGGCCTGCGCTACTACACCGGAATCGGGCCGATCCGCGCGGACCTCGCCTTCCCGCTCGACCCCTACAAGGGCGGGCACGTCCGTCCGGCGGTCCTGTATCTCAGCCTGGGGCAGGCGTTCTGAATGGCTGAACTGACAGGCCGAGCCGGAACACGACGGCGAACCTTCCTCGGCATGGGACGCGGCGGTCTCAGCCTCATCCTGCTCTGTCTTGCGCTGCTCATCCCGGCCACCCTGACGCGGACCTGGGCCGACGAAGGCGACAAGTCCGTCCTCGGCGGCCTCCTGTCCAAGGTGCTCTCGACGCCGTCGTCGCGGGTGGCGATCGGCGCGATCGACGGCGCCCTGTCGTCGGATGCCACCATCCGCGATGTCGCGGTGAGCGACCGCGACGGGGTCTGGCTCAAGCTCGACAAGGCGCGGATCGTCTGGCGCCGACTCGCCCTCCTGTCCGGCCGGCTGGAGGTGGACAGCCTCGAAATCGGACAGCTCGAAATGCTGCGCCGTCCGGTCCCCGGCCCGACCCCGCCGGAGGCGAAGCCCGACGGCAAGCTGCTTCCGGACCTGCCCGTGAAGGTCGAGATCAAGGATTTCAGGCTGGCGGAACTTGTGCTCGGCGAAGCGGTGGCCGGGCAGCCGGCCCGGCTTTCCGCGGAGGGGCGCGCCCGCCTCGGCGCGGCGAGCGAGGGGCTGGAACTCAAGGCCCGGGCGCAGCGCCTCGACGCCCCCGGGCGCTTCCTGCTCAGCCTGCTCTACGTGCCGACCGGCGACAAGCTGGAGCTGAAGGCCAATCTGGTTGAACCTGCGGGCGGGCTGCTGTCCCGGGCGGCCAACCTGCCCGGCACGCCGCCGATCAATTTCGACCTCGACGGGACCGGGACGCTCGACGCGTGGTCGGCCAAGCTCGATTTCGCGGCCGGCCCGGAGATCGGCGCGAAGGGCGGCGCGAAGATCTCGCGGATCGGTGCCGAGCGGCGGCTCGCCCTGGATCTCGCGGCGCGTATCGAGGGGCTGGTTCCGGGACCGGCGGCCTCCGTGTTCGCCGGCACGACGCAGCTCGCGGGCGGCCTCGCCTTCGCGGATAGCGGCGCCTTCCGGATCGACCGGCTGGAGCTGACCTCGCGCACCGCCCGGCTCGCCGCCGGCGGGAGCCTGAGCGCCGACCGGATCGCCGATCTCACCCTTCAGGCCCGGGCCCTGCCCACCGAAGGCAGCGTGACGAAGGCGGGCGAAGCCGAGATCGAGAAACTCGTGTTCGACGGCAGCCTGAAGGGTCCGATCGCGACGCCGACCATCCGCGGGATCCTCGACGCGGCGGGTCTGCGCAGCCGCGAATCCGCGCTCGACCGGGTCGAGGCGCGCCTGGACGTGACGCCCCAGGGCGAGCCCACGGCGCAGCGGTTCGCCATCAGCGCGGACGGGACGGTCGTGGGCCTGCGGCTCGCCGATCCGGCCCTGCGCCGGGCGATCGGAAGCCGGGCGCAGCTCACCCTCCGGGCGGGGACCGGGCCGGACGGGGTGATCGACGTCACCACGCTTCGACTCGAGTCCGAGACGGCCAAGGCCGCCTATGCGGGTCGGGTCGGACAGAACACCCTGACCGGCACCCTCGACGCGGCGCTGCCGGATCTCGCGGTCTTCTCCGGCCTTGCCGGGCGCGGGCTCTCCGGCTCCCTGGACGCAAAGGCCCGGCTCAGCGGCGATCCGGCCCGGAAGGCCATCGCGGCCGATCTGTCGGTCGCCACCGCCGGCCTCGCGACCGGGCTTGCGGCGGCCGATCATCTTCTGGGGCGCTCGCCCACGCTGCAGGGACGGGTGTCGCGGTCCTACGACGGCTACGGGTTCGATCACCTGCGCCTGGAGGGGCAGGGCATCGCCGCGACACTGCAGGGCGAGGCCACCTCACAGCTCGCCGATGTGACCGGTCGGCTGGACCTCCGTAGCCTGGCGGATCTCGACCTCCGTCTCACCGGGCGCGCCGCCGTCGATGCGCGGCTGACCGGCTCCCTGGAGCATCCGGACCTGACGGCGACGCTCACCGCGCCCGCCGCCACGGCGGACGGCAAGCCGATCCGCAATCTGCGCGCCGACGCCCTCGTCAAGGATGCGCTGCTGGCGCCAGAGGGCAGCGTGAAGCTCGCCGGAGACGTGGCGGGCAAGGCGCTGACCGGCGACGCCCACGGGGCGCGCTCCGGGCCGGACTGGGTGCTCGATCGGCTGACCCTCAATCTCGGCTCGGTGACGGTGGCGGGCAGCGCCACGGTGGCGGCCGAGACCTGGCTCACGGCCGGATCGCTCACCGTGCGGGCGGGTAATCTCGAGGACATCGCGCCGCTCGCCCCGGAGCCGATGGCCGGTCGCCTCGACGCCGCCGTGACGCTGTCCCGCGACGGCGGCCGCCAGGATGCCGCGATCCGCGCGACCGGTGCCGCCCTGCGCTACGGCGGCACCGCCCTGACGCGCCTCGACGCCGATCTGAGGGGCCGCGATCTGCTGGCGCATCCGGTCCTCGACGGGCGTCTGGAGGCCGACCGGCTCGTCGCCGCCGGCCAGCAGATCGACACCGTCCGGCTCGTCGCCAACGGCAGCCCGGCCTTCAGCGACGTCACGCTGAGCGCCAAGGCCCGCGGCTTCGGCCTCGACGGGGCCGCCCGGATCGTGCCAGCTGCCGAGACCCGCATCGAGCTTCAACGCTTCTCGGCTGCCCGCGGGAACGACCGTTTCGCCCTGGCCGGACCGGCCGCCATCACCCTGCGGGACGGCGGCGCGGTGATCGACGGGCTCGTCGTCGCGGCGGGCAGCGGCCGCGTTTCGGTCGCGGGCCGGGCCGGGCGCGACCTCGACCTGAAGGTGGCGATCCGGGCGCTGCCCCTGTCGCTTGCCCGGATCGCGGCGCCAGACCTCGCCCTCTCGGGCGCCCTCGACGGGGAGGCGGATCTGCACGGGCCGGCCGACAGGCCGGAGGGGCGCTACGCGCTTACCGTCTCTAAGCTCGTCGCGCCGCAGACGCGGCAGGCGGGGCTGCCGGCGGTGGATGCCAGCGCGAAGGGCACGCTGTCGGACGGTCAGGCCAGCATCGACGGCCGGGTCACCGCCGGGCGCGGCGTTGCGCTGACGGTGGCTGGCCGGATCCCGGTCGAGGCCGGCGGGGCTCTGGACCTCCGCGGCCGGGGCACCCTCGACGCGGCACTCGCCAACTCGCTCTTGAGCGTCAGCGGACAGAGTGTGGCCGGGACGGTCGCCATCGACGGCGGCGTCACCGGCACCTTGGCGGCGCCCCGGGCGCAAGGGTCGGCGACCCTCACCGGCGGCAGCTTCACCGACCCCCTCAACGGCATCCGGCTCACCGGGATCGAGGGGCGGGTCACCGGGCGGGGCGACAGCCTTGTGGTCGAGCGCCTGAATGCGGCGACCCGTAACGGCGGCCGTGTCTCCGTGACCGGCCGCGTGGCGCTGCAGCCGGATTTCCCGGGCCAGTTCCATATCGTCGCGGATCGGGCCGAGCTGGTCTCGAGCCCGTTGATGACCGCCGTGTCGAGCCTCGACCTCACCCTCGCCGGCCCCCTGGCGCGGACGCCACGGATCTCCGGCCGGGTCGATGTCGCCTCGATCGACGTCGCCGTGCCGGATCGGCTGCCCGCCACCGTCCGACCCCTGCCGGGGGTGCGCCACGTGAACACGCCGCCGGAGGTGCGCGCGCGGCTGACGCAACGTGCCGCGCGAAAGGCCGCGGCGACGCCCGGGCGCAGGCCGAAGAAGCCGGCCGTTCCCTTCGATGCGACGCTGGACGTGGCGATCGACGCCCCGAGCCACATCTTCGTGCGCGGGCGGGGCATCGATGCCGAGCTCGGCGGCTCCCTGCGGGTCACCGGAACCTCGCTGGCGCCCAACGCGGTCGGCGCCTTCGCGATGCGGCGCGGCCGCTTCGAACTGGTCGGCCAGCGCCTCGACTTCAGCCGCGGCCGGCTGACCTTCGCGGGCAGCCTGACCACGCCCGAGCTCGATTTCGCCGCCGAGACCAAGGCCGGCGACGTGACTGCCCGGGTGGCGGTCAGCGGACCGGCCGACGCGCCGCAATTCGCCCTGACCTCCGATCCGGTGCTGCCGCAGGACGAGATCCTGTCGCGTCTGCTGTTCAAGAAGGCGGCGGGCGGGCTCTCGCCGTTCCAGGCCCTGCAGCTCGCGCAGGCCGTGGCTCAGCTCTCGGGGGGCGCCGCCGGGCCGGATGTATTCGAGCAGGCGCGCAAGGGGCTCGGCCTCGACAGCCTCGACGTCTCGACGGGGGCGAGCGGCGGCCCGGCGCTCGGCGCCTCGCGCTACATCTCGGACCGGGTCAGCGTCGGCGTGAAGGCCGGCGCCAAGCCGGCCGACACGGCGGTGGGTGTGGATTTCGACGTGACGCGGCGGATCAAGCTGAAGGGCGAGGCGGGCAGCGATGGCCGGACCAGCTTGGGTGTCGGCGCCGAGTATGAGTGGTGAGATCCCGGCGCGCGAATGCGTCGGACGAACGGCGATGATCTTCCGGGATAGACACCCCCGGTCAAAGAATTACGTTCGGCCCAAGCGGCCATGACAGCCGTGGATCGGGCGGGAAAAACCAAGGGCGATGGACGACCTTTTCGAGACGGACGACGATCCCCCGGTGCCGGAGGGGGGCTTCCTCCGCCTGTTGCCGATCATCAACCGCCGCGGCCTGCACGCCCGGGCCTCCGCGAAATTCGTGCAGACCGTCGAGCGCTACGCCGCCGCGGTCACGGTCACCCGGGCGGGTGAGACCGTCGGTGGCCGCTCGATCATGGGTCTGCTGACCCTGGGGGCCGCCAAGGGCACGCGCATCGCCGTCACGGCCGTGGGTCAGGATGCGGAGGCCTGCCTCGACGCGATCGAGGCCCTGCTCGCCAACCGGTTCGGCGAGGACGAGTAGCGGCGTCAGATTGCCTTTCCGGACCACGTGCACAGGTCCGAGACCAGGCAGCGCGCGCACCCGGGCTTTCGGGCCGTGCAGGTGTCGCGGCCGTGTCGGAACAGCCAGACATGGGCGCCGTCCTTGAACCGCTCGGGGACGCGGTGCGCGAGGCCGTCCGCGACCGCATCGACGGTCGCGCCGGGGGCGAGGGGGATCCGGTTGGAGACCCGGAACACATGCGTGTCGACGGCAATGACCGGCTCGCGGAAGGCGAAGTTGGCGGTGACCTCAGCACTCTTGCGGCCGATTCCCGGAAGGCGGCGCATCTCGATGGCGCTGCGCGGCACGGTGCCGCCGAACTCGGAGATCAACGCCGCCGACAGCTTGACGATGTTGCGCGCCTTCGACGGCCCGAGCCCGACCGGCCGGATGATCTCGGTGATGCGGGCCTCGCCCAGTTCCAGCATCCCGGCCGGATCGCGAACCGCGCTGAACAGCGCCTCCGCGATGCGCGCGACCGTCGGGCCGGTGGATTGGGCGGAGAGCAGCACGGTCACCAGCAGCCGGAACGGGTCGGTGTCGTCGAACCCGGCCTTCGGATCGGGATCCGCATCGGAGAGGCGGCCCATCACGGCGGCGATCCGCTCGGCCGCGTCGGCGTCGATCGGTCGGGCCGGCTTGGCGGGGGCCCGGCGCGGTGAGGATCGAAGGCCGTGGAGGGTGTCGCGTGCCATGCCGGGGACCTAGCGTTCCGGCAGCAGCCCAGACAGGCCCGGCTTGCGCGGCCGATTGACCGCTCAGGCCCGCGCCCGCCGCCAGGGCACCGACGTTGCGCCAGACCCGAGATGTAGGGTGCCGGCCACGATCTCGCCGGCGCGGCGGAGGAACTCGACCCGCAGCGCGCCGCGGCGCCCGAACAGGCGGCTCACCACCCGAACCAGCGAGGCTTCCGCCGGATCGGCGATGATCGGGCGCTGCGCGGTCCGGGCATCGAGGGTGAGGAAGGTCTCGACGGCGTCACGCACCGCCCGCGCCTCGGTGACCGTATGGATCTCGGTCGCCGGGGCCTCCCATCCGACGGGCCGGATGCCGATCAGGCTCGTGGTGGGAATCGACCGCGCGTCAGCCGAACGGACCGCCGACGATGCGAGGCGGATCCGCGGGGATTGCCGAATGGGCTCGACGGCGCCGACAAGCCGAATCGGGCGCCGCAGGGCCCCGAGCCGCGCGCGCAGCGCCCGGTCGACGGCCTCCGCGGCGGCCTGCTCGATGAGGCCGGTGGCCTCGGCTTCGGCCGGCTGCCAGGGGCGGGCCCGCCCACCCCAGATCGGGTGCGGCATCGCCAGCGGCACCACGCCCTGCAGCGCCTCCCGTCCGATCTCCGCGTCGCGGTCCCAGACCAGGGCGATGGCGATCCGGCTGCCGGCGGGACGATGCTGGGCGAGGGGCAGCAGATGATCGGGGTCTCGCAGCGGGTCGGTCACGGCATTCCGGACCAGCATCGCCCGCCACGCCGACACCTCCTCCGAGTCCACGACCGCGGGCCGGTGAAGATCGACCCGCCACCCGGCAGCGCGGTCCGACTCGCGCGAGAGCTCGGCTGCGCGCCCGGGTCCGGCGGACAGGCCGCCCTGTATCACGGTGAAGCGTGGCGCCATCGCGTGTCCTGCCTCTCGACGCTCTGTCCCGTTTCGAGACAGCTCGGCGCCGTTGAGGCGCCCTCTGGCCGGAGCGTTTCAAGGCCGATGCCGCGCCGATGCGGCGTCAGGGACCCGGGATCGCCAGGGGGTTGTCGGTGAGGGCGGCCGCGTCCGGCGCATCGATCCGCGGACGGCCCAGGAACGCGTCCCAGAGCTGGCGCACGAAGGCCGGATCGAGATCCTTCAGGATCAGGACGAGACGGGACGTGTGGTCGGGATCCGGCCAGGCCGGCAGGGTGAGCGGCGCGTGGAAGACGTGCTGGACGCCGTGCACCACCAGCGGCCGTTCGGGATCTTCGGCCAACGCCACGATACCCTTCAGCCGCAGCAGCTTCGGCCCGTGGCCCGACCGGAGCAGGTCCATGAACATCTCGAAGGCGGTGTGCGGCACGGGCGCCGCGCTGGTCAGGCAGACCGCCTGGATCGATGCGTCGTGCCGGTTCACGTCGGCAGGGGCGTGATCCGCCTGCGCCAGAGCCTCATCGCCGAGCCACGCGCGCACGTCGGCGCCTTTGCCGTCGAGGCCGAACAGGCCGCCGAGCAGCGTCTCCGCCGGGGTATCCGGCGCGAGGATCGGGGCACCGGGATTGAGCTCGGCGATCCGTGCCCGGATCGCGGCGGTATCGCCTGCGAGATCGGCCTTGGTGAGCACGATCCGGTCCGCGATCGCGGCCTGCCGGACCGCCTCGGGATGCGCATCGAGGGTGTCGGCCCCGGTCACCGCGTCCACCACGGTGATGACCGCCTGGAGCCGGAACCGGAGCACGAGGTAGGGATGGTAGATCAGCGCGTGCAGGATCGGCGCGGGGTCGGCGAGGCCCGTGGTCTCGATCACCACGCGGCGGAACGCGCCGATCCGTCCGTTGTCGCGCTTGCGCAGGAGGTCTTCGAGGGTCGCGATCAGGTCGCCCCGCACGGTGCAGCACAGGCAGCCCGCGCCGAGCAGGATCATGTCCTCGTCGACGGTCTCGATCAGCAGGTGGTCGAGGCCGATCTCGCCGAACTCGTTGACGATCACCACCGTGTCGGCGAGCGCCGGATCACGCAGCAGCCGGTTCAGCAGCGTGGTCTTGCCGGCGCCGAGGAAGCCGGTGAGCACTGTGAGCGGGATCGGCTCGGGGCGCCGCGGATCCGGGGCGGGGGTAGGGCTGAGAGACATGCCCGCGAGGTAAGCTTCCCCGGCGCCCACGGCAACGCGGCGGCGCCGGTTGGGGGCGCCTACTCGTCCGCGGAAGCCTTCTTGGCGGCCGGCTTCTTGGGGGCGGGCGGCTTATGGGCGGCCGATTTCGGGGCGGGTTTCGACAGGCCCTTGCCGGGCTTGGCCTCCGGCATCGACGGCGTCGTGGTGGAGGTATAGGCGCTCGCCGCATGGGGGAGGCCGTGAGCCGGCTTCGCGGCGACCTTGGGCGCCGCCTTCGGTGCGGACTTGGCTGCCTCCTTGGTGGCCTCCTTGGCGGCCTTGGCGCGTTCCGCCCGCTCCGCGCGCGCCTGCTTTGCCGCCTCGATGGCCGCGAGGCGCCTGGCCTTGGCGGCTTCGAGCTTGGCGGCGCGGCTGTTGGCGGCCGCGGCCTTCTGCTCGGCCTCCTGTGCGTCGAGGATCTGCTGGCCCTCAGCGGGGTTGCGGCCGATCCAGACGGCGATCGGCTGCAGCGGCGCCCGGGGCGGCAGGGAGCGGGCGCGCAGGGCCGGGTTGTTGAAGGCCGCCATCGCCAGCGCCGGCGAATTGGCCGCCGCACCGCCGATCAGCTGCGCGGCCGAGCCGGGGGCGGTGAGCGCACCGGGGCCGTCCTCGATGGCCGGAGGCTTCTTCCCGCCGCACACGTAGGGCCGCATGTCCGGCGGCGCGGGGAGCGCCGAGGCCGGCAGCGCGTCGAGCGTCGGGCTGGTCCAGCCGGCGCTCTGGCCGAAGGCGTAATCGAACAGGTCGGCGGCCTTCACATCCCGCTCGCGCGGACTCGGCTGGCCCATCACGATGGTGACGATCCGGCGACCGTTGCGCGTGGCGGTGGCCACCACGTTGAAGCCGCCCGAGCAGATGAAGCCAGTCTTCATCCCATCCGTGCCGGGATAGCGCCCGAGCAGGCCGTTGTGATTGGCCATGACGGCGCGGCCGAACTGGATCGCCGAAATCGAGAACAGGTCGTGGTTATCCGGAAAGTCGCGGATCAGCGCCCGGGCCAGCACCGCCATGTCGCGGGCCGAGGTCCACTGGCGCGGGTCGGGCAGGCCGTTGGGATTGTACCAGTGGCTGTCGCGCATGCCGATCCGCTGTGCGGTCTCGTTCATCAGCGTGGCGAAGTTGTCGATCGAGCCGCCGAGAGTCTCGCCGATCGCGTAGGCGATGTCGTTGGCCGACTTGACCATGATGATCTTGAGGGCGTTGTCGAGGGTGAGCTGCGTCCCCGGCTTGAAGCCCATCTTCGAGGGCGGCTCGGCGGCGGCGGCGGCCGAGATGGTGATCATTGAGTCGAGCGAGACCTTGCCCTGCCGCACGAGATCGAGGGCGACGTAGGTTGTCATCAGCTTCGTGATCGAGGCCGGGTACCAGGGATCGGTCGGGGCCTGCGCGTAGATGACCTTGCCCGAGTCCACGTCCGCCACGAGGATCGGCACCGTGACCGCGTCCGCGGCGCGGATCCCGGCGAGGCTTGCGCCGAGGAGACCCGTGAGCGCCGCGAATCCGACGGTGAAGCGCCGGAGGAGAGAAGACGACATGCGTGCCCGACTCGTCTGAGGATCGCCAGGATCGGCGCCGCAAGGCGCCGCGGGTCCGGCCGACGGGCCGGATGGAGGGCGCAACCCGAACGGCCGCCCCTCGGTCGCCGCGCTGCACCGAGGCATCAACGTGCCCACCGTGGCAAGAGCAAGGCGAGAGCGGAGCGCGGCCCTGCGCGGCGCGGTTGTCTGTGGTCCCCGATCCGCACAGCGCCTATCTGCAGCCGGCGGGCCGCGTGGCCTTTGGTGCGAGACACAGACTGGGACGACGGTGAGTTACGCGGTCAAGGAACTCTTCCACACCCTTCAGGGGGAGGGCGCCCAGGCCGGGCGCGCGGCCGTGTTCTGCCGTTTCGCGGGGTGCAATCTCTGGTCCGGCCGCGAGGCCGACCGCGCCGCCGCGTCCTGCCGCTTCTGCGATACCGATTTCGTCGGCCTGGACGGCGGGGGCGGTGGCCGGTTCGAGGACGCCGCCACCCTCGCCACAGCCATCGCGACGACGTGGATCGGCGGACCGGAGAACCGCTACGTCGTCTTCACGGGCGGAGAGCCGCTGCTTCAGCTCGACGTGCCGCTGATCGAAGCCGTTCACGCGCAGGGGTTCGAGATCGCGATCGAGACCAACGGCACGCTCCCGGCGCCCCCCGGCATCGACTGGATCTGCGTCAGCCCGAAGGGCCGCAACCCACTGGCGCAGACGACCGGACAGGAGCTGAAGCTCGTCTACCCGCAGGCGGACGCCGACCCGGCGGATTTCGTCGGCCTCGACTTCGCTCACCGCTTCCTCCAGCCCCTCGACGGGCCGGGCCGGATCGCCAGCACGGAGGCCGCGATCGCCTATTGCCGCCGGGATGCCCGCTGGCGCCTGTCGCTCCAAACCCACAAGATGATCGGGATTCCCTGACGCTGCGACAGGTCTCCCGGGCTCACGGTTCGGCGGCTCACGCACCCATGGCCGCGCGTTGCGCGCGCGCTGCCCGGATCGCCGAACGCGCATGTCGTCCGCCGGCCAGATTCGGATCCGGCTCTTCGCCGGACAGCACCGCGCGCCGAAGGGCCACGAGGGCAGGCTCGCCCCAGGCATCGAGCAGACGCCCGAACGCCGCGTGGCGTGCCGCGTCGAACGGGATCGGCCGGCCGGTCGCGTCCTTCATCGGATGGGCCGGGTGCAACGCCGCGACGGGCACCCAGCCCTGCGGGATCGGCGCGGTGGCCGCATGGGTCCGCCGCAGGCGAAGGAGTTTCGGAAGGATGTGGCTGTGCGGCCCGGGATCGGCGATGCCGCCCGGCGGCGGGATGGCCGTGTACACCTCGATCCGACCGATGCGGGCGATGAACACGCGATGCGGGCTCGCGGTCCTGAGCGCGGCCACGGCCGGGTTGCCGGGCTCGAGGAGCGGCCGGCCGCTCGCAGACCGCAGCTGCGCGATCAGGTCGGGATCGGCCACGCGAACGCAGGCATCGATCGCGTGCAGGCCCAGGCCGAGATCGAACAGGATACCGTCGCGGTTCCGCGGCCGGGCCGCCGCGACGTCCGGACCGAGTTCGGTCAGCACCGCACGCCGACCCATCGCGCACGCGGCGGATGGCAGGCAGAGCGCGACCGCTTGGCTCCAGCCGCCCGTGAACCCGGTCTCGTAGGCCAAAGGCCGCAGCGCCGGCGGCGCGACGAGGGCCAGCGCGCCGCGATCCGTCGCGAGCCCGATCCGCCCATCGTCGAGCAACTGCGCCGGCTCATCGGGATCCCGGTGGAAAGCCGCGACGGCGCCGTAGCTGCCGAGACTCCACGCGCAAGTCGGGTCAGCAACCTGGGCGCGCAGCAGCGCTTCCACGGATCGCTCTGACGGATCCGCCATCGGCCCCCGCGTAATCGGCACCGCACGCACACGCCTTGACACGGATGTCGAATGACCGGAAGTCGCAACTCGATCAACGAGGTCGGGTTCGGCGACGCGGACGGCCGGCTCGGGCCGGGCACGCGCGAAGCCGCTCGCAGCGCCTCGCCACGGGAACCGCGGAAGGGGCGCTGGCATGGACGTCTTCGAGACCGAGATCCCGGACGTGAAACGCATCGTGCCGAAGCGCCTCGGCGATGCGCGCGGCTGGTTCTCCGAGACGTTCCGCGTCGATGCCATGGAACGCGCCTGCATCACTAACACCTTCATTCAGGACAATCAGTCCTTCTCGGCGCCGCAGGGCACAATTCGCGGGCTGCATTTCCAGATCGCGCCCCGGGCCCAGGCCAAGCTGATCCGCGTGCTGCAGGGCGCCATCCTCGACGTGGCGGTCGACATCCGCAGCGGCTCGCCGACCTACGGCAAGCACGTGGCCGTGACGCTCGACGCCGAGACCGGCACGCAGCTCTTCATCCCGCACGGCTTCGCCCACGGCTTCTGCACCCTCACCCCCGACGTGATGGTCGCCTATAAGGTCGACGATTACTACAGTCCCGAGCATGACCGGTCGCTCGCCTGGAACGACCCTGAAATCGGGATCTCATGGCCGGTCTCGGCCGAGGCCGCCATCCTGTCCGACAAGGATCGCCGCGCGCCGAAACTGGCGGATCTCGGCCCCGTCTTCTGACCGCCGCGGCCATGCGGCCGTAATTTAGTCACGGGGGCGGTCTTCTGACCCCCTGCCAATCCGTTCGACGATCCAAAGAGGTACTCTGCCATGCGCATCCTGGTGACCGGAGGCTGCGGCTTCATCGGCTCGGCGCTGGTGTTGCATCTCGTCAACGACCTCGGCCACGAGGTCTGCACCCTCGACGCGATGACCTATGCGGCCAACCCGATCTCCCTGTCCGGGCTCGCCGACAATCCGCGCCACCGCCTCGTCGAAGCCGATATCTGCGACCGCGACGCGGTGCAGAAGGCGTTTGCCGATTTCAAGCCGCAGGCGGTGATGCATCTAGCCGCCGAGAGCCACGTCGATCGCTCGATCACGGATCCGGGCGCCTTCGTGCGCACCAACGTCATCGGCACCCAGACCATGCTGGACGGTGCCCGCGGGTATTACGAATCCCTGCCGGAGGCGGACAAAAAAAGCTTCCGGTTCCTCCACGTCTCGACCGACGAGGTCTACGGCTCGCTGCCCCCGGACGCCTTCTTCACCGAGGACAGCCGCTACGATCCGCGCTCGCCCTACTCGGCCTCGAAGGCGGCCTCTGACCACCTCGCCCGCGCGTGGCACGAGACCTACGGCCTGCCGGTCCTGGTGACGAACTGCTCGAACAATTACGGGCCGCGCCACTTCCCGGAGAAGCTGATCCCGCTGATGATCCTCAACGCCCTGGAGGGCAAGAAGCTGCCGGTCTACGGCGACGGTCAGAACGAGCGCGACTGGATCCATGTCGAGGACCACGCCAAGGGCCTCGTGGCGGTGCTGGAGCGCGGACGGATCGGCCAGACCTACTTGCTCGGCGGCCGGGCGGTGCGCAACAACCTCGCGGTGGTGAAGGGCCTGTGCGCGGCCTTCGATCGGCTGCGGCCGCAGAGCGCTCCGCACGAGCAGCTGATCAGCTTCGTCGCCGACCGTCCCGGCCATGACCGGCGCTACGCCATCGACTGCACCAAGGCCGAGACCGAACTGGGCTGGCGGCCGCAAAAGACCTTCGAGCAGGCGCTGGAAGAGACCGTGGCGTGGTATCTCGACAACGAGAGCTGGTGGCGCCCGATCCGCGAGGGCCGCTACAAGGGCGAGCGCCTGGGGCTGAACGGCTGATGGACATCCTCGTCCTCGGCGGTGCCGGTCAGGTCGGCACCGAGCTGCAGGCCCTGTCCTGGCCGGCCGGCGTCTCGATCCACGCGCCCGGCCGGTCCGAACTCGATATCACCGATGCGGATGCCGTGGCGACGACCCTTGATGGCCGCGCCTATGGCGCAGTGATCAACACCGCCGCCTATACGGCGGTCGACAAGGCCGAATCCGACGTGGTCGCGGCCTGGCGCCTCAACGCGCTGGCCCCGGCCATTCTGGCCGCCGCGACGGCGGCCCGAAAAATCCCCCTCGTTCACGTCTCGACGGATTACGTCTTCGCGGGCGATAAACCGGAGGGCGCCTACGCGCCCGACGATCCGATCGACCCGCAGAGCGTCTACGGGGCCAGCAAGGCCGCGGGCGAGCTGGCGGTGCGCACCGGCAACCCGCGCCACGCGATCGTGCGGACCGCCTGGGTGGTGAGCCCGCACCGGGGCAACTTCGTCAAGACGATGCTGCGGCTCGCCGGTGAGCGCGACGCGCTGACCGTGGTCGACGACCAGCACGGCTGCCCGACCTCGGCCGCGGACCTCGCCGCCGCACTCGCGGCGATCGCGCAGCGCCTCGCGACCGACGCGTCCGCCCCCACCGGCACCTTCCACTGCGTGAACGCGGGCGCCACGACGTGGTGCGGCTTCGCCGAGGCGATCGTGGCGGCCTCCGCCCGGCGCGGCGGCCGCTCCGTCCCGGTCAAGGGCATCCCGACCTCCGCCTACCCGACACCGGCCCGGCGCCCAGCCAATTCGCGCCTGTCCACCGCCAGCCTCACCGAGGCCTACGGCCTCCGGCCCCGCCCCTGGCAGGCGGCGCTCGACGACATCCTGGACCGGCTCGTCGGGCCGGTCTCAGAGGGAGTATCCAAGCCATGAAGGGCATCGTCCTGGCCGGCGGTTCCGGCACGCGCCTGCACCCGGCCACGCTGTCGATCAACAAGCAGCTCCTGCCGGTCTACGACAAGCCGATGATCTACTATCCGGTCTCGGTGCTGATGCTGGCCGGCATCCGCGAGATCCTGATCATCTCGTCGCCGGAGCACCTCGACAACTACAAGCGGCTGTTCGGCACCGGCGAACAGTTCGGGCTGAAGTTCTCCTACGCGCTGCAGCCGCGGCCGGAGGGTCTCGCCCAGGCCTTCGTGATCGGGCGCGACTTCGTCGGCGACGACGACGTCGCGCTGATCCTCGGCGACAACCTGTTCTTCGGCGCCGGCATGGGCGAGCTTCTGGAGCGTGCCGCGGCGCGGAAGCAGGGTGCGACGGTCTTCGCCTATCACGTCGACAACCCGCAGGCCTACGGCGTGGTCAACCTCGACAAGGCCGGCCGACCGACCAAGATCGTCGAGAAGCCGCAGAACCCGGAATCGACCTGGGCGGTCACCGGCCTGTACTTCTACGACAATCAGGTGCTCGACATCGCCGCCGAGGTGAAGCCCTCGCCCCGCGGCGAGCTGGAGATCACCAGCGTCAACGAGGCCTACCTGCAGCGCGGCCAGCTCCACGTGGAACGGATGTCGCGGGGCTACGCGTGGCTCGACACCGGGACCCACGACAGCCTGCTGGAGGCGAGCGAGTTCGTCCGCACCCTGCAGCACCGCCAGGGACTTCAGGTCGCCTGCCTTGAGGAGATCGCCTACCTGCAGGGCTTCATCAACCGCGACCAGCTCGTGGCCCGCGGCGAGATGTTCGCCAAGACGAGCTACGGCCAGAACCTGCTGCGGCTCTCCCGCGAGAGCGAGGACGATTTGCGCCTGCGCCGGGGCAAGTAGGCGGGGCAGACGCGAGACGCGTCAGCGCGGGGCGCAGCCGATACAGATCCCGCGCATCAGCTTGTCGTTCTCGGCCTCGCGCGGCGTGCGCTCGCGCCGGTCGTCCGCGGTCGCCGCGCCGGCGCCGCGGCTCGGCGGCATGACGCGCCCGACCGACGAGGTGTTGGGTGCGGTCACGGTCGAGGTCGGGCCGCCGCCGGTCCCGGTCTGAGCCTGCGCCAGGGCGGCACCGGCCGCCACGAGGGTCAGGACGATCGAAAGGCTGGGAAGGGTGATCGGGCGGGTCATCGGTCTGGGGCTCCGTGCCGGGTCGTAACGCGGATGCGTCGTTCCGGTTCGCTCCGCCGCGCGATCCCCACCTTTGTTCGCCTTTGCAGACCCGGTCCGGCACCGTATCAGGGGGCCGCTGAACCCGCCGCCGATCCTCGGTCGCATCGAACCTCGGAGCCGCCGCGACGATGCGGGATCCCAACGCGATCGACTTCTGGCGCGGCTTCGCCCTGGTGACGATCTTCATCAACCACATCCCGGGCAACACCTTCGAGCGCTACACCTTCTCGCAATACGGCATCTCGGACGCCGCCGAGCTGTTCGTGTTCCTGGCGGGCTGGTCGATCGGCATCGCGACCCGTGGCCGCGACGGGATCCCGGAGCCGCCGGGCAAGAGCGCGCTGCGGCTCCTGAACCGGACCGTCGAGGTCTATCGGGCACAGCTCACCGTGATGCTGCTGGCGCTGGCCATCATCGCGGGCGCGGCGCTGCTGCTCGACAACCCGCTCATCCTCGAATGGCACAATGCCGGCGGCTTCTTCGCGGACCCGATCCAGTCGGTCTGCGGCATGGCGTTGCTGACCTACCAGCTCGGCTACTTCAACATCCTGCCGCTCTACGTGGTGCTGATCGGCATCGCACCGCTCTTCGTCATCGTCGGCCGGTACAGCCTCGTCGGGACCCTGCTCCTGTCCGGCGGGATCTACATCGCCAGCCTCGTCTTCGAGTGGAACGTGCCCTCCTGGCCCGGGGAGGGGGATTGGTACTTCGATCCCTTGTGCTGGCAGGTGCTCCTGGTGCTGGGCTTCGTGCTGCAGAGATGGAATGGCCGGTCGGATTTCCTGCGCCGCTGGGCGCCGCGGCTGTTCCCCATCGGCGTCATCATCGTCGTCGCCGGGATCGTGCTCGCCGTGACTGAGATCCGGCCGGATCCGATGCTGGTGCCGGAGCCGCGTCTGCTGTTCACGTTCGAGAAGACCTATCTCACGCCGGCGCGTCTGATACATTTTCTGGGGGTATTGTTGGCGTTCGCCCCCGTTTACGCATTGCTCGCCCCCCGAATCGGCCGCATCGTCGGCTATCTGACTCAGCTGGGACGGAACTCCCTGGCTGTCTTCTCGATGGGCTCGATCCTGAGCCTCATCGGACAGCTCGTGCGTTTCCAGACCGGCGGCGGCCTGCTGATCGATATGCTGGTCGCCGGCTCGGGCCTGATCGGGCTGGGATTGACCGCATGGTTCGTCGAGTGGCGTACCCGCAGCAAGTCTCCGAGGCCGCGGACGTGAGCGCGGCCCGCCGACCGCCGTGGCTTCCGGCCGTGACCCTGGCGGCCCTGATGCTGGCCATGTCAGCCTCGCCGCCCCGCGCCGAGCAGACTGTCGATCCCGGCACCGCCGAACCGAGCCTGTCGCTGGAATGCCGGGTTCCGGGGGCGCAGCTCTATACGGCCGCCAGGCTCGGCGCCGTCCAGGCGGCCCTGGCCGAGAAGCGGCCGATCAAGCTGCTGGCGATCGGCGGCTCCGCGGCACCGGGGGCCTCCGCCTCCTATCCGGCCAAGCTGGAGGCGGCCCTGGAACGGGCCTTGCCGAAGGTCGACGTGGTGATCGATCACCGCGGCCTCCCGGGCGAGATCGCCTCCGGCGCCGCCGAGCGGCTGCGCACCATGGTGGTGGAGGCCGAGCCCGATCTGATCGTCTGGCAGGTCGGAACCCACGACGCCATCGCCCGCGTGGATGCCGATGCCTTCGAATCCGCGCTCAGCGAAGCGGTGGCGTGGATCCGGTCCCACGGGATCGACGTGGTTCTGGTCGACCCGATCTACACCGCCAGCATGGCCGCGGATGCCGATTACAACCGGATCGTCGAGGCCGTCCGGACCGTGGCGACGCAGCAGAAGGTCCCCCTCGTGCGGCGCTACGAGGCCCTGCACTACCTGTCGAGCCGTATCGACCGGGGCGAGGGCCATTTCCTGGGGCGGCAGTTCCGGCTGAACGATCTGGGCCTGCGCTGCATGGCCGAGCACGTGGCGCTGACGATCGTCACATCGCTGGCGAAGACCGAGGCGCCCGCGGATCCGAAGGCCGCGCCCGCCGCGCCGCCCTTAACCGGGACGCAACGCGCACCGGGTTAGACCGAACAACCGGAGGTCGGCGCCCCGCCAGCCTTGGAGTTCGGCGTGGAACGCCGAGAATCGTTCCCGATCGCGCCGCATTCGGGAACGGCTCTCCGTCATTGCGTGCCGCACGCTCTTGCGCCGAACCGGCGTCCACTTCGGCGGAGAGCGCTCACGTGTCAGCCACAGCTCTTCCGATCCAGGCTTTCCGGCGCCTGCGCGCGCTCACACGCGGCCCGCAGCGGGTGGCGCTCACGGTCTTCGCGATCCGGGTCGGCTCGGCCGGGTTCGCCTACGGGGCCCAGGTCCTGGCGGCGCGGCTGATGGGCTGGGACGCCTACGGCATCTTCGCTTCGGTCTGGGTCTGGACCGCGATGCTCGGCCATACGCTGACGCTCGGCCTGTCGCAGGGCGCCTGCCGGTTCGTGCCGGCCAACCAGGCGCAGGGCGACCTCGATCTCGCCCGGGGCTACATCCGCGCCGGCGCGCTCATGACCGGCGGCGCGGCGCTCGCGGTGGCGGGCCTCGGTGCGGCACTGCTGTTCCTCGAACCGGAGCTGTTCGCGCCGGCCTATCGCGCCCCGGTCGCGGTCGCCCTCTGCGTGATGCCGCTCTTCGCGCTGCAGGATTATCTGGAGGGCGTGGCGCGCAGCCAGAACTGGATCGGTCTCGCCATCGCGCCGCCCTACCTCCTGCGCCAGACCCTCATGATGGCGTGCATGATCGCGGCGGTCCTGCTCGGCGCCCCGCCGCGCGCGGAGGTCGCCATGGGCTGCATGCTGGTGGCCGCCGCCACCGCGACGGCCCTTCAGGCCGCCCTGCTCGCCGCCCGCCTGCGCCGGGAACTGGCCGATGGACCGCATCGCTACCGCTGGCGGGCGTGGCTCGGCACCAGCCTGCCGATCGCCGCGATCGATCTCGCCAATGCCGGCTTCACCTTCGTCGACGTCATCGTGCTGGGTGCCCTGGTCAGCCCCGCCGAGGTGGGGCTCTACTTCGCGGCGACGCGGATCCAGCAATTCGTCGTGTTCGTGCATTTCGCCGTGAGTGCCGCGACGCTCCAGCGCTACAGCGCCGCCCACGCCGTGGAGAACCGCTTCCTCCTGGCCGAACTGGTGAGGCGGCAAGCGCAGCTCACCGCGGCCGCGACGGTTGCGGTCGGCGGCGCGATCCTGGCGGCCTCGCCCCTGCTCCTGGCGATGTTCGGCGCGGGCCTCGGCGACAGCATTCCGATCCTGTGCGTGCTCGTGGCCGGCAGCGTCGCGGCGAGCCTGTTCGGGCCGGGCGAAGACCTTCTGACCATGCTGGGCGGCGAGCGGCGCTGCGCGGGAATCACCGCGGGCGCCCTCATCGTGGCGGCCTGTCTGTGCCTCGCCCTGGTGCCGACCCTCGGCGCGCTCGGCGCCGCCGTGGCGGTGGCCCTCGCCACCGTCCTGCGCGCGGCCTTCCTCGCCCATGCGGCTGGCCGGATCCACGGCCTGCCGACACCGATCTGGTCCGCGGGAGCCGTCCGATGAGCCGCGCCGATACCGCCCTCCACCATTCCGGCTGGTCGATCTCCGACGCCGCGGTCCCGGACACGCAGGCCTGGGACGCCCTGTTCGCGGCCGCCGCCCACCCGCACCCGCACTACTCGCGCCATGTCCTAGCGGCGCACGGGGCCGCGGGATTGCTGCCGTCCGGCCTGCGGTTCGTCAGTGTTCGCCAGGGAGACCGGCTCGTGGCGCTGCTGCCCTGTGCGCCGGGCCGCGACATCACCGCGTTGGGAGGCCGGGTGATGCGGCCGTTCCTCTCGCCCTTCGTGACCGCCACGGCGCCGCTGATCGCCGATGGGCCCGGGCGCGCCGCGCACGCCCATGACCTCGTCGTCGCCCTCGAAGCCGTCTCCGGCGGTCCGGCTTGGCGCTGGCCCCTGCTGCCGACCCAGGAGGGCGCGGTGCCGGACCTGCTGGCGGCCATGCGGGCCCGCGGCTGGTCCGTGGGTACCGTGGCGGCCTTCGACCGCCCGGTCATGGATCGCCGGAGCGATCACGACGCCTTCCTGGCCGGCCACCCGAGCCGCTCCCGGTTCAAGGATCTGCGCCGCCGGACCCGCCGCCTCGCCGAGGCCGGCGCCGTGGGGTTCGAGAGCGCGACCGCGGGGGCGGACCTCACCCGCTTGGTCGCGGCGTTCCTCACGCTGGAGCGCGCCGGCTGGAAGGGGCAGGCCGGCACCGCCATGGCGTGCCGGCCGGAGACCGAGGCGCTCGCCGACGCCCTGTTCGCGGGCGGGGCGGGTCCGGTGGGAGTCCGGGCGGACGCCCTCACCCTCGACGGCCGCCCCGTCGCGGTCAGCCTCGCGCTGGTCGGCGGCGGCATCGCGACGTTGCTGAAGACCGCTTACGACGAGGATCTGCGCAGCCACGCCCCGGGGCTTCTGCTGGAGGCCGAGATCGTGCGCGCCTGCCACGAGACCGGCTTCGCCGACCGGCTCGATTCGGCAACGCTCGACGGCTCGGCCCTGGAAAGCCTCTATCGCGACCGCACCGCCGTGGCGGAGATCATCGCGCTTCCACCGGGCCACCACGGCCTCGCCCTCGAGCGCCGGCTGCGGCTCGCGCGGTTCGAACGGGAGGCGCGCGCCGCCGCCAAGCGGGCGCTGCGGCGGCGGTGATCGATCGCGCCTACCGGACCCGATAAGGCCCGTCGCCCTCGACGCGATCGTAGACGCCATGACCGGTGCGGGCGCGATAGGCGCGACCGGCGATCTCGCCGGGTGTCGGCGGGGTGCCGGGCTGGGCGAAGCTGGTCTCGGGGCGATAGGCCGGCCCCCAGCCGATCTCCTCGTCGCCCGCGGGATCCTTTCCGGGGAAACCGGTGACGTAGCCGGTGCTCTGCGCCAGCACCGGGGTGGCCGCGAGGACCAGGAGGGTCGCGACGCTGACGCGCAATCGTATTGTAGACCGCATTGATCCTATTCTCCGGGCGTGATCCGTTGACCGGATCGTCTGTGGCGTAAACCCCCATCCGGAACGCCGGTTTGCAGGGCGCGCATTCATGCCGCGGCCCTGGCGGACCCGCTCCCGAGGGAGGCGTGCAGGCGAGCGGGCGGCACCAGCGCGGAGACGCGGGCGCATGGAAGATTGGAAAGCGGGGCTCCGGGCCGAACTGCGCGCCATCGAGATTGCGACCGGCGATGCGGCGTCGGCTCAATTGCCGGGCCTGCTCCGACGCCTCCAGCGGCATCAGGCGGGGCTCGGCGGCAATCCGATCTTCGGCCTCTATCGCCGCTGGCGCATCCGGAGCCTCGCCCGTGCCGTGGCGGATGCGCGCTGGCACGCGGAACAGGGCCGGATGGCGCGCCTCGGCGGCCTCGATCCGCGGCGGTAACGTCGAACCGGATCCTGACGAGACGCGGCTAGGCCGCGGCCGTTTCGGCCATCCGAGTGCGACGCGGCGCGACCCGGGCGTTCGAAGCGTCCGATCCGGGATGGTCCGGCGCGTCGGCCTGACCGGCGGGCAAGCGCACGAGCACGATGGTGCCGACCGATTCCTCCGAGCGGATGCGCAGCGAGCCGCCGTGCAGCTCGACGATGGAGCGCGTGATGGCAAGCCCGAGCCCTGATCCCTTGTGGCTGCGGGTCATCTGGGCCTCGACCTGGGTGAACGGCCGGCCGAGCCGGGCGATGTCCGAGCGCCGGATGCCGATGCCGTTGTCGACCACGTAGAGATGCGTGCTCGCCCCCGCGCGTCGGGCACGGACCGCGACCCGCCCCCCGGCCGGCGTGAACTTCACGGCGTTCTGCACAAGGTTGGCGAGGATCTGCTGCAGGGCGCTCGGGTCGGCCAGCAGATGGAGATCCGGTGGCACGTCGGCGCTGATGGTGATCGCCTTCTCGTCGGCCACGGCCGCGAAGGGCGCGATGGCCGACGAGACCGCCGCCTCTGCGGACACCGCCCGGGGGCTCAACCGCACGCGCCGCGCTTCGAGTCGGGCCATGTCGAGGATGTCGTCGATCATCGACAGGAGGTGCGAGCCGCTCTCGCGGATGTCGCGGCAATATTCCGTGTAGCGGGGCGTACCGAGGGGGCCGAGAACCGCGTTCTCCATGACGTCGGCGAAGCCGATGATGGCGTTGAGCGGGGTGCGCAGCTCGTGGCTCATATTGGCCAGGAACTCCGCCTTGGCCGTGTTCGCTGCCTCGGCGACGGCCTTCTGGTCGAGGTAGCGCTCGGCGAGGTCGGCGAGTTGCTGGGTCTGAAGCTCCAGCGTGCGCCGGGAGCGCTTGAGGTCCTTTACGGTCTCGATCAGCTCGCGCTCCGAGGCCAGGAGCCGCTCCTGATGGCGTTTCAGGCTGGTGATGTCGGTCCCGACCGAAACGTAGCCGCCGTCCTTGGTGCGCCGCTCGCTGATCTGCAGCCAGCGGCCGTCCGCCAGCTCGGCCTCGAAGGTCCGGGACGTGGCGCCGCCGGGGGCCAGGCCGGTCTCGGGCGATTCGCGCCGGATCTGCGGCAGCACGCCCCGCCCCATCACCTCCGCGTAGCTCTGGCCGGCGCGGGCATCCTCCGGGCTCAGGGCGTGCAGATGCCGGAACTTCGAATTGCAGAGGACCAGCCGGTTGCCGGTATCCCAGAGCACGAAGGCCTCCGAGATCGCCTCGACGGCATCGCGCAGGCGCATATCGGCCGCCGCGTTGGTCTCCTCCAGGGCCCGCTGCTCGCTGATGTCGGTGGCGATGCCCACGAGGTGCTGGCTGCCATCCGCGGTGTTGACCACGACCTCGGCCCGGGTGCGGAACCAGACATAGGCCCCGTCGGCGCCGCGCATGCGGAAGGCGTGGTCGATATGGGTCTGGTTGGCCGCCACTCCGCGGGCGAGGCTGTAGAGATCGCCGTCATCGGGATGAACGAGGCCGTTCACGTCGCCGAACGAGAGATACTCGTGCTGCCGCCGGTACCCCAGCAGGCTGTACATCGAGTCGGACCAGTAGATCCGTCCCCGGGCGACATCCCAATCCCAGAGGCCGCAGGCACCCCGGCGCAGGGCCGTCTCCAGGCGACCGCGGATCGTCTCGCGGGCGCGATCGGCCCGCGCCGCCTGACGGGTCTGCAGGCCGTAGGCGAGCCCGACCCCGACGATCACGATGGCGGCCGCCGCGATCAGGACGATCTGGTCCCGGGTGCGGGCGCTCCAGCCGCGCAGCAGCGGCTCGATCGGCTGGAGCACCGCCACCTGCCCGGCACCGCCCGGCAGGCTGTGCATGGCGGCCAGAACGCTCTGGCCGTTGGGCAGTTCGAGGGCGATGGCGCCGGCGCGCTCGCCGAGGCCCGAGAGCGGCTCGCTGTCCCCGAGGATCTGGGACAGGGTCTCGAGATCGGCCGGAAGGGGCGGATGGGCCGCGATGATGCGCGTATCGGGGCGGACCAGCAGCAGCCGCCGGCCCGAATGCCGGCCGCTCTCCGGCATCAGCGCACGCAGATCCGCTCCGACGCCGCCCGCGGGACCGACGGCCCGCGCGGCCAGACGCGCGAATCCCTCGATCTCCGCCTGGGCGACCGCCAGGATCTCGGCGCGCTGGCCACGGATGTGGAGCGCCGCGAGCCCGATCAGACAGGCGAGAAACACCGCGAGCGAGCCCGGCACGGCGAACCGCAGCCAGCGCTCGGCCTGCCTGAACCGGGTCTCCTGGCTACGACCCGGCCAAGAAACAGCAACAGTCGATTCCGCACGCGCGGAGAAGGAAGCGGAACCCGCCTCCGGCATGGCCGAACCTCGCCCGTGGGAACTGTGACCCTGTCGGAGCGCTCGGCCCCCCGAATCTCAGTGAATACAATCACCCCGGGGGGCGGTTTGTCCACGGATTTTTTACCATACCGGCTTGACGGATAGTGTCTGTTGCAGCGGCGCCAGAGAATCAATTTCCCCCGTCACCTCAGTTACTTAGCCACCTCCCAGCGTGCGCGCGAGAATGTCGGCCGTGTCCCGGGACAGGCCCGGGATCGCCTTGATCCCGTTGAGCATTTCGGCGGCTTTGGCGGCGCGTGTTTTTTCCAGCCGACGCCACGATCCGAAGGCCGTCAGCATGCGGGCGGCAACTTGCGGGTTCGTCGCGTCGAGGGCGGCCACGGTCTTGGCCACACACGAAAAACCGGCGCCGTCGGCCCTCGCGAACTGGGTGGGATTGCCGAACGCGAAGCTCCCGATCAGGGCACGCACCCGATTCGGGTTGGTCAGCGTGAAGGCAGGGTGTTCCTGCAGCCGGGTGATTCGTTCCAGCGTCCCGGGTTCGGGGATCTGGGCCTGGATGCCGAACCATTTGTCGAGGACCAGGGGCTCGTCGGCGTAGCGCGCGGCGAAGCCGGTCAGAGCGGCCTCCCGCGCCTCGCCCGGGATCAGCGCCAGGGTGGCCAGGGCGGCGAGCCGGTCGGTCATGTTGGTGGCCGCCACCAGACGCTCGGCAGCCCGGGCCGCACCGGCCTCCGGATCGCCCGCCGCGATCAGGTCGAGGGCCGCGTTGCGCAACGACCGGCGGCCCGCCGAAGCGGCATCGGGGCTGTAGGGCGTGCCCGCGACCGGCGCGAGGGCGGCGTCGATCTGCTCCAGGCGCGGCCTCAGGGCTTGGCCCAGATACGCCCGCAGATCGAAGCGCGCCCGGTGGATCGCGTCCGGATCGACATCGGCCGGCAGCGCGTCGGCAGCTTCCCCCTCGCTCGGCAGCGCCAGCACCAGCGCCGCGAAGGCCGGATCGGCGAGTGCCTCACCATCGAGGAAGCGGCCCAGAGCCTCCGCGAAGGCCTCCCGGCGACCGGCATCGGGTTCGAGGATCAGCCGCAGGGCGACATCCTGGGCGGCCTGCCAGCGATTGAACGGGTCGCTGTCCTGCGCCAGCAGGCGCATGCGCTGCGCGTCGGTGAGCGCAAGGTCGAGCCGCACGGGCGCCGAGAAATCGCGCAGCACGGAGGGGACCGGCTCCTCGGTGACGGTCTCGAAGACGATCTCGGCCTCCTGGCGGTCGAGGACGAATACGCCGTCCCGAACCTGCTCCGACTTGGCGCCCGCCAAGGGGCCCGAAGCACCGACGAGGCCGAGGGCGACCGGGATCACCAGCGGCGGCCCCTCCTGCCCGTCGGCGTCGGGCAGGCTCTGCGCGAGCCGCAGGGTGTAGCGCGCGCCCTCCGGATCGTACCGTCCCGAGACCGAGAGACGCGGCGTGCCGGGGCGCTCGTACCAGCGGGCGAAGGCCGACAGGTCGCGCCCGGTGACGGCCGCGAAGGCCGCGAGGAAATCCTCGACGGTGGCGGCGCGCCCGTCGTTGTCGGCGAAGTACCGGTCCATGCCGGCCCGGAACGCCTCTGCACCGATCAGGGTGCGCAGCATCCGGACGATCTCGGCGCCCTTGTCGTAGACGGTCGCCGTGTAGAAGTTGTTGATCTCCGCGTAGGCCCGCGGCCGCACCGGATGGCGCAGCGGTCCGGCATCCTCGGGGAACTGGCGCGCCCTCAAGCCGCGCACCTCGGCGATCCGATGGACCGGCCGGGAGCGCATGTCGGAGGAGAACTCCTGATCGCGGAAGACCGTGAGGCCCTCCTTCAGGCAGAGCTGGAACCAGTCCCGGCAGGTGACGCGGTTGCCCGACCAGTTGTGGAAGTACTCGTGGGCGATGATCGCCTCGATGGCCGCGTAGTCCCCGTCGGTCGCCGTCTCGGGGCTCGCCAGCACGTATTTGTCGTTGAAGATGTTGAGCCCCTTGTTCTCCATGGCGCCCATGTTGAAGTCCGACACGGCGACGACGTTGAACACGTCGAGGTCGTAGGCGCGGCCGAACGCGGTCTCGTCCCAGGCCATGGAGCGGATCACGGCGTCGAGGGCGTAATCCGCCCGGTTCTCCTTCCCGGGCTCGACATAGACCGCGCAGGTGACGGCGCGCTGCTCCAGGGTGGTGAACCGGGTCTCGACCTTGCCGAGCCGGCCACCGACCAGGGCGAACAGGTAGGCGGGCTTCGGGTGCGGGTCGTGCCAGACCGCGAAGTGGCGGTCGGCGCCGACCGGGCCGGACTCGACGAGATTGCCGTTGCCCAGGAGCACCGGCGCCTCGGCCCGGTCGGCCTCGATCCGCGTCGTGTAGACCGCCATGACGTCGGGCCGGTCGAGGAAATAGGTGATGCGTCGGAAGCCGTCCGCCTCGCACTGGGTGCAGTAGACGCCGCTCGACCGATAGAGACCCATCAGTTTGGTGTTGGCCGTGGGATCGACCTCGGTGACGAGCCGCAGGCTGAAGGGCTGCCGGGGCGGGGCGAGCAGGCTCAGGCCTGCCGGCGAGACCGTGTAGGCGTCGGGCGCGAGCGCCGCACCGTCGAGGGTTGCCGAGACCAGCCGCAGGTCGTCGCCGTCGAGGTTCAGGGGCGCGCCCGGGACGCCGTGCGGATTCGGGCGCAGCGCCAGGGTCGCGTCGATCCGGGTGGCGTGCGGGTCAAGGCGGATGTCGAGCTCGACACGGTCGATCAGGTAGTCGCTCGGCCGGTATTCCTCCAGGCGGATCAGCGGCGGCGTCTCGGTGCGCATGCGTCTCTCACTCCGGGTCCTTCACTCGAAGCCCTTCTGGTCCCTCGGGACGCCCGGCGCAACGCGCGCGCGCGCAGGGGGCCGTTCGGGCAGACGGCGCATTCCGGGCTACTCGCGGTCCCGGGTTCGCTCTAGCTACGAGCCCGATTGGCCGCAGCCGCGTCGGCCATGCTGGTTCTCCCCGAGGGCGTCGTGATCGCCCTCGCCGCAACAGAGGGATCCCCCCCGATGGAATACCTGCACACCATGGTCCGGGTGGCCGATCTCGACCGGGCGCTCGCCTTCTACGTCGACACGTTCGGCCTGCAGGAGGTCCGCCGCGTCGAGAACGAGAAGGGCCGCTTCACCCTGGTCTTCCTGGCCGCCCCGGGCGACGCCGCCCGGGCCAAGGAGACCAAATCCCCGCTCGTCGAGCTGACCTACAACTGGGATCCGGAGACCTATTCGGGCGGGCGCAATTTCGGGCACCTCGCCTATCAGGTCGACGACATCTACGCCTTCTGCGCCAAGCTCCGGGACAAGGGCGTGACCATCAACCGGCCGCCCCGCGACGGCTACATGGCCTTCGTGAAATCGCCGGACGGCATCTCGATTGAGATCCTCCAGAAGGGCGGCGCCAAGGAGCCGCAGGAGCCCTGGACCTCCATGGAGAACACCGGAACCTGGTGATCCGTCCTTGACCCGGACGGATCCGCAGGCGCATCTGCGCCCCGGATCAGCCGGCCGGGCGGCCGCTCCGGACGCTTCCCGCGTCCGGGGAGGAAAGTCCGGGCTCCATGGAGAGGCGGTGCCGGATAACCTCCGGCGGGGGTGACCCCAGGGACAGTGCCACAGAGAGCAGACCGCCCCGGACGCGTCCGGGGTCAGGGTGAAAGGGTGCGGTAAGAGCGCACCGCGGACGCGGCAACGCGGACGGCATGGCAAACCCCACCGGGAGCAAGACCGAATAGGGGCGGCGCGCCCTTCGCGAGAGGGGCAGGCCTTCTCTCCAGGCCAGTCGCCCGGGTTGGTTGCTCGAGGCGGTCGGCGACGACCGTCCCAGAGGAATGGCTGCCACGTCGGCGCGCGAGCGTCGGCCCTACAGAACCCGGCTTACAGGCCGGCTGATCCACCGCCACCAAAAACTTCACATCCGCACAAGGGCTTAGCGACGGGCGGCGGCGCGCGCGCCGGAGCGGGCGGACGTGCAATTTCCTGAGCGGCAAAAACCTTCGGTTAACCTTGCCGGGTTCAGATCGGTCCGCACGGCAGCGCCAAGCTTGTCCGTTGACGATCCTCTGAGGCCCATGATACCCGGCATCCTCCCGTCAACGGCGTGTATCGGATCGCCGGGCGCAACCTGCTTCTCTGCAGGGCCCGTCCGTGCGCGGCGTTTTGCGCATGTCGCATCCGGTGCCGTTCCCGTCACGTGTGCCGCCCCCGCGCGGCCCGGCCCAGGGCACCATGAGACGCTTGAGCCGCATCCGCGTCCGGATTCCCGGAACGCGCCGCTATCCCGCCACCGGCCGCGCCGGCGCGCCGAGGCCCGCATGAGCCGGCGCCGTCCCCTGCCCGAGATGCCCGGACCGGCATCCGAAAGCCCGGCCCCGCCGCACATCCCCGTCCTGCTCGACGAGGTGGCGACGGCTTTGAAGACCGCGGGCGGCCTCGCCATCGACGGCACGTTCGGCGCCGGCGGCTACACGCGCGCGTTGCTGGAGCGCGATCCGGCCCTGCGGATCATCGCCATCGACCGCGACCCGAGCGCGATCGCGGCCGGCCAGCCGCTGGTCGCAGCCTCGGCGGGCCGTCTCCGGCTGGTGCCCGGCCGGTTCGGCGATCTCGACGCCCTGCTGCGCGATACGGGCGAGGCGCAGGCGGACCACGTCGTGCTCGATATCGGCGTCTCGTCGATGCAGCTCGACGCGCCGGAGCGCGGCTTCTCGTTCCGCCTCGACGGCCCCCTCGACATGCGCATGGGCACGGACGGCCCGAGCGCCGCCGACCTCGTCAACGAGGCCGACGAGGCGGTGCTGGCCGACATCATCTATCATTACGGCGAGGAGCGGCGTTCCCGCGCCGTCGCACGCGCCATCCACGAGGCCCGCCGCCGCGGCCGGATCGAGACGACCGGGCAGCTCGCCGAACTGGTCGCCGGCGTCGTCCGGGCTGAGCCCGGGAGCCACATCCACCCGGCGACGCGGACCTTTCAAGGCCTGCGGATCGCCGTCAACGACGAGCTCGGCGAGTTGGTGCGGGCGCTGCACGCGGCCGAGCGGGTGCTCCGGCCCGGTGGCCGGCTCGCCGTGGTGACGTTCCATTCCCTGGAGGACCGGATCGTCAAGCAGTTCTTCGCCGCCCGCAGCGGCCGCTCGGCCCACGGCTCGCGCCACCTGCCGGGGGCGCCCGTCGAGGCCGTGCGCAGCTTCAGCCTCGTGACCAAGGGGCCGGTCCTGCCGGGCGAGGCCGAGACCGCGCGCAATCCGCGCGCCCGCTCGGCTAAGCTCCGCGCCGCGGAACGTACGGAATCCGACGTGCCGGAACCGCTGGCGGCGCTCACCGCGCTCGCGAGCCTTCCCGAAGCCGCCCGCGGGAGCCACCGCCGATGATCCGCCTCCTCAACCTGCTGGCGGTGGTCGGGCTCATCGCCTCGGCGGTCTACGCCTATTCGATCAAGTACGACACGCTCTACCAGGGCGGTCAGGTCTCCAAGCTGCAGACGGCCCTGCACAAGGAGCGGCAGGCCATCGCGGTGCTGCGCGCCGAGTGGCAGCTCCTGACCCGACCGGACCGGCTGCAGGCGGCCGTCGACAAGCACCTCGCCCTGGAGCCGATCGGCACGAGCCATCTGGCGCGCCTCTCGGACCTGCCCGTCCGGCAGGAGCGCGGCGACGAGATCGGCCGCCTGCTCGCCGCGACCGCCACGCCCAAGGACAAGGGCGGACCCGAGCCGCGCACCACCGGCGCGATCACCCGCACCGTGACCACGACCCGCACCCCGACGACGGCTTCGAGGTAGTCCCCCGTGTCCGAAGACACCGATCAAATCCCGGACGCCACGCCGGTCACCGAGACCGAGGTTTCGGAGCACGAGGCCGCGCTCCTCGAAGCCGCCGCTCTGGCGCACGCCGCGGCCGCGCCGCGCCCGATCCCGGAGGAAGCGCTTCCGCCGGAGCCGCGGGCCGACCGCGCCAAGGCGTTCCTGCGCAGCATGTTCCGGCTCGCCATCGAGCGGTCGCACATGCGCGTGGCGCTCGTCGGGCTGGTCTTCGTCGGCGTGTTCGGGACGATCGCGTCCAAGCTGCTCGCGATGGCGATCTTCGGCGATCCGCCGAGCCAGGAGCACCGGGTCGCGGCGGCGTCCTCGACGGCCTTCCGGCCCGACATCGTCGACCGCAACGGCGAGATCCTGGCGACCGACATCCGCACCGTGTCGGTCTTCGCCGAGCCCGGCAACATCTACGACAAGGACGAGGCGGTCGAGCTCCTCACCGCGGTCCTGCCCGAACTCAACGCCTCCGAGCTGCGGGCCAAGCTGTCCTCGCGCAAGGGCCGCAGCGGCGCGGGCTTCGTGTGGGTGAAGCGCGAGCTGACCCCGAAGCAGCAGGCCGAGGTCCACCGGCTCGGCATCCCGGGCATCGGCTTCCTGCCGGACCACAAGCGCGTCTATCCGAACGGCGTCGCGGCGGCCCACATCCTGGGCGCCACGAACCTCGACGGCGTCGGCATCGCCGGCATGGAGAAGTACATCGACTCCACCGGCATCCAGGCGCTCAACAGCTTCGGCCTGATCAACAAGCAGGCCGACCTGAAGCCGGTGCAGCTGTCGATCGACCTGCGCGCCCAGTTCGCCGTGCGCGACGAGCTCGCCTGGGGCATCGACCACTTCAAGGCGAAGGCCGGCGCCTCGATGATCCTCGACGTGAAGACCGGCGAGGTCATCGCCCTGGTCTCCATGCCGGACTTCGACCCGAACGATCCGAAGGACGCGCTCTCGCCCGACCGGATCAACCGCATGAATGTCGGCGTCTACGAGATGGGCTCGACCTTCAAGGCGATGACCCTCGCCATGGCGCTCGAATCCGGTAAATACAATGTCAACTCGACCTTCGACACCCGTGGCGGCGTGCTGAACTGGGGCCGGCAGAAGATTCACGAGTATCACGGCACCAACCGCGTCATCACCATGCCGGAGGTGTTCACGCACTCATCCAACATCGGCTCGGCCAAGATGGCGCTCGGCGTCGGCGTGCCCGGCCACAAGGCCTTCCTGCGGAAGATGGGCCTGCTTGACCGGCTGCGCACGGAGCTGCCGGAGAGCGCGGCGCCGATCGTGCCGTCGCGGTGGAGCGAGATCAACACCATCACCATCGCGTTCGGCCATGGCATCGCGGTGGCGCCGCTCCAGGCCGCGATGGCGGTCGGGGCCATCGTCAACGGCGGCGATCTCATCACGCCGACCTTCCTGAAGACCACGTCGGACGACGCGAAGGCCAAGGCCGCGCACGTGCTCTCGACCCAGACCTCCGAGGCCATGCGCTACATCATGCGGCTGAACGCCACCGAGGGCTCGGCCAAGAAGGCCGCGATCCCGTACTACTTCGTGGGCGGCAAGACCGGCACCGCCGAGAAGGTGATCGGCGGCCGCTACATCCACAACCGCCTGTTCACGACCTTCATGGCGGCGGCGCCGATGAACGACCCGAAGTACCTGTTCGTCACCATCATGGACGAGCCGCAGGGCCTGCCGGAATCCGGCGGCTACGCCACGGCGGCCTGGAATTCCGGCGTCGTCACCGGCAAGGTGATCGAGCGGGTTGCGCCGATCCTCGGCCTGCCGCCGCAATTCGAGCCGCCAGTGCGTCCGTTCCCCCAGATGGTCAAGCTCAACGCCTATCACGTCAACCAGCTCGGCGGCCCGTGAGGGGGTTGGCATGACGGCCCGGCTCGCCGATCTCTTCCCCGAAGCCGCCGGCCCGGCCGCCGATCTCGCGGTCACCGGCCTGACCGCCGACAGCCGGCAGGTCGCCACCGGCACGGTGTTCGTCGCCGTGCCGGGGACCAAGGCCGACGGGCGCCGCTTCGCCGCGCAGGCCGCCAATCGCGGCGCCGTGGCGGTGGCCGGGGAGGGCGCACGCCCGGCGGATCTGCCGGCGGCGGTCGCCTGGATCCCCGTGGCCGATGCGCGACGGGCGCTCGCCCTCGCGGCGGCCCGCTTCGCCGGGTCGCAGCCGCAGACCGTGGTGGCGGTGACCGGCACCGCGGGCAAGAGCTCGGTCGCCGACTTCGTGCGCCAGATCCTGGCGCGCCTCGGCCGCGACGCCGCGAGCCTGGGCACGGTCGGAATCGTGACCAACCGCGGCGCGCAATACGGCTCGCTCACCACTCCGGATCCCGTGACCCTGCACGAGACCCTGGCGCGGCTCGCCCAGGAGGGCGTGACCGATCTGGCCATGGAGGCCTCCTCACACGGGATCGAGCAGCGCCGGCTCGACGGCGTGCGGCTGGACGCGGCGGGCTTCACCAATCTCGGCCGGGACCACCTCGATTATCACGCGAGCATCGAGGAGTATCTCGCGGCCAAGCTGAGACTTTTCACCGACCTGCTGCCGGCGGGCTGCCCGGCGGTCGTGAATGCCGACGGGGCCTATGCCGATCGGGTCATCGCCGCAGCCGAACGCGCCGGGCGGCCCGTGCGCACGGTCGGGCGCGCCGGGCGGGACCTGCGGGTCGAATCCGTCCGGACGGAGGGCTTCGCCCAGGCGGTCCGGCTCGCCGCGGGCACGCGTACCTGCACGCTGCGCCTGCCCCTCGTCGGCGAATTCCAGGTCGAGAACGCCCTGGTGGCGGCCGGCCTCGCGCTCGCCACCCCGGCAGGCGCGGCGGATCCGGACGGGGTCTTCGCGGCGCTCGATCACCTCACCGGGGTGCCGGGCCGCATGGAGCGGATCGGGGAGGCGCGGGGCGGGCTCTGCCTCGTCGATTATGCGCACAAGCCCGAGGCGCTGGAGAGCGTGCTGACGGCGCTGCGCCCCTTCGCGTCGGGCCGTCTGGTCGTGGTGTTCGGCTGTGGCGGCGACCGCGACCGGGGCAAGCGCCCGCTGATGGGTGCCATCGCGCAGCGGCTCGCCGACACGGTGATCGTCACCGACGACAACCCGCGCACCGAGGATCCCGCCGCGATCCGCCAAGCGATCCTGGCGGCGGCGTCGGGCGCCGAGGAGATCGGTGACCGGGAGGACGCGATCCGCACCGCCGTCGGCCGGCTCGGGCCGGGCGACGTGCTGGTCGTTGCCGGCAAGGGTCATGAAACGGGCCAGATCGTGGGAGATCGCACCCTGCCGTTCTCGGACCACGCGGTCCTGCGTGCCGCCATCGCCGACGCGGCCGCCTGACGGCGACGGGGGTTGACCATGACTGCTCTCTGGACCCGCGATGAGCTCCAATCCGCCACCGGCGGTCGCCTGATCGGCGCCGAACGGCCGATCGGCGGCGCCTCGATCGACACCCGCACGCTTCAGCCCGGCGACCTGTTCTTCGCGATTCGCGGCGAGGCGCGCGACGGCCACGACTTCGTCGCCGCCGCCCTCGAGCGCGGGGCCGGGGCCGCGGTGGTGCGCCAGGATCGCGCCGAGGGTCTGGCGGCGCACGGCCCGCTACTGGCGGTGCCGGAAGTGGGCGCGGATCCCGTGCTGACCGCGATGAGCCGCATCGGTAAGGCCGCCCGGGCCCGGACGAAGGCCCAGGTGGTGGCGGTGACGGGCTCCGTCGGCAAGACCGGCACCAAGGAAGCCCTGCGACACGTCCTGTCGGAACAGGGCGAGACCCACGCCTCGGCGGCCTCCTACAACAACCATTGGGGCGTGCCGCTGACGCTGGCCCGGATGCCCGCTTCGACGCGCTACGGCATCTTCGAGATCGGCATGAACCACGGCGCCGAGATCGTGCCGCTGACCGCCCAGGTCCGGCCCGACATCGCGCTGATCACCACGATCGCCCCCGCCCATATCGAGCATTTTGCCTCGCTGGCCGCCATCGCGGACGCCAAGGGCGAGATCTTCTCCGGTCTGCAGCCCGGCGGCGTGGCGATCCTCAACCGGGACGCCCCGCATTTCGACCGGCTCGCCGCGCATGCCCAGGCCTCCAGGGCGGGCCGGATCGTGACCTTCGGCGAGCACCCGGATGCGGATGTCCGCGCCCTCAAGATCGTGCTCCGGCCCGACCTGTCGGTGGTCGATGCCGTGGTGATGGGCCAGCCCGTCACCTACAAGCTGGGCACGGCCGGCCGGCACGCGGCGCTAAACTCGCTGGGCGTCATGGCGGTGGTTCACAGCCTCGGGGCCGATCTGGCCCGCGCGGCCCTGTCGCTCGGCGCGCTGACGCCGCCGGCCGGGCGCGGCGAGCGGACCGCCCTCGAGATCGGCGGCGGCACCGCCTATCTCGTGGACGAGAGCTACAACGCCAATCCCGTCGCCGTTCGCGCCGCGCTCGCGACGCTCGCCGGCATCGAGACCGGGCCGCGCGGGCGCCGCATCGCGGTGCTGGGCGACATGCTGGAACTCGGCGCCGCCGCCCCCGACCTGCACCGCGGCCTCGCCGAGGCGATCGAGGCGGCGCAGATCGACCTCGTCTTCACGGCCGGCCCCCTGACGCGCCACCTGTTCGAGGCGCTGCCGGTGAGCCGCCGCGGCGGCGTGGCCGATACCGCCGCCGAGCTGATCGAACCGCTCGCGCGGATCCTGCGGGCCGGCGACGCCGTGATGATCAAGGGATCGAACGGCAGCCGCATGGGCCGGATTGTCGAGGCGCTGAAAGCCCGCTACGCGGTCGACCCGGCGCGGCGCGCCCTCGCGACGGCCCCATGATCGGCCCATGATCGATGCGGCCGAGCGTCCAAGACGATCGGTGCCGCTCCCTGAAACCCTCGCCTGAACGAAGGGGCCGAGCGCCCGGATGCTGTATCTTCTCTCGGAACTGAGCGGCAGCTTCACGCCGCTGAACGTGTTCCGCTACATCACCTTCCGCACCGGCGGCGCGCTGTTCACGGCGGGCCTGTTCGTGTTCTGGTTCGGGCCCTGGATCATCTCGCTCCTGCGCATCCGCCAGGGCAAGGGCCAGCCGATCCGCGAGGACGGGCCGCAGACCCATCTGTTGACCAAGCGCGGCACCCCGACCATGGGCGGGTTGATGATCCTGGCCGGCGCCGTGGTGGCGATTCTGCTCTGGGCCAACCCGCGCAACCATTACGTGTGGGTTACGCTGACGGTCACCCTCGGGTTCGGGGCGATCGGCTTCTACGACGACTACCTCAAGGTGACGAAGCAGTCGCACAAGGGCTTCTCGGGCAAGTTCCGCCTGGCGCTTGAGGCGACGATCGCGCTCGCCGCCTGCGTGACCATCGCGGTCTATTCCCCCGCGGCGCTGCAAAACCAGCTCGCCTTCCCGGTGTTCAAGGACGCGCTCCTGAACCTCGGCTGGTTCTATCCCCTGTTCGGCGCCTTCGTGATCGTCGGCGCCGGCAATTCCGTGAACATGACCGACGGTCTCGATGGGCTTGCCATCGTGCCGGTGATGATCGCCTGCGGCACCTTCGGATTCATCGCCTACCTCGTCGGGAATTCCTTCACGGCGAGCTACCTGCAGGTGAACTACGTCCGTGACACCGGCGAGCTCGCCGTGGTCTGCGGGGCCGTGATCGGGGCGGGCCTCGGCTTCCTCTGGTTCAACGCGCCGCCGGCCCAGATCTTCATGGGCGATACCGGCTCCCTGGCGCTGGGCGGCCTGCTCGGCACCATCGCGGTGGCGACCAAGCACGAGATCGTCCTGGCGATCGTCGGCGGCCTGTTCGTGCTGGAGATGATGTCGGTGATCATCCAGGTCGCCTCGTTCAAGCTGACGGGGAAACGCGTCTTCCGCATGGCGCCGATCCACCACCACTTCGAGCAGAAGGGCTGGAAGGAGCCGCAGGTCGTGATCCGGTTCTGGATCATCGCGGTGATCCTGGCTCTGGCCGGCTTGGCGACGCTCAAGCTGCGCTGACACTTGTGATAGAGAGGCTCGGCGAGAGGGCGATCCCACCCACGCCCTCATCCCGAGGTGCCGCAGCGGAGCGGCGGCCTCGAAGGAGCCCTCCAGCCGGCGCAGCGATCCCTGGAGCCCTCCTTCGAGGCCCGCTGCGCGGGGCCCTCAGGATGAGGAGGCGGGTGGGATCGGCCGTGTTCGGGCCGCATCCAGAGTTTCGTATGACTCCCATCACCGTGTTTCAGACCAAGATCGTCGCCCTGTTCGGACTCGGCGGCTCCGGCCTCGCCACCGCCCAGGCCTTGAAGGCGGGCGGCGCCGATGTGCGCGCCTGGGACGACAGCGCCGACAGCCGCGTCCGCGCGCAGGCGGCGGGGATCACGATCCAGGATCTGCGCGAGGCCGACTGGTCGGGCTTCTCCGCCCTCGTCCTGAGCCCCGGCGTACCCCTGACGCATCCCGAGCCGCACTGGAGCGTCCGCCGCGCCCGGGAAGCGGGCATCGAGATCATCGGCGACATCGAGCTGTTCTGCCGCGAGCGCCGGGTGCAGGCTCCGGGCGCGCCGTTCGTGGCGATCACCGGGACCAACGGCAAGTCGACCACCACGGCGCTGATCGCCCACGTCCTCGCGCAGGCCGGCCGCGACGTTCAGATGGGCGGCAATATCGGCACCGCGATCCTGTCGCTGGAGCCGCCCGCCGAGGGGCGGATCCACGTGATCGAGATGTCGTCCTTCCAGATCGACCTGACGCCGGGCCTCGACCCGAGCGTCGGCGTGCTGATGAACATCACCCCCGACCATCTCGACCGCCACGGTACGATGGAGCAGTACGCCGCCATTAAGGAGCGGCTGATCCAGGGGGCGGGCCTCGCGGTGGTCGGTGTGGACGATGCGCCGAGCCGCGCCATCGCCGATCGGCGCGGCGCCGATCTCGTGCGCGTGCACGTGCCCCACGGCGAGGTGCTGGCGACCGACGCCCTGACGGTGCGGGACGGGATCGTCCGCGAGCCGGACGGCACGGCGCTCGCCGACGTGAACGGGATCGGCTCCCTGCGCGGCGCCCACAACTGGCAGAACGCCGCGGTGGCGGTCGCGGTGGCGCGGGCGCTCGGCCTCTCGGGCGCGCAGATCCAGGCCGGCCTGAGCTCGTTCCCCGGCCTGCCGCACCGGATGGAGGAGGTCGGGCGGCGCGGCTCCGTGGTGTTCGTCAACGACTCGAAGGCGACCAACGCGGATTCCACCGAGAAGGCGCTGCTCGCCTTCCGGGACATCCACTGGATCCTCGGCGGCAAGGCGAAGGACGGCGGGATCTTCCCGCTGGTGCCGTATTTCGAGCGGGTCGCCCACGCCTACCTGATCGGCGCGGCCTCGGACGCCTTCGCGGCGACCCTGGAGGGGGCCGTGCCCTATACCCGCTGCGAGACGCTGGACGTGGCGGTCCCCAAGGCCGCCGAGACCGCCGCCGCCTCGGGCGCCCCCGAGCCGGTGGTGCTGCTCTCGCCGGCCTGTGCCTCCTACGACCAGTTCCCGAACTTCGAGGTCCGCGGCAACCGGTTCCGCGAACTGGTGCAGGCGCTCGACTGAGGGCCGTTCAGCGCGCCAGCACCTTGGCGGCCTCGCGGGTGGTCCCCACCGCCTGCGAGACGCCCGCCACCGAGTGCACGATCGCGCCGATATTGCCCGTGATCGCGGTGACCGCCCCGGAGGCGCTCTGCATGTTCTCGGCGAGATCGCGGGTCACCGCGCTCTGCTCCTCGATGGCGGCGGCCGTCGCCACCACGGTCTCGCGCATCACCGAGACCGAGGCGCCGATCAAGCCCAGCGCTTCCACGACCTCGTGCGAGACCCGCTGGACGCTGGCGATCTCGCCGTTGATCTGCCCGGTTGCGCGGGCCGCCTGATCGGCGAGCGCCTTCACCTCGGAGGCCACCACGGCGAAGCCCCGGCCGGCCTCGCCGGCCCGGGCCGCCTCGATCGTGGCGTTGAGCGCCAGCAGGTTGATCTGGCCGGCGATGTTCTGGATCAGGCCGACGATGCTGGTCATCGCGGTCGCGGTATCGGCGAGCCGCTTGGTGTGGGCATCGGCATCCTGGACACAGGCATAGGCGGTGTCGGTGGCGCTCTGGGAGCGCACGATGCTCTGGGACATCTCGGCGACCGAGGCGGCCAGTTCCTCGGCGGCCGCCGCGACGGTCTGGACGTTGCCGGAGGTCGAATCCGCGGCCGAGGAGGCCAGCGCGGCCGCGTGCGTCGAATGCGCCACCGCCTGCTCGATCTCGCCGAAATTCTGGTCGATGAGCGTGCGCAGATTGGCGAACAGGTGGACCTGCTCGCTGATGTCGGTGGCGAACTTCACCACCTTGTAGGGCCGCCCGGCGGCATCCAGGATCGGGTTGTAGGAGGCCTGGATCCAGACCTCACGGCCGCCCTTGCCGATCCGGCGGAACTGCGCCGCCTGGTAGGTCCCGTTGCGCAGGGCCGCCCAGAACGCCCGGTAGGCCTCGCTGTCCCGGTAGCCCGGTTCGACGAACAGGCTGTGATGCTGTCCGATGACCTCGGACCGGGCATAGCCCATCACCGACAGGAAGTTGTCGTTGGCCTCGATCACCGTGCCGTCGAGGTCGAAGGCGATGACCGCCTGCACCTTGTCGATCGCCGCGATCTGGCCGGCGCGGTCGGCCTCCTCGGTGCGCTGACGGGTGATGTCGGTGGCGAATTTCACGACCTTGTAGGGCCGGCCGCGGGCATCGAGCATCGGGTTGTAGGAGGCCTGAATCCAGATCGGGCGGCCGCCGCGGCCGACCCGCTGGAACTGGCCGGTCTCGAAGGTGCCGGCGCGCAGCCGGTCCCAGAAGGCCCGATAATCGGCGGATTCGCGCTGGGCCGGGTCCACAAACAGGCTGTGGTGCTGGCCGACGATCTCCGGCAACGTGTAGCCGACGACATCGATGAAGTTCTGGTTCGCCGACAGGATCCGGCCGCCCAGATCGAATTCGATCACACCCTGGACCCGGTCGAGGGCCGCGAGCTTGGCCTGGGCTTCCCGGACGGGCAGGGTCTTGAACATGGCGCGTCGACTTCCGAAGGGCGGACCAGGCGCCTCACGCCCCGTACCGCCGGCCCACTACATCCGGAAGTTGCACTGTCGAAATTAACATAGCGTATCTTCCTATAAGTATTCGCGTACCAGTAGGCTTAATCCGACGCGACCGGGGCCACCGCTGCCGCGGCCCGTCATAAGCCTCCGTTTACCATTCCTGCACAGGATCCGGCCCGACCCGCGCGGATCGTTGTCCGCGCGGCCTGGAGTCGTCGCCCGGCATGATGTCACGCGCGGAACGCACCCCTCTGACTGACTGGTGGTGGACGGTCGATCGCGGCCTGCTCGCGGCCCTGTTCGCCCTGATGGTCGCCGGCCTCGTCTTCCTGATGGGCGGCGGCCCGCCGGTCGCCGAGCGCATCGGCCTGCCGACCTTCTACTTCCTGAACCGGCAGGCGATGTACCTCGCCCCGACGATCCTGATGATCTGCGCGGTCTCGTTCCTGTCGCTGCGCGGCATCCGCCGGATGGCGCTGTTCACCTGGGTCAGCGGTGTCGCCCTGTGCCTGCTCGCGGGCAAGTTCGGCCCGGAGATCAAGGGCGCGCACCGCTGGATCCAGTTCGGCTCCTTCGGCCTGCAGCCCTCGGAATTCGTGAAGCCGGCCTTCGTGATCGTGACCGCCTGGGCCTTCTCGGAGGGCGCGCAGCGGCGCGACATGCCGGGCGGGATCCTCGCCCTGCTGCTCCTGCCGATCACCATCGTGCCGCTGCTGCTCCAGCCCGATTTCGGCCAGACCATGCTGATCACCATGGTGTGGTGCGCGCTGTTCTTCGTGGCCGGCCTGCACCTCATCTGGGTCGCGGTGCTGGGCGTGCTCGGCCTCGGCGGCGTCTTCGCGGCCTACCTGTTCTTCCATCACGTCCGGGAGCGCTTCAACAAGTTCATGGACCGGGATTCCGGCGGCGGCTTCCAGGATTTCTGGTCGCGGGAATCGTTCCGCTCGGGCGGCTGGTTCGGCACCGGCCCGGGGGAGGGGGTCGCCAAGCGCCACCTGCCCGACGCGCATACCGACTTCCTGTTCTCGGTGATCGGCGAGGAATTCGGCGTGCTCGTCTGCCTGTGCCTCGTGGCGCTGTTCGCCTACATCGTGCTGCGCGGCCTCAAGCTCGCCCGGCGCACGGACGATACGTTCTCGCGGCTGGCGATCACGGGGCTGACGACCCTGTTCGGCCTTCAGGCGTGCATCAACATGGCGGTCAACACCCAGCTCATGCCGGCCAAGGGCATGACGCTTCCCTTCGTCTCCTTCGGCGGCTCGTCGATGTTCTCGCTGGCGCTCGGAACCGGCTTCCTCATTGCGCTGACCCGCAAGCGCCCGCGCAGCGTGCTGCTCAGCCAGAAGCCCCCCGGCACCGCGCCCGCCACCGTGGCCGGAGTGATGCGGTGACCGTCTTCACCCCCACGATCCTGCTCTGCGCGGGCGGCACCGGCGGCCACCTGTTCCCGGCCGAGAGCCTCGCCCACGCGCTGCGCGCCCGCGGTATCCGCGTGGCGCTCGCCACCGACGCCCGGGTCGATTCCATCGCCTCGGAGTTCCCGGCCTCCGAAGTGGTGACGATCGCCTCGGCGACGCCGTCCGGCCGCTCGCCCCTCAAGCGGGCCAGCGCCGTGCTGACGCTGGGCCGCGGTTTCGGCGTCGCCGCGAAGGAGATCCGGCGGATCAACCCCGCAGCCATCGTGGGCTTCGGCGGCTACCCGACCGTGCCGCCGGTGCTCGCCGGCCAGATCCTGCGCGTGCCCACGATCCTCCACGAGCAGAACGCCGTGATGGGTCGGGCCAACGCCTTCCTGGCGCGGGGCGCGCGGACCATCGCGACCGGCTTCGAGAGGGTGCGCGGCGTCCCCGACAAGGCGAAGGCCCCCCGGATCCACACCGGCAACCCGCTCCGCCCGGCGGTGATCGAGGCCGCGAAGGTCTCGTATCCGGCCTTCGGCGAGGGCGACACGCTCCGGCTCCTCGTGTTCGGCGGCAGCCAGGGCGCCCGGGTCATGGGCGAGGTCGTTCCCGAGGCGATCGCCCGGCTGCCCGACGCCCTGCGCGCCCGGCTCCACCTCGTACAGCAGGTCCGATCCGAGGATCTGACGGCGGTGCAGAACCGCTACCTCGCCATGGGGCTCGCCGGGATCGAGGCGGCGCCGTTCTTCAAGGATTTGCCGGCCCGCATGGCCGCGAGCCACCTCGTGATCGGGCGCTCGGGCGCCTCGACGGTCTCGGAACTGGCGGCGATCGGCCGGCCGTCGATCCTCGTGCCGCTCCCCGGCTCCCTCGATCAGGACCAGGCCGCCAACGCCGCGACCCTCGACGCGATCGGCGCGGCTTCGGCCATCCGGCAGTCGGACTTCACCCCGGACCGCCTGGCCGCGGAGCTCACCGCCTGCTTCGCGACGCCGGCAAAATTGACCGCGGCGGCCGATGCGGCCAGAAGCGCGGGCATCCACGATGCCGCCGAGCGGCTGGCCGAGGTCGTCGTCGAGACGGCGGCACGCACCTGATTTCGCTAGGGATTCCGCGACCGGCGATCCCGCCACCAGACGGTTCGACCCATGAAGCTGCCCGACAAGCTCGGCCCCATCCACTTCATCGGCATCGGCGGTATCGGCATGTCCGGCATCGCCGAGGTGATGCACAATCTCGGCTACACGGTGCAGGGCTCGGACGCGTCCGACAACGCCAATGTCCGGCGTCTCGCCGAGAAGGGCATGCGCACCTTCGTGGGCCACGACGCCTCGAACGTCGCGGAGGCGGCCCTCGTCGTCGTCTCGACGGCGATCCAGCGCGACAATCCTGAGCTGCAATCGGCCCGGGAGCGTCGACTCCCGGTCGTGCGCCGGGCCGAGATGCTGGCCGAGCTGATGCGCTTCAAGTCCTGCGTCGCCATCGCGGGCACGCACGGCAAGACCACGACCACGTCGCTCGTCGCCACCCTGCTCGATGCCGGCAACCTCGACCCGACGGTGATCAACGGCGGCATCATCAACGCCTACGGCACCAACGCCCGGATGGGCGAGGGCGAGTGGATGGTGGTGGAGGCCGACGAGTCCGACGGCACCTTCCTGAAGCTGCCGGCCGATGTGGCGATCGTCACCAACATCGATCCCGAGCATCTCGACCATTTCGGCTCCTTCGACGCGGTCAAGGACGCGTTCCGGCGCTTCATCGACAACATCCCGTTCTACGGTTTCGCGGTGATGTGCACCGACCACCCGGTGGTGCAGGATCTCGTCGGCCATATCGAGGACCGGCGGATCATCACCTACGGCGAGAACCCGCAGGCCGATGTCCGCCTGATCGACGTCGATCTGCGCGGCGGCCAGAGCCGCTTCCGGGTGATGATCCGTGACCGTCGCCCCGGCTACCGGATGGAGATGGAGGATCTGGTCCTGCCGATGCCGGGCAAGCACAACGCGCTCAACGCCACGGCGGCGCTCGCGGTGGCGCACGAGCTCGGCGTGAAGCCCGAATCGATCCGCACCGCGCTGGCCGGGTTCGGCGGCGTGAAGCGGCGCTTCACCCGCACCGGCGAATGGAACGGCGCGACGATCTTCGACGATTACGGGCACCACCCGGTGGAGATCAAGGCGGTGCTCAAGGCCGCCCGGGCCTCGACCGAGCACGGGGTGATCGCGGTGGTGCAGCCGCACCGCTACACCCGGCTGCAATCGCTGTTCGACGATTTCTGCACCTGCTTCAACGACGCCGACACGGTCATCGTCGCCCCGGTCTACGCGGCCGGCGAGCAGCCGATCGAGGGGTTCGACCGCGACAGCCTCGTGGCGGGCCTGCGCTCCCGCGGCCACCGGGACGCGAGGGCGCTGGAGCGGCCGGAGGAGCTGGCCGGGATCATCGCGGAGCTGGCGAAGCCGGGGGATTACGTGGTGTGCCTGGGCGCCGGCACGATCACCCAATGGGCCTACGCGCTGCCGGATGAGCTCGCCGCGCGGGGACTGTAAGGGGATGGCGACGCGTCAGCACGCGTCCGGCACGAGGTCCTCGGCGTCGATGCCGAGCGCCCGAGCGACCCGACGGTAGACCGCCATGTCGACGATGCGCGTGCCTGCTTCGAGCGCGATGATGTCCGCCTCCGCGAGACCGCAGGCTTTGCCGAGTGCAGAGGCGGTTACGCCCCTGCGACTGCGCCAGAATGCCAGAGGGCTCGATGCCGCGCGCAGGGCGTCGAGGTCGGCCTCGCTCAGAATTTCTTCCTCGCCAGATGCGAGACGTGCCAGCGAGTCTTCGACGAGGCGGGCATCGAGGGTGTCTTCCGCCAAGTCGCGCAGGCGTTCGAATTCAGCCTCGGGGAGGATCACAATCGCCTCTCCGGAGGGCGTCCTGGTTCTGACGATCGTCACGGGCGAGGTCCTAATCGTAGATCGTGCTTCGCGGGCCGACCGCATGGACAATGATCCGATCGGGCTCGATCGTGAAGATGGCCCGCCAGTTGCCGACGCGCAGGCGCAGCCGCTTTCCCTCGCCTTTGAGCGCCTTCACGTTATTGGCAAGGCTTCCGGGATCGTGAGCGTAGGAGCGGAGCTTCTCGCGGATCAGATCCTCGGCGTCCTTCGGCAGGCGGCTGAGGCTTCGCGCAGCGGCCCGCGTGAAGACCAGAGATTTGGCCGCCTCGCCATCCATCGCCCCACGATTTCCTCACGTACGCCGATTCCGTCGGCGCGAAGCTTAGCATGACCGCATCCCTCCACGACCGCATCCGCGCCGCCGCGCCCGACCTGCGCGGGCGCCTGCTCAGCCAACAGCCGCTCGCCGACCTCACGTGGTTCCGCGTCGGCGGTCCGGCCGAGGTGCTGTTCACCCCCGCCGACGAGGAGGATCTCGCCCGCCTCCTCGCGGCCCTCGAACCGGACGTGCCCGTGACGGTGATCGGGCTCGGCTCCAACCTGATCGTCCGCGACGGCGGCGTGCCCGGCGTGGTGGTGCGCCTCGGCGGGAAAGCCTTCGGCAGCATCGCGATCGACGGCGACACCCTGGCGGTCGGCACGGCCGTCCCGGACATGCGCCTCGCCAAGACCGCCGCCGAGGCCGGTCTCGACGGGCTCGCCTTCTACCGCGGCATTCCGGGCTCGATCGGCGGCGCGCTGCGCATGAACGCGGGCGCCCATGGCGGCGAGACCACCGACGTGCTGATCGAGGCGACCGGCATCGACCGCCGGGGTGTGTTGCGCACGTTCAGCCACGCCGAGATGGGCTTCTCCTACCGGCATTCGGAGGCGCCTGAGGATGTGATCTTCACCCGCGCCCTGTTTCGCGGAAAGCCCGGCGACCGCGCCGCCATCGAGGCCGAGATGGAGCGAGTCACCGCCGCCCGCGAGGCCGCCCAGCCGATCCGGGAGCGCACCGGCGGCTCGACCTTCGCCAATCCGGAGGGCGGCAAGGCCTGGCAGCTCATCGATGCCGCCGGCTGCCGGGGGCTGACCCGGGGCGGGGCCCAGGTCAGCGCCATGCACTGCAACTTCCTGATCAACACCCGTGACGCGACCGCGGCCGACATCGAAGGCCTCGGCGAGGAGGTCCGCCGGCGGGTGCGGGAGACCAGCGGGGTCGAGCTGCGCTGGGAGATCCGCAGGATCGGGTTGCCGGCAGCCGCAGCCTGAGCGCGCTGCACGAGCCTTCCGACACGACCAAGACCACGTGCACAAGCCCCGTTCGAAGCCGACCCACTCGAGGTGCCCCCCATGTCCAAGCACGTCGCCGTCCTCTTTGGCGGCACCTCCGCCGAGCGCGAGGTCTCGCTCAGTTCCGGCAAGGCCTGCGCCGATGCCCTGGAAGGGGAGGGCTACCGGGTCACCCGCGTCGATGTCGGACCCGACATCGCCTCCGTCCTGGCGGCGCTCCGGCCGGACGTCGCCTTCAACGCGCTGCACGGCCCGGACGGGGAGGACGGCACGATCCAGGGCCTCCTGGAGATCCTGAAGATCCCCTACAGCCATTCCGGCGTCCTCGCCTCGGCGCTCGCGATGAATAAGGACAAGGCCAAGATGGTGATGCGCGCCGCCGGCATCGACGTGCCGGAGGGCCGGATCGTTAACCGTCGTGAGGCCGCCAGGACACACGCGTTGCCACCACCATACGTGGTGAAGCCCAACGCGGAGGGCTCATCGATGGGCGTGATCATCGTACGCGACGGCCGCTCGCACCCGCCCCAGATCCTCGGCACGGAGGACTGGACCTTCGGCGAGCAAGTCCTTGTCGAACCTTACATAGCTGGCCGCGAACTCACCTGCGGGGTGATGGGCGACAAGGCCCTCGGCGTGATCGAGGTTAAGGCCACCACGGGGGAGTGGTACGACTACGACGCGAAGTACGCCCCCGGCGGCTCGCTGCACGTGCTGCCGGCCGAACTTAAACCAAATGTTTACCAGCGTGTCCAAGAACTGTCGTTAACGGCGCATCAAGCACTGGGCTGCCGGGGCGTCAGCCGTGCCGACTTTCGATTCGACGATACGCCGGGGGGAACCGGGCGGCTCGTGGTGTTGGAGGTCAACACGCAACCCGGCATGACCCAGACGAGCCTTGTGCCGGATATGGCGGCCCATGCGGGCCTGAGTTTCGGTGAGCTCGTCCGATGGATGGTGGAGGACGCTTCCCTGAATCGCTGAGCGGCGACGCCGCCGGCCGGAGCGGTCCCGCGCGTCTCGCCGGGGCCGTGATGGGCCGGCTCCCGTCCCGGTCGCTCTCGGTTCGCCGCGCGCGCTCCGGCCAGCGCCTGACCGCACGCCTGTCCCGCGGGACCGGGACGGTTGCCGTCTCCATGACGTTCGCGGCCTTCGCGCTCGCCGGCTTCGTGGCGAGTGGGCGCTACGATGCCTTCGTGGCCGAGCAAGGCCGCCCGCTGGACATCGCCGCGCGGGTCCTCGGCTTCGGCGTCGAGCGCGTGACCATCTCGGGCATCTCCCGGATGTACGAGCGCGAGGTGCTCGCCGCCGCCGGGATCGACTGGCGCTCCTCGGTGCCGTTCCTCGACGTCGCCGACGTGCGCGAGAAGCTGCTGCGCGTGCCGCTGATCGCCCAGGCCTCGGTCCGCAAGATCTATCCCAACGAGATCGCCATCACCCAGGTGGAGCGCGAGCCCGCCGCCCTCTGGCAGAAGAACGGCGAGCTGAGCGTCATCGCGGCCGACGGCACCGTCATCGACGCGATGCGGGACGACCGCTACGCCAGCCTGCCCCTGGTGGTCGGCGAGGACGCCAACACCAAGCTTCCCGAATACCTCGCCCTGATCGCCGCCGCCGGCCCGCTGGCCGAGCGGATCAAGGCCGGCACCTACGTCTCGGGCCGGCGCTGGACCCTCAAGCTCGACGGCGTCGACGTACGCCTGCCCGAGACCGATCCGGCCGCCGCCCTCGCCCGCCTCGTCAAGTACGAGCGCGAGGCCGGCCTCCTGGAGAAGGACATCATCGCGGTGGACCTGCGCATGCCGGACCGCCTCGTGGTGCGCCTGACCGAGGAGGCGGCCGCCGCCCGTGCGGAGGCCCAGAAGGCGAAGAAGAAGGGCGCGGCCAGCTGATGACCACGACCAAAACCTCCGCCCGTCCCGCTCTCCGCGTCCGGTAGCGTCAATGCACAGCCACCACGGCCTCACGCCGCGCCTGAAGCCGCTCTCGGCCCGACGCTCGACCACGCTCTCGGTGCTCGATATCGGCACCAGCAAGGTCGTCTGCCTCATCGCCGAGCTGCAGCCCGCCGAGGCGCTGACCACGCTGCGCGGGCGCACCCACCTCGCGCGCATCATCGGCATCGGCCACCAGCGCTCGCTCGGGCTGAAGGGCGGCGCCATCGTCGACCTCGCCGCCGCCGAGGGGGCGATCCGCCAGGCGGTCCACGCCGCCGAGCGGATGGCCAAGGTCGAGGTCCAGTCGGTCATCGTCAACATGTCGGGCGGCCGGCTCGCCTCGCAGCATTTCCAGGCGCGGGTGAACGTCCGCTCCGGCACCGTCACGGGCAGCGACGTCGAGCGGGTGCTCGAGACCGCGAGCGCCCACGGCGTCAGCCCCGGCCGGGCGGTGCTCCATGCCTTGCCGACCGGCTACGCGCTGGACGGCCAGGGCGCCGTGATCGACCCGTCGGGCATGATCGGCGAGGCCCTGAGCGTCGACCTGCACGTGGTCACCAGCGAGCTGGCGGCCGCCCGCAACGTCATGCTGGCGGTGGAGCATTGCCACCTCGGCGTCGAGGCGGTGATCGCCACGCCCTACGCGGCCGGCCTCTCGGCGCTGGTCGACGACGAGGCCGAGATGGGCGTCTGCGTCGTCGACATGGGCGGCGGCACGACCAGCGTCGGCGTGTTCTCCGGCGGCCACCTCGTCCACGTGGACGCGGTCGCGGTCGGCGGCCACCACGTCACCATGGACATCGCCCGCGGCCTCTCCACCCGCATGGCGGCGGCCGAGCGGCTGAAGACCCTCTACGGCTCGGCCCTGTCCACCCCGTCGGACGACCGCGACATGATCGCGGTCCACGGGGTCGGCGAGGACGAGGGCGAGGCCCCGGCCCACATCCCGCGCTCGCAGCTCGTGCGGATCATCAAGCCGCGCGTCGAGGAGGTGATCGAGCTGGTGCGCGACCGGCTGCGCGAGGCCGGCTTCGCCGCGCAGGCCGGGCGCCGGGTGGTGCTCACGGGCGGCGCCAGCCAGCTCGTCGGCCTGCCGGAGGTCGCCCGCCGCGTCCTCCAGGGACAGGTGCGGATCGGTCGGCCCCTCGGCATCCGGGGCCTGCCGGAGGCCGCCAAGGGCCCGGCCTTCTCGGCGGCGGTCGGCCTGCTGGTCTACCCGCAGGTCGCCCATGCCGAGCATTTCGAGCCGCGGGGGCACGGCGCCTTCGCGGCCACGGGAACCGACAACTACCTGAACCGGGTCGGCCGCTGGCTCCGGGACAGCTTCTAGAGTTTCGCCCCCGCCCCAGGGTGGGACGAAGAGAATCCGGCGCCGCGGCGTCGCACGGACAGCACAGTTAGCGAGAGGCTCGACACCATGGCCATCACCCTCCAGGCGCCGGACATCCGGGAACTGAAGCCCCGCATCACCGTCTTCGGCGTCGGTGGCGCTGGCGGCAACGCCGTCAACAACATGATCGAGTCGGGCCTGCTGGGCTGCGAGTTCGTCGTGGCCAACACCGACGCGCAGGCGCTCACCTCCTCGAAGGCCGAGCGGGTGATCCAGATGGGCCTCGGCGTGACCCAGGGCCTCGGCGCCGGCTCGCACCCGGAGGTCGGCTCCGCTGCCGCCGACGAGGTGATCGACGAGATCCGGGACCAGCTCTCGGGCGCCCACATGTGCTTCATCACCGCCGGCATGGGCGGCGGCACCGGCACCGGCGCCGCGCCGGTCATCGCCCGGGCGGCCCGCGACATGGGCATCCTGACGGTCGGCGTCGTGACCAAGCCGTTCCAGTTCGAGGGCATCCGCCGGATGCGCACCGCCGAGTCGGGCATCCAGGAGTTGCAGGCCGCGGTCGACACGCTGATCGTCATCCCGAACCAGAACCTGTTCCGGGTCGCCAACGAGAAGACCACCTTCGCGGACGCCTTCGCGATGGCCGACCAGGTGCTCTACTCCGGCGTCGCCTGCATCACCGACCTGATGGTGAAGGAGGGCCTTATCAACCTCGACTTCGCCGACGTGCGCGCGATCATGCGCGGCATGGGTAAGGCCATGATGGGCACCGGCGAGGCGTCGGGCGAGAAGCGCGCCAACCGCGCCGCCGAGGCCGCCATCGCCAACCCGCTCCTCGACGACGTCTCCATGAAGGGCGCCCGCGGCCTGCTGATCTCGATCACGGGCGGCTCCGACCTGACCCTCTACGAACTCGACGAGGCCGCCACCCGCATCCGCGAGGAGGTCGATCAGGACGCCAACATCATCCTGGGCGCCACCTTCGACGAGAGCCTCGATGGCATCATCCGCGTGTCAGTGGTCGCCACCGGTATCGAGCCGGCGCTGATCGCGGCGAACTCGCCGAACAACCCGGCCATGGCTGAGACCGAGCAGCGCATCGCCGAGGTTGCGGAGCGCCTCCGCGCCGAGGCCCGCTCGCGCGCCGCCTCGCCGGTGCCGAGCATCCGCACCGAGTCGGTCGCCTCGGCCCCGGCACCCGCGCCGGCCCCCGCGCCGATGCCGGCTCCGGAGATGCGCTCCGAGTCGCTGATCAGCCGCGAGCCCACGGCTCCGGTGACCCGCGACGACGTCGTGCTCGCCCCGGCCCAGCCGCGGGCCGCCGCCGCCTTCGTCCCGGCGCCCGCGCCGCTGCCGGCCGAGCCCGCGCCGCAGTTCCAGGCCGGCCCGTTCGTGCCGCCGCGCCCGGCCAGCCCGGGGGGCACGCCGCTGGCGCGCGCGCCGCGGATGCCGCAGATCCACGAGCTGCCGCCGATCGCCCAGAACCAGATCCTGGCGACCCGCGCGCAGGAGGAGGCGGCTCCCGAATCGAAGCGGACGTCGCTCCTGCGGCGCCTCGCCACGGTGGGCTTCGGCGGACGTCGCGAGGACGTAGAGGGTGCTCCCATGGCCCGGCCCAACCCGGTCGCGCCGCAGCCGCAGATGGCGCAGCCTCACATCCCGCCGGCTCCCCGCGCTCCGGCCGCACCGGCGGTCCCGCAGTACCGCCCGGCCCAGGGTAACCTCGACGCGCAGGGCCGCGTCGCCCCGCAGCCCCGGATGATGGACGACGATCAGCTGGAGATCCCGGCTTTCCTCCGCCGTCAGGCGAACTGAGCAAGCCCCAGCGATCGACCATGGCAGAGAGCCGGCGGGTAACCGCCGGCTCTCTGTGCTGCGTGAATACAATCTCAGGTTTTATCATCGGCCGGCGTGGGCTCTGCCTGCGGCGGTACGGCTGTGTGTTACGGACAGGCCTGGTGCATCCGCGACACAGATCAGCCCAAGGTTAGCCACGGGTTAACCACTTTTTAAGCCCTTGATCACACAGCATTTTGCGTCTGCCGGACCGCAAGCGTGTCTGTAACAGAGCGTAAGAATCCGTGATTTGGCTGCCCTGTGCGGTGCAGCTATAGAAGCATCGAGACCGACGAGACATGCATCGGGATACAACCTGATCGCGTGAGCAGGGGCATCAAGCAGCGGACGGATCAGTCAGTTTTCTTCCATTCCCGGTTCGGAATGGCGGGACTTGATCGCGGCCGGGGGCTAAGGAATGCGAACGCTGAAACAGACGACCCTCAAAGGGCCGGCGACTCTTTCGGGCATCGGGGTCCATTCCGGTAACCCCGCCGAGATCACGCTCCGGCCCGCACCCGCCAATCACGGCATCGCTTTTCTCCGCACCGGTACCGCCAACGGCAACGATCGCCTGATCAAGGCGCATCACGCCCTCGTCTCCGCCACCGAGCTCTGCACCGTCCTGGGGGACGTCGAGACCGGCGCGGTCGCCACCGTCGAACACCTGATGTCCGCCCTGTTCGGCCTGGGCGTCGACAACGCCCTGATCGAGATCGACGGGCCCGAGATGCCCATCCTCGACGGGTCCGCGCTCCCCTTCGTCCAGGCGATCGATCAGGTCGGGATTTCCACCTGCGGCACGCCGCGGCGCTGGCTCAAGGTTCTGCGCCACGTCCGCATCGAGGGCGGCCGTGCCTTCGCGGAGCTCCGCCCGATCGACCGGGGCTTCCGCCTCGACGTCGAGATCGATTTCGAGAGTCCGGTGATCGGCCGATCGCGCAAGGCGATGGACCTCACCCCCGCCTCCTACCGCCGCGAGATCGCCAGCGCCCGCACCTTCGGGATGATGCGGGACGTGGAGCGGTACTGGAAGGCCGGCTTCGCCCTCGGCGCCTCCCTGGAGAACACCGTGGCGGTCGGCGAGACCGCGGTGGTCAACCCCGAGGGGCTGCGCTTCCCGGACGAGTTCGTCCGGCACAAGATCCTCGACGCGGTCGGCGACCTCGCCCTGGCCGGCCTGCCGATCCAGGGCGCCTACCGCTCCTATTGCGGCGGCCACCGGATGAATGTCGGCGTGCTCTCCGCCCTGCTGGCCGACCGGGCCAATTACGCGATCGTCGAGGCGCAGGGCCCGCGTCGCGAAACCGTCCTCTCCGAACTCGGCGTCGGTCTGGGCATCGCCGCCTTCGCAGGCGACCTCTGACCATCAACCTGTTGTCCGCGCGCCACACTCGGCGACAGATCCAGCCCGCCTCAGCCTTGCCGCTTTCGTGCCCGAATCGACCGGCACGGTTTAACGGTCCGTGAACGGCGGGCACGGCCCGGCGGGCCGGATCCACGCACGCGATGGCATGACGGCGCGGGATGGCGCCGCTTCCGGGAAAGAGCGCCAGATGCCTGTCACCATTCGTCACCGCCGGGCGGCGGCCTTCGTGGCCCCCCTCGTGGCCGTCCTCGGCCTCGGCCTCGGTGGCTGCGACTTCGACCCGACCAATCTCTTCGCCGAGAAGTACAAGCCCGAGGTCGTGCCGGACGTCCCGGCCGACAAGCTCTACAGCGATGGCTTGGCCAAGCTCGAGGACAGCGACTACGAGGGCGCGGTCAAGAAGTTCGACAGCCTCGACAAGCAGTACCAGTATTCCGAATGGTCCCGGAAGGCGCTGCTGATGACGGCCTACGCCAATTACGAGGGCCAGAAGTACGACGACGCGATCAGCGCCTCGAAGCGCTACCTGCAGCGGCACCCGGCCAGCAAGGACGCGGCCTACGCGCAGTACCTGATGGCGATGTCGAACTACAAGCAGATCCCGGACGTGACCCGCGACCAGGAGCGGTCCGAGAAGGCGCTCGTCGCCCTCCAGGAGCTCGTTCAGAAGTATCCGACCTCCGAATACGCCACCGACGCGAAGGCGAAGATCCAGATCACCCGCGACCAACTCGCCGGCAAGGAGATGGAGATTGGGCGCTTCTATCTCGAGAAGCGCAACTTCCCGGCGGCGATCAACCGGTTCCGCGACGTGGTCTCGAAGTATCAGACCACCCGCCACGCCGAGGAGGCGCTGGAGCGCCTGACCGAGGCCTACTGGGCGCTGGGCATCACCCAGGAGGCGCAGAACGCCGCCGCGGTGCTCGGCCACAACTTCCCGGAAAGCTCCTGGTACAAGGACGCGCACGCGCTCCTGGCCCAGAACGGCCTCGAGCCCCGCGAGGAGAAGACCTCATTCCTGTCGAAGATCTACCGCACGGTGACGGGCAAGACCGCGTCGGCCGAGTGAGCGCATCGGGTCCGGGTTTCCAGAGGGCTCAGCGCTTTGGCAGATGTGCGGGGCAGGGCCCTGAGATTCTGACGAGGGCTCTGCCCTCGACCCGCGAAAGGTCTCGCCCGTTCGAAGCCCGGACTCGATCGGCCGACCGCCGCACAACGGGAAAGGCCCGGAGCGCTCGCTCCGGGCCTTTCCCGTTGTGCGGCGCATTTTTGGGGTGAATCGGCGCCCCGACGGCCTTATGTCTGCGGTCCCCTCCTGAGGAATGCCCCCGCCGCATGCTGGCGCAGCTCGCGATTCGCGACATCGTCCTGATCGACCGCCTCGAACTGAATTTCCGGCAGGGCCTCAGCGTCCTGACCGGGGAGACGGGCGCGGGCAAATCGATCCTGCTCGACGCCTTCGCCCTGGCGCTGGGCGGGCGCGGCGACGGCCGCCTCGTCCGGCACGGCGAGACCCAGGGTGTCGTCACCGCCGTCTTCGATCTCCCCCTCGATCATCCGGCCCGCCGAATCGCCGCCGAGGCCGAGATCGACACGGAAGGCGACCTGATCCTGCGCCGGACCCAGATGGCGGACGGCCGGACCCGCGCCTTCGTCAACGATCAGCCGGTGGGCGTTCAGGTGCTGCGGGCGATCGGCGGGGCGCTGGTGGAGATTCACGGCCAGCACGACGACCGGGCGCTGGCCGATCCGGCCTCGCACCGGGCGATCCTCGACGCGTTCGGCGGCCTCCAGGGCCAGCTCACTAAGGTCGCGACGGCCGCCCGGGCAGTCCGCACCGCCCGCACCGACCTCGCCGAGCACCGCGCCCGCGTCGAGGCGGCCCGCAAGGAGGCCGACTTCCTGCGCCACGCCGTGGAGGAGTTGGCCGCCCTCGCGCCGCAGCCCGGCGAGGAGGCCCAGCTCGCCGAGCGCCGCAGCATCATGCAGCAATCGGAGAAGGTGGCCCGCGAGCTCAACGAGGCCCTGGATGCGGTCGGCGGGCCCCATTCCGGGGTGCCGCATCTCTCGGCCGCCCTGCGCAAGCTGGAGCGCCGCGCCGCGCAGCTCCCCGCCCTGGTCGATCCCTGCGTCAACGCCCTCGACGCCGCGATGGTGGCCCTCGACGAGGCCCGCGCGGTGCTCGATGCGGCGGTGGCCGAGACCGAGTTCGATCCCCGCGATCTGGAGCGGGTGGAGGAGCGGTTGTTCGCCCTGCGGGCGGCGGCCCGCAAGTACGATGTCCCCGCCGACGATCTCGCAGCCCTGGCCGAGCGCTACGCCGGGGACGTCGCGGCGATCGATGCCGGCGAGGCGGCCCTCGCCGGCCTGGAGCAGACGCTCGCCGGGGCCGAGGCCGCCTATGCCGAGGCGGCCGAGAAGCTCAGTGCCGGCCGCCGCCGCGCCGCCAAGCAGCTCGACGCCGCCGTGAAGGCCGAGTTGCCACCCCTGAAGCTGGAGCGCGCACGCTTCATCACCGAGATCGTCACCGATCTCGATTCGCGTGATCCGGCCGGCACGGACCGGGTGGAGTTCTGGGCTCAGACCAACCCCGGCACCAAGCCCGGGCCGATGATGAAGGTCGCATCCGGCGGCGAGTTGTCGCGGTTCATGCTCGCCCTCAAGGTCGTGCTGGCCGACAAGGGCTCTGCCCCGACGCTGATCTTCGACGAGATCGACACCGGCGTGGGCGGTGCTGTCGCCGACGCCATCGGCCTGCGCCTGGCCCGCCTCGCAGCCACCGTGCAGGTCGTCGCCGTCACCCATGCGCCGCAGGTCGCGGCGCGCGCCGAGACCCATTTCCTCATCGCGAAGGCCCCCGTGAAGGGCGCAAGCCGCGTCGCGACGCGGGTGGCGAGCCTGCCGGTCGCCGAACGCCGCGAGGAGATCGCCCGTATGCTGGCCGGCGCCACGGTCACCGACGAGGCCCGGGCGGCGGCGGCTCGGCTCCTCCAGGGCGCCGATGGTTAAGTGACAGGTAAGCTTAACCGTGCGTTGACGGTAACGTTTCGTTAACCAATTTTGCTGACTCTCATTCAATCCCGGCGCCGCAGCATGTTTGGGCGGGCGACGGGTGGGAGGGAGCCATGAAGCCGTCAGGTGCCGGGTCCGAGGGACTTTCGCACGAAGGGCAGCTGCCGAAGCAGGCGATCGATACGCGCCGGCTCGGTCTCTCGCTCCGCACGATCTATGAAGGCAGCGTCGACACGCAGCCGATCACCGATACGCATGTGGAACTGCTTTTGCGCCTGCGCCAGAAGGAGCGGGAGCTGCGCCGGGCGAGCTGAGGCATTGGGCCGGGGACCGGCACCAAGCTCGGCGCTTTCGGCTCCGCTCACGAGACCCGGACATCGGCGATACGGTCCGGCATGACGCGGGCGGACAGCGCCACGCCCGAGCGCGTCACCAGCGGCGCGCACCCGGCCTGCGGCGATACTCGGCCGCTCGAATCAAGGTCAGCACCCGATCGAGGTCGACCAGCAGGGCCGCCTCCTCGCGCCGCGCCGCCGCGGCGACATCCGCATCGGGGCTGAATTTCTGATGGGCCTGGGCCAGGGCGAGGGCCCGCTCCAGAGCCTCCCGCTCGGCATGCAGGGCCAGCCAGCCCGGATCTCGCTCCGTCACTGGGTCGGTGCCTTCACCCTGCACGGCTCCAACGTCCTTCCGGTGTCCTGACCGCCCAGGCCGTCTACGACCGCCGTGAGCCTGTGTCGTGATGCCCTCCCATGCGCCGGACCGGTATCCGCCCGGGGGGAGAGTGCTCCGGAAACGCGCGAGAGCCACAAACCGTGCCGAACGACCTGCGGCGCGATGTCATGCCGGTGTCATCTACCTGTCGTAACCGCGCATCCATCGGGCGGCCGGCGCTGGGTCTTTCGAGGACCGGCCGCAAGGCTCTGCCGCGGGCATGAGCATGCCGGCGGAGCGGCGCAGGATTGGCCCGACGGCAACGGAGATTTCATTGAAACCCTTCGCTTACGCGCTCGCCGTCGGCCTCGCGACGGTCCAGCTGGCGTCTGCGGCGCTGGCCGCCGACATCACCGGAGCCGGGGCCACGTTCCCCTTCCCGGTCTATTCGAAATGGGCCGAGGCCTACCGGAAGGAAACCGGCTCCGGGCTCAACTATCAGTCGATCGGATCCGGCGGCGGGATCAAGCAGATCCAGGCCAAGACGGTCGATTTCGGCGCCACCGACGCGCCGCTCAAGGGCGAGCAGCTGGCCAAGGACGGCCTGGTGCAGTTCCCCACCGTGATGGGCGGCGTGGTGCCCGTGGTGAACATCGCCGGCGTCGAGCCGGGCAAGCTCAAGCTCACCGGTGACGTGCTCGCCGACATCTACGCCGGGAAGATCGCGAAGTGGACCGATCCGCGGATCGCGAAGCTCAACGACGGGCTGAAGCTGCCCGACATCAACATCACCCCGGTCTATCGGTCCGACGCCTCGGGCACGACCAACATCTTCACGACCTACCTGTCCCAGGTCTCGGACGGGTGGAAGAAGGAGTACGGCGCCGCCACGACGATCTCCTGGCCGGTCGGTCAGGGCGGCAAGGGCAACGAGGGCGTGACCGCCACCGTGAAGCAGGTGCCGAACTCCATCGGCTACGTCGAGTCGGCTTACGCCAAGCAGAACAAGCTCGCCTACGCGCTGCTGCAGAACAAGGCCGGCAAGTTCCCGCAGCCGGACGACAAGGCGTTCCAGGCGGCCGCCGCCAGCGCCGACTGGAAGTCGGCTCCGGGCTTCGGCATCGCGCTCACCAACCAGGCGGGCGAGGACGCGTGGCCGATCACGGCGGCGACCTTCATCCTGGTCCACAAGGACCCGGCCGATCCGGCCAAGGCGGCCGACGTGCTCAAGTTCTTCGACTGGGCCTACAAGAACGGCGACAAGCTCGCCTCCGATCTCGACTACGTTCCTCTGCCCGACAACGTCGTCACGCTGATCCACGAGGAGTGGAAGAGCGTGAAGGGCAAGGACGGGAAGCCGGTCTACAACATGTAAGCTCTATCGGGGGGAGGTTTCGACCTCCTCCCTCGCTTCTGGGTTCGCGCCGCGCTACCACGCCATCTATCGCAGAGAACCGCGGATGTCCGCTTTGACTGAAACGATTGCCCTCGGCCGAACCCGCACGGCCGCAGCGCGGAAGGGTCCGAGCCGGAATCAGGACGCCCTGTTCCGCGGTTGCGCCTACGGTGCGGCGCTCCTGGTCCTGACCGTCCTCGTCGGCATCATCGGCTCCATCGTCTACGGGGGCCTGCCGGCCTTCCGGGAATTCGGCTTCGGCTTCCTGACATCCAGCGCCTGGAACGTCGGGACCGAGCAGTACGGCGCCCTCGTCGCCGTCATCGGCACGGTGAGCTCCGCGCTCCTGGCCCTCGTCATCGGCGTCCCGATCTCCCTCGGCATCGCCATCTACCTCACCCAGCTCTGCCCGGGCTGGGCGCGCAAGCCGGTCGCGATGACGATCGAGCTCCTGGCCGCGGTCCCGAGCATCATCTACGGGATGTGGGGCCTGTTCATCTTCGCGCCGCTCTTCGCCCGTTTCGTCGAGATCCCGGTCTCCAACGTCGTCGAGGGCCTGCCGATCGTAGGAACCGTGCTGTATGCCCGCATCCCCTCGGGGGTCGGCGTGCTCACCGCCGGCATCATCCTGGCGATCATGATCGTGCCGTTCGTCGCCTCGATCGCCCGCGACATGCTCGACCAGATCCCCACGATCCTGCGGGAGAGCGCCTACGGGGTCGGCTGCACGACCTGGGAGGTGACGCGGTTCGTGCTGATCCGGCACGCCTCGGTCTCGATCATCGGCGCCATCATGCTCGGCCTCGGCCGCGCGCTGGGCGAGACGATGGCGGTGACCTTCGTGGTCGGCAACGCCAACCGCCTCTCCGCCTCGATCTTCGATCCCGGCTCGACCATCGCGTCCCGGATCGCCAACGAGTTCAACGAGGCGGACGGCATGCAGCTCAACGCGCTGATGGCGCTCGGCTGCATCCTGTTCGTCATCACCTTCATCGTCCTGATCGCCGCGCGCATCCTGACGTCGCGCGTGCGGGTTGGTTGAGGCTCCCATGGACGCGATCAACACACTCGCCGCGCCCCCCCTCGCGCGGAGCCGGGTCCGTCCCGGCCGGCGCCGGGCGGATGCAATGCTCCGCGGCTTCTGCGCCTTCGCCACGCTGATCGGCGTGATCGTGCTCGGCTCGATCCTGCTGATGCTGATCGTCGAGGGCATCCGCGGCTTCACCCCGACGCTGCTGACCCAGCCGACCCCCGGGCCGGGCAGCGAGGGCGGCGGCATCGCCAACGCGGTGCTGGGCAGCCTGATCCTGACCGCGATCGGCATCGTCATCGCGACACCGGTCGGCGTCATGGCCGGGACCTTCCTGGCGGAATACGGCCGGACCTCGAAGCTGGCCGTCCTGATCCGGTTCCTCAACGACATCCTGCTCTCGGCGCCGTCGATCCTGATCGGCCTGTTCGTCTACACGCTGATGGTGCGGCCCATGGGCAGCTATTCCGGCTGGGCCGGCGGCGTCGCGCTCGCGATCATCGCCACGCCGGTGATCGTGCGGACCACCGAGGACATGCTGAGCCTCGTGCCGGGGACCCTGCGCGAGGCCGGCGCGGCCCTCGGTGCCCCGCCCTCCATGGTGATCATGAAGGTCAGCTGGCGCGCGGCCTCGGCCGGCATCGTGACCGGGATCATCCTGGCGCTGGCCCGGATCGCCGGCGAGACCGCGCCGCTCCTGTTCACCGCCCTCAACAACAACAGCTGGTTCAACGCCGACCTCATGGGCGGCGTGCCGAACCTGCCGGTGATGATCTACCAGTTCGCGCTCTCGCCCTATCCCAACTGGCAGCAGCTGGCCTGGGCCGGAGCGCTCCTGATCACCGTGACCATCCTCGCCCTCTCCGTGATCGCCCGCCTGGTGATCAAGCCGCAGCGTGCCCGCTGAAGCGCGAGCCCGAAGGATCGACCCGATGAGCAATGCTGCAGCAACCGCCGCCGCCGAGCCCCTGATCCACCCCTCCGCCAAGGCCGGCGCCGATACCAAGGCGCCGGTCCGGATCGCCGTGAAGGGGCTGAACTTCTACTACGGCCAGTTCCACGGGCTGAAGAACATCGACCTCAACTTCCACGATCGGCAGGTCACGGCCCTGATCGGTCCGTCGGGCTGCGGAAAGTCGACCCTGCTGCGCACCTTCAACCGGATCTACAGCCTGTATCCGGAGCAGCGCGCCGAGGGTCAGATCCTGCTGGACGGCGTGAACATCCTGGATCCGAAGGTCGATCTGAACGACCTGCGGGCCCGGGTCGGCATGGTGTTCCAGAAGCCGACGCCCTTCCCGATGTCGATCTACGACAACGTCGCGTTCGGCATCCGCCTCTACGAGAAGCTGCCGAAGGCAGAGCTCGACGAGCGGGTCGAGTCGTCCCTGCGCAAGGCCGCCCTCTGGGACGAGGTGAAGGACAAGCTCAAGCAGTCCGGCATGGGCCTGTCGGGCGGTCAGCAGCAGCGGCTGTGCATCGCCCGCACCGTGGCACAGCGCCCGGAGGTCATCCTGTTCGATGAGCCGACCTCCGCGCTCGACCCGATCTCGACGGGCCGCATCGAGGAGCTGATCGAGCAGCTGCGCGACGAGTTCACCATCGCGATCGTCACGCACAACATGCAGCAGGCGGCCCGCATCTCGCAGTTCACCGCCTTCATGTATCTCGGTGAGCTGGTCGAGTTCTCGCAGACCGAAAGGATGTTCATGAACCCGACGCAGCAGCGGACGCAGGACTACATCACGGGCCGCTTCGGCTAAGCCGTTTCGAGGACCGGTTCCGCGGGATCGCCCCAACGCGTGGGTTCGCACGCCCCCATCGAAGGATCCACCCCATGCCCGGCCATATCGTTACCTCCTACGACACCGACCTGGAAAATCTCCGTCGCTCGATCTCGGAGATGGGCGGCGTGGCGGAGAAGATGACCGCGGAGGCGACCGACGCCCTAGTGCGCCGCGACGACGGGCTCGCCCAGACCGTGATCCTCGCCGACAAGCGCCTCGACGCCCTTCAGCGGGACATCGAGGAGCGCTCCGTCCTGCTCATCGCCCGGCGCCAGCCCCTGGCGATCGATCTGCGCGAGACCATTTCGGCGATCCGCGTCTCCGGCGATCTGGAGCGGATCGGCGATCTCGCCAAGAACGTGGCCAAGCGCGTGGTGGCGATCTCCGATCAGGCGCCGGCGCAGAAGATCGTGCTCGGCGTGCGCCACATGAGCGATCTGGCGGAGGGCCAGCTGAAGGACGTGCTGGACGCCTATGCGAGCCGCGATGTCCAGGCGGCCCACGATGTGTGGGAGCGCGACGGCGAGATCGACGCGCTGTACAATTCGCTGTTCCGCGAGCTCCTGACCTACATGATGGAGGATCCGCGCAACATCTCGTTCTGCACGCATCTGCTGTTCTGCGCCAAGAACGTCGAGCGCATCGGCGATCACACCACCAACATCGCCGAGACGATCCATTACCTCGCCACCGGGGAGACGCTCGCGGGCGACCGCCCCAAGAACGATGCGTCGAACTACGCGACGGTGGACGGGGGACAGGCTTCGTAAAGGATCAACCCGGACGGCGCGCGTCGACGTCGGGATAGCGGTGCGCAGCGCCACGCGCGCACCTTGAGACAGGGCGGGGCCTCCGGCACCATCGGCGGGTCCGCCGCGAGAACGGGTCATCGAACGTGAGCATGCAAGTCCTGATCGTCGAGGACGAGGAGGCGCTGACCACATTGCTGCGCTACAACCTGGAAGCCGAGGGCTTCCTGGTGGATTCGGCGGCTCGGGGCGACGATGCGGAACTGCTCCTGGCCGAGCGGATGCCCGATTTGGTCCTGCTCGACTGGATGCTGCCCGGCCTGTCGGGCATCGAGCTCTGCCGTCGCATCCGCGCCCGGCGCGAGACCGAACGGCTGCCGGTGATCATGCTCACCGCCCGGGGCGAGGAGGGCGACCGGGTCCGCGGGCTGGGCACGGGGGCGGACGACTATATCGTCAAGCCGTTCTCGGTCCCGGAGCTGCTGGCCCGGATCCGCGCGCTGCTGCGCCGGGCCAAGCCCGCCCATGTCTCGGACCGTCTGGCCGCCGGCGACCTCGAACTCGACCGCACCGGTCATCGGGTCCGCCGCGCTGGCGAGGAACTGCATCTCGGCCCGACCGAGTTCCGGCTGCTCGAATTCCTGATGCTGGCGCCGGGCCGGGTCTTCTCCCGGGAGCAGCTGCTCGACGGGGTGTGGGGCCACGACGTCTATATCGACGAGCGCACGGTCGACGTGCATGTCGGCCGCCTGCGCAAGGCGCTGAACGGCCCGCGCCAGGCGGACCCGATCCGCACCGTCCGCGGCTCCGGCTACGCGTTCGACGAAACCTTCTCCCTCGAAGCCTGAGGCGCCCAGTTCCGGTTTCAAAAGATCGAGACCTTTGGCGGGTCCAGGGCAGAGCCCTGGTGCCGGACGCTGTCCGGTGTCGGGACAAGCCGGATGCCGGGGCTCCGCCCCGACGCCCCGCCAAAGGGCTGCCCCCCTTTGGAAACCCCGGTCAACGGGTCAGCGCGGCGCTCCGGTCAGCGCCAGCCGGCACTGATGCCAAAGCCTGCAGCACCGTCCCCTCGGTGAGGATCTGCGGCAGCACCTGGGGCTCCCCGGCGCCGGTATAGAGCAGGTAGAGCGGCACGCCGCTCCGGCCGTGCTTCTCCAGCAGGCGGGTGATCTCGGGATTCTGATTGGTCCAGTCCCCCTTCAGGTAGGTCACGGCCCGCTCGGCCATCGCGGCCCGCACGGCCTTGGTGGAGAGGGACGTCGTCTCGTTGACCGCGCAGGTGATGCACCACGCGGCGGTCATGTTGACGAAGGCGGGCTTGTGCGCGCCGACCAGCGCGTCGAGGCGGGCCTGCGTGAACGGCTCAATGGCACCGTCAGCCTGCGCGGAGGCCGGGACGCGATCCTGCGGCAGCCTGAGGGTCAGGGCCGCGACGGCGATCAGCGCCAGGACCGCGCAGACCTGCGCAATCCGCGCCATCCCCGATCCGGCGTTGCGGCCATGCTCCCAGGCCCAGGCGGAGAACCCCACCAGCACGAGGCCGATCAACGCCGCCAGCAGGCCCCGCGGATCGACCTGCTGTGCCAGGACCCAGATCAGCCAAGCCACGGTGGCGTAGACCGGGAAAGCGAGCACCTGCTTGAGGGTTTCCATCCAGGCGCCCGGCCGCGGCAGTGCCCGCAGGGCCGGCGGCCAAAGGGTCAGAGCCAAGAACGGCAGGGCGAGGCCCAGCCCGAGACACGCGAACACGGCGAGCGCCACAGCGGCGCTCTGGGTCAGGGCGAATCCCACCGCGGAGCCCATGAACGGCGCCGTGCAGGGCGTGGCCACCAGCGTGGCCAGGACGCCCGTGAAGAACGAGCCGCTCAAGCCCGATCGGCGGGCGAGGCTGTCGCCGACACCGGCGAGCCGTCCGCCGACCGTCACCGCGCCGGACAGGCTCAGGCCCATCGCGAACAGCAGATACGCAAGCCCCGCCACGACCAGAGGTGATTGCAGCTGGAACCCCCAGCCGATCGCCGCCCCGCCGCCCTTCAGGGCGATCAGCGCCGAGGCCAGTCCCAGAAAACTCGCCAGCACGCCGGCCGTGTAGGCGAGGCCGTGCAGGCGCAGGCGCGCGGACTCCTCGCCGGCGTGCCGCACGAGGCTCAGCACCTTGATCGACAGCACCGGGAAGACGCAGGGCATCAGATTGAGGATCAGGCCGCCGAGAAACGCGAAGGCGGCCGCGGTGGCGAGGGTCAGCGCATCGAGGTCGGACGCAGTCGATCCCGTCGGGGTCGGCTCGACGGGCGCCGGTGGTGCGGCCGCGGCCGGAAGCACCGGCTCGTCCCCATACGCGAAGGCGAGGCGGCGGGGGCCGGATTCGGTCACCTCATCGAGGGTCAGCACGCCCGGAAGGGTTGCGGGAGCCGCTTCGGTCGGGCTGCTCCGCGCGAGGGTGAGGTGCAGGCCGGCCCCATCGATCGACATCACCTGCGCGGCGGCGTTGTCGATCGCGGTCTCGGCATAGGGAAAATAGGCGGCGTTCCGGATGGAGTCGGGCTTGAGGCCGGTCGCCGCGAAGTCGAGCCGCAGGGTGTCGCCCTGGCTCGACAGGGTGAGCGGCCAGAGCGCCGGGGCGGGGAGGGCGGCCCGGGCGCGGGCGAACAGGGCGGCGTTGTCCGGATCGGATTGCGGCGCGCCGACCGGCAGGGTGAGGGCGAGGTCGGCGGAGCCCGGCACGCACTCGGTCTCGCAGACGAGGTAGGTCAGCTTGGCCTGAATCTGCACGGGGCGCGCCGGATCGAGGCTCGGCGGCGGCGTCACGGGGACGAGGAGCGTGACCTCGCCCTCGTAGCCGTAGTTCATTAGCGTCGCGATCGGGATTCGCTCCGGCGCCGGCCACCGGATCGCTCCGGCGTTGAAGCCGGCCGGCAGCGTCCACGTCACCTCAGGCGGCAGCCCCGAATCCCCGGGGTTGCGCCAGTAGACGTGCCAGCCGGGCTTCACCTGCATCCGCACGGCCAGGGTGAAGGGCTGCGCCCCCGCCACCGCGGCCGGCTCGGCCACGAGGCTCGATCGCACGAGATCCGGCGGCGTGCGCAGGCCCTGGGCCAGAGTAACCGACAGGCTCGCAGCGAGGACCAGGATCGGGAGGACGAGGCGGCGGATCATGCTGTCCCTTCGCGCACCGGACGGCTGCGGTTTCAGGCGCGGCGTTTGGCGTGCGGCGCGGGCTTTTCCGTGACCACGCCTTTTAGCGCGCTGGCCCGATTCCTGTCGCATGCCGGATCACCGCATAGCCGGAACTCATCCGCGGGCTTCAAACAGGATGAGGAAGAGGAACGCCTTGCGCTGATCCTCCGTCAGCTGGCTCAACCGGTCGACCGCCGAGCGGGCGGCCTGAAGCGCGGCGCGCGCATCGAGGCGCAGCAGGGACGCGGAGGGATCATAATCGGCCACATGGCGTCGATCCTGCAACTCGACGACGGCACCCGCGATCGCAGCCACATGGCCGCCGAATCCCCTGGCTGGCTCATAAGGTTTGAGCTTCGGCTTGAGCGTATGCGCCCGCAGATCGCTACACACGTTCTTGAGTCGCTGATGCGAAATCGAGCGGTATACGAGCGACCAGAGTGGATCGCCGCGCATCCTTCGCCCGCCCACTTCGTCGGCGGCGGCGATGAGGATCGTGTGGAATAACCCGTAATAGGCATTCGAGACCGCGCGGCGCAGGTCGGCCTGCCGCAGTGAGCCGCGACCCGATTGACGAAGCAACGCATCTGCTTGGACGAACAGATGATCCGGATTAATGAGCGCCAAGCTCGTCGAGCTCACGTTGCTCGGCATACTCGACCAAGACCCGCAACGGCTCGCCGGCTTTTTGCAACGCCCTGCTGATTGCCAGATTGGCATCGAGCAGCGTCCCGCCATCGAGTCGGTCGATAGCATCGTCCTTCAGGATCAAACGGACGCGTCGCACCGGATCGCCGTCCGAACCGAACATATCACCGAGCTGAACCGCCTCGACGAGGGGACTGCCGAACGCCGTGTTCGCCGTCTCCCGGGCGACCTCTGCGAGATCCGGGGGCATAACCAACCACCTTCCAAGGCCTTGGCAAAAGCTTGGCCGTTCGCCGGACGACGGCGACCGGTCCGCAGCTGAATGTGTCGCGCCGCCGGGGCGTGCGCAAGGGCGCAGGATGCGGCCTCGGCCGCCGTGGGTCGATCAGCGATCAATCGCCAGCGGCGCCGTCGCTTGCTCGAGCCAGGTGCGCGCGCCGGCATCGAGATCCGGGGACAGGGCTTCCCGGACCCGGGCGTGATAGGCGTCGATCCAGGCCTGCTCGCCGGGATCGAGCAGATCCGGGCGGATCAAGCGCCGATCGTAGGGGGCGAGCGTCAACGTCTCGAAGCCGAGCATCGGGCGCTCGCCATCCGGGATGTCACGGGGCTCGACCAGAACGAGGTTCTCGATCCGGATGCCGTAGGCGCCGGCCGCGTAGTAGCCCGGCTCGTTCGACAGGATCATGCCGGCCTCCAGCGCCACCGTGCCGGTCTTGGCGATCCGCTGAGGCCCTTCGTGGACCGACAGGAAGGCGCCGACGCCGTGGCCGGTGCCGTGGTCGAAATCGAGCCCCGCCTGCCAGAGGGGCGCCCGCGCGAAGGCATCGATCTGCGCGCCGGTCGTGCCCTTCGGGAACACGGCCCGGGCGATCGCCACGTGACCCTTCAGCACCCGGGTGAAGCGGTCGCGCATCGCGGAGCTCGGCTCGCCCACCGCGATCGTACGGGTGATGTCGGTCGTCCCGTCCGGGTATTGCGCCCCGGAATCGATCAGGAACAGCTCGCCCGGCCGGACCGTCCGGTCGCTGGCCCGCGTCACGCGGTAGTGGACGATCGCCCCGTTCGGACCGGACCCCGAGATCGTCGGGAAGGACACGTCGCGCAGATCGCCGCCCGCATCGCGAAAGTCCTCGAGCGCCTCGACGGCGGCGGTCTCGGTGAGACCGCCCGCCGCGGCTGCCGCGTCGAGCCAGGCCAGGAAGCGCACGAGGCTCGCCCCGTCCCGGTGATGCGCGGCGCGCGCGCCGGCGATCTCGGCGGCATTCTTCACCGCCTTCATGCCGGTGATCGGATCCTTGCCGACATCGACCGTGCCCCCGGCCGACTCGATCCGTTCCTTCAGGGCTACGGCGCCCGTGGCGGCGTCGAGCCGGACCAGCACACCGCTGAGCGAAGCTAGGCCATCCTCCAGTTCCGCCCGGGGCAGGATCTCGGCGGTGGCGGAGAGGGCCGCACGCAGGTCGGGATCGACCACCGGCGAGACCAGGAACAGGCGTGCCGAGCCCGCGCGCGGCAGGATCGCGTAACCGAGCGCCAGAGGCGTATGCCCGACATCGGCGCCCCGCAGGTTGAAAGCCCAGGCGAGGTTGTGCGGGTCCGAGATCACCAGGGCGTCGCAGCCGGCCTCCGTCAGGCTCGCCCGGACGCGGACGAGCTTGTCCGCGACCGTCTCGCCCGCCAGGGCATCCGGATGGCGGCTGACCCGGCCGGCGGGCGGCTTCGGCCGGCCTGCCCAGACGGCGTCCACGAGGTTCGGCACGGCCCGCAACGTGCCACCCGCCTTCGTCGCCGCCCGTTCGAGGCGCGCGAGACCATCCGGCGTATTCAGCCAGGGGTCGAAGCCCAGCACCTGATCGCGCTTGAGGTTGGCGGCGATCCAAGCCTCCGACGTCGCTTCGGCGAGCGGCACGATGGTGAGAATGCCGGTATCGACCTGCTCAGGGGCCTGAAGGGTGTAACGGCCATCCACCACCAGGGCGGCCTGGTCGGCCAGGATCACCGCGGTCCCGGCCGAACCGGTGAAGCCGGTGAGCCAGGCGAGCCGCTCCGCGTCGGCGGGCACGTATTCGGACTGGTGCTCGTCGGCCCGCGGCACGACAAAACCGTCGACCCCCGTCTCGCGCAGGGCCGCCCGGAGGGCTTCGATCCGCTCAGCCCCCTTGCGATGGCCCGGATCGTCGAAAGTCTGGAAGCGCTGGCGCGGTCGGGAGGGGGGCAGCTCGTTCATGTCGAAAGGGTAGAGCGGGCGGCGCCGGGGTGGCAACCGGTCCGGTTCCAGGCCACGCTTCGGGGAGACGGCCGGTCACGCTGCCGGCCACGCGACCGGTGCAACCCAGCAATCGCAGCAGATCGTGTTACTTTTACCGTTAAAAAATCGCGAGCAATCTTATCACGTCGTGAATTTTGGCCTATCTTGCAGCGATGGCACGCCGTGTTTACTACCGGGTCAGCGACAGACCGGATGGCTGCTTCGATGCCGTCGTGACGATTGAACCCGATACTGTCGTGCGCCGTGACGGCTTTGCGTCGCTTGCGGAGCTCGAAGAGTGGATCGAGGGCTTGCGCGTCTTGATGGCCGCACTCGGTGCGCCCGTGGCCAAGGCGGAAGACGCCGAAGCGCCGGCCCAAAGGGACGTCGGGACCTTACCTGTTCGCGGGCCCGGCCGGTTACGCGCGGCCCGCTGAGCGCGGCGCCATCGCCCGATCAGTCGCCCGCGAATGCCGGGTCGTGGGTCGGCTCGGCCGGTACGCCGTCGTAGCCCTCGAACCAAGCGGTCCGGGTTTCGGAATTCGCGGGATACGGGCACGCATCTTTCGGGCGGCCCTGCGCCCGGGCGCGGGCGCCCTCCGCGATGGGATCCGACGGCGATTCGTGGAGCGGCGTGTGGCGCATGCCGGATCAACCCGCAGGTCTGCGCGCGGTTCAGCGCCGGCGGCGTCGCAGGGGGCGTTCGGCCGCGCCGCCGCGCATCAGCACGAGGGCGACCCAGCCCTCGATCAGGCCGCGGCGCACGAGGGCGAAGCCCTGGTGGCGGTAAGCCGACAGCACGCCCGGAACATCGCGCTCGATCAGGCCGGACAGGACGAGGACGCCGCCGGGGGCGACGACCCGCGTCAGCGAGGGCGCGAGGAGCCGCAGCGGCCGAGCCAGGATGTTGGCGAAGACCAGATCGAAGTGGCGCGGGCGAGCCGCACTTCGGTGGCGCACCCCGGGGCCGTGATACAGCTTGAGATAGGGACCGAGGCCATTGGCCCGGGCGTTCTCCCGGGCCGTATGCACCGCCTCCACGTCGAGGTCGCCCGCGACGACCGGTTGCCGTAGCGCCTTGGCGGCCGCGAAAGCCAGGATCCCGGTGCCCGTGCCGACATCCAGGATATGGGCCGGGCGCCGCCGCTTGAGCACTTGGACCAGGGCCCGGAGGCAGCCCAGCGTCGTCCCGTGGTGTCCGGTGCCGAAGGCCAGCGCCGCCTCGATCTCGATCGGCAGGTCGTTGGCTCGCACGGCCTCCCGATCATGGGAGCCGTGCACGAGGAAGCGTCCGGCGCGGACGGGCTTCAGCCCCTCCAGCGAGGCGCGGACCCAATCCTGCTGGTCGATCGTGTGGAACTCGGCCGTATCGGCGGCGTCGCCGATCACGGGCCGGATCAGCGCACGAACGTAATCCTCGTCGGGGGCATCGGCGAAATAGGCCTCAAGCCGCCACGTGCGCCCGTCCGCATCCTCGAAGGCCGCAACGGCGGTCTCGGTGGGATCGAACATCTCCCCCAGCAGATCCGTCATGGCCCGCGCCGAACGCTCGTCGGTCAGGAGGCGCAGGACGTGGGAGGGGCGATGGGGCGGCAGACCTTCCAGCATGGGACCGGGCTGTAGCGCCGGCGCGCGCGACAGCACAGGGGGCAATGGCTTGGAGCGGCGAAAAAATCGCCGCCGCGGCGCCGATCCGGCCGGCGCACGCCTGGGACGCGTTGCCGTTTGTTGCTCGGGAGACACAAAGTTCAATACTTCATTCGACACCATCCTAAATTGCTTTCTCGAACCGAAATGTCTGGTTAGACAGTTTCGGCTTTCAAAGCGGAAACCCACAACTCGGGCGCGCCACTCCTTCAAGCGGTGGCGCGCCAGTTTTGCCAGGCCGGCCCATGTGATGACCGTCCCTCTCCTCATCAGCGCCGCGCTCGCCTGCGCCACCACGGGCGTGGCGTGGCTGTGGGGACTCTTGGTGGCGACCGGCATGACCGAAGCGCCGGAGGCCGGAACGCGGGAGCGGCCCGATATCCGCACGTGGTGATGAACCCATTCGCGAATCGCAAAAGCGGTCGCACAGGAATGCGGCACCGTGCGCACGCGTTAACCACAGGCAACGGCGCGACGGCTGGAACCTGGCTCGGAGATCGGCGTTTTTGGCCGGCTTTCGACGTGAAACGTGATTAAGCAGGGTGCGTACCGCGTGACCAAGTCCAGGCGTTCCGGTCCCCGTGGGCCAGTGGTCGTCAGGGAGGTGTCGACATCCGCCCGGCCGCGCGAGCGGCTGTTCGGCGGCCCGACCCCCGACGGACCGCTCCCGGGACATCTCCTCGTCCTCCTCAGCCGCCTTCACCGCGCGGAAAACGCGCCGCAGGAGCCCCGCGACACCGCGCACAGCTGACAACGGCCGAGTGGTCCGCACGGCGGCGCGCTCCGGCACGCGTCCAGACCTTGGCCGGGCGCGTGCGAGTCTTTATGGTTACCGTGATACCCAGCCGGATATAACGGCTGGCGACAGGGAACCCTCAGCCATGCGCCTGACCCGACGCAGCCTGGCCATGCTTGCCCTCGGCGTGCTGGCGCTCTCTCCCGCGTCCCTGCCGGCCCAAGCCGACGAGCCCGTCGTGGTCTTCGCGGCGGCGAGCCTCAAGAATGCGCTGGACGATGCGACGGCGGCCTGGGCGAAGCAGACGGGCAAGACCGTGCGGATCTCCTATGCGGGCTCGAACGCGCTCGCCAAGCAGATCGAGGCGGGCGCGCCCGCCGACCTGTTCATCTCGGCGGATCAGGCTTGGATGGATCATGTCGAACGGGCTGGTCTGCTGAAGCCGGGCACGCGGAGTGATCTCCTGCGCAACGCGCTGGTTCTGATCGCACCGGGGCCGAAGCGTTCCGCATCCGATCCGCAGGTCGCCCTGGCGCCGGATCTCGGCACGACGCTGTCGAAGCTGCTCAGCGGCGGCAAGCTCGCCATGGCGACGATCGACGCCGTTCCGGCCGGCAAGTACGGCAAGGCCGCCCTCACCAAGCTCGGAGCCTGGGATGCCGTGAAGGGGCAGGTAGCCCAGGCCGACAACGTGCGGGCAGCCCTGCTGCTCGTCGCCCGCGGCGAGGCACCGCTCGGCATCGTCTACGCCACCGACGCGGCGGCGGATCCCAGCGTCCAAGTCCTGGCGACCTTCCCGGCCGACAGCCATCCGCCGATCGTCTACCCGGCGGCAGTGATCAAGGATTCGGCCAATCCCGACGCGACCGTCCTGCTGGGCTACCTGCGCGGCCCGGCGGCCCGAGGCGCGTTCGAGCGCCAGGGCTTCTCGGTGGTCGGGGCGCCCACCGCCGATCGATAGCGGCGGGCGCCGTGCTGGATCTCACGCCGGCTGAATGGACCGCCGTCGCCTTGAGTCTCAAGGTGGCCGCGGTGGCGACGCTCGCGAGCCTCGGCCCCGGGCTCGCCATCGCGTGGATCCTGGCGCGGCGCCGGTTCTTCGGACGTGCGCTCCTCGACGGGCTGGTCCACCTACCGCTCATCCTGCCGCCCGTGGTGACCGGCTACCTGCTGCTCCTTGTTTTCGGCCGGCGGGGCCCCCTCGGAAGCCTTCTGGCGGAGGCGGGGATCGTCCTGGCCTTCCGCTGGACCGGGGCGGCGCTCGCCTGCGCGGTTATGGGCTTCCCCCTGATGGTGCGGGCCATGCGCCTGTCGATCGAGGCGGTGGATCGCCGCCTGGAGCAGGCGGCCGGGACGCTGGGTGCGAGCCCGCTGATGGTGTTCCTCACTGTGACGCTACCGCTCAGCCTGCCGGGCTGCATCGCGGGTGCGGTGCTGGCCTTCGCGAAGGCGATGGGCGAGTTCGGCGCCACCATCACCTTCGTGTCGAACATCCCGGGCGAGACCCAGACGCTACCCTCGGCGATCTACACGCTGACCCAGGTCCCAGGCGGGGAAGGGCCGGCCCTGCGCCTCACCCTGGTGTCGATCGCCATCTCGGTGACGGCTTTGCTCGCCTCCGAGTTCCTGGCCAACCGGCTCGGGCGACGGCTCGGATCGGGGTGAATGACCATTCCGGTCCCGTCCCATACCGCGCCAGCGTGCCGACGGCTCTCACGCGGTCGGCGACCAGCCGGTGCTCGCATACGCATAGGGACCGCCAGCCTGCAGCGCCCGTCGATAGGCCGGGCGCGCGTGTATCCGATCCAACCATGCGCGAACCTGCGGCCCCGTGCCGGTGCCGCGCGCGGCGAAAGCCTCCAGGGGAAAGCTCATCATAATGTCGGCGGCGGTGAAATCCGCGCCGCAGAAACAGGGCCTGTCGGCCAGTTCCGATTCCCAGAAGGCCGCGTGTCGGCGCAGATCCGGATCGACGAAGCCCAGCAGCACGGTATCGGCGATCCGGCGGACCAGGGGACGCAGCGGCCACGGACTGCCCGACGCCAAGCGGGAGAAGATCAGCTTGAGCAGGAGCGGCGGCATCGCCGATCCTTCCGCGTAGTGCAACCAATAGATGTAGCGTGCGTGTTCCGCCGTCCCCAGTGCCGGCACCAGGGCGCCGGCGGCTTTCGCGGTGAGATAGGTGACGATCGCCCCGGTCTCCGCGACCACGACCCCGTCGTCGGTGATCACGGGCGACTTGCCGAGCGGATGGATGGCGGTCAACTCCGGCGGCGCCCGCATCGTTCTGGGATCGCGTTCGTAGCGCTTGACCGTGTAGGGCAACCCGAGTTCCTCCAGCAGCCAGAGCACGCGCTGCGAGCGGCTGTTCTCGAGGTGATGGACCGTGATCATCGCGGCTGAGTCTCCGCCAACGCGGGCACACGCCGCGCCCTCTGGTAGTCGAGTTGCCCCCCGTGAGCATCCAAGTCGACCTCAGCCTCCGCCGCAACGCCTTCACCCTTGAAGCCGCCTTCGAAGCCGGGCCGGGGCTCACGGCGCTGTTCGGGCGCTCGGGCTCGGGCAAGACCACGCTGATCGACCTGATCGCCGGGTTGGCCCGGCCGGACCGGGGCCGCATCGTGGTCGATGGCACCGCGCTGGTGGATACGGAAGCACGCCTCTTCGTCCCGCCCCATCGGCGGCGGATCGGCGTGGTGTTCCAGGACGCGCGGCTGTTCCCGCATCTCAGCGTGCGGGCCAACCTCGGCTATGGCCGCGTCTTCGCCCGTCGGCGCTTCGATGCCGCGCATGTCGACTCGGTGGTCGGCATGCTGGGGATCGGTCACCTGCTCGATCGCCGGCCCACCGGCCTCTCCGGGGGCGAGCGTCAACGGATCGCCATCGGGCGCGCACTCCTCGCGCGGCCCCGCCTTCTGCTGATGGACGAGCCCCTCTCGGCCCTCGACGAGGCCCGGAAGGCCGGGATCCTGCCCTATATCGAGCGCCTGCGCGACGAGGCGGGCGTGCCGATCGTCTACGTCAGCCACGCGGTCGCAGAGGTCGCGCGGCTGGCCACCACGGTGATCGTGCTGGAGTCCGGGCGCGTGGCCGCCCTCGGCCCCGCCGAGGCGATCCTGAGGCGGGCCGACCTCGCGCCGGTCCACGATGCCGAGGCCGGCGCCTTGCTCGACATGGTCGTGGCGGCGAGCGATCCGGACAGCGGACTGGCGCATCTCACCGGCCCCGCGGGGCGCCTGCTGGTGCCGGGCTTGGCGCGCCCGGTCGGAACGCGTCTGCGTGTGCGGATTCCCGCCCGCGACGTTCTGCTGGCGACCACGCGCCCCCAGGGACTGAGTGCGCGCAACGTCCTCACCGGCCGAATCCGCGGAATGGTCCCGTCGGGACAGGATGTGGCGGTGGAGATCGACTGCAACGGCGCGCATCTCGTCGCGCGCGTGACCCGGGCAGCCGTTCGCGATCTGGAGCTCGCGACCGGGCAACCCATCTTCGCCATTGTGAAGAGCGTCGCGTTCGATCCGGCCGGCATCGGCCAGATCCGCACCTCCGTGGCGATCTGAAGCAGGTCGAAACTGACTTTTAACCCAATCTACATTTCGATCATACAACCCTTGGTTAGTAATCAAGCGCCACGATAGATTGTAGGGCTGACACGACACAACTCCTAGCGGCAGAACGATGGGCATCCAGCGCATCCTCCAACGCCAGACGATCCGCGGATCAGCCTGCCGAAGCGGCAGCTCCGCGGTGGAGTTCGCCCTTGTCGCGCCGATGCTCCTGCTGCTCTTCGCCGGCGTCGGGATGCTCGGGATCTGCCTCGGCGCGGCCCACAACCTGCGCCAGATCGCGGCGGAGGCCGCGCGTGCCTCGGTGGCCGGCATCACCGACAGCGAGCGCGCAACCCTGGCGCAGAGCACCGTGAACCGCAGCCTGAGCACGGGCGCGATGTTCCGGCCGGGCAGCGTCGCCGTGCAGGTCGGATCCGACCCCAACGACGCCACGATCTACACGGTGACGGTCACGGCTAATACGTCGTCGCTCGGCGTGAACGCCTTCTCGCGCCTGCTGCCGATGCTGCCCACCGTGCTGCGCAGCTCGATCAGCGTGCGGAAGGGGGGCCTGTGATCCGCCGGATTGCGGACCGGCTGCACCGCTTCGGCACCGCGCGCGGCGGCAACGTCGCCATCCTGGTGGCGCTGGGCAGCACATTCCTGCTGGCGGCCGGTGCGGTGGGGGTCGATCTCGGCCTCGTGTTCCAGGCGCGCCGGAAGGCGCAGGGGGCGGCCGACATCGCCGCCATGATGGCGGCCATCGATCCCAGCCAGGCCGACACGATGGCGCGCCGCTCGCTCGGCGACAACGGCTACGGCAGCGCGGCCGCCACCGTGGATGTCGGCACCTACGATGCGAGCGTACCAGGGGTTGCACCCGGCAGCCGCTTCCATCCGGGATCGAGCCCGGCGAACGCCGTGCGGGTCGGCCTGTCGACCTCGGTGCCGATGACCTTCGGGCGGACGCTCGGCCTCTCCGGCTCGGTCCCGCTCCGGGTGGCCGGCACCGCCGCCAGCGCACGGTTCGCGGCCTTCAGCATCGGCTCGGGCACCGTGCAGTTCGGCAACGGCATCGCCAACGCCCTGCTCGGAAGCCTGCTCGGCACGCAGCTGTCGCTCAGCGTGGCCGATTACAACGCCCTTCTGGGCGCCCGGGTCGACGGGCTGCGGGTCCTCGACGCCCTGGCGACCAGCCTGAACCTGCAGGCGGCCAGCTATTCCGATATCGTCCAAGGCAATGCCAGCGTCGGGCAGATGCTGATGGCGCTCCGGGTCGCCGGACAGGGCAACAGCGCCGCGGTGAACGCCCTGACGGGCATCCTGAACGCGCTGCCGAATGCCGGCGGCACGATCCCGATCGGTCAGGTCGCGCCCCTGGGCGATGCCGCGGCTCTGGCACCGTCGCGGGGTTTCGGCGGCCCCTCGATCGACCTGATGAATATCGTCGGGGCCATCGCCACGCTGGCGAATGGCCAGAACCAAGCCTCTGCCGACCTGGGGGCGACCATCCCGGGGCTCCTGTCCACCCGCCTGACGGTGGCGGTCGGCGAGCGCCGCCGCAGCTCGGGCTGGGTCCGGCCCGGGGGATCGAACGCCACCGTCCAGACCGCACAGACCCGGCTGCTGATCGAGGCCACGGCCTCGGCCCCCCTGGGGCTGGGAACGCTGTCCTTGCCGATCTACGTCGAGATCGCCCCCGCCCAGGCGACCCTGCAGGCGCTGAGCTGCGCCGGCGGCGCCCGTCAGGTGACGATCCGGGCCCAGACCGGCCTGGCTACCCTCGCGGTGGCGGGAGTCCCGCGCAGTGCCGTCACCGGCGGCAGCGCCAGCCCCAACCTGTCGCAGCCCGCGGTCCTGATCGCGCTTCCCCTGCTCAACGTCTCGGGGCGTGCGGTGACAACGATCGGATCGACGACGCAGACCCTCGTGTTCAACGAGGCCGACATCACCAATCACACGGTGAAGACGGTGTCGTCGGGCGATCTCACGCAATCCGTAATCGGGAGCCTGCTGGGTAACCTGTCGCTGAGCGTCAACGGCATCGGCGTGAGCCCGCTGCTCCAGACGTCGCTCAGCGCGACCCTCTCGGCCCTCGCCCCGGCGCTCGACCTCGTGCTCGACACCACCCTGCGGAGCCTCGGCCTCCGCCTCGGCTACGCGGATGTCGACGTGGACGGCGTGCTCTGCAGCCAAGCCGTGCTGGTGCAGTGAGGCCCAGGAGCCTCGGACGCGATCACCCGATCTGCGTCAACAGCGTGAACGCACCGAACAGCAGCACGGCGCCGACCGACACGGCCAGCAGGATGAGCGCCGCGCGCGATTCCCGTATTTCCGACGACATGGGCCTGCCCGATCTCACTGCCTCGTCACGCGCGATCCCGCGAAACGTCGAGACTCGCACCGATGCCGGCCCCTGTCGACGTCCATCGCGGCCCCGGAGCCGACAGCTTGGCGGATCTGATGCCGCGTTTGACCGAACCCGGCGCGCGGTTTGGCCGATCCGGTGCAAAATACGTTCGATTCATCACGGAGCGCCCGATGCGGACCGATATCGCCTTTGTCTCGGAGGGCCGCACCCTGCGCGGCTGGCTCTACCGCCCGGATGGGACCGCCGGCACGGCCCCCGCCATCGTGATGGCGCACGGCTTCTCGGCCGTGAAGGAGCAGTATCTCGACCGCTACGCCGAGGTCTTCGAGGCCGCCGGCTTCGGCGTGCTGGTCTACGATCATGCCAACCTCGGCGCCAGCGAGGGCCTGCCTCGGCAGGAGGTCGACCCGGTGCTCCAGAAGCGGGGCTACCGGGACGCACTCAGCTTCGCGCAGACCGTGCCGTGGATCGATCCGGACCGGATCGGCATCTGGGGGACCAGCTACAGCGGTGGCCACGTGATCGAGGTGGCGGCCATCGACCGGCGGGTCCGCTGCGTCGTCGCGCAGGTTCCACAGATCAGCGGCTCGGTCTCGGCGCAGCGCCGCACCCGGACGGATCTGGTGCCAGCTCAGCTGCGCCGCTTCGAGGCGGACCGCGCCGCCCGGTTCCGCGGCGAGGAGCCCGCCATGCTGCCGGCGGTCTCCCCCGACCCGCAGCAGCCCTGCGCCATGCCGGGGCCCGACAGCTATGCCTTCTTCACCGGCACGGAGGCCTTCGCGCCCGCGTGGCGCAATGCCGTGACGCTGCGCAGCGCAGAGATGTCGCGCGAGAACGAGCCGGGCATCCACATCGCCCGGATCAGCCCGACGCCCCTGCTGATGATCGTTGCCGAGCAGGATCTGCTGACCGCCACCGATCTATGCCTGGAGGCGTATCAGCGGGCGCTGCCGCCCAAGCACCTCGTGATGGTGCCGGGCGGGCATTTCGACCCCTATATCCGGCACTTCGATCGGACCAGCACGGCGGCGCGCGACTGGTTCGCGGCCCATCTCGGCGATGCAGCCCGCACCTGACCGGCCCCCGGACATCATCTGCGCGAGCTGCGACTACCCGGATGGCTGTGTGGTCGGCCCACACTGCCACGCGCAGGCGCAACTGATTTACGCCACGGCCGGCGTGATGGAGATCCGCGCGGCCGGAAGCCTGTGGCTCGTTCCGCCCCAACGTGCGCTCTGGATCTAGGCGGGCGAGGCCCACATGCTCCGCGCCCGCGGCGCGGTCTCGTTGCGGACCCTCTACCTCGCCCGCGATGCCGTGCCGCCCGGCCTGCCGGATAAAGCCGCCAGCCTCGTCGTCTCTCCGCTGCTGCGTGCCCTGATCGTGCGGGCCATCGAAACCGCCGGCGCGCCCGATCCCGACGGGCGGCACGCCCGACTACTCGGCGTGCTGATCGATGAGATCGCGACCCTGCCGCGCTGCCCGCTTCAGCTTGCACTTCCGACGGAGCCGCGGCTGCGCCGGGCCTGCGAAGCCATCCTGGCGGCGCCCGGCGAACGGCACGACATCGCGGCACTCGCCGCCATCGCCGGCACCTCCGAGCGGACGCTCGCCCGCTTGGCCGAGCAGGAATTCGGTATGCCCATTTCGTTCTGGCGGCAGCAGGCGCGGATCCTGGCAGCCCTGCCGATCCTGGCAGGCGGCGGCTCGGTCACCGAGGCGGCGCTGACCTTGGGCTACGCGAGTCCGAGCGCCTTCGCGAGCATGTTCCGCCGACAAGTCGGCGCACCGCCGTCGGCGTTCCGGGCAGACCGGCCACCGTCCTGACCGGCCAGAAATCGTTTGACAAACGCCGCTCGAAGCAGCCAGTTTGTACCGATCGGTACAAATCCTGGAGCCGCGCATCGTGTCCGACCGTCCGCCCCTTCCGCCCTTCACCGCGGAGACCGCCGCCCAGAAGGCCCGCATGGCCGAGGATGCCTGGAACGGGCGCGACCCCGAGCGCGTCGCGCTGGCCTATACGCCCGACAGCGTCTGGCGGAATCGCAGCGAGTTCCTGACCGGGCGCGCGGCCATCGTGGCGTTCCTTCAGCGCAAGTGGGCGCAGGAACTCGAATACCGGTTGATCAAGGAGGTCTGGACCTTCGGCGGCGACCGGATCGCGGTGCGCTTCGCCTATGAATGGCACGACGCGGAGGGGCGGTGGTTCCGTTCCTACGGCAACGAGAACTGGGCGTTCGATGCGCATGGGCTGATGCACCGCCGGATCGCCAGCATCAACGATCTGGCGATCGCTGAATCCGACCGGAAGTTCCACTGGCCGCTCGGCCGCCGACCCGACGACCACCCGGGCCTCACCGATCTCGGGCTCTGACGACCGTGACCGGCCGGGCCGAAACCCTCCAGAGGCTCGCGGAGGTGTTCCGCGCGCACGGCTACGAGGGCACCAGCCTCGCGCTGATCAGCCGGGCGACCGGCCTGGGCAAGGGCAGCCTGTACCACCTGTTCCCCGGCGGGAAGGCCGAGATGGCCACCCTGGTGCTGGAGGAGATCGACGGCTGGTTCGAGACCAACCTCTACGCGCCGCTCCGCGAAGCGAAACACCCTGCGGAGGCAGTGTCGGACATGTTCGACGCGGTCGAAGTGTATTTCCGGTCCGGGCGGCGGGTCTGCCTCGTGGGGGTCGTCGCGCTCGGTTCGGAGCGCGACCGCTTCGGCGCGGCGGTGCGGAGCTACTTCGCACGGTGGGTCGCGGCCCTGGCCGGTGCTCTTGAGCGATCGGGCCGGAATGCGGCGGCGAGCAATGCTCTGGCGGAAGAGATCGTCGCCCAGATCCAGGGGGCCATCGTGCTGGCCCGGGCGCTGGACGATCCGGCGGTCTTCTCGCGGGCGATGACGGCGCTGCGGGCCAGGGCCGCGTCAGCGGACCCAGCCATGGCGTTCCGCACCACGGCCGTGGGACTGAGCGCGGGTCCCCTCTCCCGTGCGGGAGAGGGACAGGGTGAGGGGTGCGACCTGTCCGGAGAGACCTGATCCCTCACCCCAACCCTCTCCCGCACGGGAGAGGGGGCAGGTCGCGTTTGGCAAGAACCGATCCACGAACCTCGCAAGGACCGCCGCCGCGGGCTGAGCGCCGCGGCGGCCCCTCGCATCACGCGGCGGTGCGGCGCTCGACCATCCGGGCCAGGAAGGCGCTGCCGACCGGGATGATCGAGTCGTCGAAGTTGTAGCCGGCATTGTGCAGGCCGGGGCCCGGATTGGCGCCGAGCCAGACATAGGCGCCGGGCACCGCCATGGTCATGTCGGCGAAATCCTCGCTGCCCATCTTCGGCGTGACGTTCGTCTCGACCCTGTCGGCCCCGAGGAGTTCGGTCGCGACCTCCGTGGCGGCGGCGGCCTGCTCGGGGGCGTTCTCCAGCACGGAGAACACGTCCTGCAGATCGACCGTCACCTCCGCGCCGTAGGCCGTGGCGAAGCCCGCCGCCAGTTCGCGCATGCGGGTGCCGGCAAGCGCCCGGATCTCCTTATCGAAGGTGCGGATCGTCCCGGCGAGATGCGCCGTTTCCGGAATGACGTTGTAGGCCGAGCCCGCCTCGATCCGGGTGATCGACAGCACGATCGACTTCAACGGGTCGGCGTTGCGCGAGACGATCGATTGCAGCGCCTGGGCGAGCCCGGTGGCGATGATGATCGGATCGGTGCCCCGGTGCGGCTGGGCCGCGTGGATGCCCTTGCCGCGGATATGGATGTCGAAGAAGTCCGCCGCCGCCATGATCGGCCCGGGCCGCAGCTTGATCGTGCCGGCGCCCCCGCCCGGCTGGTTGTGCAGGCCGTAGATCTCGTCGCAGGGGAATTTCTCGAACAGCCCGTCCTTGAGCATGGCCCGGGCGCCGCCGCGGCCCTCCTCGGCGGGCTGGAACACGAAGACCGCCGTGCCGTCGAAGTTGCGCGTCTCCGCGAGGTAGCGGGCGGCGCCGAGCAGCATCGTGGTGTGGCCGTCATGGCCGCAGGCGTGCATCTTGCCCGCATAGGTCGAGCGGTAGGGGAGGTTGGTCTCCTCCTCGATCGGCAGGGCGTCCATGTCGGCCCGCAGGCCGATCCGGCGTCCGTTGTCGGTGCGGCCCTTGAGCAGGCCCACCACGCCGGTGCCGCCGATCCCGCGATGCACCTCGCAGCCGAGCTTCTCCAGCATGTCGGCGACGATGCCGGAGGTGCGCACCTCCTCGAAGCCGAGCTCCGGATGGGCGTGGAGATCGCGACGGAGCGCGGTCAGCTCGTCGGCATAGGCCTTGATGTGATCGATCGGACTCATGTCTCGGACACTCTCGGGGGGGATGTCGTGGAGGGCTCCGCGTCGTCACAGGGACCGCCCCCGTCGGGACGCCGGAACGGCGTCAGCGTGTCGAGGACGTCCACCGCCTCGGCGACGTGGGCGCGCTCGCGCTGCAAGTAATCGGCCACGGCGCGGCGGAGCGCCGGATCGGCGATGTCGTGGGCCGAATGCATCAGCACCGGCCGGTAGCCGCGGGCGAGCTTGTGCTCCCCCTGCGCCCCGGCCTCGACCCGCTTCAGGCCCCGGGCGATCGCGAAGTCGATCGCTTGGTAGTAGCAGACCTCGAAATGCAGGAACGGGTGGTCCTCGATGCAGCCCCAGTTGCGGCCATACAGGGCCGTATCGCCGATCAGGTTGATCGCGCCCGCGATATAGTCGCCTGCGCGCTTGGCCATCACCAGCAGCACCCGGTCGGCCATGCGCTCCGACAGGAGCGAGAAGAACTTTCGGTTCAGGTACGGCCGGCCCCATTTCCGCGAGCCGGTGTCCATGTAGAAGGCGTAGAACGCGTCCCAATGGGCCTCGGTGATGGCGGCGCCGGTCAGGTGCTCGACCGTGATGCCGGGCTCGAGGGCGTCGCGGCGCTCCTTGCGGATGTTCTTCCGCTTGCGCGAGGCGAGGGCGGCGAGGAAATCGTCGAACGTGGCGTAGCCGTCGTTCTCCCAGTGGAACTGCTGGTCGGTGCGCTGCAGGAAGCCCGCGGCGCCGGCCCGGTCCCATTCCGCCTCGCGCATGAAGGTGACGTGGATCGAGGAGGCCTTGGTCTCGCCCCGCAGCGCCCGAAGGCCCGCCACGAGCCCCGCGGTTGCCTCGTCGGGATCGGCGCCGGGGGCGATCAGGAAGCGCGGGCCCGTCACCGGCGTGAACGGGATGCTGACCTGGAGCTTCGGATAGTAGGAGCCACCGGCCCGCTCGTAGGCGTCGGCCCAGCCGTGGTCGAACACGTACTCGCCCTGGCTGTGCGATTTCAGGTAGCAGGGCACCACGCCGAGCCGTTGGCCGTCCCGCTCGACGGAGACGTGGAGCGGGAGCCAGCCGGTCCGGCGCGAGACGCAGCCGGAATCCTCCAGGGCCGACAGGAAGGCATGGGAGACGAAGGGGTTGTGGGTCTCGTCGCCCGCCGCCAGGGTTTCGGCCGAGAAGGCGCAGGCATCCCAATCCGCCGCGCCGATCTCCTTGAGTCCGGGCAGCGCCCGCACGGTGAGCGTGGGGGTTTCCGGTGTCGGCCCGGGTGCTTGCTTCATGCCGTGAGTCTAATCCCTGCCCGGGCAGGGGCAAGCGGGCGGATGCGCGCGGCGCGGCGGATGGCCTTGTCAGATTGGCGCGGGAGTCGCACGTTCGTTCCTGACTGGGCCAGAGTCGATCAGGAGCGAGCGTGATTCGCCCTCGGGCAGACCTTCGGTTTCGCAGGGCAGCTGACCATTGCCCACCGGACGACTTTGCCGAGGATGTTCTGTGCGAGATGAGCAACCTCGATGAGCAGGACACCAACGTTCCCGGCACGATCTTCATATCGACCGCCCTTGGGTCGCATGGCCCACGCGTGAAATGGTACCCTGATCGAGCCGGCCGAACACTTCCCTGCCTGATCGTGTCCATCAAGGTCGAACCCAAGATTCGAGCCGATTTTCTTCAGAACCCGACCTCACGCGCCGCAGCCGCGAAGGTGATCGCCTGGGTACGCCTCAACCACGATGCGCTTCTGGATTTCTGGACGCAGGGGGCATCGTGGAATCGCCGCGAGGTTTCAGCTTTCCTGGATAGCCTTCGGAAGCTGACTTGAGCAGAAGTGCGCTGGCGGGCTAACGCTTCGTCCGCTGAGGACTGTGTGTGGTCGCAGATGTTTGTCGCGACGCCAGCAGCGACGTTTGCGTCACCTGCTTAGAAAAGCCCGCGCCGGCTTGTGGGCTCACTCCTCGAACCGCCCGACGCAGCTGGCATCCCCTTCTACGCAGGTGAGGTAGCCCGTGAGGACCTTGGTCCGCGCGACGGTTGTCCGGGTGAGGCACTCAGCCCGGACCTGCGGCTGCATCGAGCCACCCGCGACACCCATGGCCTCAAGAGTACAGCTCGCGTCCCGGAACGGCAGCCACGCCGTCTGGGCCGCGCGCAGGCCGTCCTTCGCCTTCGGGCCGATCCGCCTCATGAGCTTGCCGTAGGCGACGTTCATCGCCGCATCCGCGCGGGCGTAGGCGGCTCCGGCGCAGGCGTTGAGGTCCATCTGGGCCGTGCCGGCGCACGGATCGGCCGACCGAGCCGGCGCCGCCGCGCAGAGAAACGCGGCGAGGCAGGCGGCTCGCCTCACGGCACGAAGCCCTCGAACACCATCTGGTCCGCATGCGTGCCCGCCCGGGCGCGCTGGTCCTCGGTCCGCACCGTCCAGGCCATGACGGGAATCCGCCCGAGCAACCGGCAAAGGTAGGTCGGCGCGCAGGGCAGGTCGTCGACCCGCCAGGACAGGAAGTCGGGCCGGGTCTCGGCGAAGTGCAGGACGTTGGACAGGGCGAGCCGCATGGTCGGCGGCAGCGCCGCGTAAGCCGGGTCGTCCTGGGTCGTCTCCGCCACGATTCCGCGCGGGATCGTCGGGCAGAGATCGCGCAGGGCGGCGACCACCTGCGGATCGAAGGATTTCAGCGCCACAGGCCCGTCATAGGCCAGGGCCACCGCGGCGGCGCGCGTGACCAGCCGCAGGTCGCCGTCGTAGCGGGACTTCACCTCGATCACCACCGGCACCGCCCCGGCCACCGCCGCCAGGAAGGCCGGCAGGGTCGGGATCGTCTCGGCGGTCCCGCCGATCGCCAGCGTGCCAAGATCGGCGGCCGAGCGCTCCGCCACCGCCGCGCTCGCACCGGTCAGGCGCCCGAGGGCGGCGTCGTGGAAGACCATCGCCTCGCCGTCCTGGCTGAGCTGGACATCGCACTCGATGGCGAAGCCGCCGGCGACCGCCGCCCGGGCCGCGGCCAGCGTGTTCTCCGGCCGGCCCGCCGCCCGGTCGTGCAGCCCGCGATGGGCGATCGGCCGCGCGGTCAGCCAGTCCGGCGCCGCCATCGTCAGTGGACCTCGAACATCGCTTCGACCTCGACGGCCGCGTCGAGGGGCAGCTCGGCTACGCCGACGGTGGAGCGGGCATGGCGGCCCCGGTCGCCCAGAAGCTCGACCATCAGGTCGGAGGCACCATTCATGACGCCGGCCACCGCCGAGAAGCCCGGCGCCGCATTGATGAAGCCGCCGAGCCGCACGCACTGGACCACGGCCCGGTCGAGGTCGCCGACCGCGGCTTCGAGCTGGGCGAGGACGTTCAGGGCGCAGAGCCGGGCGGCCGCCTTGCCGGCCTCCGCCGAGACGGTACCGCCGACCTTGCCCTTGTGCTCGGCCGCGATGGCCCCGTCGGCACCGAAGCAGACCTGGCCGGAGATCACCACGAGGCTGCCGGTGCGCACGAACGGCACGTAGTTGGCCACCGGCGCCGCCGCCTTCGGCAGGGTGAGGCCGAGCGCCTGCAGGCGTTCCTTGATCGTGCTCATCGGGGGCTCCGTCGCTGATCGAAATCCGCCGGAGCAGGAGCATGGCCGCACCCCGTCACGCAAGGGGCGCAGTCCTTGCAGCGGGTAGAAATTGGGTGTTGCGAAGCATCGCGCAGACCTGCCGCGCGGCTGCAACGTGCATCGAACGTTGACAGAGCCGCGCACTTTCATAGTAATCGCGCGCGTGCCGCCCCTGACTGAGGCGGCACTTTCATTTGGAGCCGGCTAACGCTTGCTCCGGGATCGATGGAAGAACGGAGATGGGACCCGTGACGTCAGCCCTTCTGCCGACCTATGTCCGCGCGCCGCTCGCCTTCGAGCGCGGCGAAGGCGCTTGGCTCGTGACGGAGGGCGGGGAGCGATACCTCGATTTCGGCGCCGGCATCGCGGTCAACGCGCTCGGCCACGCCCATCCGCACCTCGTCGGCGCCCTGACCGAGCAGGCGAATCGGATCTGGCACACCTCGAACCTGTTCGAGATTCCCGGCGGCGAGCGGCTGGGCCAGCGCTTCGTCGCGGCGACCTTCGCCGACGTTGTGTTCTTCTGCAACTCGGGGGCCGAGGCCAACGAGGCGGCGATCAAGATCGCGCGCAAGTACCACGCGGTCGACGGACATCCGGAGCGCTTCCGGATCGTCACCTTCGCGGGCGCCTTCCACGGGCGGACGCTGGCGACGCTCGCGGCCGGCGGGCAGCAGAAGTACCTGGAGGGCTTCGGCCCCAAGGCCGAGGGCTTCGATCAGGTCCCGGCCGGCGACTGGGCGGCCCTGGAGGCCGTGATCGGCCCGGAGACGGCCGCGCTGATGATCGAGCCGATCCAGGGCGAGGGCGGCGTGCGGGTGATTCCCACCGCGGATCTCCGCCGCCTGCGCGAGATCTGCGACGCCAACGGCCTGCTCCTGATCATGGACGAGGTCCAGACCGGCATCGGCCGCACCGGCAAGCTGTTCGCCCATGAATGGTCGGGCATCACCCCGGACATCATGAGCGCCGCCAAGGGTATCGGCGGCGGCTTCCCGATGGGCGCCTGCCTGGCCACGCGCGAGGCCGCTCGGGGGATGACCGCCGGCACGCACGGCACCACCTTCGGCGGCAACCCGCTCGCCATGGCGGTGGGCAATGCCGTGCTGGACGTCGTGTTGGGGGACGGCTTCCTCGACCGGGTCGCCCGGTCGGGTCTGCTGCTCAAGCAGAAGCTCGCGGCTCTGCGCGACCGGCATCCGCACGTCTTCGAGGAGATCCGCGGCGAGGGGCTGATGCTCGGCCTCAAGCTCGGCGTGCCGAACACCGATTTCGCGGCCGCCGCGCGCGATGCGCATCTTCTGGTCATCCCGGCGGGCGACAACATCGTCCGCCTGTTGCCGCCGCTGACCATCGGCGAGGCCGAGATCGACGAGGCGGTCCGGCGCCTCGACGCGGCCGCGTCCGGATTCGAGGCCGTGCGCGGCGCAGCCGAGTAGATCCACGTCCCCGAGACGATCGAACACCGCCCGCCGCTCGGCTGCGGGCGGCCCGAAGCGTTTCCGGATACGGTCGTTCCCGCCGTGTCGGACGGAAATGCCCCTGCCAGGAGGTAGAGTACGGTTCATGATCAGGTGATCGTTGAGCAGACTCTAGTTATTGTGACGCGATGAAAGCCCAGATGAATGGCCAGGCGAAGGCCCCGGCCCCGCACCTGAACGGTGCCGGCCCCCGTCATTTCCTCGATCTGAAGGATTTCTCCGGGGCGGAGCTGCGCCGGGTCCTCGATGCCAGCGCCGCCATCAAGGCGGTGCGGCGCAAGGGCGAGCGGGCCGCCGACCGGCCGCTGACGGGCAAGACCCTGGCGATGGTGTTCGACCGGCCCTCGACCCGCACCCGCGTCTCCTTCGACGTGGCGATGCGCGAGCTCGGCGGCGAGACGCTGATGCTCACCGGCTCCGAGATGCAGCTCGGCCGCGGCGAGACGATCGGCGACACCGCGCAGGTCCTGTCCCGCTTCGTCGATGCGATCATGATCCGCATCCTCGATCACGGGCAGATGCTGGAACTCGCCGAGTACGCCACCGTGCCGGTGATCAATGCGCTGACCAAGGTCTCGCACCCCTGCCAGATCATGGCGGACGTGCTGACCTTCGAGGAGCATCGCGGCCCGATCCAGGGCCGGACCGTGGCGTGGTCGGGCGATTCCAACAACGTGCTGGCGAGCTGGGTCCACGCCGCGGCAAAGTTCGACTTCACCCTCAACGTCGCGAGCCCGCCGGAACTGGCGCCGCCGCCCGCGCTGATCGCCTGGGCCAAGCAGGAGGGCGCCAAGCTCAACGTCACCACGGATGCCTTCGCCGCCGTCGACCGTGCGGATGCGGTGGTGACGGATTGCTGGGTCTCGATGGGCGACGACGACGACGCCCACCGGCACAACCTGCTGAGCCCGTATCAGGTCAACGCCAAGCTGATGGCGGCGGCCAACCCGGACGCGATCTTCATGCACTGCCTGCCCGCCCACCGCGGCGAGGAGGTGACCGCCGAGGTGATGGACGGCCCGCGCTCGGTGGTGTTCGACGAGGCCGAGAACCGCCTGCACGCGCAGAAGGGCATCCTGGCTTGGTGCCTGCGCGCGGCCGGGCTCTGAGTCCGGGCTCGCGCCCGCGGCTTCGGCACACCATATAGGGTGACGCGGGCGGCACGCGCGGCCCGTATCCCCATCACGGCTGCCGATAGGCGGCATCCCGGCGACGGATGTGGCGCGGCGCGCCCGTCCTCCCACGGGGCGCGGACGGGGTGAGGGATCGCTCCGTTCGGACCCGCCCCTCACGCCCCTCGGCGCCCATGTCATCGCGAACTGGCGCATCGATCGGAGCGAGCATGAGTTCAGGAACCCCATCGCACTCGGATACCCCGCAGGCCGGCAACGGTCATGCGGGCGGCGACGACGCCGTGCTGCCCTTCGCCGTTGAGGCGCTGGACGTGCGCGGGCGCGTCGTCCGGCTCGGCCCCGCCGTGGACACGATCCTGCGCCGGCACGGTTATCCGGACCCGGTGGCGCGGCTCCTCGGCGAGGCGGCGGCGCTCACCGTGCTGCTCGGCTCCTCCCTGAAGTTCGAGGGCCGTTTCCAGCTCCAGACCAAGACCGACGGGCCGGTGGCCATGATCGTGGTCGATTTCGAGGCCCCCGATCGCCTGCGCGCCACCGCGCGCTTCGAGGCGGAGCGCGTCGCGGCCCTCGGCTCCGGGCCGCTCAAGGATGCCGACCTGATCGGCACTGGGCACCTCGCCATGACCATCGACCAGGGCACGACGGCCAGCCGCTACCAGGGCGTTGTGGCGCTGGAAGGCCAGAGCCTGGAGCAGGCCGCCCACCAGTATTTCCGCCAGTCCGAGCAGATCCCGACGGAGGTTCGCCTCGCGGTCGCCGAGGCCGTGGAGGAGGGGGCCGGGCATTGGCGGGCCGGTGGCCTGCTGGTGCAGTTCCTGCCCCAGTCGATCGACCGCGCCCGCCTCGCCGACCTGCCGCCCGGCGACATCCCGGAGGGGCACGCGCATCTCTCGGGCGAGGCCCCCGAGGACGACGCCTGGGTCGAGGCGCGCTCGCTGGTCGCCACGATCGAGGATCACGAGTTGGTCGATCCGAACGTGTCGAGCGAGCGGCTGCTCTACCGGCTGTTCCACGAGCGCGGGGTGCGCGTCTTCGACCGCCAGCCCGTGCAGGAGACCTGCCGCTGCTCCCAGGAGCGCGTGATGGGCATGATCCGCTCCTTCAGCCCACAGGAGCGGCGCGACATGGTCGCGGATGACGGGCGCATCGTGATCACCTGCGAGTTCTGCTCGCGGCGCTATGACCTCGACCCCCAGCTTGTCGAGGCCGAGATCGCGGATCAGCCGAAGCAGTAGAGTCCGGCCCCGCGGTCGCCGGCCCAGGCTTTCGGCGGCGACTTACAGCCAAGCTTTACTCGCGAAACGCACAAATATCGGTATTCGTTGCGTGACTTTTTGAGGAGCCCGGCCAGAACCCTTTTCGGACCTTCGACGTTGCGTGGCAGATTCAACATTGGAGAAACGCCATGCGGAGATTGTCGATCGGTTTGGCCGCGCTGCTGATGAGCACCTCGGTCTACGCGCAGCAAGGCGCCGAGCGCGGGGCCGGGATGGCCGGCCGCGCGGGGCAGGGGGGATCCGAGGCCGGCATGAAGTCCGGCGCCGAAGGCAGTCGGACGGGCGGCGAGCGTGGTGATCGCGGCGCCATGCAGGGCGGCCAGCAGGGCAACCAAGCGGCCGCAGAGCGCAAGGCCGGCCCGGGTCAGGCCGAGCAGGGCCGCGGCGGCGAGAACCGGATGGCGCAGGATCGCGACTCGGGCAACCGGGCCGGCGCCGCGCGCGGCGACCGCAACGACGCCCGCACCGCCGACCGGACGACCCGCGGTGATCGCGACGGCGACCGCGTCGACGTCCGCGGCCGCACCGATGTCAGCAGCCGGACCGACGTGCGGACCGATCGGGTCGAGGGCGGCTTCCGCCGCGAGGGCCGGTTCGTGTTCATCGGCGGGCGCCGGGTCGTGTACGGCTCGCCGGAGTACCGCCGCCTGATCGTCGAGCACCGCGGCCCGCGCGAGCGCTACGTGGTGATCCGCGGCCAGCGCGTCCTCTACGGCTCGCCGGAGTATCGCCGTCTGGTCAGCGTCCGCGCGACCGGCCCGCGGGAGCGCTACGTCGTCATCCGCGGCCAGCGCGTCCTGTACGGCTCGCCCGAGTACCGCCGCCTCGTGTCGGTGCAGGAGGATCGCTTCGTGACGATCCGCGGCCAGCGCGTCCGTTACGGCTCCGCGGAGTACCGTCGTCTCAGCGGCGGCGCTGCCGTCAGCGCGAGCTTCCGCTCCGAGCAGCGCGCCGGCGCCCGGTTCGACCGGAACGGCGAGCGGGACCGGGATGGGATCCGCAATGCGTCGCGCACCGAGGGCCGCGATACCGACCGCGACAACGGCCGCAAGGCCGGCAAGATGGAACGCGGGACCGATCGCGGCATGGAGCGCAACGCCGAGCGCAACGCCGAGCGCAACGGGCGTAACGACGGCATGCGCAACAGCGACATGCGCGGCAACCAGCAGGACGGCATCCGCAACGCGTCCGAGCGCAGCAACCAGCAGGGCGGCATGAAGCCCGGCGCCGAAGGCGGCCGGACGGGCGGCGGCGAGCGCGGCGGCCTGCAGGGCAACGCCAATGGCGGCGGCGGCATGGGCGGCGCCCAGGGCGGCCGGACCGGCGGCGGCCAGCCGGGTGCCGGGCGCAACTGATCGGGTCCGATCGTTCGGGGGGAGGGGCTTTCGGGCCCCTCCCTCAGACTTTCAAAACGGGCTCGGCGATGTCGCCGCCACCGCGGGCCCTGAGATAATCCGGCTGGAACAGGCACATGCGCACGGCATCGCGGTAGCGCCCGTTCACGAAGAACTCGTCCTTCAGCACACCCTCCGGACGGAAGCCGCAGCGCTCGTAGATGCGCACGGCCCGGGCGTTGTCCCGGTCGACGTGCAGGTAGAGCTTGTGGATGTTGAGCACGCTGAACGCGTAATCCATGGCGATCCGGGTCGCCTGCCACGCATAGCCCCGGCCCTGGAAGCCCGGGTGGATCGCGATCTGGAATTCGCAGCGCCGGTGCAGGTGGTTGATCTCGACCAGCTCGATCAGCCCGGCCGGCTCGCCGCTCGGATCGGCCACGATGAAGCGGCGTTCGCCTTGGTTGTGGATGTTGCGCTCGTAGAGCTGCTGCAGTTCGGCGAAGGACTCATAGGCCTCCTCGAACCAGTAGCGCATGATGCTGTCGTTGTTGTTGAGCTGGTGGACGAAGCGCAGGTCCTCCCGCTCCAACGGCCGCAGCTTGATGGTGACGTCGGTCAGCGGTCTCATGCCGCGCAAGCCTCGATCAGATCACGCAGGAATCGTTCGCCCCGGCCGAGGGCGTCCAGGGTAATGAACTCGTCGGGCTGGTGCGCCTGCGCGATATCGCCCGGCCCGCAAACCACGGTCGGCAGGCCCGCCGCCTGGAACCGGCCGGCCTCGGTGGCGTAGGGCACCGCCACGGTGCGGTTGCGGCCGGCGAGCCGCAGGCACAGGCGCTCCGCCGCCGAGCCCGGATCGGGCGCGAGGCCCGGGATATCGACCTCCTCCAGCGTCTCGATCCGCCCGAATTCGCCGTAGCGGTTGAGCCGCTCCCGGGTCACCCGCGCCACCTCCTCGGCGAACAGCCGCGGGATCTCGGCCGGATCGAGGTCCGGCAGGCCACGGTACTCCCAATGGAAGCGGCATTCCTTGGCGATGATGTTCCGGGCGGTGCCGCCCTGGATCGTCCCGACATGGACCGTGGTGGCCGCCGGGTCGAACCGGCCCGAGGCGTCGCCGCGCTCGATCATCAGATCGGCGATCCGGTTGAGGCCGGCCACCAGCTCGCAGGCGGCCGCCACGGCGTTGGCCCCGAGGGCCGGCCGGGCCGAATGGGCCTCGCGGCCATGGACGGTGGTGAGGCAGGTCACGATGCTCTTGTGCGCATCCGCCACCTCCAGGCCGGTCGGCTCGCCGACGATCACGGCTCCGGGCCGCGGCAGGTCGGTGCCGAAACGCGCGATCCCGTCCATCGAGCCGAGGCAGGTCGTCTCCTCGTCGTAGGAGAGCAGGATGTGGATCGGCCTCTGTAGGCCGGCCGCCAGCATGTCGGGCACGAGGGCAAGCGCGAGGGCATCGAAGCCCTTCATGTCGACTGCGCCCCGGCCATAGGCCCGGCCATCGGCGACGCGCAGGGTGAACGGGTCGGTACTCCAGGTCTGCCCCGTCACCGGCACCACGTCGGTATGGCCGGACAGCACGACGCCGCCCTCGACCATCGGTCCGATCGTGGCGAGCACGGCCGCCTTGTCGCCGGCCGCGTTCGGCAGGCGCCGGTACGGGACACCCCATCCGTCGAGATAGGCGCAGACCGAGTCGATCAGGGCGAGGTTGGACTTGTCGCTCTCCGTGTCGAAGGACACGAGGCGGGCCAGCATGTCGAGCGGGCTCAGCCGCTCGCCGGTCGCGGGCATGGATTCCTCCGGGACGAAGCCCCGGGTCTCCGAGGCCTCAGTGCAGGCTGCGGCGGACGTGCGGGCTGTCGAGGGAGAAGGCGGGGATCTCGGCCTCGAAGCTCTCACCGGCCACCGTCGCCATGGTGTAGCTGCCGGCCATCAGCCCGTCGGGCGTGTTGAGCGGGCAGCCGCTGGTGTAGCAGAAGGACTCGCCGGGCTCCAGCACCGGCTGCTTGCCGACCACGCCGGTGCCGCGCACCTCCTGGCAGGCCCCGTGCCCGTCGATGATGCGCCAGTGGCGCGACCGCAGCTGCACCTGCTCGCTGCCGTTGTTCACGATCTCCACCGTATAAGCGAAGAAATAGCGGCTCTCGTTCGGCGAAGATTCCTCCTCGACGAAACGAGACTGGACAGTCACACTGATTCCCCGCGTTTCAGCCTTGTACATCGCCCTATTCGGCCCTTCTTTCGGACGATACGATTCGCTGAAGCAGAACGAAACGCGCTTCCTGCGCGGTGGTAGTTGCCTATAGAATCCCCGTCAATTGCGGCGGACTACCTCGCGCGCTTCCGAGCCCGGCGCCGAGCCGATCCGGGCATCGGCCAGGGCGGGTCGCCCCGTGGCGGCTCGCCGGACGGCTTAAGGGCGCGTTAGCCAGTCCCGGAGGAAAACGGAGCCGGACGCGGACCGGCCGGCGGCGCGCGAGAGAGGTACGGGCGCGATGACAGCGGGCGCAGCCACGGGAAGCGCCGATTCGGGCGCCGGGAGCCGCAGCGGCATCCTGCCGGCCCAGGCCATCGCGGCTCTGGCACAGGCGGGCGGCCTCCGCACGGAGAGCCCGTTCGCGGCCGACCAGATCCAGCCGGCGAGCATCGACCTGCGCCTCGGCGGCACCGCCTACCGGGTGCGGACGAGCTTCCTGCCGGGGGCGGGGCGGACGGTCCAATCCTGCGTCGATCGCCTCGCGCTGCACAGGATCGACCTGCGGCCCGGGGCGGTGCTGGAGACCGGCTGCGTCTACATCGCCGAGTTGCAGGAGCGGCTGGCACTGCCCGGCGACCTCGCGGCGGCGGCCAACCCGAAGAGCTCCACCGGCCGCATCGACGTGTTCACCCGGGTGATCACCGACCGGGGCGAAGCGTTCGATCAGGTCGAGCCCGGCTATGACGGCCCGCTCTACGCCGAGATCTCGCCGCGCACCTTCCCGGTTCTGGTCCGCACCGGCTCGCGCCTGTCCCAGATCCGCTTCCGCCGCGGTGTGCCGCGGCTCAACGAGGCCGAGCTCGGCCTGCTCCACGCCCGTTCGGCCCTGGTCGATGCAGGCAATCCGTCCTTCCAGGGGGGCGTGGCGGTCTCGGTGGATCTGTCCGGCTTCGACGGGCTGATCGGCTATCGGGCGAAGCGCCATACCGGGCTCGTGGATGTGGACGCCCCCGGGCGCCACAAGGCATCCGATTTCTGGGAGCCGCTGGCGGCCGACGGATCGGGCAGCCTGATCCTCGATCCCGGCCAGTTCTACATCCTGGCCTCCAAGGAAGCCGTACAGGTCCCGCCGGACCACGCCGCCGAGATGGTGCCGTTCGATCCCCTGGTCGGCGAGTTCCGGGTCCATTACGCGGGCTTCTTCGATCCGGGCTTCGGCTATGCCGGGGCCGGGGGCGCGGGCGCCCGGGCCGTGCTGGAGGTCCGCTCCCGCGACGTGCCGTTCCTGCTGGAGGATGGCCAGATCGTGGGCCGCCTCGTCTACGAGCGCATGCTCGACGTGCCGGAGACGCTCTACGGCGCGGGGGCTGGCTCGAACTATCAGGCGCAGGGGCTCAAGCTCTCGAAGCATTTCGTGCTCTAGTGCATCGATCCAGACGGAGGCTTCAGCCGAGTCTGAAAATTGATGCTCGAACAATGAGCGAGTGCTCACTCGCATGAACGAAGTGAGTGCGTCTGAGCACGAGCGCCCGAGGGGAGCCTGGATCGCATGGACGCGGTGGACCGGAAGATCCTGGACATCCTCCAGCAGGACGCGACGCTGCCCGTGGCCGAACTCGCCGAGCGGGTCGGCGTCAGCGCGGCGCCGTGCTGGCGGCGGGTGAAGAAGCTCGAAGCCTCCGGGGTGATCCGCGGCCGGGTCGCCCTGGTCGACCGCCGCAAGGTCAACGTGCCGACGACGGTGTTCGTGGCCGTGAAGGCCCCGCGCCACGCCGCCGACTGGTCCGAGGCGTTCCGGCGGATCGTCGCCGACTTCCCCGAGATCGTCGAGGCGTGGCGTCTCACCGGCGAGATCGATTACCTGCTGCGCATCGTCGTGCCCGACATCGAGGCGTACGATGCCGTGTATCAGCGGCTCATCGCCAAGCTCGAGTTTTCAAACCTGTCCTCCTCCATCGCCATGGAGGAGATGAAATACACGACTGCCGTCCCGACCCTCTACGTGGCGTGACTGGGGAGCGGTGGCGTCAGCCGGCCGCGATTTCGTAGGTGCGGTCGATCGAGGAATTCTGCGCCCGGTGGTCGTAGCCGTAGACGTGGATCGAGATCGCCGCCTCCGGCCCGTCATTGACGATCCGGTGCAGGTTCGGGCCCGACGGCATCATGCAGGCGACGTAGCCCGGCCGGCGTACGGCATCCAGGGTCGGCACCGCGTGGGTCTCGCTGATCGGGCGATACCACGTCTCGCGCAAGGTGCCGCGCAGCAGGCCGAAACAGCACGAGCAATGGTGATCGTGCACCGGCGTCACCGCGCCGGGCGCCCACACCATGGCCCAGACGCTGATGTCCTCGGTGCCGAACAGCAGATTGCGGCTCAGGCCCTCGCCCCGGCCGACGAGGCGGGCCGGATCGAGCAGTTCCGGGTGCGCCAGCAGACGCAGCAGCGTGGTGCGCGCGGCGGCGAGATAGGCCTCCGGGGCGCGGCCGGCCGAGACTGAGAGATCCGCCATCATCGCCTCGACTTCGGCGGAGGTGCTCGCATGAACCATCGCAAATCTCCTGACGTCAGGCGCCTTGGATGACGGCGAACGTATCGCGCCCGGACCGGATCGAGGTTGCGTTGTTTCGATGGCCTCCATCGTTTCGGGGAGAATTATTGCCCGATCGGGCGAGTTGGAGAAATGTGGTTGCCGAGCGGGCCGATTGCAGCGGAATCGGTCTCCCAGGCGTTCGTCAGGCGCCGGCTGCTGTACGCGCAAACGCCCGGACCAGGATCGGGTCCAGCTTGCCCGCCATGCCGTCGAGGATGCCCAGGGCGTCGGCGGCCGGCATCGGGGCCCGGTAGGGGCGGCGCTCGATCAGGGCCGCGTAGACGTCGCAGATCGTGATCAACCGGACGATGTCGGGGATGGCCTCACCCCGGAGCCCGTCGGGATAGCCCGAGCCGTCGAGCATCTCATGGTGGTGGCGGACCACGGTGAGCACGGTCTCGTCGAAGCCGCCGGCCTGAAGGAGGATCGCGTGGCCGACGGCCGAGTGCTCCCGCATCACGGCCCGTTCGCGCGCATCGAGCGGACTCGGCTTGTTCAGGATCGCCAGGGGGATGCGGGCCTTGCCGACATCGTGGACGAGGGCGGCGCGCACGAGTTGCTGACGGTCGGCGGACGAGAAGCCGAGATCGATCGCGAAGGCGGCGCTGAGGCCCGCCACCAGCAGGCAGTGCTGGTACGTGGCGTCGTCGTAGGCCCGCACGGTCGCCAGCCAGGATGCGAGGCCGCCGGCACCGACCGCCCCGAGCACCGGTTCCAGGCCCTCCTCGATCCGCGCGGGGTCAATGCCCCCCGATCCGCGCGCGGCATCGAGCAGGTCGGCGATCACGCCGCCCGCCGCGTCGGCGGCGCGGGCAACCCGGGACGGACCGGCTGCCGGCCGCTCGATCGCGGCCTTCGGGATCCCGATCTGGGTCCGCAGGGCGTCCACGACGGTCTCGATCGGCGTGCCGGCGGGCAGACAGATGCGGCCGCCCAGCCCCCGCGCCGCCGCCAGGCTGCGCTGACCCATGCTGCGCATCAGGAAGATGCGGGGCAGATCGGGCGTATTCGCGATCAGGGCCCGCAGGCCGATGAGCGGGGAGGGCTGCAACAGGTCGAGATCGACCACGAGGGCGAGATGCGGGCCGGGCGGCGGCATCTCGGCGGCACGCAGCACCGTGCAGCGGGCGATGCACCGGAGCGCGGGCAGGAGGTCGGAGTGGTCCGGCTGCTGGTCCGTATAGAGGACGAGGGTGCCCGCGTGCATCTCACCCGTCTTTGCAACGGCCGGCGTCATTCCACGATCGGCGCAACGCCCCGGATCGGAACAGCGTAACGCCGCGGCCTTGCCAGACCGTAACGCCCGACATCAGCCCGCAGCCACCGCATCCAGCAGCCACGCGACCGCACCCGCGCTGGCGACGCGGCCCGCCGGCAGATCCTCGCCGGCGGCGAGGCGGGCCAGCGGCGCGCGCTTCCCCGCACCGGTCACGAGGAACAGCACATGCCGGGAGGAGGCCAGCGCCGGAAACGTCAGCGTGATCCGCGGCACGAACGGCGCGAGCCCCGCCTCGGGCACCGGCGCGACGAGCCGTTCCGTCTCCTCCACCGCCGGTTTACCGGGGAAGAGCGAGGCGGTGTGCCCGTCCTCGCCGAGGCCGAGCAGCACGAGGTCGAACAGCGGCCGGTCGGGATCGAGCCTGTCGGCTCCGTAGAAGTCGAGAAGCGTGCGCTCGTAGGCGCGGGCGCCGGCCTCCGCGCCCAAGTCGGAGGGGATGAAATGCAGGTGCGTCGGCGGGATCGGCGCGCCGTGGCCGAAGGCCTCCCGGACCATGCGGACGTTGCTGCGTTCGTCGTCCCAGGGGACCACCCGGTCGTCGCCGAAGAACCAGTGGACCCGCTCCCACGGCACCCGGGTCGCGTAGTCCGGGCTGGCGAGGAGGCCGTACAGCACCTTCGGGGTCGAGCCGCCGGACAGGCCAATCGCGATCCGCTCGGAATGATTCTCGCCGCAGGCCACGATCAGCCGCTCGGCCGCCTCGCGGGCGACGGCCTGCGGATCCTGCAGAACATGGGTGCCGGCGGGCAGGCTCATGACGCGCCCCTACTTCTTCGGCTCCTGATGGCCGCCGAACCCCTTGCGCATCGCCGAGAGCAGCTTGTCGGCGTAGCTCTCGTGCTCGCGGGAGCGGAACCGGCGGTAGAGGGCGGCCGACAGCACGGTCGCCGGCACGCCCTCCTCGATGGCGGCGTTGATGGTCCAGCGGCCCTCGCCGGAATCATCGACATGGCCGGAGAATTCGGAGAGCTGCTCGTCGCCGGCGAGCGCCTGAGCGGTCAGGTCGAGGAGCCAGGACGAGACGACGCTGCCGCGCCGCCAGACCTCGGCGATGTCACCCAGGTCGAGGTCGAAACGGCGCTCCTCCGGCAGACCCTCGGAATTGGCATGGCGGAGGATGTCGAACCCCTCCGCGTAGGCCTGCATCAGCCCGTACTCGATGCCGTTGTGGACCATCTTGACGAAGTGGCCGGCGCCCGTCGGCCCGGCATGGATGTAGCCCAGCTCGGCGCGGGGATCGCGCTCCTCGCGGTTCGGAGTCTTCGGGATGTCGCCGATGCCGGGGGCGAGCGCCTTAAAGATCGGGTCGAGCCGGTCGACGGTCTCGGTGTCGCCGCCGATCATCATGCAGTAGCCGCGCTCCAAGCCCCAGACGCCCCCCGAGGTGCCGACATCGACGTAATGCAGGCCCTTCTCCTTCAAAGCGAGGCCGCGGCGGACATCGTCGCCGTAGAAGGAGTTGCCGCCGTCGATGATGCAGTCGCCGGATTGCATCAGCCCCGCGAGGGTCTGGACGGCCTGCTCGGTGATCGGCCCCGCCGGCAGCATCACCCAGGCCGCGCGCGGCTTTTCGAGCTTGGCGACCAGATCCTCCAGGCTCGACGCGCCGGTGGCGCCAGCCTCGACCAGGGCCGCCACGGCCTCCGGGTTCTGGTCGAACACCACGGCTGTGTGCCCATCGCGCAAGAGGCGCCGGACGATGTTGCCGCCCATCCGGCCGAGGCCGATCATGCCGAGTTGCATCGCTGCTCTTCCTTCGATCGACCCCACCAGGTGAGGTTCAGAGGCTTACGGCGTCACTGACGTTCCCGGTCCATCGCGACCTTTTCCCGGACACCTGGAACGCGAGTGGAAGGTGATCCGGGACCCAGGAGAAGACGTGCCGCGAAGCGGCTCAAAAGCGGAGACGCATTCCGATACGGACGCTGCGCGTCTCCTTGTGCTGGATCCCGGGTCGCATTCCGCTAGCGCTCCATGCGCCCGGGAAAAGGGTGGTGATCCTCGATCGCCGGCCCCGCATCGTGTCACGCCACCGCGGCCTTGAGCGCCGCCGCGATCCGCTTCAGCCCGGCCTCGAGATCCCCCTTGATGTGGACCCGCAGCGCCCGCCGCCCGCGCTCGGCCAAGACCGCAAAATCGCCCCGGGCCTGCGCGGCCACCACGGTGCTGAAACCGAGCTTCCGGCCGGGGATCGGCAGGTCCTCCGACGGATCCGCGGTGATCTGCAGGAACACGCCGGTATCCGGCCCGCCCTTGTAGGCCTGGCCGGTGGAGTGCAGGAACCGCGGCCCGAATTCCAGGCAGGTCGCCACCTTGCGGGCGTCCCGAACCGCGAGCCGGGGCTCCTGCAGGAGGCCGGCCGTCTGCTCGTTGCGCGGCACGTAGGCGAGGAGGGCGAGGTAATCCCCGTCCTTCAACCGGGCGACCTGCGCCTTCAGCGCCGCGTCCAGCCCCTCCGAGGCCTGCTTCAGCCCCTCGGCGTTCTTTGGATCGGCGTAGAGGGCGATGGTGTCGTCCGCGAAGAGCGGCGTCTCGGAGGGCAGGGCGCCGCTGGCCTCGGCCTCCGCGAACAGCTTCTTGGTCTCGACCTTGCTGGCCTCGACGTCGGGCTGGTCGAACGGGTTGATGCCGATCACCGCGCCGGCCACCGCCGTCGCCATCTCCAGGCGGTAGAATTCCTGCGGCAGCTGCTCGACGGAATCGAGGGTGATCCGGGCGATCGGGTGCCCGTCGCGCTCCAGGGCGCGGAGGGCCTCGTCCTGCTCGATGGCGGCGCCGCCGTCGAGGCGCAGGTAGAGGAAGAACCGGTCGTGGCCGTAGACCGCCGGGACCCCGACGGGCTCCCCGTCCACCGGCACCAAGCCCTTGCCCTGCTTGCCGGTCGATTCCGCGATGAGCTGCTCGGCCCAGGCGCCGAAGCTCTCGATCGCGGGCGAGGCGATGACCGTCACCTTGTCGCGGCCGGCGAGCGCCGCCGCACCCATGGCGGTCCCGAGCAGCACCCCGGGGTTGACGGCCGGCGGCACGACCGGACCGCAGGAGCGGACCATGATGCGTGCCCGCTCCAACAGATCCTTGACGTCGAGGCCCATGGCGGCGGCCGGCACCAGCCCGAAGGCCGACAGCACCGAGTAGCGCCCGCCGATCTGCTTCACCCCGTAGAAGATTGTTTTGAAGTTATCGGCCTTGGCGGCGCGCTCCATGTCGGAGCCGGGATCGGTGACCGCCACGAAGTGTTCGCCGGCCTTCTCGCCGAGCACGTCCTTGGCGCGGCCCAGGAAATAGTCGCGGAAGACGTTGGGCTCCAGGGTCGAGCCGGACTTGGACGCGACGATGAACAGCGTCCTCGCCAGATCGATGCTCGCCTCCAGGGCGCGCACCTGATCGGGGTGGGTCGAATCGAGGATCTGTAGCTTCGGGAAACCGTCGCGCTGGCCGTAGGTCAGGCTCAGCACCTCCGGGCCGAGGCTCGACCCGCCCATGCCCAGCACCACCGCGTCGGTGAAGCCCTGGCTCCTCACCCAATCGGAGAAGGCGGCATAGTCGGCGACCTTTTCGAGCTCCTCCTCGACGATGTGCAGCCAGCCGAGCCAGTTCGCCTCGTCCTGGCCGGACCAGACCGTAGCGTCGCCCGCCCAGAGCCGGCGGATCGCGCCGCTCGCGCGCCAGGTCTCGACGGTCTTCTTCGCGGCGTTCGCCAGGGTCTCGTCGAGCGCGAGGCTCTGGCCGTCGAGGCGATGACCGAGCAGCGCCGCGCGCTTGCCCGCCACTGCGCCGAGCAGGTTGTCGGCCGCGTCGATGAACAGCTGGACGCCCTCGCGCACCAGCTGCTCGGCGATCCGTTCGATGTCGATGCCGGACCGGGCGAGGCGGGCCATCACGGCCTCGGCGCCCGGCACGTCCTCCTCGATGGTCGCCCGCACCACGCCGTGGTCGCGGAACGCATCCATAGTGGCGGGCGGCATGGTGTTGACGGTGTTGGGGCCGATCAGCTCCTCGACGTAGAGCACGTCGGAATAGGCCTTGTTCTTCACGCCCGTGGAGGCCCAGAGCAGGCGCTGCGCCTTGGCGCCCTTCTCGGCCAGAGCCGTCCACTTGGACTCGGCGAAGATGCGCTTGTAGCGCTGGTAGGCAAGCTTCGCGTTGGCGATCGCCACCTTCCCCTTGAGCTGCTCCAGGGCGATCTTCTCGTCGGGGTCGTTGGCCTGCGCGATCTTCTCGTCGAGGAGCTTGTCGACCAGAACGTCGATCCGGCTGATGAAGAAGCTCGCGACGCTCGCGATCCGCGAGACGTCGTGACCGGCCTTGGCGCGCGCGTCGAGCCCGTCGATGAAGGCGCGGGCCACCGCCTCGTAGGCCTCCTGCGAGAACAGCAGGGTGACGTTGATCGAGATACCCTCAGCGGTGAGCTGGCGGATCGCCGGGATGCCCTGAGGCGTCGCCGGCACCTTCACCATCAGGTTGTCGCGGGCGACCGCCTTGTGCAGGCGCCGGGCCTCGGACAACGTCTCCTCGGTGTCGAGGGCGAGGTAGGGCGAGACCTCCAGGCTGACGTAGCCGTCGGCCCCGTCGCTCGCCTCGTAGACCGGGCGGAGCACGTCGGCCGCCGCCTGGATGTCGGCGATGGCCAGGCCCTCGTAGAGGTCGATGACCCGGCTGTCGCCGGTCTCCTGCACGGCCTTGATGCTGGCGTCGTACTCGTCCGAGTGGCCGATCGCCTTCTCGAAGATCGAGGGGTTGGAGGTGACGCCGCGCAGGCCGTCCCGCTCCACGAGCTGCTTCAGCTCGCCCTTCTGGATGAAGCCCCGGGCCACGAAGTCGAGCCAGACCGCTTGATCCTGTTCGTCGTGCAGGGCCTTGAGCGCGTTCATGTCGATTCCTCGTCTCGCGTGCCGCGTTCCGCCCGCGGAACGCACTCTCCTCCCCCCTTGTGGGGAGGAGTTGGAGGTTAGGGTGGCGCAGGAGGCACCTCGACGCTCGATCCTGCATCACCCCCACCCCTGACCCCTCCCCGCAAGGGGGAGGGGAGAAGCCGTCGGGCTACCGCTTGTGCTTGGCCATCTGGGCCTTCGCGGCCTCCAGTACCTTCTCGGGGGTAAAGCCGAACTTGGTCTGGAGATCCTTGATCGGCGCCGAAGCCCCGAACGTGTGCATGCCGATGATCGCACCCTCGGAGCCGGCGTAGCGGTCCCAGCCGATCACGCTGCCCTGCTCGACCGCCACCCGCGCCTTCACGGCGGGCGGCAGCACCGAGTCGCGGTAGGCCTGATCCTGGCGCTCGAACAGGTCCCAGGACGGCATCGAGACCACCCGGGCCTTCACGCCCTCCGCCGTCAGCGCCTCGTAGGCGCCGATGCAGAGCTGTACCTCGGAGCCGGCGCCGAGCAGGATCACCTCCGGCGTGCCCTCGCAATCAGCAAGCACATAGGCGCCCTTGGCGGTTCCCGACGCCGCGCCGAACTTGGTGCGGTCGAGCGTCGGCAGCGGCTGCCGCGAGAGGGCCAGCACCGCCGGCTGGTTCTTCGACGAGAAGATCACCCGGTAGGCCTCGGCGACCTCGTTGGCGTCGGCCGGGCGGAGGGTGACGAGGCCGGGAATGCAGCGCAGTGACAGGAGCTGCTCCACCGGCTGGTGGGTCGGTCCGTCCTCGCCCACGCCGATCGAATCGTGCGTGAAGATGTGGAAGACCGGCAGCTCCATCAGCGCAGCCAGCCGGATCGGCGGCCGCATGTAGTCGGCGAAGACCAGGAAGGTCGCGCCGTAGGCCCGCAGCCCCGAGAGGCCTAAGCCGTTCACGATCGAGCCCATGGCGTGCTCGCGGACGCCGAAATGCAGGTTGCGGCCGCCCGGCGAGAACGGGCCGAAGGAGCCCGCGCCCTCGAAGGTCAGGTTCGACTTGTTGGACGGCGCCAGATCCGCCGAGCCGCCGAGCAGGAACGGCACGTGCTGCGCGATGGCGTTCAGCACCTTGCCGGAGGATTCGCGCGTCGCGAGACCCTTGGCATCCGGCTCGAAGACCGGGATGTCCTTGTCCCAGCCCTCCGGCAGGCGGCCTTCCAGGAAGGCGTTCAGATCCTCGGCGTGATCGGCATCCGCCTCCTTGGCCTTGGCGAGCAGGCCCTGCCAGGAATCGTAGAGAGCGGCGCCGCGCTTGCCGATGCCATCGCGAAAATTCTCCTGGACGCCGTCGGGCACGAGGAACTGTGCGTCCTCCGGCCAGCCATAGGCGCGCTTAGCACCCTTGACCTCGTCCGGGCCCAGCGCGTCCGAATGGGCTTTGGCGGTGCCCTGCTTGTTCGGCGCGCCGTAGCCGATCACCGACTTGACGATGATCAGCGTGGGCCGGTCGTTCGTGGCGAGGAACGTCTCGATCGAGCCGGCCAGCGCGTGCACGTCGTTGGCGTCGGCCACCCGCACCACCTGCCAGCCATAGGCCAGGAACCGGGTCGCCACCTCCTCGCCGAAGGCGAGTTCCGTGTGGCCCTCGATCGTGATGGTGTTGTCGTCGTAGATCCAGCAAAGGTTGCCGAGCCGCAGATGGCCGGCGAGCGACGCCGCCTCCGAGGCCACGCCCTCCATCAGGTCGCCGTCCGAGCAGATTGCGTAGACGTTGTAGTCGAACAGCGGCAGGTTCGGCCGGTTCAGGTGCTGGCCGAGGTAGCGGCTGCCCATCGCCATGCCGACCGAGTTGGCGACACCCTGGCCGAGGGGGCCGGTGGTGGTCTCGACGCCGGTGGTGAAGTGGTATTCCGGGTGACCGGGGGTGCGGCTGTCGAGCTGGCGGAACTTCTTGATGTCCTCCAGCGACACCGCCGGGGCATTGCCGCCGTCGCTCTCGGCGACGCCGGCCAGATGCAGCAGCCCGTAGAGCAGCATCGAGGCATGGCCGCAGGACAGGACGAACCGGTCGCGGTTCGGCCAATGCGGATGCGCCGGGTCGTAGCGCAGGTAGCGGTTCCACAGGGTGTAGGCCACGGGCGCGAGGCCCATCGGCGCGCCGGCATGGCCGGAATTGGCCTTCTGCACCGCGTCGATCGCGAGCGTGCGGATCGTATTGATGCTGAGGGTGTCGATCTCAGCGAGGGCCGCCTTGGCGGGAGTGTCAGCACCGCTCATGATTGTACGTCTTCCAGTTCGCCTTGCGCGTGCCGCTTGTCGGCCTCGCGCTGCCGCAGGACGGCGGGGGGAGCTCCGTTGCCCTTACCACCCTGCCGATCCGCCGGCCCTTCGCCGCGCGTATAGCTGAGGAGCGTGTTGACGAGCGCCACGTGGGTGAAGGCCTGCGGGAAGTTACCCACAAGGCGCTTGGCTTGCACGTCGTATTCCTCGCTCACGAGGCCGAGATCGGTGCAGATGCCGATCAGGCGCTCGATGATCGCCCGGGCCTCGTCACGCCGGCCGAGGCCGATCAGGTTGTCGGCGTACCAGAACGTGCAGGGCAGGAAAGCCCCCTCGTTGCCCTTCAGACCGTCGGTGGTCTGCCCCTCGGTCTCGTAGCGGAGGACGAAGCCGTCGCGCATCAGGTTCTTGCCGATCGCCGCGACGGTGCCGACGACGCGCGGATCGTCCTGCGGCAGGAAGCCGGTATGGGCGATGAGCAGCAGGCTCGCGTCCAGCGCCTTCGAGCCGTAGGACTGGACGAAGCTGTTGAGTTCGGGGTCGAACCCCTTCTCGCAGACTTCGGCGTGGATCCGGTCGCGGGCCGCCCGCCAGCGCCGGGCGTGTTCCTCGGTGGCGCCGGACTCGTGCATCTCGTGCATGCGCAGCGCCCGGTCGAACGCCACCCAGGCCATCACCTTCGAGTGGGTGAAATGGCGCGGTCCGCCGCGGACCTCCCAGATCCCCTCGTCGGGCTGGTGCCACGCCGTCTCCAGGTGGCCGAGGATCGCGAGGCCGACGCGCAGGCCGTCCTCGCTGACCGGCAGGCCGCGGGCATGGGCCTGATAGAGCGCGTCGAACAACTCGCCATAGACGTCGATCTGGAACTGGTTCGCCGCTGCGTTGCCGATCCGCACGGGCTTCGAGTTCTCGTAGCCGGGCAGCCAGTCGAGCTCGATTTCCGGCAGCAGCCGCTCGCCGCCGATCCCGTAGAGGATGTGCGCCTGCTCGGGGTTGCCCGCCACCGCGCGCAGCAGCCAGCCGAGCCAGTTGCGCGCCTCGTCGATATAGCCCGCATCCATCAGGGCGATGAGCGTCAGGGTCGAGTCGCGCAGCCAGCAGAAGCGGTAATCCCAATTGCGCTCGCCGCCGAGCCCCTCCGGCAGGGAGGCGGTGGGCGCCGCCACGATGCCGCCGGTCGGCTCGTAGATCAGCGCCTTCAGGGTCAGCAGGGAGCGCTGGAGCATCCGGTCCCAGGCCGTGCCGCCGGCGCAGCGGCTCGACCAGTCGCGCCAGCCCTGATCGGCGATCGCGAGGGCCTTGCGCGGCTCGATCGCGACCGGATCGTCCTCGTGGGAGGGACCGTAGCTCAGCACGAACCGGTGCTTGTCCCCGGCCTGGACGGTGAATTCGGCGACCGTCGTCTGCGTGTCGGATCCCTTGAGGTGCACGTCCGAGCGCAGCACCACCTTGTGGGGGCCCGCGACGGCGCGCAGGTCGCCGAGTTCCGAGCGCGAGACCCAGGGCACCGCCGAGCCGTAATCGAACCGGACCGCCATCTCCATCCGCATGGCGACGCGGCCATGGACGCCGTCGACGAGCCGCACGAGGTGCGAGCCGTCGCCGACCGGCATGAAATCGGTGACCAGAACCTCGCCCTGCCGGGTGATGTGCCGCGTCTCCAGCACGAGGCTGCCCGGCCGGTAGGACCAGCGCGTCTCGACATGCTCGGCCTCCGGAAAGATCTTCCAGAAGCCGTGCGCCTCAGTCCCGAGCAGGCTGGTGAACAGGGCGGCGGCGTCGAAGCGCGGCCAGCACAGCCAGTCGACGCTGCCCTGCCGGCTGATCAGCGCGGCGCTGCGGCAATCGCCGATCAGCGCGTAATCCTCGATGCGTTCAGCCATCCGGCCCCGGCTCCGGTCAGCGGCCGGAAGCCTCGACCGTCCGCTGCGACGCACCTAGGACGGGCGACGGGCAGGTCCAGAGGTACGGTCCGCTATGGAGGCGCCGACCGCGCGCGGCGCGATCAGCGCAGGCAGTCGGCCACGGCCAGGGAAACGGTGCCCCGGACCGCGACCGCACCGTCGCGCACATACGCGGCCGCATCGCCAACCACACGGGCGGCCGGCGACAGGGTTTCCGTCACCGTGTCGGTCACCGTCTCGGCGACGACATCGACGAAGGGCAGGGCCGGGCCGGGGATCAGGGTGCGCCCTGCCGGCTCCGCGGCCTCCGCGTGGGCGGCGACGAACGGATCGGTGCCGCGTTGGCTGGCGTCCGGGCAACGACGCCCGGGGCAGGCACGCCGATTCGCCACGGTCATGCGCGGGGCCGGCCGGCCCGACGCCGCGAGATGGGTGGTGGATGCGGCAACCTTCGGTGCCACCGCATCGAGCGGGAAGGCTTCCGCGAAGATCAGGGCCGCGGGAAGACGTCCCGGCCCGGCCGCGGGGGCGGGCGGCTGTGCGAACGCCGTCGCGGCCGGCGCCACCGGCACCTCGGCGAGGGACGCGGTCGTCAGCGGATCCGCCTGCGCGCGCTCCGCATGCGGCGCCTGGACCGGGTTCGACGACGGACAATAGAACGACGCCACCCCCAAGAGGGCGATGACAGCCAGGGTTGGCAGGAACGGCATCGTGACGCGAGCGGCGCCGGCTTCCGTGAGAGCGGGCTGATCTGGCCTGCGCATCCGAATCACCGATCCCCCTACGATTCCGAGGCGTTCAGGATGGAGCCCGCATTGCGGCGGAAACGGGACCGTTTCTTTTCGCCGCCGTTGCAATCCGCCGCAAACGGCGGGGGACGACGCCCGCGGCCCTGCTTTTCCAGCGCTGCCCGCGGAGGGCATACACCTTGCTTCGCTTGGCGGGCCCGCTCGGGCTCCTTCCGTGACGAGCCGCCCCGTAACCGGGCTCCGATGACCGAAACCAGCCTCACCGTCGCCGTGATCGATCCCAGCCGCGCCCGCGCGGCGATTCTCGAGGAAGGACTGCGCGCCGCGGGCGTCGGCCGCGTCGTGATCATTCCCGACACCGCCGACCTGACGGAGCGGGTCACCGCCCTGAAGCCCGATGTGGTGGTGATTCACCTGGAGAGCCCGAGCCGGGACATTCTGGAGCAGATGTCGGGCGTGTCGCGGCAGGTCGAGCGGCCGGTGGCGATGTTCGTCGACCGCTCGGACACCACCATGATGCAGGCCGCCGTTGATGCCGGGATCTCGGCCTATGTGGTGGACGGGCTGCGGGCCGAGCGGATCAAGTCGATCCTCGACATCGCGATCCTGCGCTTCAACGCCTTCGCGCGGCTCCAGCGGGAACTCACCGAGGCGCGGGGCGAGCTTGCCGACCGCAAGCTCATCGAGCGCGCCAAGGGCATCCTGATGAGCATGAAGGGTCTGACCGAGGACGAGGCCTACAAGCAGCTGCGCCGCAAAGCCATGAACGAGAAGCGTAAGATCGCCGACATCGCCCGGGCGATCGTGACCACCGCGGACCTGCTCGGATGAGGCTTCAGCTCGGCTACATCCCGCTCTGTGACGCCGCGCCCCTGATCATGGCGCAGGAACTGGGCTTCGCCCGGACGGAGGGTCTCGACCTCGACCTCACCGCCGAGCCCTCCTGGGCGACGTTGCGCGACCGGCTGGCACTCGGCCATCTCGACGGCGCCCACATGCTGGCGCCGCTGGCGCTGGCGAGCCGGCTCGGCCTGTCGGGGCCGCCCTCGGACCTGATCGTGCCGATGCAGCTCAGCATCAACGGCAACGCCATCACGTTGGCGCGGAGCCTCTGGGACGCGATGGCGCCGGAGAGCGAGACGCCGACCGCCATCGCCCGCGCCTTCGCCCGCATCGCGGAGGAGCGGCGCGCGATGGGCCGGCCCCTGACGCTGGGCACCGTCCACCCGTTCTCATGCCACAGCTATCAACTGCGGCTGTTCGCCGAGGCCGGCGGGCTCGATCCAGCGGCGTTCCGCACCGTCGTGGTGCCGCCGCAATACAGCGTGGAGACCCTGGCGCGGGGCCTCGTCGACGGCTTCTGCGCCGGCGCGCCGTGGAACGACGTCGCGGCGGCGGCGGGGCACGGGCGGATCGCTGTGCTGGGCAGCGCGCTTGCGCCGGATGCCCCCGAGAAGGTGCTGGCCGTCTCCGAGCGGCTCGACGGCGCGATCCTGTCGCTGGTCCGCGCGGTGACGCAGGCCGGGCGCTGGTGCGCCGATCCCGAGAACCGACCGGAGCTGATCCAGCGCCTCGCCCGCCGGCCCTATCTCGATCTCGATCCGGCAATCGTCGGGTGCGCCCTGCCGGACGGGTCGCCGGAGCAGCCGGGCGTCGGTGCGCCGCTGACGTTCGGCGCCGCCATCCAGGAGCCGCGACCGGCGCAGGCGATGTGGCTGCTCACGCAGATGCAGGCCGCCCGCCAGATCGCGGATGGCACCCGTTTCGAAGGCGCGATTCCGACCCTCTACAGGCCGGATCTCTACCGCGCGGCGACGGTCGATCTCTAGGACCGGGCGACAGCGAAACACTTTCGTCACGAAGCTGCACCGCAGGGCCGGATCGGTCCGGAACGTCGGGCGGCGTGGCCCGTTGTGTTTCTACCATGCCCGGATGCCGCAAACTCGACACTGGCTCGTATTCGTCGCATCCGCGGATGCGCGACGAGCTTCGCCGTCATATCTATCGCGGCGGCAGGCCCCCGCGGGCCAACAACGACAATCGCCGGGCCGGCGTCAGCCGCGGTTGGTACTGGGCGCTGGTGGTCGGAGCGATGCCGACCATCGGTCTGCTCGCCCTGCTCTCGGCGCTGATCTGACGTAACGCCGGGGTCGAGTGCCTTCTCGGAAGGCACGGGCGGGGCTGAAACGCAGCCGTTCCGTCCTCCCCCGCAGGGCGATGTCGCTGTGTCGGTCACCGCGACGGACATTCCAGCTCCGCCCTGCCGCCTCCGGATGAGGCGGTGGACGGGCTCATCCGCTGAATTCTGCGGCAGCGAGCGACGGCTCAACGGACGCGCGACGTCCGCCCGCTCACTGGATTGATGAGCAGCGCCTGCTCTTTGTGCAGCGCAGGCGGCTCGCCGGCTGCGCCACCCCTTCCAATCAGACCACGTTCTCAGCAGCAGGTCCGCCTCCCCGCGCCCGGCGCTGGATCTGGCACGGAAGCTGCTTGATCCCATCCGTCCGTCAACGGCGACGGGCAGCGCCGTCAGCGAGGCCGCTGATCCGGTTCTCCTGGGGCTCGAAGCCTGCCCCGGGGTCACCGGCAGCGGCTTTTTCGTGGGCGGTCCGCCAACGATCCTGCAATCGAGGTTCCAGACGCGATCGAGCGATGGCGACATCCCTGAGCGACACCCGCATACACGACGCGCGTAGCCAGACCGGCCTGCCGCGCGAGAGGTTGGTCGTCGTCGGCAACGGCATGGCCTCCCTGCGCTTCCTCGAGCGCCTGACCGAGGGGACCCCCGGCCGCTTCGACGTCACCTGCGTCGGCGCCGAGCCCCAGGCGGCGTACAACCGGGTCCTGCTCTCCTCGCTGCTCGGCGGCGAGGTCGACGAGGCGGCCTGCGCGTTCCGCGGCCTCGACTGGTACGAGGCTCACGGCATCCGCCTGATCACCGGCGCGCCGGTCACCCAGATCGACCGGGAGAACGGGCTCGTCATCGTGGGCGAGACCCACGTCCTGCCCTTCGACAAGCTGGTGCTTGCGGTCGGGTCCCTGCCGATCCGCCTGCCGAAGCCCGGCATGGATCTTCCTGGCGTCATCACGTTTCGCGATCTCGCCGACGTCGCGGCGATCCGCCGGGCCGCCGTTCGGCATGCCCGGGCCATCGTCATCGGCGGCGGCCTTCTGGGCCTCGAAGCCGCGGTCGGGCTCGCCCGGCTCGGGGTCGACACGACGCTGCTCCACGTCATGGACCGGCTGATGGAGCGCCAGCTCGACCACCACGCCGCCGGGCTTGTGAAGCGCGCCCTGGAGGCCCGCGGCGTGACGGTGCGGCTCCAGGCCGATACCGCACAAGTCGAAGGCGACGGCCGCGTCGAGCGCCTCGTCCTGGCGGACGGGACCGTGCTTCCCGCGGACCTCGTGGTGATGTCGGTGGGCGTGCGCCCCTCGGTGGCGCTGGCGCAGGCCGCGGGGCTCGCGACAAACCGCGGCATCACGGTCGACGACCGGATGACCACCTCCGATCCGCGCATCTTCGCGCTCGGCGAATGCGCCGAGCACCGTGGCTTGGTTTACGGCCTCGTCGAGCCCGCCTACGAGCACGCCGACACGCTGGCCCGCCACCTCGCCGGCCAGCCGGCCGAGTACCGGGGCACGTCCCTGGCGACGAGCCTCAAGGTCTCCGGCCTGCCGGTCTTCTCGGCCGGCATCGTGGACACGCCCGACGACGCCGAGGCGATCGTGCTCTCCGACCCCGGGGCCGGTCTCTACCGCAAGCTGCTGGTGCGCGACGGCAAGCTGATCGGCGCGGTGTTCGTGGGCGACATCGCGGAGCAGGCCGCGTGCAAGCGCCTGATCCGCACGGGCGATCCGATCGAGAACGTGGACGACGTGATGTTCGGGTGCCCCGCGCCCGAGCCGCTGGCCGCTTAGGGAGGCACGCGATGGCCGAGACCAACACCCAGACCGCCGCAGGCACGTTCGACGCCGAGCAGAAGCGCTACCTCGAAGGTTTCGCCTCCGGCATCGCCGCCGTCCGCATGACCGGCGGCCTCGCGAGCGGCGGGGCCGGGGCCTCCGCCCCGCCCGCCGAGCCGACCGGCCCGGACGCGATCCACATCAAGGCGCAGGACAGGACCGTCAAGGACGGCGGCAAGCTCTGCGAGCAGGAGAAGTGGAAGCGCGCCGAAAGCCCGTTCGACGGCCACAACCGGCTCATCCAGGAGGCGGCCGCCGGCAAGCAGCCCAAGCCCGAGGACAATTTCCGCTGGCGCTACCACGGGATGTTCTGGGTCGCGCCGAACCAGGTCTCGTACATGTGCCGGATGCGGATCCCCAACGGGATCCTGCACCACTGGCAGTTCGCGGGCGTCGCCGACCTCGCCGACCAGCATGGCGGCGGCTACGTCCACGTGACCACGCGGGCGAACCTGCAGGTGCGGGAAATCAGCCCGGAGCACGCCCAGCCCTTCCTCGATGGGCTCACCGATATCGGGCTGACCGCCCAGGGCGCAGGGGCCGACAACATCCGCAACGTCACCGGCTCGTCCACCGCCGGCATCGACGCGCAGGAGCTGCTGGACACGCGCCCGCTCGCCAAGTCCTGGCACAACTGGATCCTGAACGACCGCTCGCTCTACGGCCTGCCGCGCAAGTTCAACGTCGCCTTCGACGGCAGCGGCGTGATGCCGACCCTGGAGGAGACCAACGACATCGGCTTCCAGGCCGTGGAAGTTCTGGAGGGCGCTTCGGTGCCGCCGGGCATCTACATGCGCCTCGTCCTCGGCGGCATCTCGGGCCACCGGGACCTCGCCCGCGACACCGGCATCGTTCTCAGGCCGGAGGACTGCAACGCGGTCGCCGACGCGATCATCCGGGTGTTCATCGAGCACGGCGACCGGACGAACCGCAACAAGAGCCGGATGAAGTACGTCCTCGACGCCTGGGGCTTCGACAAGTACCTCGCCGCCGTCGAGGACAAGCTCGGCCGCAAGCTCGACCGGGTCGCGCCGGAGCACGTCGCGCCGCGCAAGGCCACCGACCGCTTCGCCCATGTCGGCGTGCACGCCCAGAAGCAGCCCGGCCTCAACTGGATCGGCGTGGTCCTGCCCGTGGGCAAGATGACGAGCGATCAAGTCCGGGCGCTGGCCAGGATCGCGGCCGAGTGCGGCGACGGCCAGATCCGCCTCACCGTCTGGCAGAACTTCATCTTTTCCGGGGTTCCGGATGCGAAGGTCGCCGAGGTGGAGCAGCGGGTGCTCGATCTTGGACTCACCACCAAGGCGGCGGGCATCCGCTCCGGCCTCGTGGCCTGCACGGGCGCCCGCGGCTGCAAGTTCGCGGCCTCCGACACCAAGGGCCACGCCCTGATCATCGCCGACCACATCGAGCAGGCGATGCCGAACCTCGACGTGCCGGTGAACGTCCACCTCACCGGCTGCCATCACAGCTGCGCCCAGCACTACATCGGCGATATCGGGCTGATCGGCGCCAAGGTCGTCGTCTCCGAGGAGGGCGACACCGTCGAGGGCTACGACATCGTGGTCGGCGGCGGCTTCGCCGAGAACCCGAAGATCGGCACCGAGATCTGGAAGGCCGTCAAGGCCGAGGATTGCCCCGCCCGGGTGGAGGCGCTGCTGCGCGCCTACCTCGCCCGCCGCGAGGGCCCCGAGGAGAGCTTCCAGGCCTTCACCAGCCGCACCGGCGCGGAGGCGCTCCGCGACGCCGCCGAGGACCAGCCCGCCCTGAAGGCCGCCGCATGACCCAGCACGTCTCGCCCCCCCTCGTCCTGATCCCCGAGACCGCGCCCTTCAACGAGGATCAGCGCGCGTGGCTGTCGGGCTACTTCGCGGCGCTCCTCGGCCCCGCCGTCGCGGGCGCCACGGCGCTCGCGACGGGCGAAGCGCCGTCGACCGGCCCGAGACTCGCCGACAACGACGACGCCCCCTGGCACGACCCCTCCGTGCCGATCGCCGACCGGATGGCGATGGCCAAGGACCGGCCCGAACCGCAGAAGCTGATGGCCGCCATGGCCCAGCAGGATTGCGGCCAGTGCGGCTACAACTGCGCCGACTACGCCAACGCGATCTTCCTGAAGAACGAGGCGCGCCTGAACCTTTGCCAGCCCGGCGGCAAAGAGACCCTGCGCATGCTCAAGAAGCTGGACGAGGAGTTCGGCGCCGCAGGCGGCGCCCCCGCCGCGCCCAAGGCGGACGACGACGCCCCGAAGGCGGCGGCCGATCTCGGACCGCTCGGCTATTGCCGCGAGAACCCGGTGGAGGCCCTGTTCCTGTCCCGCCGCCGCCTGAACGATCCGGGCGGCGAGAAGGAGACGTGGCACATCGAGATCGGGCTGGACGGCACGCCGATCCAGTACGAGGTCGGCGATTCGCTGGGCCTGTTCCCTGCCAACGCGCCGGCGCTGGTGGATGCGGTGATCGCGGAACTCGGCGCCCGGCCCGAGCGGCTGATCGGCGAGCGGACCCTGCGCGAGCACCTGCTGATGAACTACGCGCTGGGTGCCGCGCCCGACAACCTCTACCAGCTCCTGTCGCTCCTCACCTCGGGACCGGCCCGCAAGAAGGCGCAGGCGCTGGCCTCCGGCGAGGATCCGGACGGCGACGCCGCCTATCTCGACGTGCTCGGCGCGCTCCACAAGTTCCCCGGCGCGCGGCCCAACGCCGAAGTGTTCCTAGAGGCGCTCGACGAGTTGCAGCCGCGGCTCTACTCGATCTCGTCCTCGCCCAAGATGGATGTCAGCCGTGTGTCGCTGACCGTGGATGCGGTTCGCTACAACCACCGCTCGCGGCTGCGGCTCGGCGTGGCCTCGACCCATCTCGGCGAGCGCCTGCCCGAGCAGACCCGGGTGAAGGTCTATCTCCAGAAGGCACACGGCTTCGGCCTGCCGGAGGATCTGTCGAAGGACGTGATCATGTGCGGCCCCGGCACCGGCGTCGCGCCGTTCCGGGCCTTCCTGCGCGAGCGCGCCGCCACGCAGGCGCCTGGCCGCAACTGGCTGTTCTACGGCCACCAGCGTCAGGCCAGCGACTTCTTCTACAAGGACGAGCTGACCAGGCTGAAGGACGACAAGGTGCTCACCCGCCTGTCCCTGGCGTGGTCCCGGGACGGCACCGAGAAGACCTACGTCCAGGACCGGATGCGCGAGAACGGTGCCGACCTGTGGAAGTGGCTCGAGGGCGGCGCGCATTTCTACGTCTGCGGCGATGCCAAGCGGATGGCCAAGGACGTGGAGCGGGCGATCATCGACGTGGCGGCGCAGTTCGGCGGCAAGAGCCCCGAGGACGCGGTGGCGTATCTCGCGGCCTTAAAGAAGGCCGGGCGGTATCAGGCCGACGTGTACTGAGGCGCGACGTGCTCTCCTCCCCCTTGCGGGGAGGAGCCGGAGGTGGGGGTGGCGCAGGATGGGGCTCGGGCGGTGCCTTCTGCGCCACCCCCACCCCTGACCCCTCCCCGCAAGGGGGAGGGGAAACGGCGGCGCGGAGCTTGCTCCCGCCCAGGACGACCCTTCGAGGAAGAAGCCATGACCCAACCTGCGGCGGCGCAGACGGTGCGGACCACCTGCCCCTATTGCGGGGTCGGGTGCGGCGTGCTCGCGACCCCGGACGGGCAGGGCGGCGCCGGCATCGCGGGCGATTCCGACCACCCGGCCAATTACGGCCGCCTGTGCTCGAAGGGCTCGGCGCTCGGCGAGACCCTGTCGCTGGAGAACCGCCTGCTCCACCCGCAGATCGACGGCACGCGGGTCTCCTGGGATGCGGCCCTCGACACGCTCACCGAACAGCTCCGCGCGGTGGCCGAGGAGCATGGCCCGGATGCGATCGCCTTCTACCTGTCCGGGCAGCTCCTCACCGAGGATTACTACGTCGCCAACAAGCTCGCGAAGGGCTTCATCGGCACGCCGCACGTGGACACCAACTCGCGGCTGTGCATGTCGAGCGCGGTGGCGGCCCACCGCCGGGCCTTCGGCTCCGACACGGTGCCGGGCTGCTACGAGGATCTCGACGAGGCCGACCTGATCGTGCTGGTCGGCTCCAACACCGCGTGGTGCCATCCCGTCCTGTTCCGCCGCATGGCCGACGCCAAGGCGCGCCGCGGCACCAAGTTCGTCGTCATCGACCCGCGCCGGACCCAGACCGCGCAGGAATCCGACCTGTTCCTCGGCATCCGGCCGGGCACCGACACCGCCCTGTTCTCGGGCCTGCTGGTCTATCTGTCGGACAACGGATTTCGCGACCGCGCCTTCATTGAGTCCCACACGGCCGGGTTCGACGGCGCCCTCGACCGCGCCCGCCAGATCGCGCCGGACATGGCCGCGGTCGCGGCCCAAACCGGCGTGCCGGAGGCCGACATCGCGGCCTTCTACGCCCTGTTCGCCGGCACCCGGCGGGTGGTCACGGCCTTCTCGCAGGGGGTGAACCAGTCGGCGCAGGGGACCGACAAGGGCAACGCCATCATCAACTGCCACCTGATCACCGGCCGAATCGGGCAGCCCGGGGCCGGGCCGTTCTCGCTCACCGGCCAGCCCAACGCCATGGGCGGACGCGAGGTCGGGGGTTTGGCCAACATGCTGGCCGCCCACATGCATTTCGCCCCCGAGGAGGTCGACCGGGTGCGCCGCTACTGGGGGGCGCCGCGGATCATCACCGGCGAGGGCATGAAGGCCGTCGCGCTGTTCGAGGCCGTCGCGCGGGGCAAGATCAAGGCGCTCTGGGTGATGGGCACCAACCCGCTGGTCTCGATGCCGCGGGCCGACGTGATCCGCGAGGCGCTGAAGGGGCTCGACCTCTACGTGGTCTCCGAGGCGGTCTCGGATTCCGACACCGCCCGGGGCACGGGCCGGACGACCGTGCTGCTGCCCGCCCAGGCTTGGGGCGAGAAGGACGGCACGGTGACCAATTCCGAGCGCCGGATCTCGCGCCAGCGCCGCTTCCTGGCGAGCCCCGGCGAGGCCCGGCCCGATTGGGCGGTGCTCGCGGAGGTCGGTCGGCGCCTCGGCCACGGACGGGCCTTCGCGTTCGACTCCGCCGCCGCGATCTTCCGCGAGCATGCCAGGCTTTCGGCCTACGAGAACAACGGCACGCGCGACTTCGACCTCGGCGCGCTCACCGACCTCAGCGACGCCGCCTACGACGCGAGCCTTCCGGTGCAGTGGCCGATTCCGAAGCGCTCCGGGCCGCGGAACGCCCCGCAGGGCAAGGCCCGCCTGTTCGGCGACGGGCGGTTCTACACCTTCGACCAGCGCGCGCGCTTCGTCGCCGTGCAGCCGCCGGCCCTCGCGCTGGCGGTGTCGGAGGATTTCCCGTTCGTGCTCAACACCGGCCGGGTGCGCGACCACTGGCACACGATGACGCGCACGGGGAAGAGCCAGCGCCTCTCGGCCCACCGCGCCGTGCCGTTCGTCGAGGTGCATCCGGACGATGCGGCGATCCACGAGCTCACGGATGGCGGGATCGCCCGGCTGACGACCGAGCACGGCGAGGCCGAGCTGGAGGTGATGATCACTGACACGGTGGTGCCGGGCAGCCTGTTCATGCCGATGCACTGGGGCGGTGCCTTCGCGTCGAAGGCCCGGGTCGGCGCCCTGGTGCGCGGCATGCCCGATCCGGTCTCGGGCCAGCCCGAACTGAAGGCCACGCCAGCCGCGATCGCGCCTCTGGCTTACCGCGCCCGCGGCTTCCTGCTGTCCCGGGCGCAGGTTGACCTTCCGGAGGGCTGGTGGTGGGCGCGGGCGGCGATCACCGGCGGCTGGGGCGTGCAGTTCGCCACGCAGGACAGCTCCCGCGCCGTGGCGCTGATGATGCGCGGCCTGATCCAGAGCGAGGCGCTGCCCGGCTGCGAGTTGGCCGAGTACGCCGATCACGCCCGGGACCGCTATCGCTGCGCCGTCTACGACGGCACCCGCCTCGTCGCCAGCCTCGCCTACACGCCCGCCGGGGTGCGCCCGGACTGGGAGGCCGCCAAGGCCCTGTTCGCCGCCGAGGAGCCCGAGACGCCCGCGCGTCTGGCGCTCCTCTCCGGGCGGGCCGCCACGGCTTCGGCGGGTCCGGTGGTCTGCGCGTGCCACGGCGTCGGCGCCGACACGATCGCCACCACCATCGCGGGGGGCGCCGGCTCCGTGGAGGCGGTGGGCGCCGCCTGCAAGGCCGGAACGAATTGCGGCTCGTGCATCCCTGAGATCCGCAAGATGCTGGCCGGTCAGACCGCCCGCGCCGCGTGATTATCTGATACACTCGCATGCGAGGATTGATCGGCCCGTCCAACCGACCACCCTATCCTGAGATGCCCGCGCCAGCGGGCCTCGAAGGAGCCCTCCAGCCGGCCGCGCGATCCCTGGAAGGCTCCTTCGAGGCCTCCGCTACGCTCCGGCGCCTCAGGATGAGGGCGCGGATGGGATAGGCCGGTAACAGGACGATTCAGGACGGACCCGTGACCGACACACCCCTGCGCGCGGCCCGCGCGCCCCGCGAGACCAAGGCCGCCGGCCTGGAGCCGCTGGCGGTGCTGCCCGTCTTCGTACCCCTGCGCGGCAAGCGGGTGGTGCTCGCCGGCTCCTCCGGCGGCGCCCCCTGGAAGGTGAAGGTGCTGGCCGCGGCCGGCGCCCATGTCGACGTCTACGCCCCCGAACCCAGCGAGGAGCTGCGCGCCGTGCCGGGCGAGATCGTCGACGGGCAGGTGGTGCTGCACGAACGCGCCTGGAGCCCGGACGACCTCTGGGGCGCCGCCTTCTGCATCGGCGCGATGGAGGACGAGGCCGAGTGCGTCGCCTTCGTGGCGGCCGCCCGCGGGGCCGGGGCCATCGTCAACGCGGTCGACCGGCCGCATCTCTGCGATGTGAAGTTCGGCGCCATCGTCAACCGTTCGCCACTGGTGGTGGGCATCTCAACGGAAGGCGCCGCCCCGGTCTTCGGCCAGACCGTGCGCGCCCGGATCGAGGCGATGCTGCCCCGTGGGTTCAGTCGCTGGGTCGCGGCCGCCCGCGACTGGCGCGACGGCGTCACGGCCCGCTTCCACGGATTCGCGGAGCGGCGCGCCTTCTGGGAACGCTTCACCGACCGCGCCTTCGCGGAGCCCGACCGGGCGCCCTCCGATGCGGACCTCGCGGAGCTGCTCGGGGAGACCGAGGCCGCCCCCAAGGGCGGCGCGGTGACGCTCGTGGGCGCCGGTCCGGGCGACGCGGAGCTGCTGACGCTCAAGGCCCTGCGGGCGCTGCGCAACGCCGACGTGATCCTGTACGACGACCTCGTCGCCCCCGAGATCCTGGACTATGCCCGCCGGGAGGCCCGGACCATGCTGGTCGGCAAGACCGGCCACGGTCCGTCCTGCCGCCAGGACGACATCAACGCGCTGATGGTGCAGCTCGCCCGCTCGGGCAAGCAGGTGGTGCGGCTCAAATCCGGCGATCCGCTGGTCTTCGGCCGGGCCGGCGAGGAGATCGAGGCCTGCCGCGCCGCCGGCATCCCGGTCACGGTGGTGCCGGGCGTCTCCGCGGCGCAGGGCGCGGCGGCGGCGCTGGGCGTCTCGCTGACCCACCGCGACGCGGCGCGCCGCCTCCAGTTCGTCACGGGCCATGACCGCCGGGGGGCCTTGCCGGACGACCTCAACTGGGGGGCGCTGGCCGATCCGAGCGTCACGACCGTGGTCTACATGCCCAAGCGCACCTTACGGGCGCTGCTCGCCCGCGCGGTCGAAGAGGGTCTGGCACCGTCGACCCCGGCGCTGCTGGTGTTCAACGCCACGCGCCCGAACCAGCAGGCCCTGCGCGGCACGGCGGCCGATCTGGCGGATCGGGTCGAGGCGGCCGGCCTCGACGGGCCGGCGCTACTGATGGTGGGCGAGGCGTTCTCAGAGATGCGGGGGGCGGTACCGATCGTGGCCGAGCCGAGCCGTTTGGCGATCTGACGCAGCAGCCTTCACGGTCCATTTGGCCGGAGCCGCGACCTGCCTGCACAGATCCATCACAAACGCGGCTACACTCGATATCGAGTTCACGATTGCGTAACCTCCATCGGCGGCCTGGGCTCGTCTCCAGCAGGAGGAGCGCGCAATGCAGAACGTCCTGGCGAATGTGGCCGTGAGCTTGTCGGATCTGACGAAGAGCCCGGCCAGCGTGCTCAGCGACGCGCAAGGCGAGGCCGTGGCGATTCTCAACCACGACCGGATCATGGCCTACATGGTCCCGACCGCGCTCTATGAGGCGATGATGGATATCATCGACGACGCGGAACTGGCCGCACTTCTCCAGGCGCGGGCCGGCGAGGAGCCGGTGAAGGTCTCCCTGGATGAGCTATGAGCTGCTGTTCCTGCCCTCCGCGTTGAAAGAGTGGCGCGAGCTCGGCGACACCGTTCGCGAACAGTCAAAGGCCAAGCTCGCCGAACGGTTGGAAGGCTCCGCACGTCCCGGCAGATCGGCTGGCCGGTTCGGAGATGAAGGACTGCCACAAGATCAAGCTGGGGGCCTCGGGCTATCGCTTGGTCTATCGCGTCAGCGACACGGCCATCACGGTGACGGTCGTGGCGGTCGGCAAGCGCGACCGGCAGGCCGTCTATCGGACGGTGCAGACGCGCTGATCGCACGATCTCCGGCCTTCAGCCTCGGCGGTGCGACGATCTGTGCCGTCGAAGGCGCCTGGGCTCGGATGCGACCGGAGCCACAACCTCGCTGGGGGGCGACATCCCCCACCACACTGGGGAGGCATTCAATGACACGAACCTGGATCCGCGCCGCTACGGCCTTTGCCCTGCTCGCCGCCGCGCCAACCTGGGCCGCCGGGCATGATGACGGCGGTCTGGTTGTTCTCCCCGACGCCGCCGCCGCGACCTACGAGCCGGGGCCGCCGAACCTGCCGAAGGGCACGCAGATCAGCCGCGTCGCGGGCGATCCGTCGAAGCCCGGCCCGTTCGTGCTGCGGGTGAAGGTCCCGGCCAACACGGTGATCGCGCCCCACACGCATGCGAAGCCCGAGACCCTGACGATCCTGTCCGGCTCGATCTACCACGAGCACGGCCGCATCCTCGACAAGTCCAAGGGGTCGGCGCTGAAGACCGGCGGCTTCGTCTACCTGCCGGAGGACATGCCGCATTCCCTCTGGACCACCGACGAGCCGGTCGAGCTACAGGTCAACGGCTCCGGCCCGTTCGGGCTGGACTACATCAACCCCGCCGACGACCCGAGCCGGAGCGCGGGCGGGCCGGGCTGAGGCCGCGCTCAGGTCTCCCCGGCCACGAAGGCGCGCATCAAATAGTTGGCGATCGCCATGGGCGGCGGCGCCTGGATGCCCTCCGGATGCGTCCCCGCCAGCATGGCGGCGACGTCCGCGCGGCTGAACCAGCGGGCATCCTCCAGCTCGTTGGGATCGGTGACAATGTCCCCGTCCAGGGCTTCCGCGGCGCAGCCCATCATCAGCGAGGACGGGAACGGCCAGGGCTGCGACGTCCGGTAAGTCACTGCGCCGACGCGGATGTGGGTCTCCTCGAACACCTCGCGGCGGACTGCGTCCTCGATCGTCTCGCCGGGCTCCAGGAAGCCCGCGAGGCAGGAATACATGTGCGGCCGGAAATGCGGGCCCCGGCCGAGGAGGCAGGCATCCCCCCGGCGCACCAGCATGATCACCACCGGATCGACCCGCGGAAAGTGATGGGCGGCGCAGGACGGGCATTCCCGGCGGAAGCCGCCGGCCTTCGACACGGTGGCGGTGCCGCAATTGGCGCAGAAGCCGTGGCGGGCGTGCCAGTCGAGCATCGACTTGGCGACCGCCAGCAGACCCAGCTCCTCCGCCTCCACGGCGGATTCCGTCGCGATGCTGCGCAGGTCGAGGGTGCGGGTCTCGTCCGACGCGAAGCGCTCGGCGGCCTCGGCGGGCGCGGCCAGCGCGAAGACCGGCTGCCCGTCCCGATGCCCGAGGAAGATCCGCGTGCCGGTGGCGAAGGCAGCGGCATCCTCCGGCGCGATCAGCGCGGTGGCGCCGCGCAGCACGATCCGGTCGCCGCACAGGAGAACGAGGCGGGCCTCCGGCGCGTCGAAGGCGGGCACCGTCTCCTCGGGCTGCTCGGCCGAATGGCGGTCGAGGCGGTTCCGGACGAAGCCGAGGGTGTCGCGGGGATCGGTCATGGGCTCAGGCCGCCGAGAATAGGGCACCGGCGCGCTCGATGAGCTGGGCGCGGGCGTGGAGCGGGTAGGGCGACCGGGTCCCGAAACCCCAGACCGGGCCGGGCCAGGCCGGGTCCGAGCGGAAGCGGCCGACCACGTGGACGTGGAGCTGCGTGACGATGTTGCCCAGCGCCCCGACATTCACCTTGTCGGGTTTGGCCAGGGCCTGCATCACGCCGGTGGCGATGCGAAGCTCCTGCCACAGGGCAGACGCATCCGGCTCGGACAGGTCGGTGATCTCGGAGAGGCCGGGGCGGCGCGGCACGAGGATCAGCCACGGGAACCGGGCGTCGTCCATCAGCAGGACCCGGCACAGGGCGAGGTCGCCGACTTCGACGGTGTCGGCGGCCAGGCGCGAATCGAGGGTGAACGCGGATTCGGTCATCCGGATCGGTGTAGCGCAGCTTCGCGGGACGCGCGCGGGAACAATGACGCAGCGCGACCGCCGCCGAACCGTCAGAGGCCCGGAACGGCGCCCTGCCGACCCACCGCGATCGTCCCCGCCGTGAGCGCGCCGTCCGCATCCGAGTGGGCGAAGATCGTGACGGCGGCGCCGGGCTGGAGTTGCGCCCTTTCGCCGGGTGACAACTGCGTCACCGGCGTGTTGCCGGGGATCTCGAAGGTGGATTGCCCACCCTCGTATGACAGAGCCAGCTTCAGGGGCGAGCCGCGGCGCAGATCGGCGACCCAGCCTGCGGTCAACGTGGCGCCCTGCGCCGTGTCCCAGGGCTGGCTCCCGGCCTCGAAGCCGCGTTCGGACGGCGAATACAGCGTCACCGCGGTGGCGCGTCGCGGCTCCGAACCCGCGACGCCGAGCACGCTGACGTAGCTCTCCGGCTTGATCGACCGCAGGTCCGACCCGTTCACCGCGTAGATCCGGGTCTTGGGATCCATCCGCAGGGCGAGGGTGCTGCCGCTGGGCCGGCGGATCTCGAGGCGGTCGGACTCGGCCCATGCGACCGTTCCCCGGAACCGCACCATGGCCTGCTCGGCCAGGGCAGCGGTGACGGTCACAGCCGTCAGCAGGGCGGCGAAAAGGCTGCGCTTGAAGGTACGCGTCACGGGGATCCTTGCGGGTCGAGGTGGGCGGGAGCCGAACGTCAAAGCGTCACGGCGGTTCCCGAACATGCCGACGCGTTCGCGCGCAGGCGATGCGCTTGCGCACCGACTGCCGGGCCAGATTCGATCCGGTCGCGGTGGATAAAGGTCACCGTCTACGGTCCGTTCGCAGCGGGCCGTGACCTTAAAAGGGTCCATCATGGCGCCTTCGAACGCGCCGTTCACGCGTCTCACGCATCGCTATCGGACGGTCGACGGCCGGTGAGTCAGTCGGCCGCAGCCCGGGAAGGCTGCGGCCGGCCATCGAGCGGCGGCTCAATGCGCCATCAGCACCGGCATGTCGGCATAGGCCAGCACGTGGCTGGTGACGCCGCCGAAGATCATCTGGCGCAGGCGGCTCTGGGTATAGGCCCCCTTGATCAGCAGGTCGCAGCCGAAGGCCTTGGCCTCGGCCAGGAAGGTCTCGCCCGGCGCGCGCCGCCCCGCAGGCAGGGCGCGATGGGCGGCATCGACACCCTCGCAGGCCAGCGCCTGGGCGAGGTCCTGGGCGCTCGGACCCGGTACCATGCCGCCCTCGACGCTCAGCACCAGCACGCGCTGTGCCCTGCGCAGGAACGGCATGGCGAAGGCGACCGCCCGGGCGGTCTCGGTCGAGCCGTTCCAGGCGATCAGGATCGCGTCGCCCAGGCTCGCGGGGGCCGTCGGCGGCGCGAGCAGGATCGGGCGGCCGCTCTCGAACAGGGCGGTCTCGAAGGTGGTCATGCGCGGGGCGTTGTCGGTCGTGCCCGGACGGCCGACCACCGTGGCGGAGAACAGCCGGGCATACTGGCCCAGGAACGCGTCGCCGGTCGGCACGTCCTGCCGCCACCGATAGCGCGGCCCGGCCTCCGGCACCCGCTCCGGGATGCAGATCCCGTCGCGGGGGTGCCGGGGGATGCCCGCCGCATCCATGAAGCCGACGAAGCGGCCGCCGGCCTCCTCGGCCTCGGCCCGGTCGGCCTCCTCGTCCCGCAGCCACGTCATGCCGCCGACCATGTCGACGGGGACGTATTCGGCGAGCGCCGGGCGCAGCGACACGCCCTCGATCAGGCTGCCGAACCGCGTGGCGGCGAGCCGCGTCGTCTCGAACACGGAGGGCAGGGCGTCGTGCATCGCGATGGGTACGAGCAGCGTCTTCATGGCTTTGTCCTCCTCGGGCACGAAGCTAATCCGGCCGGCGCCCGTGGGAAACCGGGCCCGCTCCCGCGCGCACACGGTTTTGCGATGTTCCGGAGTCGAGGATCCTCCGGAAGCGCCGGGTCAGCGGCGTCTCGATGACGCGATGGACCAGGAGGGCGGCCGCGACGCTCGCGGCCAGCATCAGGACCATGGCGAACTGGGGGTGCAGCGCGAACGCCGTACCGGCGCGTGCCAGGATCTCGCGCACGAGGCGCAGGGCGAAGGGATGCACGAGGTAGAGGGCGTAGGAGGCATCTCCGAGGATCACGAACGCCCGGATCGGACCGGATCGGCGCGCGACCTGCGCCTTATCGTGCTCCGGGCCGAGGGCGGATGCCACGAGCAGGGTTGCCGGCACGCCGACCAGGAGCGGCCGCAGCCCCCCATCCGCCTCGCCGAGTCCTGCGAGGAGGCGCGCCGCCAGGATCAGACCGAGGACACCGAGCGCCCCGAGGCCGATCCGTAGCGGCGCTGCGGGCCGGGCACCGCCGCGATAGGCGAGGGCGAGCCCGGCCCCGGCGGCAAATTCGAGCACGATCGGATTCGCCCAGAAGCGGAGCGCCAGGGGCAGGTCCGGCCAAACGATCCCCGCGGTGACGAGGAGCCCCAGCACGGCGATCAGCCACACCACGGCGCCGCGCCGCCCGAAGCCGAGCCCGGCGGCGAAGAGGACGTAGAAGAAGGCCTCGTAGTTCAGGGTCCAGCCCAGCCCGTAGAGCGGCTGGACGATGCCGTCGGGCCGGGCGGCCGGCCAGAACAGGAAGCCCGCCAGGAGCGCGACCGGCTCGCGGACCAGACCGGCCGCCGCCCCGAGCAGGTCGGGACGCGCCAGCGCGAGGCCGAGGTAGAGCAGGCTCACCAGCCAATAGAGCGGCACGACCCGGGCGATCCGGTGGGCGAGGAAGCGTGTCCGGCCCCCCGGCGCCCCGTACAGGCGTGCACTCGCCAGGACGATGACGAGGCCGGAGATCACGAAGAACAGGTCGACGCCCCCCCACCAGGGCAGGACCATGCCCGGGTCGAGGGCGGGACCGCCGCCGCGCAGCGCCAGCAGATCCGCTTCGTGTCGCGCATGGTGCCAGACCACCATCAGGGCGGCGAGGCCGCGCAGGATCTGGATCGGGACGAGAATCATCCGGCGCTCAGGGGTCGGTGAGGCGGGGTTCCGCGCAACGGCATCGCGCGTCCGGAACGACCGATATCCGGCGTGCCGACGCAGCCGTACGGGCGCGAAACCTCATTCATCAGGCCGGTCCGGGGCGAAAACGACAGGAACCATAAGCCGATGGCCCCGTTGACCGATCAATTCGCGGACGCCGCGCGTGAGGTCTTCGATCTCCGCCACACATCGTCTGACCGTCCGCGCTCCCATTTTGAAATGAGGTTCCTGATGCTGAAGAATTACGCCGCTGCCTCCGCGCTGGTCCTGGCGCTGTCGACCCCGGCCCTGGCGCAGAGCGCGAACGATTTCCGCATGCAGTCGATGCAGGCGAACGCGTTCGAGATCCAGTCCTCGCAGATCGCCCTGTCGAAGTCGCGCAACCCGCGGGTCCGTTCCTACGCGCAGGAGGTGATCCGCGATCACCGCGCCGCCAACGTGGCGCTGGCCGGCGGTCAGTCCGGCGCGATGGCGGGCGGCGAGCCGGGTCTGGGCGGCCTGATCACGGCCCCGATCGCGGTGGCCGGCAGCGCCGTGGGCGCCGGGGTCGGTGCGGCGACCGGCGTGGTCGGCGGCACCCTCTCGGGCGGCCCGGTCGGCGGCCTCCAGGGCGCGGGCGCCGGTGCGGCCAACGGCGCTGCGATGGGCGGACGCCTGGGCGGCGGTGACATGATGGCGACGGGTGGCTCGACGATCGTGCAGCCGAGCCCGCAGCAGCAGGCGATGCTGGCCGAGCTGTCGTCGACCCCCGCCGGGGCGCGTTTCGACCGTCTCTACGCGACCCAGCAGATCCAGGCCCATCAGATGGCCATCTCGATGACCCAGGCCTACGCCCAGGGCGGCCCGAACCCGGCACTGCGGAACTACGCGCAGCAGGCCCTGCCGGCGCTGGAGATGCACTACAATCAGGCGCAGCGCCTGCCGGGCGCCATGTAAGCGTCTCGGATTGGCGGCCCGGCTTCGGCCGGGCCAGCGCGATGGGCGGCCCGTGCGAGCGGGCCGCCTTTTTTATGTCGTGCGCGTGCGGCGCAGTTGCCTGCGCCGCCTCGGCCTCAGTCGCACGCGATGGCGGCGGACGAGCGAACCGCCAGGCCGGCCGTGTCGAGCGGCGGCGTGAACGCCCCGGTCTTCGGGTCGCGCACGACCAGGGACCCGCTGGCGACGCCGAAATGCGCGCCGTGGAGCTGAAGCCGGCCGTCATCGACCCGCTCCTTCACGAACGGGAAGGTCATCAGGTTTTCGAGGCCCTGTGACACCACCGCGTATTCGAGGCGCGTCAGGTAGTCGGGCGCCTCGGGATCGCCGGCCTTCGCCGCCGCGGGCTCCACCAGCGAGACCCATTTGCCGATGAAGTTGCTCTCGGAGAGCGGCGCGGCCTTCCTGGCATAGGCCTTCACACCGCCGCAGGTGGCGTGGCCGAGCACGACGATGTGCTTCACCTCAAGGGCCTGGACGGCGAATTCGAGCGCCGCCGAGGTCCCGTGGTAATTCTCGTCCGGCTGATAGGGCGGCACGAGGTTGGCGACGTTGCGGATCGTGAACAGTTCGCCCGGCCCGGCATCGAAGATGGCGCTCGGCGAGACCCGGCTGTCGCAGCAGCTGATGATCAGAATCTCGGGCTGCTGTGATTCGGCCAGCTGCGCAAAACGACGGCGCTCGGCCGGAAAGCGCTGCTCCAGGAACGAACGGTATCCTTCGGTCAGATAGACAGGAAACATCAAGTCACCTCCGGTTGTATTATTCGCCGCGATACGGCTGAATTCAGGACCTTTGCCATGTCAGAACGCGGGGCGCGGTCGGCATAATCCCGCGGGCGAGATCGGCCGCGAGATCGGCAAGCCCCGCCGGCTCGACACGCTCGCCGCTCGCGCGCAATTCGGCGATCGACCACCAGCGGGTGCCGAGCACGGGATTGTCCTCGGTCTCGGCGAGGCGGCTGGTATCCACCCGATCATCGGGCAGGCGGACGAGAAAGTAGCGCTCGCGGGCATCCCGGCCCTGGCGGAACAGGTGAAACGGGCCGTCGCAGGCCGCGACCTGCGGGCCGATCGTGACGTCGGCGCGGCCGATCTCCTCCTCGAGTTCCCGGCGGCAGGCGCTGACGTGGTCCTCGCCGGGCTCCAGGCCGCCGCCGGGCATGAACCAGAACCGCAACGGCGTCCCGTCCGGCGCCGTCGCGTGAACGGAGGCGTAGGCGATCAGCAGGATCCGGTCCTGCGGATCGAGCACGATGGCCCGGGCGACATGGCGGACGGGCAGAGGGGTCGCGGCACTCATGCGGTCAGAGTTAGGGCACGCGGACCGCGCCGGACATGGACATTCCTTCGCTTGGCCCATCGGCACGCCCCCCGCCGCGCCGTCGCTCGATCCGCCGATCATGACAGCTTGCCCGCGACGTTGGGCCTGATCCGCGCCGATCGGGATCATATCGGCCGCGCGACCATGAAAAAGCGTTGTGCAGTGGCTATTTGGCTCAATACTTGAATGTCTAAGCCCTAGAATAGCCTGTGATAACGAAAAATAATCCGCAACATCGTTTCGAATTTTGATGAAATCTGATTCACGGGAAGGAGATCCGACGCCGCGCTCATGGAGCCGAACCATCATCGCTTTGATCCGATCGCCGGCGCGACAGGCGCCCCGGCCATGTCGATCGGCAGCACAGTCGAGATCGGACAGGCAAAGGGCGCGCTCGCCGACCTGAAAGGCTCCGAGTCATCCAACACGGTGTTTGCGTCACCGACGGACCAGACCACCTCTGGGAGCGGCGCCTGCAAACCTCCGCCGGCCTCGCGACACCGACCCGACTGGATTTAGGGAGGCAGCGGCTCCTGCACGGCCGGTGCCCAGATGACCACGGGCAGGCCATGCCCATCCTGCGCCGGCGGGTCGGGGAGCGGCCGGGCGCGCCCCGTCAGGATATCGCGCGCCACCACGAGCGCGGCCAGGGCGTCGAGATGGTCATCCTCGGGAATGCCCTTCGCCCGGGCATCGAGCAGCGCCGCCGGCAGCCCCGCCGCAGACAGGAGCGCGCGGCGGCGATCGAGCCCCCGGCGGGCCTCACGGCCCTTCTTGGGCAGGCCGAGGGGTCGGTCACCGTTGAGTGCGTGGAATGCCACCTCCGGGTGAACCTCGTGGATCCGGTCGCACAGCGCCGGCCGCGCCCGCAGCAGCGTGTCGACCGCCCGGACGTAGCGAAAGATGTTGTAGCCCTGAATCGAGGGCGCGAAGGGCGGGTCGCTGGCCGCCCGGGAGGCGGCCTTGGCGGCGTCGTAGTCGTCCGCGTAGATGGCGGCCCGCGGCGGCATCGGGAAGACCGACGACCGCGCGGGGCCGAGCTTGGCGCGCGCCGCCAGATCGGCCGCCCGCCCGCCGCCGACGATCCGGTCCGGCAGGCCGATCGGCACGTCAATCCCGACGACGAGCGGCTGCTCCGGCGCGTCGAGGAGCGCCGCGATATCCGGGAAGAGGGCGCAGCGGTGCCGGTCCGGGTCGTCGAGATCGAGCAGGGCCCCCGCCCAGGCACCCCGGCAGCCGTCGAGCCCCGCGATCCACCGCGCCATCGTGATCCTCCACCGTGCGGAACCTGGCCCCCGCTGCGTTCTTGTCCGGGCTGGCGCGGGCAGCTATCCGCATCGCGCCGACGCACCGACTCGGGAGCAGCGTGATGAGCGAGATCCGTCCCCGCCGCAGCGTCCTGGCGATGCCCGGCTCCAACGCGCGGGCGCTGGAAAAGGCCCGCACGCTGCCCGCCGACGTGATCCTGATCGACCTTGAGGACGGGACGGCCCCGGCGGCCAAGGAAGCGGCTCGCCGACAGGTCGCCGCCGCGGTGGCCGCCCGGGGCTTCGGGGCGCGCGAGGTCGTGGTGCGGATCAACCCGCCCGAGACCGAGGATGGCGAGGCCGACCTCCTGGCCCTCGCCCCCGCCGCGCCGGACGCCATCCTGGTGCCGAAGGTGCGCACGTCCGATACGCTGATCGCCGTGGGATCCCGCCTGCGCCGGCTCGGTGCGCCGCCGGCGACACGGGTCTGGGCGATGATCGAGACGCCGATGGCGGTGGTGAACGCCGCCGAGATCGCCGGCGCGGCCCGGGACGTCGATGGGCGGCTCGCCGCCCTGGTGATCGGCCCGAACGACCTCCTGAAGGCGGCCCGGATCCCCCCGCCGGGGCGGGCCGCCCTGGTCCCCTGGCTGATGACGGTGCTGGCCGCCGCGCGGGCCTACGAGATCGAGGCGATCGACGGCGTCTTCACCGACTTGAACGACGGGGCCGGTTTCGCGGCGGAATGCGCGCAGGGCCGAGACCTCGGCTTCGACGGCAAGATGCTGATTCATCCGAATCAGATCGGCCCGGCCAATGCCGCCTTCGGGCCGGATGGCGAGGCGGTGGCGGCGGCGCGCCGGATGCTCGATGTGTTCGAAGCGCCGGAGAACCGCGACCGCGGTGTCGTGGCCGTCGACGGCAAGATGGTCGAGCGCCTGCACGTCGAGTCGGCCCGGCGCCTTCTCGCGCTCGCCAGCGCGATCGAGCGGCTCGGCGGATGAGCGCGCTACCCGAAGTCGGCCTGCGGATCCTCGACCCGCGCCTGACCGGGTGGGGGTTTCCGCGCTGGGGTTCGGCGGCGGCGGCGGGCCTCGATCTGCATGCCTGCCTGGATGCCCCGCTGGATCTGCCGGCACGGGGAGCACCGGCGCTGATCCCGGCGGGGTTCAGCGTGCTGATTCGCGATCCGGCGTGGTGCGGGCTGATCTTCCCGCGGTCCGGCCGCGGACACCGCGAAGGGCTGGTGCTCGGCAACGGCACGGGCGTCATCGACGCGGATTACGAGGGACCGCTGATGGTCTCGGCCTGGAACCGCGACGCGGCTGCTCCGATCCGGATCGAACCCGGCGAGCGGATCGCCCAACTGGTCTTCACGCGCATCGCCCGGCCGGTCCTGACCGTGCAGGAGGGCGAGGCCGGCCCGGGATCGGCTCGCGGCGCGGGTGGATTCGGGTCAAGCGGACGCTGATCCGACAGCCGACGCTGCGCGGCTTGGTTATCCGAGGGCCGCGCCGTCATCCTGCCTAAGGGGCTGCCTCTCTTCGCGCATGACGAACAAGCAGGATCGCGCCCATCACCGCGCGAAACAAGTCTATTTGACCATCTCATGAGTTTTGACAGATATCATCTCAACATAAATTTGATATGTAATAGTTTTTAAGGGTCTTTATTTTCACAGTTAGTCGCCGTACGACGAGTTTAAATCTAAATTCATTCCAGATCATGATGCTTGCCAACCAAATTTTGGCCTGATACCGGCCCAATCTACAGGACCACGCACAGAATGCGACCGCATGCGCCCGCTTCTTCGGCAGTTCAGGCACAGTTGTCGCGCCGGAAACTGTAGATATGCCCCTCTTTGAAACCAATCTCATCACAATCCGGCGCGCGCGGCGCGCTGCTATGCTGATGATTGTTGTTCCGGCCGTGGTCGCACCGGCGCTGGCTGAGGAGGCGCCCGACGCGTCGGTCCAGCTCGACACGCTGTCCGTGGAGGCACGCGGCCCGGCGGGGGCGAGCGCCCTCCCGCCGTCCTTCGCGGGCGGGCAGGTGGCCCGCGGCAGCCGGCTCGGCCTGCTCGGCAACCGGGACTACATGCAGACGCCGTTCAGCACGGCGAGCTACACCGAGAAGACGATCCGCGACAGCCAAGTGATCAGCGTCGGCGACCTCCTGACCCGGACCGATCCGTCGGTGCGGACCTCGATCGGCAGCGGCAACCGCTACGACGCGGTCAACATCCGGGGCTTCCGCATCGAGAACCGGGAATTCGCGCTGAACGGGCTCTACGGCCTCGTGCCGGATTATCGGATCGACCCGGCCCCGCTGGAGCGGGTCGAGATCCTCAAGGGCCCGGCCGCCTTCCTGTACGGCGTGCCGCTGAACGGCGGCATCGCCGGCACCGTGAACGTCGTCACCAAGCGCGCGGGCGACGAGCCCCTGAACCGCATCACCGTCGATTATGCCTCTCCGGGCCGCGGCGGGGCCGGGGTCGACGTGGCCCGGCGCTACGGCGATGCGAAGCAGGTCGGCGTGCGGATCAACGCCGCGGGCCTCGGCGGCACCACGCCGATCGACCTGACGGGCCAGCGCAACGCCGCCGGCTCGCTGGGCCTCGACTATGAGGGCGAGCGCCTGCGGCTTTCGGCGGACGTGATCTACCAGCACGACGCCTATGACAGCCAGACCCGGGGCGGCAACCCACTGCCCGGCATCCGCATCCCCCGGGCGCCCGACCCGCACAAGAACCTGTCCCAGCGCTTCGACTTCTCCCGCGCCGACAGCATCACCGGCTTGGCCCGCGCGGAATACGACCTCACCCAGGACCTGACCCTGTTCGCGGCTCTGGGCGCGAACCACTTCACCTACGCCAAGCAGGAGAACCCGGCCTTCACGCTCCTCGACGCGACGGGTCGGACGCGGTCGAACTCCATCTTCCAGAGCGGCGATACGGTGTCGATCTCGGGCGAGGCCGGGGCCCGCGCCCGCTTCGCAACCGGCGATATACGCCACGAGGCGGTCTTCACCGCCACCGCTCTCGATCAGGACCTGACGCTCGGCCAGATCACCTATCGGACCTACCTGACGAACCTCTACGCGCCTTTGCGCCTGGCCTCGCCCGGCGGGCCGGATCTGAAGGCGTCATTCCCCCGCGGCCGGGCGAGCTACAACCGGCTGACGAGCCTCGCGATCGCCGACACGATGACCTTCGCCGACGGGCTCGTCGAGTTGCTGGTCGGAGCCCGGCGGCAGACGATCGAGGCCGGCAATTACGCGCCGGTGACCGGCCTGCTCAGCACCGCCTACGACAAGAGCGCGGTCACGCCGGCCTTCGGCATCGTGGTGCGGCCGACGCAGGTCCTGTCGCTCTACGCCAACAGCGTCGAGGGGCTGACCGCTTTGCGCGCGCCGAGCTCGGCGATCAACGCCAACGAAATGTTCGCGCCCGCCCGGACCCAGCAATACGAGGTCGGCTGTAAGCTCGACTTCCAGAGCTTCGGCGTGACGCTCGCCGCTTTCGAGATCACCAGCCCGGCGGGCCTGCTCGACGCGCAGACGCAGCGTTACGGCATCGTCGGCGACCAGCGGAACCGCGGCTTCGAGGGCACCGTCTTCGGGGAAATCCTGCCCGATCTGCGGGTGATCGCGGGCGCGACTCTGCTCGACGCAAGGTGGGCGCGGACCCCGGGCAGACCCTATGCCGGCAATCCCGCGACGGGCGCGCCGCGGTTCCAGACCACCGTGGGGTGGGAATGGGACACGCCGTTCCTGCGCGGGCTCACGGCGACCGCCGCCGTGGTCTACACGGGCGGCTCCTATGCCGGCACCGCCTTCCAGGCGGTCCTACAGAAGATCCCGGACTGGACCTCGATCGATCTCGGCCTGCGCTACGCGACGGCGCTCGGCGACAAGCCCGTCACGCTGCGGGCGAGCGTCAGCAACGTCGCCGACAACCACTATTGGATCGCCAACCCGAACGGCGCCCTGATCCTCGGAGCGCCGCGCACGGTCTGGCTGTCGGCCTCGGTGGATTATTGATCACTCCAGCGTCTTGCCGAGCCGCCCCGCGAGATCCTGGATGTACTGGAACGCGGTGCGGCCCGAGCGGGAGCCGCGGGTGGTGGCCCATTCGAGGGCTTCCGCCCGCAGCGTCTCGGCCGGCACGTCGAGGCCGTAGCGCTCCGTATAGGCGCTGATCATCGCCAGATACTCGTCCTGGCTGCACTTGTGGAAGCCGAGCCACAGGCCGAACCGATCCGAGAGCGAGACCTTCTCCTCCACCGCCTCGCCGGGGTTGATCGCGGTGGAGCGCTCGTTCTCCATCATGTCGCGGGCGAGGAGATGCCGGCGGTTGGAGGTCGCGTAGAACAGGACGTTCCCGGGACGCCCCTCGATGCCGCCGTCCAGCGCGGTCTTGAGGGACTTGTAGGACGTGTCGTCGGCGTCGAACGAGAGGTCGTCGCAGTAGACCAGCCAACGGTGCGAATCCGGCCGCAGCAGGGCCATCAGATCGGGCAGGGCTTCGATATCCTCGCGGTGGATCTCCACGAGCTTCATCGGCAGCGAACCAGCCGGGCGCCGGGCGTTGATCTCCGCGTGGGCCGCCTTGACGAGCGACGACTTGCCCATCCCGCGGGCACCCCACAGCAGGGCGTTGTTGGCCGGCAGGCCCCGGGCGAAGCGCTCGGTGTTCTCCACCAAGGTGTCGCGGGCCCGGTCGATGCCGGTGAGCAGCCGCATCTCCACCCGGGCGACCTCGGGGACCGGGGTGAGCCGGCGCTCGGGCCCCCACAGGAAGGCGTCGGCGGCATTCGGATCGAAGGCCGGCGGGGCCGGGGGCGCGGCGCGCTCCAGCGCAGTGGCGATGCGCTCCAGGAGCGGCATCAGGGTGTCGAGGGTCGGGGCGCTCGTCATCGGATCGGGGGTTCGGCTTCGCGGCGTTCAGGGCGCCGGTTCTACGGGGAAGCTCGGCGGAAAGCATCCGCTTCCGAACGCGAACCCGGATCGCGCGTTGGATGTTTCGTCGACGCGAAACCGGCAACCTTCAGTCTCATCGGCAGCCAGGAGAGAGCGGGTCCCCTCTCCCGAGCGGGAGAGGGACAGGGTGAGGGACCCGCGGCTTCCAGTGCAGGCTCGACGTGGACGCGCCTGCCTGGCGCGCTCGATGCTGAGAGTTCTTCTCCCTCACCCCAAGCCTCTCCCGCTCGGGAGAGGGGGCCAGGTCGCGGATCCGTGGCCGCGCCGACACGTTTGGACGGTGTTGAGGGCACTATGGAGCCAGGACCGACGATCCGGATCACCCAGGTCGACGCTTACGTCTTCACGGTCGATTTCGGCGGTGCCCTCCCGGCGCTCGTCACCGACGAGGCGCCCCCGATCGGCGGCGGGACCGGGCCGTTCCCCGAGCAGATCCTGATCGCGAGCGTCGCGAACTGCCTCTGCGCCAGCCTCGTCTTCGCCCTGGGGAAATTCCGGCAGGAGGCGCGGGGCGTCGCCGCCGAGGCGCAATGCCGGGTCGAGCGCAACGCCGAGGGCCGCCTGCGCATCACCGGAATCGACGTGCGGATCGGCCTCGGCGCGGCCGCCGCCGAGATGCCGCGGATCGACCGGGTGCTGGAGCAGTTCGAGCGGTTCTGCACCGTCTCGGAGAGCGTGAAGGCCGGGATCCCGGTCTCCGTCTCGGTGACGGATGGCGACGGGACCCGCCTGAAATGAGCCGACCCGCGGAAAGATCCGCCGCCCGGCGCATTCCCGCAACGCGAACCGGTCGCGCGAACCGGACGAGGAGACGCCATGTCGGAGACCCGTGAGCCCGCCCGCGCCCCCGAAGCGCTGGCCACCCTGTTCAACCAGCGCGCCAATGCGGGCGACGTCGAAGGCCTCGTCGCCCTGTACGAGCCGGATGCCATTCTGGCGGCCGGCCGCGTCGTGGCCACCGGCCATGACGAGATCCGCAGCTTCTACACCGACCTGCTGGCGCGCAAATCCGACTTCCCGGCCCCCGAGACCCTGCCGCCCCTGCGCAATGGGTCGCTCGCCATGACCTTCGCCCGGCTGCCCAGGGGCGCCTTCTCGGTCGAGGTCGCCCGCGAGCAGGCGGACGGGACGTGGCTCTGGGCGATCGACCAGCTCAAGCTCGCGCCGCCGAAGGACTGACCAGGGCGCGCTTGTCCCACCGGACGCGATGCGGCAAAGCGGGGCGCGCGCGCTCAACGCCGCGCCCAAGACCCGAGCCGACTCGATGCACGACATCCGCGCCATCCGGGAGAACCCGGACGCCTTCGACCGCGATCTCCAACGCCGGGGCCTCGCGCCGATCTCGGCCGCGCTGATCGCGCTGGACGAGGCGCGGAAATCGTCGGTCTCGGCCGCGCAGGCCAACCAGGAGCGGCGGAACGCGCTCGCCAAGGAGATCGGCGGCGCCAAGAAGGCAAAGGACGAGGACCGCGCCGCCGCCCTGATGGCGGAGGTCGCCGCGCTGAAGGCCGCCGAGCCGGAGCTGAAAGCCGCGCAGGACGCGGCCGACAAGGCTCTGTTCGATCGGCTGGCCGCCATCCCGAACCGGCCGAAGGCCGACGTGCCGGACGGCGCCGACGAGCACGGCAACGTCGTCTACCGCAGCCACGCCTCGACCCGCGAGCGGCTGACCGAGGGACGCGAGCATTTCGAGCTGGGCGAGGCCGCCGGCCTGATGGATTTCGAGGCCGCGGCCAAGCTGTCGGGCTCGCGCTTCGTGGTGCTGAAGGGCCAGCTCGCCCGGCTGGAACGGGCGCTCGGCCAGTTCATGGTGAACCTGCACACGCAGGAGCATGGGTATCTCGAAGTCGCGCCGCCGGTGCTGGTGCGCGACGCCGCCATGTTCGGCACCGCGCAACTGCCGAAGTTTAGAGAAGATCAATTTGGCATACAGCCTAATGACGCTGACATTGCATCGCAACTTGGCCTAAAAATTCCGCCCAATCATGAAGTTCGTAAAGTTTTTGCCCTTCTCGACCCAAATGTCGGCGGCAAAAATCATCTGTATCAGTTCCAAATAAAAATCGACGGACCAGGATGGGTCGCCGTCGGCTTTGACAGTGAAAAAATTCACTTTTCGTCAGAAGAGATTTATGCGGCCACTAAAGCATTTGGCCAAAGATGGCTTATCCCGACCGCCGAGGTGCCACTAACGAACCTCGTCCGCGAGTCGATCCTGCGCGAGGAAGAACTGCCCCTGCGCTTCACCGCGCTCACCCCGTGCTTCCGGGCCGAGGCCGGGGCGGCGGGGCGGGACACCCGCGGCATGCTGCGCCAGCACCAGTTCAACAAGGTCGAGCTGGTCTCGATCACGACGCCCGACGAATCTGCGAACGAGCACGAGCGGATGCTGACCTGCGCGGAAGCCGTCTTGAAGAAGCTGGATCTGCCCTACCGGGTGATGACCCTCTGCACCGGCGACATGGGCTTCGCGAGCCAGAAGACCTACGACATCGAGGTCTGGGTGCCGGGCCAGCGCACCCACCGCGAGATTTCCTCGTGCTCGGTGTGCGGCGAGTTCCAGGCGCGGCGGATGAATGCCCGCTACCGGGGCAAGGACGGCAAGCCGGCCTTCGTCCACACCCTCAACGGCTCGGGCGTGGCGGTCGGTCGCGCGCTCATCGCCGTGATGGAGAACTATCAGAACCCGGACGGGAGCATCACGGTCCCGTCGGTGCTCCACCCCTATATGGGCGGGCTCAACCGGATCGAAGGGCCTCGCTGATGCGCATCCTGGTCACCAACGACGACGGCATCCACGCGCCGGGCCTCGCCACGCTGGAGGAGATCGCCCGGGCCCTGTCGGACGACGTCTGGGTGGTGGCGCCGGAGAGCGACCAGTCGGGCGTGTCGCACTCGCTCTCGCTGAACGATCCGCTGCGGCTGCGGCAGGTCTCGGAGCAGCGCTTCGCCGTGATGGGCACGCCGTCGGACTGCGTGATCCTGGGCGTGCGCCACATCCTGGGCGATCACGGGCCCGACCTCGTCCTGTCGGGGGTGAACCGCGGCCAGAACGTCGCCGAGGATGTGACCTATTCGGGCACGATCGCGGCCGCCATGGAGGGGACGATCCTGGGCATCCGCTCCATCGCCCTGAGCCAGGCCTATGGCGCAGGCGGACGCGGCGCCCTCAAGTGGGACTGCGCCCGCACCCACGGTCCGAAAGTCATTAAAAGAATCCTGGAGACCGGGATCGAGCCCGGCATCCTGATCAACGTGAACTTTCCGGATTGCGAACCGGCCGACGTGCAGGGCATCGCGGTGGCGGCGCAGGGGTTCCGCAATCAGGCGCTGCTGTCGATCGACGCCCGGGTCGACGGGCGCGGCAACCCGTATTTCTGGCTGGCCTTCGCCAAGGCCCGGTTCGAGCCGGGCCACGGTTCCGACCTCAAGGCCATCGCGGAGAAGCGGATCTCCGTCACGCCCCTGCGCCTCGACCTCACCGACGAGCCGACCCTGACGCGCTTCGCGCAGGCGTTTGCCGAGTGATCGAAAGGCCTTCGATCGATCTGGGCAGCCTGGAGGCGGCTGCCGGAAATGCGGCCTTCGTGATGGCCCTCCGGGGCCGGGGTCTGCGCGACACCGCGGTGCTCCGGGCGATGGAGCAGGTGCCGCGGGAGGCCTTCGCGCCGGCTCCGTATCGAGAGCACGCAAGGCGGGACATCGCCCTGCCGCTGCCCTGCGGTGCCTCCATGACGGCGCCGTCCATGGTGGCGGTGATGCTGGCGCTGCTGCGCATCGAGCCGGGCCAGCGGGTGCTTGAGATCGGCACCGGCTCGGGCTACGTGACGGCGCTGCTCGCCCGGCTCGGGGCGAGCGCGGTGCTGAGCCTGGAGCGCTCGGTGACGCTCGCCGTCGAGGCGACGCGGCGGCTCGCGGCGCTCCCGGAGGCGCATGTCGTCCGGGCGGACGGGTTGGCATCCGAGCTGCCGGATGGCGGCTTCGACCGCATCCTCGTCCACGGCAGCGTGGCGGCGATCCCACCGCACTGGCGCGCGGCACTCGAACCCGGCGGGCGGCTGGTGACGGGTCTCAGCCACGACGGGCTGTGCCGGGCCGCCGTGCTGGCCTCGCCGGAAGCTGACGCGGAGCCGGGTGCGCCTGTACGTCTCGCGGCACTGGTGCCGGGACTGGCGCGGGTGCTCTGACTAGCCGATCCGCCGCGCCGCCCGCCACAGCCGCCATAGCCGCCGCCAGCGCGGCAGCTCCACGAGCGTGTTGAGCGGATCGTAGGACGCCCGCTCCATGGCGGCGAGATAGGGCTCCACCAGGGCCACCGGCAGGAAGGCGGCGCCGGCCGAGGGCGCGATGGTCGGGCGCGCCGCCTCGAAGGCCTTGAGGTGCTGCCGGGCGAGGTCGCGCAGGTCGGCGCAGGCCCGGCGCAGGCCCGGGCCGCCGCGGCCCGTGACGATGTCCTCGCGGGTGACGCCGTAACGGCCGAGGATGTCGGCCGGCAGATAGACCTGCCCCGAACGGGCGTGCCAGGGGAGCGCCCGCAGCAGCCCCGTGATCCCGTAGGCCACGCCGGCATGGCCGGCCGCGCCCGCGCCACCCGGCTCGGTGCCGTTGCCGATCACGAGGCTCGCCAGCCGGAACAGCGCCGAGGCGGTCTCGCCACAATAGCCCTCCAGATCGTTCACCCGGGGCATCGGATCCTCGTAGAGGTCGAAAACCCGGGCATCGATCAGGTCGACGAAGGGCTGGCGCGCGAGGCGGTTCACCCGGATCGCCTCCTCGAGCGCCGCCGCTACCGGGTTCGCACGGACATCGCCGCGCGCCTCGCCCTGCAGCGCATCGCGCCACCATTGCAGGCGGATCTCCCCGGCCATCGGCGCCGAGACGGCCTCGCGCACCCGCGCGATGGTCAACGAGAAAGCGTAGAGGGCGAAGAGATGCGGCCGGGCGGCGGCCGGCGCGAAGAGCGTGGCGTAGTAGCGGTCCGGATCGCCGGCCCGCACGAGCTCCTCGCAGTGGGACTGGGCGAAGGCGAGCCCGGTCTCGGCGGCTTGGCCCTCGACCTCCGGCATCAGGTCACCGCGATGAGGGCGGCCGCGACCTTGCGGTTCTCGGCCACCAGGATGTTGTACGTCCGGGCGGCGGCCCCGGTCTGCATCACGTCGAGCCCGACACCGACATCCTTCAGCCAGCCCCGGAGCGCGGGATCGATCGCCGCGATGTCGAGGCCGGTGCCCACCAGCAGCAACTCGATCCCCTCGGCCTCGGCCTGGACCGGGCGGAGCGCCGACCGGTCGATCCCCTTCGGCTCCGTCACCTCCCAGGCACGGACGCCCGAGGGCAGCATCAGGATCGAGCCGCGATGCGACATCCCGGCGAAGCGGAAGCCGCCATTGCCGTAGGTGTCGATGATGTGGCGCCCCGGCACGAAGCCGGAATCGAAGGTTTTCGGGCTTGGCTGATCGGCCATCTCGGAGAAAGACTATTCCGCCGGTTGCGGGACGCCGGACCGCTCCGACGCCGCGCGGGCGCCGGAGAGCATCAGCCCCAGATAGATCAACACCGGAGTCGAGACGAAGATCGCCGAATAGGTGCAGATCAGAACGCCGCAGAGCATCACGGTGGCGAAGCCCTTGATCGCCTCGCCGCCAAACAGGACCAGCGCCAGCAGCGACAGTGCGGACGAGATCGAGGTCATCACCGTGCGCGACATGGTCGAGTTGATCGACAGGTTGAGCAGGTCGACAGTCGGGATCGTCTTGTACCGGCGCATCAGCTCCCGGGTCCGGTCGAACACCACCACAGTCTCGTTGAGCGAGTAGCCGACGATCGTCAGGATCGCGGCGATCGAGGTCATGTTGAACTCGATCCGGGTGATGATGAACACGCCGACCGTCAGCACGATATCGTGGAGCGTGCCCACGATGGCGCCCAGCGCGAGTTCCCGCTCGAATCGGAACCAGAGGTAGAGCAACACCGCCACGACCGAGAGCACGACGCCGAGCGTGCCGGACTGGACGAGTTCCCCGGAGACGCGCGGGCCGACCGTCTCGGTGCGGCGGAAGTCGTAATCCTTGTCGAAGGCGGCGTGCGCCTTGTTCATCACCGCGGTCTGGCCCTGCTCGCCGGGCTGGAGCGGCAGGCGGACCAGCACGGTGCCCTGGTTGCCGAGTTCCTGCACTTCCGGCTCGCCGAAGCCGAAGCCGGCGGCCGTATGGCGGATCGAGGCCACGTCGGCGGTGCCGGATTTCGCCTGCAGCTCGACCAGGGTGCCGCCCTTGAAGTCGATGCCGAAATTGAGCCCGACCGTCAGGAACAGCACCACCGTGACGAGCGAGAGCACCGCCGAGAGCGGGAAGGTGAAGCGCCGGAATCGCATGAAGTCGAAATGCGATTCATCGGGCCAGAGGCGGAGTAGGCGCATTGTTTCGGACCTAACGTTGGGAAGATCGCATCACCGGCTCAGCTCGCCTCTCCAATCCCCGACCTCATCCTGAGGCGCCGAAGCGGAGCGGAGGCCTCGAAGGAGCCCTCCAGTGACAACCGCGATCCCTGGAGCCCTCCTTCGAGGCCCGCTCACGCGGGCACCTCAGGATGAGGTGGTGGTTTGGAAAAGCGGATCAGGCCAGCGGTGATGCGTCTCCCGAAAGTGACTTCATTCAGAACGGCAGGGCCTTCGGTCGGAAGGTCTTGTACCACACCGCGATCATCATCCGGGTCAGCGTCACCGCGGTGATGACCGTGGTGAGGATGCCGAGGATGAAGACCACGGCGAACCCCTTCACCGGGCCCGAGCCGAGGAAGAACAGGATCAGGGCGGCGATCGCCATGGTCGAGTTCGAATCGATGATGGTGGCGAACGCCCGGTCGAAGCCCGCCTGAAGCGCCGAGATCAGCGAGCGGCCGGCATGGCTCTCTTCGCGCATGCGCTCGTAGATCAGCACGTTGGAATCCACCGCCGTGCCAATGGTGAGCACGATGCCGGCGATGCCGGGCAGGGTCATGGTGGCCTCCAGCACCGACATCAGGCCCAGGATCAGGCCGACGTGGACCATGAGGGCGATGTTGGCGATGAAGCCGAAGGTCCCGTAGGTCGCGAACATGAAGCAGACCACGAGGCCCGCCGCCACCAGGGTCGCGAGCTTGCCGGCCTCGATCGAGTCGCGGCCGAGGCCGGGGCCGACGACGCGGCGCTCGACCACGGTGAACTTCGCCGGCAGCGCGCCGGCCCGCAGCAGCACCGCGAGATCGTTCGCCTGCTGCACGGTGAAGTTGCCGGTGATCTGGCCCGAACCGCCGGTGATCGCCGAGCGGATCACCGGGGCCGAGACCACCTCGTTGTCGAGCACGATCGCCATGCGCCGGCCGATATTCTCCGAGGTCGCCTGCCCGAAGCGCTGAGCCCCGCGCAGGTTGAACTTGAAGCTCACCATCGGCTCGTGGGACTGCTGATCAAAGGAAGGCTGCGCGTCGGTCAACTCGCCGCCATCGGCCATGACCCGGCGCTCGACCGGCACCTTGGCGCCCTTCTCGTCCTTGGAGGGCAGCATGTCGACATCGCCCGAGGGGCTGTCGGCCAGCATGCGGAATTCGAGCTTGGCGGTGGAGCCGAGGAGCTTTTCCAGGCGCTCGGGATTCTGCTCGCCCGGCACCTGGATCAGGATCCGGTCGGCGCCCTGCTGCTGGATCGAGGGCTCTGTGGTGCCGGTGGAGTCGAGACGCCGCCGGATGACCTCGATGCCCTGGCTCACGGCCCGGCGGGTTCGGTCGGTGATGCCGGCATCGGTGAGCGTCAGGCGGACGAGGCCGCCGGGCTGCTCGGAGATGTCGAGGGTGCGGGCCGCGGTCTGGCCGAGGGAGGTGGTGATCGGCTGGGACAGTTCCTGCAGCTTCGGCAGCACCTTGGCCCGGGCCGCGTCGTCCGCGATCTTCACCTGGACGCCGCGCTGGAGCAGGCCGATGCCGCCATCGGCCCGGACGTTCTCTTGCTGGAGCACCCGGCGCACGTCGTCGCGCAGGGCTTTGGCCTGGGAGGCGATCAGTTCGTTCTGGTCAACTTCGAGCAGGAGCTGCGAGCCGCCCTGCAGGTCGAGCCCGAGCACGATCGCCCGGGTCGGGACGATCCAGCTCGGGAACCACGGGGGCAGGCTGGCGATGAAGCCCTTGCGCTGCTCGGGCGAGAAGAAGCTCGGCACGGCGAGCATCAGCCCCACCAGGATCAGGCCCAGCGTCGCGATGATCTTCGCACGGGAGAAGCGCAGCATCGGCCGTCTTTTTCTCTTGTGGGCCGGCGCGTTACGCCGGCCGTTTCAACCGGGAAATCAGGCGGCCTTCACGGTGCCCTTGGCGCGGACCTCGGAGATCATCGACCGGACGACCCGCACGCGGACGTTCGGGGCGATCTCCACCTCGATCTCGGCCTGATCGTCCGCCGCCTTGGTCACGCGTCCGACGAGGCCGCCATTGGTGACGACCGTGTCGTCCCGGCGCACGGACTTCAGCAAGGTCTGGTGGTCCTTGACCCGCTTCTGCTGCGGCCGCAGGATCAGGAAGTACATGATCACGAAGATCAGAACGAACGGGATCACCTGAAAGGCGATCTCCGCTCCGCCAGCGGCCGTACCGGCCCCTTGCGCGAAGGCGGGGGTGATCAACGAGCGTCTCCTGCAAATGGCGATCGGGCCTGCCGCCGGTTTTCGGCGTGTGCAGACCTGTCGAAAAGCGCGCGGACTATAGCCAGGGGCTTCCCGAAAGCAACGTCGAAGCGCGCCGCGCCCGTATCGGCCTCACAGGAGGGCGCGGACCGCCGCCGCGAAGGCGTCCGGCGCCTCCTGGGGAAAGTTGTGGCCCACCCCCGCGACGATCTCACGCCGGTACGGGCCGGTGAAGTGGCGGGCATCCGTGTCGGTCTCGGGCGGGGGGCCGACGCCGTCGTCGGCGCCGAGCAGCACGATCGACGGCACCGGGATCGCCGGCTGCTCCGCCAGTCGCGCCTCGATCGCGCCATAAGCCGGATCGCCCGGCACGAGGCCGAAGCGGTGACGATAGGAATGCACCACCACGTCGACGAAATCGGGATTGTCGAAGGATCGGGCGGTCTGCGCGAAGGTCTCGGTGTCGAAGGCCCAGCTCGGCGACCAGAGCTGCCAGAGCAGGCGGCAGAAGGCGTCGCGGTTGGCGTCCAGCCCGGCGCGGCCGCGCTCGCCGTGGAGGTAGTACTGATACCAGAGCCGATGCTCAGCCTCCGGCGCGAGGGGTCGCCCGGCCTCCGGGATGTTCTGGATGTTGTAGCCGACGCCGCAGCTCACGAGCCCCTGGGCCCGCCCGGGCCAGAGGGCCGCGACCACGCAGGCCGCCCGGCCGCCCCAATCGTAGCCGGCGAGCACCGCGCGCTCGATGCTGAGGGCATCGAGGAAGGCCAGGAGGTCGGCGCCGAGCGCGGCCTGCTCGCCCGAGCGGGGCGTGGCGGGATCGTGGAACCGGGTCGGCCCGTAGCCGCGCAGGGACGGGATCAGGCAGCGCACCCCGGCGGCGGCGAGCCGCTCGGCCACCGCATCGTAGGCGTGGATGTCGTACGGGAAGCCGTGCAGCAGCACGGCCGGCGGCCCGTCGGGCGGACCGGCCTCCCGGTAGGCGATGTCCAGCACGCCGGCGCGCACGCTGTTCATGACGGTTCCCACAGATTCCCTCGGGTGCAGCTTACGCGATCCGCCGCGGAATTGCCGCACGCGCTTGCCGCCGGCGTTCCGCGCCCAACTTGACCCGTCGCATTCAAGCGTGACGGGGGAGAACGATGGGCCTGCTCGACGGTGCGAGGAACCTGATCGGCGATATCGCGGCCGCGGCGGATCGGGCCCTGGAGAACACCGGCAGCGGCAAGCTCGCCCTGGCGTTCGCCAAGTTCTATCCGGGCGGCCTTGCGGCCTTCCTCGACCGCCTGCGCGAGACCGGCCATGGCGGCGCGGTCGAGTCCTGGCTTTCGGCGCAGACACGGCCGGAGGAGCGTCACAGCGTTCCGACCGCCGCGATCGCGGCGTGCCTGCCGGAGGCGGTCACCAAGCGTCTGGCCTACGATCTCAGCATTCCTGAGGGACGGGTGCCCACGGTTCTCGCAGAGTTCCTGCCCGCCGCCGTGGCCGCGCAGAGTGAGAACGGCACGCTGAAGCCGCAGCCGAACTTCAGCACCCAGGTCCGCTGATCCGCCTCCGGCCTAAGGGACGGCGCATTTCATCGATGGCGGTGCGGTGGCACAGCTCAGGTAGCAGCTCTGCTTCTGGAAGCAGTACCAGGTCAGCGAACCGCTCTTGAGGCAGGCGCCGCCGCAATGCCGGTAGACCCCGTAGAGCGGCCGGACGAACACCGCATCCGTCAGGGTGTGCTCGTCCGGCGCCGGCCGGGCCGCCTCGGCATGCGCCGACAGGGACGCACCGGCCCAGATCGCGAGCGGCAGGAACAGGACGGGCAGTCTCATCGCCGCGTGACCGGGAAACGGACGTCGGACCGGCATACCGGGCCAAGGCGGCGGATCTGTCGATTAAATTGCCGTTCACGCGGCCCCGGGCTCCCCCGCGCCGGTAATACGCCCTAGACTCGACCGGATTGAATCGGTCGACGGGGGAACACCATGAGTTTGTTCGACTCGCTGGGCGGCTCGCTCGGTCAGATGGCGTTGAAGGCGCTGCCCGGGATCATCCAGCAGGTGCTGCCCGGCGGCCTCAACGCCCTGCTCGATCAGCTCCGCCGCTCCGGCTACGAGAGTCAGGTGAATTCCTGGCTCGGCCGCGGCCCGAACGAGCCGATCACCGCGGACGACCTGCGCAAGGTCCTGGACAACGAGCAGGTGCGCCAGATGGCGCAGAAGCTCGGAATCCCGATGGATCAGCTGTTCCCGACCCTGGCCCAGGCCCTGCCGCAGGCGGTGGATCATCACAGCCCGAACGGGACGCTGCAGGTGCCGAAGGCCTGAGGCTCACAACGAGAACGGCGGCCCCTCCCGGGACCGCCGCGCGCGCCGACCCGGATGGGTCGCTCAGTTGCTGGCGAGCTGGGACATCGGATCCACCGGGGCGCCGCCCTTGCGGATCTCGAAGTGCAGCTGCGGCGAGGTCACGTTGCCCGACGCGCCGGATTTCGCGATCACCTGACCGCGCTTGACCTTGTCGCCGGGCTTCACGTCGAGCTCGCCGTTATGGGCGTAGGCCGAGACGTAGCCGTTGGCGTGGCGCACCAGCACCAGCTTGCCGTAGCCCTTCACGTCCGAGCCGGCATACGCGACGGTGCCCTCCTCGGCGGCCTTGACGGGCGTGCCCTCCGGCACCGCGATGTTGATGCCTTCGTTGCCGGAGCTGCCATAGCCCGAGATCACCCGGCCCTTGGCGGGCCAGCGGAAGCTCTCGGAGGCCGCAGCGTCGGCGACCGATCCGGTTGCGGCGGGCTCGGGCTTCGCCGGAGCGGCGGCCGCCACCGGCTTCGGCGCCTCCTTGGCGGCGACCTTCTCGGCCTTCTCGGCGGCGGCGGCCTTCTGCGCGGCCTCCTTGGCGGCCTTGGCCTCGGCGAGCTTCTGGGCCGCCTCGGCCTTCGCGGCGGCCTTGGCTTCGGCCTTGGCCTCCATCGCCTTGGCTTCGGCCTTGGCCTTCGCCTCGGCCTTCGGATCCGGCTTCTTCTCGTCGGCCTTGGCGACCTGCCCCGGACGGACGTGACGCGCCTTCTCGTCCGCCTTGCCGGTCTCCTTGGCGGCGTCCTTCACGGTCTCCTTGCGGGACTTGGCGTCGGCGACCTTGCGGGCGGCGGCATCGCGGGCGAGGGCTTCCTTGCGCTCCGCCTCCTTGTCGGCGGCGCGCTTGGCAGCCTCCTTGGCGGCCTCCTTGGCCTCTTCGCGCTTCGCCTCTTCGCGTTTGGCGTCCTCGCGCTTGGCCTCTTCGCGCTTGGCTTCCTTGGCGGCTTCCTCGCGCTTGGCGGCCAGCTTGCCCTCGACCTGCTTGGCGTCCTCGCGCTTCTCCTCCGCGGCCCGGGCGGGGCGGGCGGTCATCGGCGCGGCGGCCGGGTTCATGCCGGAGGCGTTGTAGACCGGGATCACGATCTGGCGCCCGGGGGTGATCTGGTTCGCGCTGGTCAGGCCGTTGGCCGACAGGATCGCCGAGGCGGGCACGCCGTAGCGCGTCGCCATCTGGTTCAGGCTGTCGTTCTGCGACACGGTGATCTGCGTGCCGCCCTGGGCGTTCCAGCCGACCTGCCCGGTCGAGGCGACGCGGGTGGCGGGCGCCGCCGCATGGGTCGGGGCCGGCGCCGCGGAACTGATCGCGCGCGGTGCCCCGGGGGCGCTCAGCGCCTCCGACTGGATCCGGCCGGTGCGGACCGGGGGCACGGATTTGAGGCCGCCATCCGGCAGGCTGCCGGTGGCCGAAGGCTCCGAATCGAAGGGATTCGAGAATGGATTGCTCAGCCGCGAAGCGTCTGACGAGCAAGCCGCCGCCGCTCCACCAATGATGCCGATGAGGGCGACCCGCGACAGCGTCCGCAACATCCGACCCTTACCGCGCACCCGCATCGACGCACCCGTTTGCCTGACGCAACCTGATGCCCCAATGAAGACGGATTCAGGTTAAGCAACCGTTCCCGTGCCGCGAGACTGCAGCCCCTGCGCGAAGAGCGACAGAGGGTTTTCGCTGTATTGGCGGGATGATCACGGGGGCCACGGCCGTGCCTTTTCCGCGCCGATCGGCACCCCATCTCGAAGGGATGTTTACCATCCGCGCCACCCGCGCCAGCCTCTCCGACCTGCCCGGGATCGAGACCCCGCGCCTGTCGATCGCGGCCTTGCGGCCCGAGGATGCGGATGCGCTGCGCCGGCTCACGGACGATCCCGCCATCACCGCCGCGGTCGATTTCCTGCCCACGCCGTTCACCCTGCAGGACGCAGAGGGCCTGATTCTGAGCGGGCGGCGGGGGCAGGACCGGTTCCTCGGCTTGTGGTCGCGCGCCATCGGCACCGCCGCCACGTCCGCCGGAGCCGAAGGCGGGGATCTTGTCGGCGTCGTGGGTACGCATCTGCGCGGCGCGGGCGCGATCGAGATCGGCTACTGGATCGGTGGCGCCGCCCGCGGACGCGGATTCGCGTACGAGGCGGTCTCGGCCATCATCGGGCTTCTCGCCGGACGCTTCCCGAGCCGGACCATCGTGGCGGAGTGCCGGCCGGCCAACATCGCGTCGTGGGAGCTCTTGAAGAAGCTCGGCTTCCGCGACACGGGTGAGGAGGGCCATCGGCCGGGCCGGCGGCTGCTCCGGCGCAGCTAGGCCGGCCTTCCGACCGGAGACACGCGGCCCGCGCGTCGCTCAGGCCGCGACCGCGGTCTCGACGGCCTGCACTTCGGTGGCGCGGCGCTGCTTCTTCTTCCGCCGCTTGCCGATCGTCATGGGCTCATCGGAGGGGATGCGCTCGGCAAGGGCGAATCGATGCAGCGCATCCAGGGTCTGCGCGTCCTGGGACCGAGCCTCGATCAACGCGTAGAAGGCCGCGCGGACGATGTCCTTCTTGGACGCCTCGGGATGCTTCGCGCGGACGGCGGCACGCAACGCCTTCGGCGTCATGCCCGGGGTCGCCAAGCTCCACAGGGCCACCGACAAGGCTTCCATCGCAATCATCCCTCAATCCTCGAACCGGACGCGGCCGGCAGAGGCGGATATTTACCGGAGGCCACAAGTTCGGATCAAGATGAACACAAATCATGTCCAGTACATCGCCAGGGTACTGCTCTGCGTCAAAAACCGATACTAGCGATAAACGATCAGTGGTGACGGATTATCATGGATGATGACTTCATCCATCGCGGGTATCCAAATTTCTTCGACAACAAATAAAAAAGCCCCCGGCTCGCGCCGGGGGCTTCGGATGGCCGCCTGGGCGGCCGGGATCGGATGGGCTCAGAACGTGATGCCGGTCTCGACCATGTAGCGATCCTGAGTCGTACGGTTGCCCGTCCGGCCGAAGCCGGTGCCCAGGGTCCCCTCCGCGAGGTTGCCGCGGGTGATGTTGCCGAGCTCGACATGCGCGTACTCGACCCGGAAGAAGTAGCGGTCGAACGTGAAGGTCGGCGTCACGGTGACCGAGAAGGCGTTGCTGCCCGAGCCGAACCCGAGGAGGTTCGGGGTCGCTCCGCCCCGCACGCCGCTCTGCTCCGTGTACTCGATGCGCCCGGCCAGGGAGAAGTTGTCGGTGAACGAGTAGGCCGCCAGCAGCGCGCCGCCATAGGTCGACGCGGAGGCGTTGATGCCCACGCGCGGATCCCGCTCAACGTTGGTGAACTGGAAGTAGGGCGAGATGATCCACGGACCGTTCGCGTAGGTGTAGTTGATGTCGAAGATACCGCTGTTCTGCTGGAAGCCGGGCGTCGCGAACTGGTAGCGCGCGCTGCGGTCGAAGGCGTTGGTGCGGCCGAGGTTCAGGCCGCCGTTGACGCCGATCGTGTTGTAGTCGTCGAGCTTGTAGGCGACGTTGCCGGTGAACCACGTGATCTCGTTGGAGAAGAACCCGTCCGTCCCGGCGAGCGACACCGAAAGCGGGCCGCTGCTGTAGTTGACCTGCACGCCCTGGTTGATGAAGTTCTCCTGCACGAACAGGAGACCGCGGTTGATGTTCAGGTTCTGATAGGTGAACAGCAGCTCGCTGCCGATCAGCGTGAACATCCGGCCGCCCTGGACCGACCACTCGTCGTTGATCTGGATCTTGCCGAAGGCGACCGGAACCGGGCCGAACAGAAGATCGGTCTGCGCGAAGGTGCCGATGGTCGGGAAGCCGAGCTGCGGAATCGAGTAGCCGCCGGCCTGGATGTAGAACTGGAACGCGCCCTCGGGCTTCTGGATGATGCCCTGGATGTTCGAGAAGTCGAACCGCGCCGCGCGGTCGCGCTCGTTCGGGGCGGCCGGCGTCGCGAAGTTGCTGAACGGGTTGGTCTGCACGTACCCGTAACCGGTCACCGCACCGCCGACATAGAGGTCGCCCAGCGGGCCCGCGGCGAAGCAGGTCGGGGTGGGGTTCGCCTTGATCACACCGCCGTAGGTCGGGCCGAGCAGCGTGGCCTTGCAGGGCTCAGCCGGAGGCGGCACCGGAACCGGGGCAGGGGCCGCCAGATCGGCCGCCAGGATGCTGGTCGAGGACAGCAGGACGGCGGCAAAGCCGGTCAGGGTGGATCGGGTCAGCATGGTCTCGCCGCTTGTTGGTGTTCGTCTACGGTCAAGCTGACATCGACCCGCCGCTGACACAAAATCAAACAAATGGCAGTTGCATAGTTTTTGTGCACTTTCACATCGCTGCGAGCGGTGTCCGGCCGAATGTGTCTTTGCGGCAACGAGAATATCGGAAGCCGAGACTTCTGTTCGTCACGAACGGGAAACAGCTTCCCGCGGGCGGGTGAATGCTGCCGTCTCAGGCACTGGCGCCGATCGGATCGCAGCGAAACCCTCCGAAGTCCTGCCGGGCCAAGCGTTCGGCCAGCGCCGGCAGGAACAGCAGGGCCTCCTCGGCGAGGCGCCAGGGCGGGTTGACGACGATCAGCCCGCTGCCTGTCAGCCGGGTCGGATCGTCGGGCCGGTCGATCAGCAGGTCGAGGCGCAGGGCCGGTCGGGGCAGGGCGGCATCGAGTTCCCGGATCATCCGATCGAGGGCGGCGGCATCCTTGATCGGATACCACGCGAGGAACACGCCGGTCGGCCACTTCGCCACCGCCCGGGCGAGATGAGCACCGAGCCGCTCGATCTCGCCCGGAACCTCGTAGGGCGGGTCGATCAGCACGAGGCCGCGCCGCTCAGGGGGCGGGATCTGGGCGTTGACCGCGGTCCAGCCGTCGAGGCTCATCACCTTGGTGCGTGGATCGCGCTCGTAGCGTTCGCGCAGCGTCGCGGCGTCGGCCGGGTGCAGCTCGACGAACACGCCCTTGTCGCCGGGTCGCAGGGCCTCACGGATCACGGCGGGCGAGCCAGGATAGGCGGTCGCGCCGTAGCGCGCCTGCACCGCCGCCACCGCGGCCCGGTAGGGGGCGAGCAGCGCCTCCACGGCGGGCGCGAAGGGCGCGTCCATCCGGCCCCAGCCGTCCCGCCACTCGCCGGTGCGGGACGCCTCGTCGGCCGTGAGGTCGTAGACGCCCACGCCCGCGAAGGCGTCGAGCGCCCGGAACGGCTTGTCCTTGAGGCACAGATGGTCGAGCACCCGCGCGAGGACGAGGTGCTTGAGCACGTCGGCATGGTTGCCGGCGTGGAAGGCGTGGCGATAGTTCATGAGAGCGCGGTGAAGCGGATCCGGCGGCCCGGGTCCAGCGCCCGAAGCCGAAAAAACTCAGCGCGCGGCGTCGAGGGTGATCTCCGGCGCCCGGCAATTGCCGCGGGCGACCTCGGGGCAGGGGGTGAAGCCCTTCAGATCCTTGCCGAAGCAGATCCGGACCTCCTGAAGCTGCCCCCTCGTGCAGGTGACCGCCATCATGTCGGGGCGCAGGCCGCGATTGGCGGCGACGAATTGCCGGGCGATCTCGATCGGCGCCAGGGTCTGGGCCGGGCCGCCGCCCTTGAGGGTGTCGGGGATCGTCACGGCCAGCCGGGCGTCCCGGGCGGCGGCGAAATAGGCCGCCGGGTCGAGGCCCGAGCAGGTGCCGTGCTTGCGCCACTCGTAGCGGGCGAGCCCCTCGCTCGGATAGACCTGCCCGGCCACCTCGATCGCCTGCCGGGTCGGTGCGCGCACCACCGCGGAGCAGTTCTCCGGGTAGCCCCGGCTGTATTGCGGCCACAATCCGTGGACGACGAAGCCGAGCCCGCGGCCCGGGGCGCACTGGACGTCGTCCCGGCGGTCCCCCGTGCTTGCGCAGTAGTTCGGCGACCACGAGAGGGCCAGCACGTAGAAGTCGAACTCGCCGGGGGTGCCGCGGCGGGCGAAGCCGCCGTAGTCCTGAGCGACGGCCGGCCCGGTCAGCAGCAGGGCGGCGAGGCAGGCGGCCTGAGCGCGCATCGTCAGGCTCGTGCCGTCAGGGGCGCGCCATCCGGCAGGCGGTGGCGTAGGCGTAGGCCAGATCGCGGTCGAGGCCGTGGACGCAGAACTCGACACCCCAGGTCGCCCCGATGATGCCGAGGCTCTCGCGCACCGAGTAGTCGACCTTGCGGCGCACGCCATCCGAGGTCGTCACGGTCGCGGTGCAGAAGCGGCGCGGATAGGTGTCGAGCCCCCAGGGGCGCCACGCGGTGCGCTCGATCGTGTCGAAGGACAGGATCGTCATCGACGAATTCCAGAACTTGGCCTCCTTCTCGGCGAAGTTGGTCGAGACCCGCTCCAGCACCGACGGATCCTGGCAGCCGGGGATCTGCGCGTCGAACGGGAATTCCCGCTCCTCGGCGGGCTCGATATCCTCGCGCGCCGAGCGGGCGAGCGCCGGCTGAGCCAGGGCGATGAGGGCCAGCCCGAGGGCGAGGCCGTGACGGATCGAACGCATGGCGCGGGCCTCGGCGGATGTACGGTCCTGCATCCCGGGACGATGGCTCGGCTGCGCCGCCAGTCAAGCTCCGGCAGCGATTCGGCGGTGGTTTTGAACTCCGGTGCGGCGCGGCGGCTACAGTGATCCGCTGGTCGCCCGGGGCATCCGCATCACGGCGTGATCTTTTCTCAGTAGATCGGCCCGGTGCCGGGCGTCGGCGCGCCGAGCTGGAGCGGCTCGTCGTCGCTCTGTCCGGGCTCCTCCGGGAGCGCGGTCGCGACGTGCGGCGCGGGCCGGACCGGCGGCGCCGACGTGTAGGCCGTGGCCGCCGGCACACGCGCCGGGGCGCGGGCGACCTGCGTCGGGCTCGCCGCCCGCGACATCGGCGAGACGCCGCGGGGATCGTCCTCCTCGATATCCACCGGGGCCTGCGGGGCGGCGGGCTGGCGCGGCGGCGGGACAGGACGCGACAGGGGTCGTTCCCCCTCGGTGCCGAGTTGCGGCGTGAACTTGATCAGCGGCTTGCAGATCCGCCGCAGGCCGCGCGGGTCGTGCCGGGCGAGGTCGACGTGGATGTGGTCGTAGTGGAACACGTTCGAGCCCGGCGCCAGGACCGTGGTGAAGCGCTGGCAGGCCCCCAAGAAGATCTCGCGCAGGAAGCCCTGCTCGGCCTCGGTGCCGCGCCAGCCGCCCTTCACGGTGATCACGTGCCCGTCGGCGAGCTTCACCGACATCAGGTCGATGGCGTTGCCGAAGCCGTGCTCGGAGAGCTTGGCGCCGGGCTGGTTGTTGCGGCCGCGGCAGGAATAGGAGCCCGCGTTGATCTCGGCCACCGGCACGCCGAAATAGAGGTTGGCGGCGGGCTGTATGGTGTCGGCGAGCCATGCCTCGGCCTCGGCGAGCGCCGGGCAGCCGAGCGTCATCCGCTGCTTCAGGATGACGGAGCCGCCGCCGAGCCGCGTCACCCGGAACGGCTGCTGCATGCCGCAGGGGCCCGGGCCGTCCATCGCCGCCACCGGCGTGATGAACTCGGTGGGCTCCACCAGCTTCTTGGCCAGGCAGACCTGCTCCGCCTGATCGCGCCACGGCTCGCGCCGCTCGAAATGGTTGATCGAGCACGCGGTGAGCCCCGCGCCGAACAGCGCCAGGGCCGATAACAGGGATACGCCACGCCACATGACCCGGACGATGCGCACGGTCGCGTAAAGCGTTCGTCAACGGCGTTTCCGGAATGCGCCGCCCTGTGGCTCTGTTGACAGATCCCCCTTCCGGAGCACTGAATACAAAATGCTTTCGCTCCTCGACCTCCGCGCCCGCATCGATGCCGGCACCCTCTCGCCCGCGGGCGCGATCGACCTCTGCCGGGCGGCGATCTCTGCCCGGGAGCCGGAGCTGCACGCCTTCGTCACCCTCGATGCGGCGCCCGCGATTCCGGAGACGGGGCCGCTTGCCGGGATCGCGGTGGGCGTGAAGGACATCATCGACAGCGCTGGCCTGCCGACCCAGATGGGCTCGTCGATCTATCAGGGCTGGCATCCGCGGGGGGACGCGGCCGTGGTGGCGCGGCTGAAACGCCTCGGCGCGGTGGCGCTCGCCAAGACGACCACCACGGCCTTCGCCAGCAGCGACCCGACCGCGACGGTCAATCCGCACGATCCCGGCCACACGCCGGGTGGTTCGTCGGCGGGCTCGGCCGCGGCGGTCGGGGCCGGGCTGCTGCCGCTGGCGCTCGGCACGCAGACGGCGGGCTCGGTGATCCGGCCGGCGAGCTATTGCGGCTGCGCGGCGGTGAAGCCGTCCTTCCGGCTGATCCCGACCGTCGGGGTGAAGACCTATTCGTGGGCGCTCGACACGGTCGGCCTGTTCGCCGCCGGCGTCGCGGATGTCGCCCACGCCCTGGCGCTTGTGACCGGCCGGCCACAGATCGAGGGGGCGGAGACGGGATCCGCGCCGCGCATCGGCCTCGTCCGGCAGGATTTCGCCGCAGCGCCCGAGCCGGCGGCCGAGGCCGCCCTGGGACGCGCCCGGCAGGCGGCCGAACGGGCCGGCGCACAGGTCACCGATCTCGCGCTTCCGCAGGCGCTGGCCGAGGCCTGGGAGCGCCACCGGCTCATCCAGAACTACGAGGGCCGGCTCGCGCTCGCCTGGGAATACGACACGCAGGCCGAAGCCCTGCCGCCCCTCGTCCGGGCGCATCTCGATGCCGGCGCGGCCATCGAGCCGGCCGCGTATGACGATGCCCGCCGCCACGCCCACCGGGCCCGGCGGGTGCTGAAGGATCTGTTCGCCGGTTACGACGCGATCCTGACGTTCTCGGCCCCGGGGCCGGCCCCCGCGACGCTGGCCTCGACGGGCGATCCGCGGTTCAACCAGCTCTGGACGCTGATGGGCGTGCCCTGCGTGAACGTGCCGGTGCCGGGCGACCGGCTCCCGATCGGCGTCCAGGTGATCGGCCGCTTCGGCGACGACGGACGCGCTCTGGCGGTGGCCCGGATGATCGAGGACGCCCTGCGCTAGCACGCCACATCGGGGGTTCCCGAAGGGCGAGCCCTTTTGGCGGGGCTCGGGCGCAGCCCCGACAATCGGGCTCCGCCCGAACCCGGCAGGGCCTTGCCCTGCACCCACGAAAGGGCTCGCCCGTTCGAAACCGGGACCTTACGTGCTCGGCTGCTCGTGGAGGGTGTCCTCCACATAGAGCTGTTCCAGCAGGACCTTGATCACCGCCATCAGCGGCAGCGCCAGGGCGATGCCCCAGAGCCCGAAGATGACGCCGAGGATCAGCTGCCCGGCGAAGATCGTCGCCGGCGGGATGTCGAGGGCGCGCTTCTGGATGAACGGCGTCAGGCCGTAGCTCTCCAGGCACTGCACGGCGAGGTAGACGCCCACGGCGCCGATCACGGCCTTGGTGCCCGAGGCGAGGGCGGCCAGCACGATCACGAGGCCGGCCACGAGGGGTCCGACCGTGGGCACGAAGGCGAGCAGGCCGGCCTGAAGGCCGAGGATCAGCGCGCCGCCGATCCCCAGGAAGGCCAAGCCTGCCCAGGTGCACAGGAAGATCACCGCCATGATGATCAACTGGCCGAACAGCCAGTGCCGCAGGGTCTCGCCTGCGCCGTCGAGGACCTGGGACGCCCGCCAGCGTTTCTGCGGCGGCACGAAGCGGACGACGCCGTCCCGGTAGGCCTTGGGGTCGGCCGCGAAGGCGAGCCCCAGGAAGGCGATCACCAGGAGGTTGCCCAGCGCGTCGAACAGGCCGAGGATCACCGCGGCCGCGGGGCCCAGCACGCTGCCGGCATCCGAGACGATCGAGCTGCTGCCCTTCAGGAGCCCGTTGGCGAGGCCGCCGAGCCCGCCCTCCCGCTGTCCCGATTCCGTCGAGCCGTCCTTGGCGCCCCCCTGCGGCGCGAAGGACGGCACGTCGATGCCGCGCTCGGAGAGCCAGCCCGTCACCGTGCCGGCCTGATCCTTGATCGTGGTGCCGAGGTCGCGCCCCTGCTGCACGATCGTGGCGCCGCCGTAGCTGCCGAAGCCGATGGCGGCCACCGCCACCGCGAGGCTGGCGATGGTGAGCCGCAGGGCCCGGGGCAGGGGCAGGACATGGCCGATCCCGCGGGTCAGGCCATCCAGGAAGACGCCCAGCAGCACGCCGGCGAAGATCAGGAGCAGCGTGCCCACCGACATCCAGGCCAGCGCCAGTGCCGCCGCGAAGCAGACCACCGCGATACCGGAGGCGGCGAGCGGAGCCGTACCGCGCCAGGGCCCGACCGGGCCTTTGAGTTCCTGAAGCTTCCCGTCTGACATCATCACTCCCGCAACGCGGTCCCACGAACGCCGCGGTTCCACCGGGGTCAAGTGCGTGCAGCGCGGGATGTGTGCAGGGAGGTCAGCCCTGTCCGCGTGGAACAGCCGCGCTCGACCCGATCCGGGATGGGACCGGAGGGCCTTTCGCGCGTTGGTTGCGGCTGTCCGGCCGATCGAGGCGCCGGCCCCCACAGGAGACCCGCGATGAGCGACCATTACGGCGAGACCCCGGTCCGTTCCCTCGGCCCCGGCCACACGGTCGATGGCGCCGATCAGCTCAGCAGCGTCGTCCTGATGGGTATCGCCATCGCCGGCGGGGCGCTCGCCGTGCTGCTCAACGCGCTGATCGTGTAGGGGCGCTCAGCGCCAGCTTTCGGCCGCGGCGTCGTCCTGCGCGGTGGCCTCGACCCAGGCGCCGATGGTGCCGTCGGCGAGGTGCTCGCGCTTCCAGAACGGCGCCCGGGTCTTGAGGTAGTCCATCAGGAAGCTCGCCGCCTCGAAGGCGGCGACCCGGTGGCTGGACGCCGTGATCACCAGCACGATGCCGTCGCCCGGGCGCACGCGCCCGTAGCGGTGGATCACCCGCACGGCCTGGAGCGGCCAGCGTGCCGCCGCCTCCGCGGCGACGCGGGACAGCTCCGCCTCGGCCATGCCGGGGTAGTGCTCGAGTTCCAGGGCCGCCAAGCGGCCGCCCTCATTTCGGCACAGGCCCGAGAAGGTGACGACGGCGCCGGCCCGGCCGCCGAGATCGGCGTTGATCCGGGCGATCTCGGCCGCGGTGTCGAAGGGCTCGGCCTGGATGGCGATGCTCGGGTCGGGCGCGCTCATGCTGCGGTCCATAGGGGTCGGCGACGGCCCCGGCCAGCCCCCCGCCTGTCACATCGGGTCATGCCACTATATGACACGGTCTGCCGCGCCCCACCGGGCCCGGGACGGAAGCCCCCGGGCCGGCGGTGGAGAAGGATTTTCGTGTGACCCCCGATCTGATCCTGCCCTACGACGGCGTCCTGCCGGACTTCGCGAGCCGGCCCGTCTGGTGCGGACGCGGCAGCACGGTGATCGGCGCGGCGCGTCTCGGGGCCCAGGCCTGGATCGGCGACGACGCGGTCATCCGCGCGGATGGGCAGAGCGTCATCCTCGGCGAACGATTCTGGCTCGGCCCGCGCTCCACCGTCCATATCGCCACCCAGGCGCGGGGCACGCAGGTCGGCGACCGCGTGACCGTCGGGCGCAACAGCGTCGTGCATGCCTGCACGGTCGGCTCCGATGTGGTGATCGAAGACGACGTGGTGATCCTCGACGGCGCGGAGATCGGCGATGGCGCGGTGATCGAGGCGGGCTCCACCGTCTTCCCGCGGGCGCAGCTGGCCGGCGGCTACGCCTATGCCGGAAGCCCGGCGCGGCCGAAGCAGCCGGTCGGCCTCGATGAGGTCGCCGAACGGGCCGAGCGCCTGCGGGAGCGGATGGGCGATGGGCCCACCCCGCCCGCCGGGGAGCCGCCCGAGGTCGAGCCCAGCGTGTTCGTGGCCCGCACCGCGAGCGTGCGGGGGCGGGTCAGCCTCGGCGCGGGATCGACGGTGCTGTTCTGCTGCGACCTCAATGCCGAGGCCGGGCCGATCGTGATCGGCGCCGACACCAACATTCAGGACAACACCGTGATCCGCACCCGCGGCGAGGGCGTGGTGATCGGGCGCGACACCACGATCGCCCACAACGTGCGGATCGCCGACAGCCGGATCGGCGCCCGCTCGCTCATCGGGATCGGCGCCGCGATCGCCCCCGGCACCCTGATCGCCGACGACGTGATGCTGGCCGCCGGCGCCACCACGGATCCCGGTCAGATCCTCGAAGCCGGCTATCTCTGGGGCGGTCGCCCGGCCCGGATCCTCGCGCCGCTCGATGCCGAGAAGCGCGCCACGATGATCCGCATCGTCGAGGGCTATTGCCGGCACGGACGGGAGTACCGGGCGGCGCAGGAGGCGTTGGGTTAGAGACCGGGGGGCTCGTCCGGCGCGGAATGCAGGGCCATCCGGCCTCCTGCAGCCGGTCTATACTGTAGCTACGATATAACCGTGCATATGGTCTGGGACGAGCGGAAGCGCGCGATCGACCTGCTCCCGGAGCCGGCGGGTCAGAGGCTCGATGTCCTTGATGCCCGCGATCGCTTCGCGTGGGACAGCACGCTCGTCGTTCCGACCTATCCGGGGCCGGATGGCCGAGCGCGATTCATCGCCATTGGATGGCTCGACGGACATCTGCGCGCCCGCGTGTTCGCGCCACTCTGCACGCAGGCCGTCTCGGCAATCAGCCTCCGTCCGGCCAGTCGAAGGGAGAGGAGCCTCTATGACGACGCGTAAGGCCGGTCCCATCAGCGACGCCGCGGAGGCCCGAATTCAGGCCGCCATCGCCCGCGATCGGAGGCCAGCAGGAAGCTCGTCACCCTCAGGCTGCCGCCCGACGTGATCGCGGGCTATCAGGCGAGCGGTCCCGGCTGGCAGGTCCGCCTGGGCGAGGTTCTCGCAGCGGGCCTCGCGACGGAGCGGACGGTTTAGAAAGCGAAGCGCCGGTGATAGGCCAGCGCTCCTGACCGAATTGCCTCGGTTAGTGCTGCAGGATCTTCGACAGGAAGGTCTGCGCCCGCTCGGATCGGGGGCTGCCGAAGAAGTCCTCCTTCTTGGCGTCCTCGACGATCTCGCCGCGATCCATGAAGATCACCCGGTCGGCGACCTTCCGGGCGAAGCCCATCTCGTGGGTCACGACCATCATGGTCATGCCTTCCTTGGCGAGTTCCACCATCACGTCGAGCACCTCGCCGACCATCTCGGGGTCGAGCGCCGAGGTCGGCTCGTCGAACAGCATCACCACCGGGTTCATGGCGAGCGCCCGGGCGATCGCCACGCGCTGCTGCTGACCGCCCGAGAGCTGGCCCGGAAACTTCGTGGCGTGGGCGCCCAACCCGACCCGGGCGAGCAGGTCGAGCCCGCGCTTCTTGGCGTCCTCGGCGCTGCGGCCCAGCACCTTGCGCTGGGCGATGGTGAGATTGTCGGTGATCGACAGGTGCGGGAACAGCTCGAAATGCTGGAACACCATGCCGACCCGCGAGCGGAGCTTGGGCAGGTTGGTCCCCTTGTCGGCGACCTTGGTGCCCGCCACCGTGATCTGGCCCTTCTGGAAGGGCTCCAGGGCGTTGACGCACTTGATCAGGGTCGACTTGCCCGAGCCGGAGGGGCCGCAGACCACAACGACCTCGCCCTTGGCGACCTTGGTGGTGCAGTTCGTCAGCACCTGGAAGTCGCCGTACCATTTGCTGATGTTGTCGATGGCGATCATCGTCTCGCCGGGCGCCGCCTGGGGCACGCCGGAGACGAGATGGCCGGGCTGCAGACCCGCATCCGCGGGGGCATAGGCGGCTTCGACGGCGGGCTCGGCGGCGGTCGGGGCCGGCATCGGGGACGAGGTCATACGCGGTCTCCAGTGTCGGTCAGCGGATGATGGCCACGCGGCGCTGCAGGCGGCGCACCAGGAACGAGGCCGAGAAGCAGATCACAAAGTAGACGACCGCCGCGAAGATATACATCTCGACGAGGCGGCCGTCGCGTTGGGCCACCTTCGAGGCGGCGCCCATGAAGTCCGTGAGCGACAGGACGTAGACCAGCGAGGTGTCCTGGAACAGGATGATCGTCTGGGTCAGCAGCAGCGGCAGCATGTTGCGGAAGGCCTGGGGCAGGACGACGTTGCCCATCGTCTGCCAGTAGTTCATCCCGAGCGCCTGCGCGGCGGCGGTCTGGCCCTTCGGGATCGACTGGATGCCGGCCCGCATGATCTCCGAGAAATAGGCCGCCTCGAACGCCATGAAGGTGATCAGCGCGGACGGGAAGGCGCCGACCTGGATCGGCGTCGAGGATCCGGTCACGTAGGCGCCGATATACGGCACGAGGAAGTAGAACCAGAAGATCACCAGCACCAGCGGCAGCGAGCGGCACAGCTCGACATAGCCCTTGGCGACCTGGGTGAGGCCGGGCACGCCCGAGAGCCGGGCCATCGCCAGAAGCGTCCCGATGATCACGCCGCCGACCGCCGCCATGGCGGTGAGCGTCACGGTGAAGACCATCCCCTGCCCGAACAGGTAGGGCAGGGACTGGACGATGACGGAGAAATCGAAGTTCGAGAGCATCGGCGCCTGTTCGCGGTGGCCGTCTGGCGGGGGATCGGGGGCGGGCTGTCCTCAGCGCTGGCCGGGGATGGCGACCGCCTTCTCCAGGAAGGTCGCCGCCGTGACGACCACGAGGTTGATGATCACGTACAGCAAGGTCGCGGCCGTGAACGCCTCGAACACCTGGAAGGAGAATTCCTGCATCGAGCGGGCCCGGGCGGTCAGCTCCAGCAGGCCGATGGTCAGGGCCACGGACGTGTTCTTCAGGTTATTCAGGAATTCCGAGGTCATCGGCGGCAGGATGATCCGGTAGGCGTTCGGCAGCAGGACGTAGCGGTAGGTCTGGTAGGTCGTGAAGCCCATGGCGGTGCCGGCCATGCGCTGCCCCCGCGGCAGCGCCTGGATGCCGGCGCGGACCTGCTCGGCCACGCGCGAGGCGGTGAAGAAGCCCAGGCACACCACCGCCGTGTAGAACGGCGCGTCCGGCATCTGCTTGATCGCGTCGCCGAGCCGGGTCGGCACCAGCTCCGGCAGCACGAAGTACCAGAGGAACATCTGCACCAGCAGCGGCACGTTCCGGAACAGCTCGACATAGGCCGTGCCGATCGCGTTGGCGGGCTTCGACGGCAGGGTGCGCAGCACGCCGATCAGCGACCCGAGGAAGAACGCGATAATCCACGAGCAGAGCGCGGTGGCGATCGTCCACATGAGCCCGGAGAGCAGCATGTCGAGATAGGTGCCGTTGCCCTCAGGCGAGGCATCGAAGAAGATCCGCCAGTTCCAGTTGTAGTTCATCGCGCTGCTTCTGAGATGAAACGTGTGAGCCCGGTGTTTCCCAATCTCACCCTCATCCTGAGGTGCCCGGGTCAGCGGGCCTCGAAGGAGGGCTCCAGCCGGCCGCGCGATCCCTGGAGGGCCCCTGCGAGGCCTCCGCTGCGCGTCGGCACCTCAGGATGAGGGAGTGTGTGGGATTGCCGTCTGCTTCGGACCGTCCGTGACGCATCGCGGGCGAACCCGCGATGCGCCGTCGTTGCGTGGACCGATCTCAGTAAGCCGCCGGATCGGGGCTGGCGATCGGGGTGGTGAACTGCTTCTTCATCTCCGCGCTCATCGGCAGGTTGAGGTTGATGTTGCGCGGCGGGATCGGCTGCGTGAACCACTTGTCGTAGAGCGCCTTGCCCTCGGGGCTCGTGTAAAGCTTGGCGGTGGCGTCGTCCGCGACCTTCTTGAACTCCGTGTCGTCCTTGCGCAGCATGATGCCGTAGGGCTCAGGCTTCGACAGGGCCTCGGTGGAGATCTCGTAGGCCGACGGGTCCTTCGAGGAGGCGGCCAGCGAGGCGAGCAGCACGTCGTCCATCACGAAGGCGGCGGCACGGCCGGTCTCGACCATCAGGAACGCCTCGGCGTGGTCCTTGGCCGGCAGGATCGTCAGGCCGAGCTTGCGCTCCGTGTTGGCCTCGTTGATCTGCTTGATGTTCGTGGTGCCCGAGGTCGACACGACGGTCTTGCCCTTCAGGTCCTCGATCGTGTGCAGGTTGGCGGACTTCTTCGAGACGTAGCGGGTCGCGGTCAGGAAGTGCGAGTTGGTGAACCACACCTGCTTCTCGCGCTCGGCGTTGTTGGTGGTCGAGCCGCACTCGAGGTCGATCGTGCCGTTCGCCATCAACGGGATGCGGGTGGCGGAGGTGACCGGGTTCAGCTTCACCTCGAGGTTCGGGAGGTTGAGCTTGGCCTTCACGGCATCGGCGATCTTGTAGCAGATGTCCATCGCGTAGCCGACCGGCTTCTGGTCGCCACCGAGATACGAGAACGGCACGGAGGCGTCGCGATAGCCGATGACGATGGCGTTGGCGTCCTTCACCTTCTTGAGGGTGCCGGTCAGCTCCTGCGCCCGGAGGCTCATGGGCGCGAGGGCGAGGGTCAGGCCCAGCGCCGCGGCAACGCCGCGGCGAGCGATATCAGACTGCATCGGTACGGAACTCCTGAATCAGGCCGAACGGTGTCGGCTGGCGGCTGGGCCTGCGGGCCCGCCCGCTCGGGCGACGCCTTTGCAATGATGGTGCCGGGAGATGGGCCGAGGGGCCGCGCGCAAACGCGGTCGAATACCGACAGGGCGCGGACAAGCGCCTCTGGATACACGCGAACGCGATCCCTGCCGTCCCCATGACGTTCTCCCAGGCGCCGAGCCGGCCCGCCGCTCGCGCCGGCGGCATCATGCACACTTCTTAGGCGTGCGCACGGGGTCTAGAGGACGTATCCGCATACAGATCGACGAATTCACAGCGCCCCAAACGACGAAGCCGCCCCGCAGGGTGGTGCGGAGCGGCCTCGGACTGGCGACGGGACGGGCGAGCCGCCGGACGTTACTTCGTCAGCTCGTTGCCGGTGTAGTCGATCTTGCCGTCGGCGCCCTTCTTCCACTCGTACATCACGTAATCGGGCCGGGTGATGTCGCCCTTCTTGTCGTAAGCGATCGGGCCGACCACCGTGTCCACGGACTTGCCCTGGTGCAGCCAGTCGGCGAGCTTCTTGCCGTCGCTGGAGCCGGTCTCGGCCATCGCCTTGGCCAGCACCTGTACGGCCGCATACGAGTAGAGGGTGTAGCCCTCCGGATCGATGTTCTTGGCCTTGAAGGCGGCGAGCGCCGCCTTGGCGTTCGGGTTCTTGCGGGCGTCCGGCGGGAAGGTGGTCAGCGTTCCCTCGGCGGCCGGGCCGGCGATCGCCACGAGTTCGCGGTCGACCATGCCGTCGCCGCCCATCATCGGCGCCTTCAGGCCCTGGTCGCGCATCTGGCGCAGGATCAGGCCGGCCTCGGTGTAGTAGCCGCCGAAATAGACCACATCGACATTGGCGGACTTCAGCTTGGAGACGAGGGCAGAATAATCCTTCTCGCCCGGGTTGATGCCCTCGTACATCACGTCCTTACCGCCCTTGGCCTTGAGGGCCTTCAGGGTCTCGTCGGCCAGGCCCTTGCCGTAGGGGGTCTTGTCGTGGACGAAGGCGATCTTCTTGCCCTTGAAATGATCTGCCAGGTAGGCACCGGCCACCGCGCCCTGCTGGTCGTCGCGGCCGCAGGTGCGGAACGTGTTCCACATGCCGCGCTCGGTGAACTTCACGTTCGTGGAGGCGGGGGTGACCTGGATGATGCCGGCGTCGAGATAGACGTCGGAGGCCGGGATCGAGACGCCGGAGTTGTAGTCGCCGACCACCATCTTCACGCCGTCGCTGGCGAACTTGTTGGCCACCGAGACGCCCTGCTTCGGATCGGAGGCGTCGTCGCCCACCGTGACCGAGAGCGTCGTGCCCTTGAGGGTGCCGGCCTTGTTGAGGTCCTCGACCGCCTGGCTCGCACCGTTCTTGAGCTGCGCGCCGATGGCGGCGCTGTTACCGGTGATCGGCGCGGCGATGCCGAGCTTGACGTCGGCGGCCTGCGCCCCGGCCATCATGGCGCCGAGGGCGAGCCCGGCCAGCAGAATCGATCTCATCGCGTACTTCCCCTTGGTGTCAGGACCGCACGTGCGGATCCGGCCGCACTCATCGGACCCCGCCCGCCTCCGGCGCCCGCTCGCGCCAGGTCAGCGGTGAGGTCTTCTCGTAGAGCCAGCGGTACTGGCTCGTCATCTGGCGCGTCCGCGTATAGCGGAAGCCCGCCGCGCCGATGATCATGACCACGAGCGCGTCGACCGCATAGTAGTGCAGCGACAGCAGCGTGCCCGAAAACAAAGCATAGTGGATGAAGCGCACGGCGGCCGCCACGAGCAGCAGCGCCAGGGCGCATTGCCAGAACGGCCGCCAGCCCCGGGCGATGCCCCGCGCGGCCATCCAGCCGGCCCAGCCGCCCATCACCACGGTGACAAGCAGGAACAGCCAGGCCGATTCCTCCTCGAACACGACGCCCTGCAGCATGCTCATGCCCCGACCGGGCCGGCATGGCCCCCCTCCAGATAGGCGGCCTGGACGTTCGGATCGTCCAGGAGCGCGCGGCCCGTGCCGCTCATCGTGACCCGGCCGTTGACCAGCACGTAGCCGCGATGGGCGAGCTTCAGGGCGTGGTAGGCGTTCTGCTCGACGAGGAAGATCGTCATGCCGTCGGTCCGGTTCAGCTCCCGGATCGCGTCGAAAATGCCCTTCACGACGAGCGGCGCGAGGCCGAGGGACGGCTCGTCGAGGAGCAGCAGGCGCGGGCGGCTCATCAGCGCCCGGGCGATGGCCAGCATCTGCTGCTCGCCCCCCGACATGGTGCCGGCGCGCTGGTTCAGGCGCTCCTTCACCCGGGGGAACAGGACGCAGACCTTCTCCAGATCCTCGGCGAAGAAGCGCCCGTCGTGGAGCGCCGCGCCCATCTGAAGGTTCTCGTAGACGCTCATGCGCGGGAAGACCCGGCGCCCCTCCGGCGACTGGGCGATTCCGAGCCGGGCGATGGCGTGGGTCGGCAGGCGGGTGATGTCGCGCCCGTCATAGGTGATCGTGCCGGAGCGCGCCTGGGGGCTGCCGAAGATCGTCATCATCAGGGTCGACTTGCCGGCACCGTTGGCGCCGATCAGCGTGACGATCTCGCCCTCGGCGACATCCAGATCGACGCCCCGCAGGGCGGCGACGCTGCCGTAATAGGTCGAGACGTCGCGCACCGCGAGGAGCGGCGGCTTCTGGCCCGCCTGGATCGCCCGGGTCTCCTCGACCAGGACGTTGATGCCGGCGACGCTCATGCCGGAGCTCCCGTATGGGTCGCGTCCCCGTGCGGCACGCTGATCCCGACCTCGGCCTCCACGGCCTCCACCTCCTCGTCCTCGACGCCGAGATAGGCGGCGATCACCTTCGGATCGCTGCGGACCTCGGCGGGCGTGCCGTCCGCGATCTTCTGGCCGTAATCGAGTACCACCACGTGGTCGGAGATCTCCATCACCACCGACATGTCGTGCTCGATCAGCAGGACCGAGGTGTCGTGCGCGTCACGGATGTGGCGCAGGAGGCCGTTCAGCTCGGCCGATTCCCGCGGGTTGAGGCCCGCCGCCGGCTCGTCGAGGCAGAGCAGCACCGGATCGGTGCACATCGCCCGGGCGATCTCCAGGCGGCGCTGCGCGCCGTACGGCAGGGCGCCGGCCGGATCGTCCGCCCGCTCCATCAGGTCGATCCGCGTCAGCCACGCCTTGGCGCGCTCGATCGCCGCCTCCTGCGCGTCCCGGAAACCCTTGAGGCCGAGCAGCCCGAGGATCGTGTAGCCGGAGGCGCGCATCAGCGGCTTGTGCTGGGCGACCAGCAGGTTCTCCAGCACCGTCATGCCCTGGAACAGGCGGATGTTCTGGAAGGTGCGCGCCACCCGAGCAGTGCGATTGACCTCGTGGTTCGGCAGCCGCTCCAGCAGGTGCGTGGTGCCGTCCGCGTGCGCCAGGGTCAGCATGCCCTCGGTCGGCTTGTAGAAGCCGGTGATGCAGTTGAACACGGTGGTCTTGCCGGCCCCGTTCGGGCCGATCAGCGCGGTGATGTCGCCGCGCCGCGCCTCGAAGGACAGGTCGGAGACGGCGACAAGCCCGCCGAACCGCATGGTCAGATGCTCAACGGTGAGCACCGGCGGGGTCGCGGCCGCCGCCCGGAGATCGGGATACGTCGCCATCAGCCGTGCCCCTCGCTGACATGGGCGCCGGAGACGGCGCGGCGCTCGCCGAGCGAGACCGAGGGCAGCCGCACCGAGATCAGCCCGCGGGGCCGCCAGACCATCATCGCCACCATCGCGAGACCGAACAGGAGCAGGCGGTACTCGTTCGGGTCGAAGCCCTCGCCGAACACGGCCTTGAGGAAGCCGAGGTTGCGCAGCATCTCGGGGCCGCCGACCATCGCCACCGCGGCGATCGCGACGCCGACCTGGCTGCCCATGCCGCCGAGCACGACGATCGCCAGGATGATGGCGCTCTCCAGGAAGTTGAAGCTCTCCGGGCTGATGAAGCCCTGGCGCACCGCGAAGAACGAGCCCGCGAAGCCGCCGAAGGCCGCCCCCAGCGCGAAGGCGGTGAGCTTGACCGCCGTGGTGTTGATGCCGAGCGAGCGGCAGGCGATCTCGTCCTCGCGCAGGGCCTCCCAGGCCCGTCCGATCGGCAGGCGGCGCAGGCGCAGGGTGACGAAGTTGGTGATCAAGGCGAGCGCCAGGATCAGGTAATAGAGAAACACCAGCCGGTGCATCGAATCGTACGGGATGCCGAAGGTCGCCGCGAACCCGTCGTCGCCCGCCGTGAACGGGATGCCGAAGAAGGTCGCCCGCGGGATCGACGAGATGCCCGCGCCGCCTCCGGTCACGTCGGTCCAGTTGATCAGCACGAGGCGGATGATCTCGCCGAAGGCCAGCGTCACGATGGCGAGGTAGTCGCCGCGCAGGCGCAGCACCGGAAAGCCGAGGATCATGCCCCACAGGCCGGCGAACAGGCCGGCGAGCGGCAGGCAGAGCCAGAAGGACAGGCCGAAGGTGGTCGACAGCAGCGCGTAGGAATAGGCGCCGACCGCGTAGAAGGCGACGTAGCCGAGGTCGAGCAGCCCCGCGAGGCCGACCACGATGTTCAGGCCCCAGCCGAGCATCACGTAGGTCAGGATCAGGATGCCGAGGTCGATCCAGTAGCGGGCCGAGGACAGGCCGCCGGTGGCGAGCGCCGCGAGGATCGGCAGGGTCAGCGCCACGGCGATGAAGATGTAGAGCCCGACCTTCGAGGTCTTCTGGCCGGCATCGGGCTCGCCGTGGACCGCCTCTGTGGCCTGGGCCGGGGAGGGGGTCAGCGCCCGCCGGGCATCCCGGCGCAGCAGCACCAGCCTTTGCACGATCCGGGCGACGAAGATCGCCGCGCAGAGCGCCGCCACCAGACCCCAGCGCGGCACGAGCACCAGCTCGGTGCCTGGGCCGGGATCGGTGCGATAGGCGATGAGCGGCACGCACAGGCCGAAGGTGACGAGGGCGTAGAGGGCGGCGTCGCGCAGGATGCCGGCCATCGCGGAGCCGGGAAGGGCAGTCTGCGGGGCGGCCATCAGACTTTCTCGACCTCGGGCCGGCCCAGGATGCCCGAGGGCATGAAGATCAGCACGATCGCGAGGATCGAGAAGGCGGCGACGTCCTTGTACTCGATGGAGAAGTAGGCGGACCAGAAGGTCTCGATCAGCCCGATGATCAGGCCGCCCAGCACCGCGCCCGGCAGGGAGCCGATGCCGCCGAGCACCGCCGCCGTGAACGCCTTCACGCCCGGCACGAACCCGTCCGAGAACGACACGACGCCGTAATACATCAGGTAGAGGACGCCGGCGACGGCCGCCAGCGCGGCGCCGAGCACGAAGGTCAGCGAGATCGTCCGGTCGACGTCGATCCCGAGGAGCGCCGCCATCTTGCGGTCCTGCTCGCAGGCGCGCTGGGCGCGGCCGAAGGGCGTGCGCTGCACGAGATACCAGAAGCCGGTGAGCAGCACGGCGGTCACCGCCATGATCAGCACCTGCTTCCAGGCCAGGAACACCGCGTAGCCGTCGCGCTCGAACAGGGTGATGCCGCCCGAGAACATCGGCGGGGTCGGCTTGTTGCGCGCGCCCTGCACCACCTGCACGAAGTTCGACAGGAAGATCGAGACGCCGATCGCCGAGATCAGCGGCGCCAGCCGGAACGAGCCGCGCAGGGGCCGGTAGGCGACTCGCTCGATCGCCCAGCCCCACAGGGCGGTCAGCACCATGGCGACCACCAGCACCACCAGGAAGGCCAGCGCGATCGAGCTGATTCCGAGCCAGACCGTCAGCAGCAGGAAGGTGATCAGCGCGATGAAGCAGGAGACCATGAAGACGTCGCCGTGGGCGAAGTTCACCATGCCGATGATGCCGAACACCATCGTGTAGCCGATGGCGATCAGGCCGTAGATCGAGCCGAGCGTCAGCCCGTTGATGAGCTGCTGTACGAAGACGTCCATGTACTCTCGCGCGCCGTGGGTTCGAGTCTGCCTACTGAGACAGCAGGCAGCTTGGCAGGGCAAGACCCGTACCGCAGCCGTAGCATGCCGGCCACCGGTTTCATCCCCGCGCAAGCGTCGCGCGAAAACAGTCGAAGAGACCAGTAACGGCGCCACTCAGGGCTTGCGCATGGCGCAGTTCGTGCTTCACGTTAACGAACTGTAATGCTCGCTCATCCCGAGCCCAGGCAGGAGCCGTCCGATGACAGGTTCACGACTCACGACGATGATTTTCGTCGGCATGCTCCTGGGGATCGCGGTGGGCTATGCCTGCAGCATCACGTGGCCCGATCCGCAAACGGCAAAGGAGATCGCCGGTTACATCGCGCTGATTTCCGACGTGTTCCTGCGCCTCATCAAGATGATCATCGCCCCGCTGGTGTTCTCGACCCTGGTGGTGGGCATCGCGCATCTCGGGGACACGGCCGCAGTGGGCCGGGTCGGCGGCAAGGCGCTGCTCTGGTTCGTGGGCGCCTCGTTCTGCTCGCTGATGCTGGGGCTGATCCTGGTGAACCTGATGCAGCCGGGGGTGAACCTGAACCTGCCGCTGCCCGATGTCGGGGCCGGCACGGGGCTCAAGACCGCCTCGCTCTCGCTGAAGGAGTTCGTCACCCACCTCGTGCCCAAGAGCGCCGTGGAGGCGATGGCCAATAACGAGATCCTGCAGATCGTGGTGTTCTCGATCTTCTTCGGCGTGGCGCTCGCTGCGCTCGGCGAGAAGGGGCACTTCCTGGCCAAGGGCATCGAGGGCGTGGCCGACGTCATGCTGAAGGTGACGGGCTACGTCATGATGTTCGCCCCCGTGGCGGTCTTCGCCGCGATCGCCGCGACCATCACCACCCAGGGCATCGGCGTGCTGGTCACCTACGGCAAGTTCCTGATCGAGTTCTACATCGGCCTCGCGGTGCTCTGGGCGCTGCTGATGGGCGTCGGGTTCCTGCTGCTCGGGGGCGGCGGCATCATGCGGCTCATCAACCTGATCAAGGAGCCGTTCGTGCTCGCCTTCTCGACCGCGTCGAGCGAGGCGGCCTACCCGAAGATGCTGACGAACCTCGAACAGTTCGGCGTGCCCAACCGGATCACCTCGTTCGTGCTGCCGATGGGCTACTCGTTCAACCTCGACGGCTCGATGATGTACTGCACCTTCGCGGTGATGTTCATCGCCCAGGCCTACAACATCCCGCTGACCTGGGGTCAGCAGCTCACCATGCTGTTCCTGCTGATGGTGACCTCGAAGGGCATGGCGGGCGTGCCCCGCGCCTCGCTGGTGGTGATCTCGGCGACGCTGACCCAGTTCAACATCCCGGAGGCGGGGCTGCTGCTGATCATCGGCATCGACCAGTTCCTCGACATGGGCCGCTCGGCCACCAACGTGCTGGGCAACAGCGTCGCCACGGTGGCGGTGGCCAAGTGGGAGGGGCAGCTCACCGCCACCGACCAGCGGCTGGATCATGTCGGGACCGTGGTGTCGCCGGCGGAGTAGGGGCAGAGAGGGGGCAGCCGTCAAAGCGATGCGCGTCTCCCTCCCCCCTTTGCGGGGGAGGGAGGAGCGTGAGGTCGCCCTTCCGCTCTATTCGTCTCCGATGTGTCGATGTGCTGGCACCGTAGGGTGCGCCCCGGAGGACGGGTGATGGCAAGGCTTTCCATCGCGATTCTAGCCCTGGCGCTGGCGGCGTCCCCCGCTTCCGCCATCGAGGTGCTGACCGGCATGCTCAAGAGTGTCGCCGAGCGCGGCGAGATCGTGCTCGGCTACCGCGAGAGTTCGGTGCCGTTCTCCTTCGTGGAGGGCAAGCATCCGGACGGCTCTCCCCGGGCGATCGGCTACGCCATCGACCTCTGCGGCGAGATCGCCGACGACATCCAGGCGGCGATCGGCCGGCCGGTGAAGATCCGCTACGCGCCGGTCACCGCCGAGACCCGCATCGAGGCGGTCGCCTCCGGCAGGATCGATCTCGAATGCGGCTCGACCACCGCCAATGCCGAGCGGCGCAGGCAGGTGGCCTTCTCGCCGGTGGATTACATCAGCGCGACGCAGCTCCTGGTGAAGCGGGGCTCGGGCATCGCCTCCTACCGCGACCTCGGCGGCAAGACCGTGGTGGTCACCGCCGGCACCACCAACGAGAAGGCCGTGCGCGACCAGCTCGCCCGGCTCAAGATCGACGCGCAGGTGGTGACGGCACCGGATCACGCCGCCTCCTACGCGATGGTGAAGGCCGGGAAGGCCGACGCCTTCGCCACCGACGACGTGCTGCTCTACGGGCTGATCGCCACGGACGCGAAGGACGGGTCCAGCTACACGGTGCTGCCCGACAAGCTCTCCTACGAGCCCTACGGCATCATGTTCCGCAAGGACGATCCGGAGCTCGCCGGGATCGTGCAGCAGACCTTCACGCGGCTCGCCGAGTCCCGGGCCTTGCGCTGGACCTACGAGCGCTGGTTCCTCAAGCGCCTGCCCAACGGCGAGCGCCTCGACATCCCGATGTCGAATGACCTGCGGGTGAGCTTCCAGCTGATGGGCCTCGACGCGGGCGAGTAGGCGGGGCGCCTCGCTTTTGCCCAACCGGAGCGCGAGGAAGGGCCACCGGTCCCTCCCGTCGCGAGCGCTCAGCTGCCCATGTCGATGGCCCCCTTGTCGATCGCCGCGCTCTGTCCGAGCTTCCGGGCCGCAGCGCTGGGAATCCTCCTCGCCGGCGCGGCCTCGGCGGCCTCCGCCCACCCCCATGTCTGGGTCACCGCGAAGGCGCAGCTCGTTTACGAGGGCGGCAAGCTCGTGGGCGTGCGCGACACGTGGAGCTTCGACCCGGAATACACGGCCTATGTCACCCAGGGTCTCGACACCAACAAGGACGGCAAGCTCAGCCCCGACGAGCTCGCCGGGCTCGCGGCCGAGAACACCGCCAATCTCGCCGAGTTCGGCTACTTCACGAAGCTGAAGGTCGGCGGCAAGGAGCAGGCCTTCGCCGATCCGAAGGAGCCGGCGGCCCGCATGGACGACAAGGCCCTGGTCATGACCTTCCTGCTGCCGCTGAAGACGCCGATCCAGCAGGGTCGGGGGGTCGCCGCCCTGGAGGTCTACGACCCGACCTATTTCGTCGCCTTCTCGTTCGCGGAGGGGTCCGACGCCGCGACGCTGGCCGGCGCGCCGCAGGGCTGCGCCGCCACCGTCACCCGCCCGAAGACCGAGCAGCCCAAGACCGCGGAGGCGGGGTCCCCGGGCATGACCGAGGCGTTCTTCGAGGCGCTGACCGCCGCCTCGACCTACGGGGTGCAGTTCGCCAGCCGGGTTCTGGTCGCATGTCCGTAGGCATCGGGATCGCGGCCCCCGCCGGGGCGGGGCGCCTCGGGCTGCGGCTCGGCCTCATGGCCCTCGCGGTAGCGCTGGCGGCGCTCCTGGCCGCCGCGATCGCGTGGCTCGTGGCGCCCGGCCTCGCCGCCCCGCCGCCCCGCTCGCCCTTCGGCATCGGGTTCCGCGAGGCCGCCCCGGCGGCGACCGGCCTCGGCGGGATCATCCTGGCCTTCCAGGCGAGCTTTTCGCGCAGCCTGAACGCCGCGGTGAGCGCGCTGCAGGGCGGCGGCGATTGGAAGCCGTTGATCGGCCTCGCCCTCGCGTATGGCGTGTTCCACGCCGCCGGTCCGGGCCACGGCAAGGCGGTGATCGCCGGCTATATCCTGGCGGGCGAGCGCGCGTTCCGGCGCGGCTGCGCGCTGAGCCTGTGCGCCGCCCTGCTGCAGGCCGCCGTCGCCGGGGCGATCGTGGGGATCGGCAGCCTGATCCTCAACGCCACCGCGGCGAGCATCACCCGGACCGGCACCGTGATCGAGACCGTGAGCTTCGCCCTCGTCGCCCTGATCGGGCTGGTGCTGACATGGCGAAAGGCCGGGCGCCTCGTGCATCTCGACGCGACGTGCGGGCCCGGCTGCAGCCACCTGCCCGGGCCGCAGGCCCTCGAAACGATGGACACGTGGCGCGAGCGGGCCGGCGTCGTCCTCGCCGCGGGCTCGCGCCCCTGCGCGGGGGCGGTCCTGGTGCTGGTCTTCGCGGTGTCGCAGGGCGTGCCGGGGGCGGGCGTGCTGGCGGTTCTGGCCATGGCGCTCGGCACGGCGCTCACCACCACGGCGCTGGCCGGCCTCGCGGTCTTCGCCAAACGCGCGGCCCTGCACCTCGCGGGCGGACGGGGTCGGGCCGGCGTGCTCGCCCTCGGGGGCCTGGAGCTGATCGCCGCCGCCTTCGTGCTGGTGCTCGGGGCCGCGATGCTGTCCGGCCTCGCGCCGGGTCTCGCCGGGTAAGCGCGTCGAGGCAAGGACTTGGGGCCTCGCCAACCGGGCCGCGGCGTGCGACGCTGCGGGCCCGAGACGGAGAGCGCGCCCATGCATCCCGACTTCGAGACGATCCTGAACTGGCGCCTGCTCGCCGGATCGCACCCTTTCCCCGGCCCTGACGGCGGGACCTGCATCAACGAGGCGGCGATCGTGGCTGCGGGATTGCCCTACCGGGTGATCCGGTCCAGCACGGATTGCCCGCCCTGCTTCTCGCGTCCGATCGCCGCCTACGCGCTGGGGTTGAACGACGCGATGCCGGACGCGGTGCGGTCGCAGCTGATGGCCTTCGTGCTGCGGCTCTCCGGCAGTGCCGACAGCCCGGAGGTCGAAGCCGCCCGGACGCGGCGGCTCGCGCTGGAGAGTGTCCGGCGCATCCTCGCGCCGCTCTGCGCGCATGCCGGCATGGCCGAGCACGCGGAAGCCTGCGCCGGGGCGCCGGATTGGCCCGCGGCGCTTGGCGCGGCGCGGTCGGCCGCGTGGCGGGGCGGCGCGCTCTCGCAGGCGGCCTCCCAGGCGCGGCGCTGGCGCGAGGGTGCCCTGACGGCGGCCGTCGCACGCACCGCCACGGCGGCACAGCGGGCCGGGGAGGATGCGCGCTGCGCCGCGGAGGTCGCCGAAGGGGCCGCCCCCTTCGTAGCCGGGACCTGGGCCGAGGCCTGCGCGATCCTCGACGCGACGCTCATGATCGGCCGGCAGGCGCCGGAGATCGCCGTTGCGGGCGCCCGTGCGCGCCTGGACGCCGCGAAGGCGCTGGCGCCGGCCTGATCAGGCCGCATCCGGCGCGGCGTCGAGGTCCAGCTCGATCGTGCCGCAATTCTCCAGGAACGTGCCGGTGAGGTGGTAGAAGAACGTGCCGTGCCCGACCACCGCGATGGTCCGCTCGGGCCGCGCCCGCAACCAGTCCCGGAACGCCGCGACCCGGGCGTCGAACAGGGTCCGCGGCTCCACCGGATAGCCGCCGACCTCGCAGCCCGGCTCCGCGTGCCACCAGATCTCGGGCAGGTGCCCGACATCGAGATGGGGGAATTCGGCCGCGATCTCCGAAGCCGCCCGGCCGACGTCGCAGCTGCTCTCCTGGCATTCCCGGTGCAGCACCTCGACCAGCACGTGGGGCCGGCTCGGGTGCTCGCCGAACAGGATCGCGGCGGTCTGGATCGCCCGGGTGAGCGGCGAGACCACCACGAGGTCGAACGGGATCGTTCGCACCCTGTCCCGCGCCGCCCGGGCCTGGGCCTGCCCCAACTCGGTCAGCCGGGCGTCCAGGAGCCCCGGATCGCCGCCCCCGAGCTTGTGGGCGGCATTGAACGTCGACTGCCCGTGGCGGATGCAGACGATGCGCGTCGTATTCGGCATGGATCTCGGCTGTGTGTCCTGGGCGGGTCCGGGCGGTCCGGGACGGTCAGGCGAAGCGGCCGCCGCGCTGGATGACCTCGATCTTGTAGCCGTCCGGATCGGTGGCGAAGAAGAACCGGGCCAGCACGTCCTCACCGTGCTTGAGCGTCTTCACGTCGGTCGCCGTGAAGCCCTCGCGCGTGTGCCGCGCATGCTCGGCCTCGACGTCGTCGACCACGAAGGCGATGTGGCCGTACCCGTCCCCGAGATCGTAGGGCTTGTCGCGCCCCTTGTTGACCGTCAGCTCCAGCTCGAACGGCGAGGTGGGATCGCGCAGGTAGATGAGGGTGAAGTCCGGGAAATCGAAACGGTCCGACACTTCGAGCCCGAAGGCGCGGGCGTAGTAGTCGCGGGCGCGCTCCTCCTCGAGGACGCGAATCATGGCGTGGACCGGCTTGGACATGCGTTGCGAGTTCCGTGCGCACGCGCGCTCCGCGTGCCGGCCCCCTATGTGGCGTTCCGGCGTCCGCAGAAAAGGCTCGCGCGGCAGGCCGGAGACGTTCGGCCGCCGTCGGCGGGCGTTTCGGACCCGGGATGCAGACTGCAACGACGAAGATTTCTTGGCAAAATCATACTGCGGGGCAAAAAATTATAACCCTCCGCGAGATAGTAGTAATACCGTAGCGTACGTCTTTGTAAGGACATGTTTACTCGCCCGATCTTCCTATTCCGATGATTAAATATAAATTCGAGCGATCTGGTTGTCGGATATGATTTCGGGTCTTCAAGAATATGTCTTGACAGCAACATTTTAGTAAGATCAGCTTACTAGAACATCAGACGTCAACGCCTCTACCCCGCGCTCGTCCGTCGCCGATGTCGATCGGGAGATCTTACGCCGTGTTACGACTGTCCAACATCAATATTCTGCCCAAGATAGCTGCCGTCATTGTATTGATTAGTCTGATCGTCGGCAGCTGCGTCTGGTATGCCCAATCGAAGATGTCGAAGATCGACGATGGATACTCGCGATTCGTCAGCAATGAGGCGGCGGCCGTTGCCGAAGCGCGTCGGCTCAACCGCCTGATGGTGGAGCTCAACTATTGGGTGTATCGCGTCATCGCGGAGACCGACCCGGCCCAGATGCAGGCCGCCAACCGGGGCTTCGAGGCCATTCCACCCCAGGTGAAGGCGCTTCTCCCCAGCCTGCGGTCGCATGCCGAAACCTTCGCGCCGCGGATCGACGCGATGACGGCCCGCATCGAGCGTTACGTGAAGGACGTGAGCGAGGTTCGCCGGCTCGGCACCAGCAACCAGAACGAGCAAGCCATCGCGTTGGTCCATACGGCGATCGATCCGACCTTCTCCAGCATGCTGGCCGAGGGCAACGACCTCGCCGAGGCGATCACAGCCTACATGCAGAAGGGCTCGGACGACCTGACCGACCAGACCAACGCCACGCGTCATACCCTGATGATCGTCAGCGGCCTTGGGATGCTGGCCGGAATGCTCGCCGCGATGTTCATCGCGACGCTCGGCATCACACGGCCGCTCGATCGCCTCGTGAAGGTCCTGCAGCGCATGGCGCAGGGCGACATCGACGCCGAGATCGCGGAGGCCGGCCGTCGCGACGAGATCGGCGCGGTCGGCAGGGCGGTGGAGGGCATCAAGGCCCTGGTGGCGCGCAAGGCGGCCGAGGAGGCCGAGGCCAAGCGCATCGCCGACGAGGCGGCGGCCGCGGCGCGCCGGCGGACCATGTTGGAACTGGCTGACGGATTCGAGCGGGCGGTGGGCAGCATCGTCGGGTTGGTCTCGTCCTCGGCCACCGAACTGCAGGCCACCGCCCAGACCATGACGGCGAGCGCCACCGAGACGGCGAGCCAATCCACCACCGTCGCGGCGGCGGCCGAGGAGGCCTCCACCAACGTCCAGACCGTGGCGGCGGCGGCCGAGGAGCTGGGCTCGTCGGTTCAGGAGATCGGCCGGCAGGTGCTCGGCTCGGCCAACCTCGCCCAGACGGCGGTCGGCGAGGCCGATCAGACCCAGCACCTCGTGCAGGATCTCAGCCATGCGGCCGCCCGCATCGGCGAGGTGGTCGGGCTGATCTCCAACATCGCCGGGCAGACCAACCTGCTGGCCCTGAATGCCACGATCGAGGCGGCGCGCGCCGGCGAGGCCGGCCGGGGCTTCGCCGTGGTGGCGGCCGAGGTCAAGGAGCTGGCCGGGCAGACCGCCAAGGCCACCGAGGAGATCAGCCATCAGATCGGCCAGATCCAGGGGGCGACCGGGCAGGCGGTGTCGGCCATCGACACGATCGCGGCGCGCATCCGCGAGATCAACGGGGTCGCCACCACCATCGCGGCAGCCGTCGAGGAGCAGGGGGCGGCGACCCAGGAGATCGTCCGCAACGTCGCCCAGGCGGCGACCGGGACGGATCAGGTGACGAGCAACATCGTCGGCGTGGCCCAGGCCTCGGAGGCGACCGGCGCCGCCGCCACGCAGGTGCTCGGCGCGGCGAGCGAGTTGTCTCGGCAGTCCGAGCAGCTCGGCGCGGAGGTCTCCCGCTTCCTGAGCACGATCCGGGCCGCCTAAGGCTCAGGCCCCGATCCGCAGCACCTCGGTCCGGTCGCCGGCCTGCGCGAAGGCGTCCGGGTCGGCGCCGGTCATCCAGACCTGACCCGGCAGGGCCTCCAGCGCCTCGAACAGGCCGGCCCGGCGGCGCGGATCGAGATGCGCCGCCACCTCGTCGAGGAGGATCACGGGGGCGATGCCGCTCATGGCGCGCACGAGGCGGGCATGGGCGAGGACGAGGCCGATCAGCAGGGCCTTCTGCTCGCCGGTCGAGGCAGTGCCCGCCGGCACGTCCTTCGGACCGTGGCGGACCACGAGGTCGCTGGTCTGCGGCCCGATCAGCGTGCGGCCCGCCGCCCGGTCCCGATGGCGGCCGTTGCGCAGGGCCAGCCGGAAGCGGTCCTCCGCCTCGATCGCCGGCCAGACCGCCACGAGGTCGTCGAGGTCGCCCTCCAGGCGGATCGAGGCCCAGGGGAAGGGCTGGGCGTCGTCCCGGGTCTCGGCGATCAGCCGGTCGAGGCGCTCCGCGGTCTCCCGACGGGCCAGCGCCACGGCGACGCCGAGTTCGGCGACCTCCCGCTCGACGGCGTCGAGCCAGCGGTCATCGTCGGGCCGGTCCTCCAGCAGACGGTTGCGCGAGCGCAGGGCGCGCTCCATCGCGGAGACCCGCGCCCCATGGCCGGCATCGACCGCCAGGACGAGGCGGTCGAGGAACCGGCGCCGGTCGCCCGCGGCGCCGCGGAACAGGCCGTCGAGGTCCGGCGTCAGCCAGACCACCCGCAGGAACTCGCTGAACGCCACCGGGGAGGGCGCGGGGGCGCCGTCGATCCGGCAGAGCCGGCTCGTGCGCCCGTCCGGCCCCGGCGGCTCCAGGCCGGTGCCGAGCCGATGCTCGGCGCCGTCCCGGTCGAGGGTGAGGGACACGGCGAAGCCCCCGGGCCCGCCGGCCCGCGCCATAGTGGCGAACTCCGCCCGGCGCAGGCCCCGGCCCGGCACGAACAGCGAGAGCGCTTCGAGCAGGTTCGTCTTGCCGGCTCCGTTCTCCCCGACCAGCGCGACGAACCGGGCCGCGGGGTTCAGTTCGAGATCGGCATGATTGCGGAAGTCGCGGGCGATCAGGCGGGTGACGCGCGCGCTGCCGGCGGTGTCGGATTCACTCATGAGGCGGCAAGGTGGATCGATCGCAAGCCGAATGCACGACGCGATCGAGATTCGATCGTCGAAGACCGTGGAGCAACACAGTCGCGCCGCCGAATCTCAGAGGGCGTGCTCTGCCCCCTCTCCCGTGCGGGAGAGGGCTGGGGTGAGGGAGGAGAAGCATCAGGACAGAGCGCAGGATCGATGCGCCGACAGGGCGCGCCGCGTCCGGGACGACCTGATCCCTCACCCTGTCCCTCTCCCGCACGGGAGAGGGGACCCGCGCCTCCTTCGAGAAAGACAGCATCACTGTTGCGTGTCGTGGTTGCAGACGTAAAGGGAGCTCAGAGTAAACGGAAATATGAGGATCCTAAGGTCGGGAGCAGCTTCAGTGCAGGCCTTCCGGTTATCGGCCGCCGAATGAGCACTTGAGACTGCGCTGCGGGCAGGGACCAGATGAACAGCCGCGATGACGTTACCGATCGCGCGCAGATCCAGCTGAGCCTGCCGCGACAGGGCGACAGGCTTCAAGAAGCGCCCTTTTCCATGGCTGCAAAGCGCACATCCAGCACATCCAACGTGGCATCGAGGGGCTGGTAATCGCCGCTCTCGACGCCCTCCTGCCACGCCTCACGCAGCGTCGTTAGGCGATCCTCATGCCGGAGCAGCAACGCGACGCCGGCTGCGACCGCCTCTTCCGGCGAGCCGTAGCGGCCCGCCGCGATCAGACGATCGAGCGAAGCCTCCTGAGCGGGGTCGAGGACCACGGTTCTCGGCATGACAGCGTGCTCACACCCGCATCGGCATCAGCACGTAGAGCGCCGGGGCCCCCTCGCGGTCCTGGATGAGGGTCGGCGAGCCCGGGTCGGCGAGCTTGAACAGGGCGGTGTCGCCCTCGAGCTGCGCCGTGATGTCGAGCAGGTAGCGGGCGTTGAAGCCGATATCGAGGCCGGCCGCCTCGTAATCGACATCGAGCTCCTCGGTGGCGCTGCCGGAATCCGGATTGTTCACCGACAGGGCGAGCCGCCCCTCGGCGAGCCCGAGCTTCACGGCGCGCCCGCGCTCGGACGAGATCGTCGAGACCCGGTCCACCGCCTTGGCGAAGGCGTCGCGCTCGACGGTCAGCCGCTTGTCGTTGTTGGCCGGAATCACCCGCTGGTAATCCGGGAAGGTGCCGTCGATCAGCTTGGAGATCAGCGTCAGGCCGCCCGCGAAGCGCAGGCGGATCTTGGCGGGCGAGAGATCGACCGCGACGGACTCGCCGCCATCGTCCAGCAGCTTCTGGATCTCGGCCACCGCCTTGCGGGGCACGATCACGCCCGGCATGCCGACGCTGCCCTGCGGCGCCGGGATCTCCACCCGGGCGAGCCGGTGCCCGTCGGTCGCCACCGCCCGCATCACCGGGCCGTTCTCGGTCTCCAGCGTGTGCAGGTAGATGCCGTTCAGGTAGTAGCGCGTCTCCTCGGTGGAGATCGCGAACTGCGTCTTGTCGATCAGGCGCTTGAGGTCGGCGGCGGCGATCTCGAAGCCGTGGGGCATCTCGCCGGCGGCGAGATCGGGGAAGTCGCCCTCCGGCAGGGCGCCCAGGGCGAAGCGCGAGCGGCCCGAACGGATCGTCATCTGGCCGGACTCGCCGCCGGTCTCCAGGGAGACCTGCGCGCCGTCGGGGAGCTTGCGCACGATGTCGTAGATCACGTGGGCCGGGACCGTGGTGGCGCCGGCATCCGACACGTCGGCCGGCACGCTCTCCGTCACCTCGATGTCGAGGTCGGTCGCCCGGAGCTGAAGCGCGGATCCGTCGGCGCGCAGCAGCACGTTCGACAGGATCGGGATCGTGTTGCGGCGCTCGACGACCCGGTGCACGTGGCCGAGCGACCTGAGCAGGGCCGCGCGCTCGACAGTGACTCTCATCGCAATACTCGACTGGTAGGGACGGCGCGGCGGCCGGCGTCCCGCGCGGATCTTAGGGCCGATCAGCTTGGCGAAGGGGGCCGGCGAACGCAAGGCCGGCATCGGTGCGTCGCACAGGCGAGCTCTGCCGGACGCGCTTTCGGACGCGCTTTCGGGGTTCCCGCGCGCGCCGACCCGTGCGAAAGCGTCGCAAGCTCGTTTGCCGCCATAAGAAAACGCGACGCCGCCATGCTCCAATCCGTCGACCGGGCCTCCACGGCCCACACGCCGCCCAGCGCCGGGCGGATCCTGGCCGCGAGCTTCGTCGGCACGGCGATCGAGTTCTTCGATTTCTACATCTACGCCACCGCCACCGCCCTGGTGATCGGCCCGGTGTTCTTCCCGGCCGGGGCGCCCGGCGTGCAGCAGCTCAGCGCCTTCGCGACCTTCGCGATCGCCTTCGTGGCACGGCCGGTGGGCGCGGCGCTGTTCGGGCATTTCGGCGACCGGGTCGGCCGCAAGGCGACGCTCGTGGCCTCGCTGCTGATCATGGGCCTGTCCACCGTCCTGATCGGCTGCCTGCCGACCTACGCGTCGGTCGGCTGGTGGGCGCCGGCGGCGCTCTGCATCCTGCGCTGCGGCCAGGGGATCGGGTTCGGCGGCGAATGGGGCGGGGCGGCGCTGCTCGCGGTCGAGAACGCGCCGCCGGGCCGTCGGGCCTGGTACGGGATCTTCCCGCAGCTCGGCGCCCCGGTCGGGTTCATCCTGGCCAATCTCGGCTTCCTGGCACTGAGCTTCGGCCTGTCGCCCGAGAGCTTTCAGAGCTGGGGCTGGCGCCTGCCGTTCCTGGCCTCCGCGGCGCTCGTGGGCGTCGGGCTCTATGTCCGCCTGAAGCTCACCGAGACGCCGGCCTTCAAGGCCGCCCTGAGCGAGGCGCGCCCGGAGCGCGTGCCCTTCGCCACGATGCTGACGCAGCACGGCCGGGCGGTCCTCATCGGCACCTTCGCGATGGTGGCGGTCTACGCGGTGTTCTACCTCTCCACCGTGTTCGCCCTGGGCTACGGCACCGGCACGCTCGGCTATTCGCGGCCGACCTTCCTGTTGTTCGAGTGCATCGCGGTCTGCTTCATGGCGCTCGGCACCGTGATCTCGGGCGCCGCCGCGGACCGGTTCGGGCGCCGGCCGGTGCTGCTCTCCGGGATGGCCGCGGTGTTCGGGCTCGGCTTCCTAATGGGGCCGATGCTCGGCCACGCCGCCGGCACCGGGACATGGCCGCCGGTCCTCGGCTTCCTCTGCCTGGCGCTCCTGTCCATGGGTTGGGTGTTCGGCCCGATGGGCGCCGTCCTGCCCGAGCTGTTCCCGACCCGGGTCCGCTACACGGGCGCCTCGGTCACCTACAATCTGGCGGGGATCCTGGGCGCTTCCGGGGCGCCCTACCTCGCGCAGGAGCTCGTGCGGCTCGGCGGGATCGGCTATGTCGGGATCTACCTAGCGGTCGCCGCGACGCTGAGCTTCCTCGCCGTGCTGGCGATGCCGGAGACGTCGGGGCGCTAGTTCCGGCCCTTCGGGGCGGGCTCGAAGCGGCCGAGGAACCGCGTCCGCTCCCACAGCTCGATCGTGCCGTGCTGCACCATGGCGCGGACCTGACGGCGCGCGTGGCTGTCATCCTCGGCCGCGACCAGTTCGGCCGAGGCGACGCGCCCGGCCCGGTCGAGCTTGAACGCGCGGTAGGCGCGGCTGCGGCGGGCGGTCTCGGCGGTCAGAGCGAGCATCGGGTCATCCTTTGGACCCGAGCGTTCCAGCCGAGGGTTAACGAAGCGTTAGCGCCACGCTTCCGCGTTCGCCGGCCCGCGGAGTTGAAGGGCAGCGTGCAAGCCGGCGCCGAACGTGGCGGACAGATCGCAAACCGCGTACGCTGTCCCCCGATTGGAGCCATGCCGATGCGCGACGACGTCGTGTCCTTCCAGCTCTCGGGTTCTGTCCTGGAGAAAGTTCGGGTTCGGGCGAGACAAGCTGGAATCAGCGAGGATCAACTCGTTCGTGATGTGCTCGACGAGGTGCTGGAACTTGGCGAGGCGCGGGCGATCGTGGCCGTGGATTGCGTCGAGGAGGAGGGGGAGTTCGTCGTCGATTGCGGGGACGGTGAGAACGACGCAGACTTCCAGACACGCTCGAAGCTCTATGCCGATCTGTTCGGACCGGACAGATAATGGTCCGGGGCGACTACGTCCGGTGCCTGTTCCCCTTCCGGGAGCGTGCAGGGCCCGGGCCGTCGCCGGATATCGTGCTGGTGACGGGCACGGGTCGCATTGGCGGGACGCCCGCGGTCATCGTGTTCTACACGACCTCCCAGGTCACCTATGATGGCACGCGACGTCCGAGGTATCTCATCCATGTCGACGAACCGAAGGCCACGGCCCTGGGCCAAGCGAAGGCCTTCGACATCGACGTTACCCGCGTCGCGCTTCTGCCGGTCACCGCATCGTACTTCCCGGACTTGAAGGATGGGGCGGTCCGCACGTACGGTCAGGACGCCCATGTCGCAGCGGTGGTCGAACGGCGCCTCTCCGAGCTCAAGGTCAGCGGCCACAGAATCGACCTTGTCCGTGCCGGAGACCCTTTGCCCCGGATGCGCTGAGCCGACCTGCAGCGGCAGGCCCATGCTTCGCTCGCTCGAGATCTGGGTAGGCCGCAGGTTTTCGTTTCAGAACCAACGGGCGCTCTAACGGACCCTGCTGGACAATACGGCTCAGCTCCGCTTGTCGAGCGGGCGTCCCAGGAGGCGGGCGAACTCGGCCTCGATCTCCTCCACCGAGAACGGATTTCCCGGAGCCTTCGCGTCGGAGCGCGAGGGGGGCGGTGACGGCTCGGGCGCAGCGGGGGGCCGGAACGCGGGCGGTGCCTTCGGCTCGGGCGCGGCTGCGGGCGGCGCCGGCGGGGGGGATGGTGCGTGAACCGGCGCCTCCTGGAGCGTAGGGTCCGGCTCGACAGCCGGAGCGACCGGCAGGATGGGCTTGTCGGCACGCCGGTCGACGACCGGAGGCGGAGGCATCGGCTCGGGCGACGTCACCGGCGGCGCCGACGCCATCGCGGCGGCCACCGGATCGACATCCTCGGGCGCGGCCGGCGACGCCGGGGGCGGCGGGGCCGGGGTGACCGCGGAGGAGGGACGCGCCAGCGCCGCCTGAAGCTGCCGGGCCATGTCGGAGAGGACCGCGGGATCGACGGTCCGGCGCTCGGTCGGGACCGCGAGGCTCGGTGCCTGCCGTGCCGGTTGGTCCACGGCGGGCGCCGGATCGGAGGCCCGCTCCGAGGCCGGCCCGGGACGCGGATCGACCAGCGGCGGCGCGGTCCGGCTCAGGGTCCGGCGCGGAGCGCTCGGCTCGCGGGGCGGTGCAGGGGGGATCTTCGGCTTGGGCGGGGGTACGAGGGGCGACAGGGGCGCCGGGATGTCCTGACCGGGCTCGTCGCCGCCGAGCAGCACGGGATCGAGCGGCAGGCTCACGGTCGGGCCAGCCCCGGAGCGCGGGACGGGCGGCGGCACGATCACCGGCATCTCGAACCCCGGATCGAACAGGGGCTCGGTGCGCAGACCGGCCGTCTCCGGCAGGGCGCGCGGCGGCTCGGGCAGGCGTCCGCCCTGGACCAGGGGGTCCGGCAGCGGCTCGTCGAGGGGGTCCGGCGCGGTATCGGTCCTGAGGGAGGCCTCCGTCAGCGGGCGCTGGCTGCGCTGGATGTTGCGCTCGACCACCACGTCGTTGGGACCACCGACGAGGAGCAGGTGCTCGACATTGTCCCGGCGCAGCAGGATCAGCTGCCGGGCGCGATCGAGCTCGTAGACATCCACGATGCCGAGCCGCGGCTGCCGTCCACGGCCGCCGGTCCGCCCGGGCAGCGCCAGGGTCCGGCCGGTGAGACGCCGCACCGTGAACACGATGGCCGCCAGCGCCGTGAAAATGACGGCGAAGATCACGACGTATTGAACGATGGGGGAGCCGTCAGAGCCGAACACGGATTGCAGCCATCGCAAGGTTACGCACTCACACGTTCCGGGCGCCGCTGGTCCGCGCCGGGCAAGGGCATGTCCATATCACGCCGGACGGGTCGCAGGGCAAACGACGTTAAGGAATCGTTAACAGACCTTTTATGTCTGCGCGAACAAGACAATACGTCGTGAAACGCGTTCGGGACCGTCAATCGGCGATCAGAACATCGGTTCCCGTGCCGAAGACCGCGCGGGCCCGGATCGGCCTCATCGGGGGGCGTCGCTCCCGGCGAGGTGCGCGACCGAGCGGGATTGTGACGATCTCGAAGCCACGCGAGACCGCGGCCTGGAAGCCGAACGCACGACTGCGAAGCGGCGGCGATCCGGAGGGTCCCGCAAGGGCCTCTTCCGCCGGGACATCACCACAGGTTTAACGCACCATTAACCATGCGCGCGGCAGTTTTTGCCGAGCCGGTCCGCTCCGGCGCGGCGATGCCTGACCGGAGGCGACCTTGGCCCTCACAGACCTGCCCGTGCTCAGCATGCTGCGCACCCGGATGCAATGGGCCCAGGCGCGCCAGGGCCTGATCTCCGAGAACGTGGCCAACGCCGACATGCCGGGCTTCAAGCCCCGTGACCTCGTCGAGCCGCGCTTCGACCGGGCGACGGGGGCCCTGGCCTCCGGCTCGACCAGCCTCGCGTTGACGAGCCCGGCCCATCTGGCGCCGGCCGGGCAGGGCGGCGGGACCGAGTCCAAGCGCGCCAAGGGTTTCGAGATCCGCCCGAGCGGCAACGGGGTCAATCTCGAGGACGAGATGATGAAGGCCGGCGACAACCAGTCGGACTATCAGCTCGCCGCCTCGCTCTACCAGCACAGCCTGACCACCCTGAAGATCGCCATCGGCAAGAGCTGACGGATCGTCTGGGCGCGCCGGAAGGAGGGCGTTGAGCCATGGAATTCAGCAAGTCGATGGCGGTGGCGGCGGCCGGCCTCAAGGCCCAGTCCGGCCGGATGCGGATCATCGCCGAGAACATCGCCAACGCCGATTCCGCCCCGGCCTCGGTGGGGGCCGAGCCCTACCGGCGCAAGATCCCGAGCTTCACCAGCCACCTCGACGACGAGACCGGCGCCCGGCTCGTGGAGGCGGGCCGCGTCCGGCGCGACCCGTCCGCCTTCCGGACCAAGTTCGAGCCCGGCAACCCCGCGGCCAACGCGCGGGGCGAGGTGCGGATGCCCAACGTCAACGCGCTGATCGAGAACATGGACCTGCGCGAGGCCCAGCGCTCCTACGAGGCGAACCTGAACATGATCTCCGCCACGCGCAAGATGCTGGCCCAGACGCTCGGCATCCTGAAGTGATCGGGCAGGGGGTATAGCGATGGCTTCGAGCAACTTCGCGGCGGGCGCCTACGCGGCCGTCCAGGGCATCGCCACCGGCCGGCCCGTGCCCAAGGTGCCGTCGGCCGCCGAGACCGGCACCGACTTCATGCAGTTCCTCGGCAAGACGCTGGAGAATGTCGGCGATGCCGGCCGCCGGGCCGACGCCCAGGCGGTCTCGGCCGCCTCGGGCAAGGCCAACGTGGTGGACGTGGTCACCGCGGTCGCCGAGAGCGAGACCGCCCTCCAGACCATGGTGGCCGTGCGCGACCGCATGATCTCCGCCTACGAGGAGATCATGCGGATGCAGATCTGACGCTGGCGGATCGTCCCACCCACCGCCCTCATCCTGAGGTGCCGGAGCGCAGCGGAGGCCTCGAAGGAGCCCTCCGGCCGGCCGCGCGATCCCTGGAGCCCTCCTTCGAGGCTTGCTGCGCTCGCACCTCAGGATGAGGGGGATGGATTGGGCAAACGTCGCGAAGCTTCGAGCCGCGCGGCTGGAATCCCGGCCATCGCACTGTTTTCTAACTCACACAGCGGCCCCACCATGACCGGACTCGCCATCCTCGACGTCGCCCGCGACGGTATCTTCGTCTTCCTGAAGATCGCCGGGCCGCTGATGCTCGTGTCCCTGGCGGTGGGCCTCGCGGTCTCGCTGGTCCAGGCGCTGACGCAGATCCAGGAGCAGACCCTGATCTACGTGCCCAAGGTCGTGGCGGTGTTCGCCATGCTGCTCCTGATGCTGCCCTTCATCGGCGACGCGATGGCGGGCTACATGACCCGCATCGCCGCCCGCATCGCGGCGGGCGGATGAGGCTTTGTCCGGCCACGACAGCGGCGCAATCCGCGTGTCTGGGGAGCGGCGATGAACCTGCTCCTGCCCGGGATCGCCTCGGCCTTCCTGATCACCTTCGCGCGGGTCGGCACGCTGATCATGCTGATGCCCGGGATCGGCGAGCAGTCGGTCTCGCCGCGCCTGCGGCTGGCCTTCGCGGTGCTCACCACGCTGGTGCTATTCCCGACCGTGCGCCCGCTGCTCGGCGGCACGGAGGGCCTAGCCGGGCCGCGGCTGATCGGGCTCCTGTTCGGGGAGACGATCGTCGGTCTGGTGCTCGGCCTCGCGGTCCGGATGGTGCTGGCGGCCCTTCAGACCGCCGGCGTGATCATCGCGGCCCAGCTCGGCCTGTCCTACGCCATGACGGTGGATCCGAGCCAGGGCGGCCAGCAGGTGGCGATCGGCAACTTCCTGTCGCTCCTCGGCATCACGCTGATCTTCGCCACCGATCTGCACCACCTCGCCATCCAGGGCCTGGCGCGAAGCTACGACGTGCTACCGCCCGACGGCGTCCCGGCCTTCTCGGACGCGCTGGCGCTGGCGACCCGGGCGCTCGCCCGGGGCTTCACTTTGGCGATGCAGATCTCCGGGCCGTTCATCGCCTTCGGGATCCTGTTCAACGTCGGGCTCGGGGTGCTGTCGCGGCTGATGCCGCAATTGCAGGTGTTCGTCCTGGCGGTGCCGGCCTCGGTGCTGATCGGCGTCGTGATCCTGATGGGCTCCCTCGGCGTGATGATGGGCGTCTTCCTGGACGACATGGGCCGGTATCTCGCCGAGTCGATCGGGCGTTGAGGTAATCGCGGGATGGCCGAGGGCGCGGACGACGAGGACAAGACCGAGGAGCCGTCCCAACGGCGGCTGGATCAGGCAATCGAGCGCGGCGACGTCGCGACCAGCGTGGAGATCAACACCTTCGCGATCCTGGGAGCCTTCACCCTCGCGCTGATGCTGGCGGCGCCGAGCATCGCGCAGAACCTGCTGTACGGGCTGAGGGCCTACCTCGCGAACGCGCACGCCCTGCCGGACGACGCCACCGCCATGCGGGCGGCGGCTACGCGGGCGCTCTGGCTGTGGCTCCAGGCGGTGGCGGTGCCGGTGGGCCTCGTGGTGGTGGCGGGGCTCGCCGCGGGATTGCTCCAGCACCCGCTGGTCTTCACCGCCGAGACGCTGATGCCGAAATTCGAGCGCCTCTCGCCGATGGCCGGGGTGAAGCGCCTGCTCGGCATCGAGGCGTGGTTCCAGTTCGGCAAGGGGCTGGCCAAGATCTGCGCCGTCGGGGTGGTCGGCGGCGTGGTCCTGTGGAACGACCGCGACCGGCTGGAGGTGTTCGTCCAGCTCGATCCCGGCGCGGCCCTGCCGGCGATCCTCTCCTTGAGCCTGCGGCTGCTCGCCGGGATGCTGTGCGTGCATCTCGCGATCACGCTGGGCGACGCCCTCTACGCCCGGTTTCGCTGGCGCAAGCGCCACCGGATGTCGAAGGAGGAGATGAAGCAGGAGATGAAGGAGTCGGACGGCAACCCGGAGGTGAAGGGCCGTCTGCGGCAACTGCGCATGGCCCGGGTGAAGAAGCGGATGATGGCCGCGGTCCCCACCGCCACCGTGGTGGTGACGAACCCGACCCACTACGCGGTGGCCCTGCGCTACGAGACCGGCATGGCGGCGCCCATCTGCGTCGCCAAGGGGGTGGATTCCCTGGCCCTGCGCATTCGGACCCTGGCGGCCGAGCACGGCGTCGCGGTGATCGAGAACCCGCCGCTGGCGCGGGCGCTCCACGCCACCGTGGAGATCGACCGCGAGATCCCGGCCGAGCATTACCGCGCCGTGGCCGAGGTGATCGGGTTCGTGCTCCGGTTGCGGAAGCGGGCCGCCTAGAGGCTTGGCGTCGAAAGGCCGAGACCCAGCCCCTCGAACGTGTTTGCGGACGCACCGGCGTGAAGGCGCCCTGCGCGGTCGAGGCGCATGACGCGGTGGGATCACGCTAGCGCGTCCGCCAAAGCGCCCCGACCAGAACGAGGTTTGCGACGCCGAGGGCGGAGAGGACCCACCACAGCGCATCGGGACCGGCATGGGTGAGCACGAAGGCACCGGCCGGCGGCGCCAAGGCCTGCGCGATCAAGCCCGGTCGAGCCAAGCGGCCGACCACGAGCGGGTAGCGGACCGGGCCGAACAGCGCCAACGGCACCGTGCCCCGCGCGATCGAATAGATGCCGTTGCCGCCGCCGTAGAGCACCAGCCAGACCCCGACACCGGGCAGGCCGCAGGCGAGCAGCACGAGGCCAAGGGCGACCAATCCCAAGGCCGCCGTGAGGGTCCACAGGGGATGGTGCCGCCCCTTGAACGACATCTCCATGATGCGCGCGCCGACCTGTGCCGGGCCGATCAGCGCCCCGTAGGAGACCGCCGAGGCGAGTGCCACGCCGCGCGCCTGCAGGAGCGTCAGCAGATGCACGGATACGAGCGACATGATCGCGCCGCCCAAAATCAGCACCCCGGCGAAGAGGAGGAACGCGCGCCGCTCCGTCCCGGACAGGGGGGCCGTGCCGGCCGGATGGTGCTCCGCAGCCACCGGCAGCGCCGGGGCCGCGGGGATCATCAGGAGCACCAGCGGCAGCGTCACCGCGAGGTGCAGGCCGGCATAGGCGAAGCAGGCCCCGCGCCAGCCGACCTGCGCGACGAGGAAGACCGACAGGGGCCAGCACACGGTGCTGGCGAATCCGCCCCAGAGGGTCAGGGTCGTGATCGCCGGTCGCGCCTGCGCGCCGTAGAGCCGGCCGAGGGTGGCGAAGGCCGGGTCGTACAGCCCACAGCCCATGCCGAGGCCGAGCAGCAGCCATCCGGCGAGGTAGACCGGCAGGGCCGGAGCCAGGGCCAGCGTGGTCAGCCCGGCGGCAAGCGACAGGGCCGCGAAGGCCAGCACGGGACGGCCGCCGTGCCGGTGGATCGCCGCCCCGACATGCGGCGAGGCGAACGCGGCGACCAGAAGGCCGAGCGACAGCCCGCCGACCACCCCGGCCAAGGGCCAGCCGGTGCTGTCCGCGACCGGGCCAGCGAGCACCGCCGGCAGGTAGAACGACGACCCCCAGGTCAGGATCTGCACCACGCCCAGGGCCGAGATCACCGGCCAGCGGCGGATCTCGGCCACGGACGGGCTACCGTGTACCGAGCAACGGCAGCCAGGCCGCCAGCGCCAGCAGCGTGACCAGCAGCACGGGCGGGGTGATGACCAAGCCGACCTTCATGTACTGGCCCCAGGTGATCCTCTGGCCCTTGCTGTCGAGGACGTGCAGCCAGAGCAGGGTGGCGAGGCTGCCGATCGGCGTGAACTTCGGACCGAGGTCGCAGCCGATCACGTTGGCGTAGACCATCAGCTCGCGGGTGAGCGGGGACAGGTCCGGGGCCTGCTGGATCGACAGCGCCCCGATCAGCACGCTCGGCATGTTGTTCATGACGGAGGACAGGATCGCGGCGGCGAAGCCGGTGCCCACGGCGGTGACCCATGGGCCATGCCCTGCGAGCCAGACCAGCCCCTTGGCCAGCTCGTCGGTCAGGCCGGCGTTCCGCAGGCCGTAGACCACGAGATACATGCCGAGGCTGAACAGGACGATCTGCCAGGGTGCGCCGGTCAGAACCTTGCGGATCGGGATGATCCCGCCCCGATTGGCGAGCAGCAGGAGCAAAGCCGCGCCGGCACAGGTGACGGCCGACACCGGCACGCCGAACGGCGCGGTGACGAAGTAGGCGAGCAGCAGCACGCCGAGCAGCGGGAAGGCGGCCCGGAACACGAGCGGATCACGGATCGCTTCGGCCGGGCGTTCGAGGGCATCCACGGGATAGGCCGCCGGCACGGCGCGCCGGAAGTAGGCCCACAGCACCAGCAGGGTCGCCGCCAGGGAGACCAGATCCACCGGCACCATCACAGCCGCGTACCGGCCGAACGTCACGTCGAAGAAGTTGGCGGAGACGATGTTGACGAGGTTGGAGATCACCAGCGGCAGGGAGGTCGAATCCGCCACGAACCCGCAGGCGACGATGAACGCCAGGGCCGCCGCCGGCGCGAAGTCGAGGCGGAGCAGGATCGCCAGCACGATGGGGGTGAGCAACAGCGCGGCGCCGTCGTTGGCGAACACCGCCGCGATGGCCGCGCCGAGGAGGACGACCAGCGGGAACAGCCGCCGGCCCCGGCCGCCGCCCCACCGGGCGATGTGCAGGGCCGCCCAATGGAAGAACCCGGCCTCGTCGAGCAGCAACGAGATGACGATGAGCGCGACGAACGTGAAGGTGGCGTCCCAGACGATCTGCCAGACGATCGGGATGTCGCCCGGATGGATCACGCCCGTGGCGAGGGCGACGCCCGCGCCGGCGAGCGCGCTCCACCCGATCCCCAGGCCCCTGGGCTGCCAGATGACGAGCACGAGGGTGACGAGGAAGATGGCGAGCGCGAGCATCCGGGCGTTTTCTTCTTCTCGATCGGTGCGATGGTTCAGGCGGTGGCGACGCGGCGGCCCTGCTCGTCCACGACCCGCTCGCCGTCCTCTTTGACGAATTTGCCCTGCTGCCCGGGCAGCAGGTCCAGCACCGCCTCGGAGGGCCGGCACAGTCGCACGCCTTTCGGGCTGACCACGAGCGGCCGGTTCAACAGCACCGGATGCGCCTCGACGGCATCGAGGAGCTGGTCGTCGGTCAGCGCCGGATCCCCGAGGCCGAGCTCGGCGAAGGGCGTGCCTTTCTCGCGCAGCACTTCCCGAACGGTGATGCCGGCGCGGGCCAGCATCCGCTTGACGAGCGTCCTGTTCGGCGGGGTCTTCAGGTACTCGACCACATGCGGCTCAATCCCGGCGTTGCGGATCATCGCCAGGGTGTTGCGGGACGTGCCGCAGGCGGGGTTGTGGTAGATCACGACATCGAACGGCTCAGGCATGGGCGGTCTCTCCGCTTGGGGGGCAGCAGGTGGTGAGCGCGGCCAGCGCCGGGGCGCAGACCTCCGGGCGGCCCTGGCAGCAATCGCGCATCAGGAAGGCGATCAGGTCGGATAAGACCGGGTAGGCGGCGCTGTAGATAATCGAGCGGCCCGCGCGCCGTGAGGCGACCAGCCCGGCGTTGTTCAGCTCCTTAAGGTGATGGGACACGGTGGCGGCGGAGACGCCGACCGCTTCGGCCAGCACGCCGGAGGCCAGGCCGTCCGGCCCAGCGATCACGAGCGACCGCACCAGGCGCAGGCGGTGTTCCTGTGCGAGGGCCGCGAACGCGGCGAGGGCTTGCGGCTCGTCCATTTTCGTTACAATCTTCAAAATACTGTTTGAACGTACAAGAAAGCCGATCCTTGGACAAGCCTGCACAACCCTTCGCGGATGGCCTGCCGAACCTGAGCCTGACGGATTTCGTGGTGCCGACGCGCGAAAGCATGCAGGCGGCAGCGCCGTTCACCCACGCGCCCCGGTTCCTGATCCTCTACGGTTCCCTGCGCGAGCGCTCCTTCAGCCGCTTCCTGGCCTACGAGGCGGCGCGCCTGCTGGAGGCGATGGGTGGCGAGGTGCGGATCTACCACGCGCACGGCCTGCCCCTGCCCGACGACAGCACCGCCGATCACCCGAAGGTGCAGGAGCTGCGGGCCCTGTCGATCTGGTCCGAGGGCCAGATCTGGGTCAGCCCCGAGCGGCACGGCAACATGACCGGCGTGATGAAGAGCCAGGTCGACTGGTTGCCCTTGTCCGAGGGCAGCGTGCGGCCGACCCAGGGGCGAACCCTCGCCGTGATGCAGGTCTCCGGTGGCTCGCAGAGCTTCAACGCCGTCAACAGCCTGCGGCTGCTCGGCCGCTGGATGCGGATGATCACCATCCCGAACCAGTCGTCCGTGCCGATGGCCTACAGGGAGTTCGACGATGCGGGCCGGATGAAGCCGGGGCCGCTCTACGAGCGCGTCGTGGACGTGTGCGAGGAGCTGATGAAGTTCACGCTCCTGACCCGCGAGCGGGCCGACGACCTGGTCGACCGCTACAGCGAGCGGAAGGAACGCGCGCAGGATCGGTTGAAGGACATCGCTGCCGACGTCGGTTTCGTGAAGCGTTAGGCCGTCTGCTCCCGACTGCGATCCGACTTTGACGGCCGTCGGCTCGAAGGTCCGCGAGGGGATGCGCGGGCGCGCGGATGTCCGCGCTCACGTTTCGCCGCCCGACAGCGGACCGGCCGCAAACTTCCCTAGGCGACCACCAACACGGCGAAGCCGACCGGGGTCAGCCTCTACCGGTCCGCCGTGCAGCCCGTCGATGGCCTCTGAGCGGTCGCGTCGCCAGGGCGAGGATGATCCCGACCGAGGCGGCGGCGGCGAACACGGCCAGCATCGCCGTCCCGACCTGGGCCGGGCCGACCACGCGGTCGTTGATCAGCCCGACGAGGGCCGGCCCCGCCCCGAAGGCGACCAGCGTCACGCCGGCCACGAAGGCGGCGCTCACCCGGCCGCGGAGCGCCCGGGGCGTCAGGAGTTGCAGACCCGCCAGGGCGGGCGGCGAGGTGAAGCCCAGCACGGCCACGAGCCCCGCAAACGCCGCCAGCGACAGCGCGTGATCGCCCGCCAGCACCATCGCGGCCGTGCAGGCCGGCGCGGCCGCCAGGCCCAGGGCAAGCCCGTGCGAGGCGGCCCGCCGGGGGGCGAAGGTCCGGGCGCGGTCGAGCCAGCGCCCACCGGCGAAATGCCCGATCGGCGCCGCGACCAGCACCACGAGGCCGAGCCGCAGGCCGGCCTCCGCCGGCGTCAGGCCGTGGACGCGCACGTAGAAGGTCGGCGCCCAGGCGGTGAGGGTCTGCCCGATGAGGACGGCCGCGGCGGCCGCGCCGAAATGCGGGCCGTAGGCGGCGCGGTGGCGCAGGATCCAGGCGAGGGCGGGCCGGCCATCGCGCCTCGGCGCCGCGGGCGGCTCGACGATCCGCCGGAGGCCGAGCAGCAGCGCGACGTTCGGCAGGCAGGCCAGGAGGAACAGCGCCTGCCAGGGGTGAAGCGGCCCGTAGCCCGGCAGGGTCAGGTCGCGCGCCGCCGTCAGCCACGCCAGGGCCGCGCCGCCCGCCAGCAGGGCGAGGCTCCGGCCGAGGCTGGCGCCCGCGGTCAGGAGCGACACCGCCCGCCCCAACCTGCGCCGGGGCAGCCGGTGCGCCATCAGCGACAGGGCCGCGGGCGCGACGGCGGCCTGACCCAGCCCGAGGCAGGCCCGGGCCATCAGCAGGATCGCGAAGCTCGTCGCGAGGCCGCAGACGAGGGTGGCGGCGCTCCAGAGGAGGACGCTCGCCATCAGCAGGATTCGGCGGCGCCCGGCATCGGCTATGCCGCCGGCCCAGGGCATGCCGGCGGCGTTGAGGAGCGCGAAGGCCGAGCCCTGCAGGACGCCCAGCTGCGCGTCCGAGAGGGCGAGGTCCGTCTTCAGGGGCTGCGCCACCAGGGTGATCAGGAAGCGGTCGCTGAACGCCAGAAGCTGCGTCGCCGCGAGCAGGACGACGAGTTGCCGCTCCGACAGGCCGGAGGGCGCGGCACGGACCTGCGGCGGCATCATCAGTACAATTCGCTGGTCCAGCGGGCCATCACCGCCTCGGCCGGCCCCTTACCGGAGCGGTCCTGCCGGGCCTCCCGGATGGCGGCGCGATAGCGGCCGGGCGGCATCCCGTAGGCGACCCGGAACGCGCGGTTGAAGCGGCGCTCGTCTTCGAAGCCGTGCGCCCGGGCGAGGGCCGAGACCGGGCGCCCGTCATTGGGACGGCGCAGGGCGGCGCGAAGGCGCTCCAGCCGTCGCTTCTGGATGAAGCGGGCGATGCCGCCCTCGTCGGCGAACACCGCGTACAGGCTGCTCCGGGAGACGCCGATCCCGGCGGCAATGCCGGCGCTGTCCAGGCGCGGATCGGCCAGATGCGCGTCGATGTAGGCCTCGGCCCGGATCCGCCGGAGCGGCTGCCCCGCCTCGCTCGACAGGAGGCGGGCCAGCGGCGCCGCCGTGGCCACGCTCAGGCCGAGGCCGAAGAGTTCGGCCGCCGTCGCGGCGGCGCGCTCCACCGCGACGGCGGGCAGATCGTCCGCCCGCCGGACCAGGGAGGCGATGAAATCGGCGAGCAGGCCGGCGGCGGCCTCGGGCAGGACGAGCCCGTGCACCGGATCGAGATCGCCGACCGCGGCCTCGACGACGTCGCGGGCGAGCTGGACGGTGATCAATCGGGCGTGCTCGACCCGCGTCCAATGGGGTCGGCGCGTGTCAACCACCATGATCTCGCCCGGCCGCAGCCGGTGGCCGGCCCCCAGGGGGCCGCCGGTGAGATCGCCGGAGAGGAGCAGATGCAGCGTCAGGTGGTCGAATCCGTCATGCCGGACCCGGCCGGGGCCGCGCATGTGCAGGAGTCCGCCGAGTTCGCGCTCGAACAGGATCATCCGCCGGAAGCGTCGGATCCGGACGTCGGCGCGGAACGTCCCCTCGGCGGGCTCGACATCGGTCCCGATGCCGTAGAGGCGCCGATAGCTCTCGAAGCCGGCGCCGTCGGTCCCCCGGGCCGCGAACGACAGCGTCTCTACGCGCGGCGTCAGGGCGTCACCGTCCCGGACGGGCCCGCGGCGGGCGGCTCGATGTGGAACGCCGCGTCGCCCGGGTCGGACCGATCGAACGATCGTCGCGGCATGGATATGGATCTCGCTGAGATGAAGGCCTCCGACTATCGGCCACGACTGTAACGCCTCGAGCGATACAGGTCGCAGTCAATCACGCGTTCGTGATATTGCAGCTCGACAGGCCCGCCAATCGGATGGGCAAGGCGGGAGGACAGGGTGGCGCCGGCTCACGGGCATGCGGACCTCGCGGCCCACGCGGGCCAGGAGCCCGACGGCCCTTGCAGGCGACCGGCCAAGCCCGCCGCGCGTGCCGACCCGTGCCATCGCGAGGGCCCAGGGCCGGCCGTCGGGCCTCGGACGGCGTGGGGCCGGCCCCGAAACGGCGCGAAAGCCACGCTTCGTCCACCTTTTTTCGCGAGGTTGAACCGAGGCTTGGCGCGACACGCGTGATGCCGCACGGCCCTTGCCCTGATATGGCCGGCCGGCCTAACCGGGGGGAACGTTCTGGAAATGAAGCCGATGGCCGACGTGACTGGACCTCCGGCCCCCGCCGCAGGCGCGCCGAATTCGGGATTGCCGGTCGCCGCGCAGATTCCGGGCCCGCAGGCGTCCGCGCCGCAGGCGACCGGCTCCATCGACCGCTCGGAACAGCCGGGCCGGGTCGGGCTGCTGCTCGTGCTGGCGGGCCTGCTGGTCGGGGCCGCCATCGGCCTGTCCTTCGTGGCCAATGAGCAGGCCCAGTCGCTGATCGTCTGGCTGCTCGCGCTGCTCGCCATGGCGGGCGTGTTCTTCCTCTTCGCCCTGGCAATCGGCGCGCTCCAGCTCAGCGGCAGCGCCACCCGGGACGACATCACCAAGGGCATCGTCGATGCCTCGCCCGATGGGGCGCTGGTGGTCGAGGACGGCGGCCGGCTGATCTATGCCAACGAGGCCTATCTGCGGATCGCCGGCGGCGACACCTTCTCGAACCTCATGCCGGTGGAGCGCATCCTGGTCGGCCCGCCGGAGGTGTCGGAGGCGGTCTTCCGCCTGTCGCAGGCCTCCCGCGACGCCCGGGCCCACACCGAAGAGGTGCGGATGTCGCCGCCCCTCGGCACGAGCGCCGGCGAGCGCAGCTTCGGCTGGTATCGCGTCTCGGTCCGGCCGCTGGCCCGCCCGCGCCGGGCCGCCGCCCTCTGGACGGTGGCCGACATCACCGCCGAGCGCGAGCGGCAGGAGAACGTCTTCCAGGAACTCCAGCACGCGATCGACTATCTCGACCACGCCCCCGCGGGCTTCCTGTCGATCGATCCGGCGGGCGCCATCGTGTACATGAACGCCACGCTGGCGGCCTGGCTCGGCTACGACCTCGCGAGCGTCGGCCCCGGCGGCCCGCACCTCACCGAGATCGCTCCCGAGGCGGATGTCCTCGTGCGCACCGCCGGGATGCCCGGCGAGGTCCGCACCGACCGCTTCGACCTCGACCTGCGCCGCCGCAACGGCCACATCCTGCCGGTGCGGCTCTACCACCGGGTTGCCTTCGGCAAGGACGGCAAGCCCGGCTCCTCGCGCACCTTCGTGATCAACCGCTCGGCCGGTGCCGAGACCGACGAGCCGCAGCGCGCCGCCGAGGTGCGCCTCGCCCGGTTCCTCAACAATTCCCCGATCGCCATCGCGACCCTCGACAGCGCCGGGCGGATCGCCCGGGCCAACGCCTCCTTCACCCGGCTGTTCGGCACGGTGGCGCGGCAGGCCGAGGACGGCGCGCTCGAGGGCGAGGGCACGCTGCGGGCCGAGCCGAATGTCGGCGACTCGGTGACCGACCGCACCAGCCTGGAGGCCGGCCTCACCCGGGCCTCGCGCGGGCTGACCGATCCCGAGCCGATCGAGGTCCAGCTCAACGGTCCGGGCGGGCGCTCGGCGCGGGTCTGGCTGAGCCCCGCCGACGGCGGCGATCCGGGCCAGCAGACCGACGAGGCCGAGCGCGTCATCCTGTACGCCCTCGACACGACCGCGCAGCGCCAGCTGGAGCAGCAGGTCGCCCAGGCCCAGAAGATGAACGCGGTCGGCCAGCTCGCGGGCGGCATCGCGCACGACTTCAACAACGTGCTGCAGGCGATCATCGGCTATTCGGATCTGCTGCTGGCGAGCCACCGGCCGACCGATCCGGCCTTCCAGGACATCATGCAGATCAAGCAGAACGCCAACCGGGCGGCGGGCCTCGTCCGCCAGCTTCTGGCGTTCTCCCGGCGGCAGACCCTCCGGCCGGAGGTGATGAGCGTCGGGGAGGCCCTCTCCGAACTCACGCTCCTGCTGAAGCGCCTGCTCGGCGAGCGCGTCGCCCTGGAGTTGAAGCACGGCCGCGAGGTCTGGCCCGTCAAGGCCGACGTCAACCAGTTCGAGCAGGTGATCGTGAACCTCGCGGTCAACGCGCGCGACGCCATGCCGGAGGGCGGCAAGCTGGTGATCCGCACCGAGAACGTCACCGATCCAGGTCCGGCGGCGGCGGCCGAGGGGCGCGGCGGGGCGCCCGCGGGGGATCACGTGCTGATCGAGGTCCGCGACACCGGCCAGGGCATCCCGCCCGAGCTGATGGAGAAGATCTTCGAACCGTTCTTCACCACCAAGGAGATCGGCAAGGGCACGGGCCTCGGCCTCTCCACGGTGTTCGGCATCGTCAAGCAATCCGGCGGCACGATCGACGTGCAGTCGACGGTCGGGGAGGGCACCGCCTTCCGGATCTACCTGCCGCGGCACGTGCCGGTCGCGGAGCCCGAGGAGGTGCCGGTCCTGCCGCCCGCGCCGGCCCTTCCGCGGACGGATGCCGCGCGCCTGCCGGCGCCGACGAAGGCCGAGGGACAGGCCGATCCGAGCGTGCGCGCCGCCGAGCCGCCCGTCGCCCCGGCGCCGCGTAAGCCCGCCGCCGACCACACCGGCCAGGGCACGATCCTGCTGGTTGAAGACGAGGATCCCGTGCGCGCGGTCAACAGCCGGGCCCTCTCGGCCCGCGGCTACACCGTGCTGGAGGCCGCCTCGGGCCTCGAGGCGCTGGCGATCGTGCGCGAGAACGCCCAGCCGATCGACCTCGTGGTGTCCGATGTCGTCATGCCCGAGATGGACGGCCCGACCCTGCTCCGGGAGGTGCGCAAGCACCAGCCGGACCTGAAGGTAATCTTCGTCTCCGGCTATGCCGAGGACGCTTTCCGCAAGAACCTGCCGGAGGGCGAGACCTTCAACTTCCTGCCGAAGCCCTTCAGCCTGAAGCAGCTCGTCGAAACCGTGAAGAAGACGATGGCGAGCTGAGGGGGCGCTCTCCTCGCTTGAGCACCGACGTGGACCGCCTTGGACCGGCACGCCGGCGGCGTGGGGCGGAGAGACAACTACGCCGCTGTCGATCCGCGAAGCGTACGACCGATCAGCCACGCCAAACCAGCGCGTGCGATGCGGATGAACCGGTACAACGTCCGGTCCGAACGCCCATGCGCACTTGCCGAATAAGAACAAAACGGGTACACGAAAGGGACGTTGACGCGCGTTGTGAACGGCGCTCAACCCCTTCATAAGGAGCCCGCCAGATGGCCCAGCCCGCATTGAAAGTGGTCGACATGCCCCCCGCGGAGAAGGACAAGGACAAGTCCAAGGCGATCGACGCAGCCCTGGCCCAGATCGAGCGCGCCTTCGGCAAGGGCTCGATCATGCGGCTCGGCAAGAACGACAAGGTTCAGGAGGTCGAGACGGTCTCGACCGGCTCGCTGGGCCTCGACATCGCGCTCGGCGTCGGCGGCCTGCCCCGCGGCCGCGTGATCGAGATCTACGGCCCGGAATCGTCGGGCAAGACCACGCTGGCGCTCCACACGATCGCCGAGGCCCAGAAGAAGGGCGGCGTCTGCGCCTTCGTGGATGCCGAGCACGCCCTGGATCCGGTCTATGCCCGCAAGCTCGGCGTCAATCTCGACGACCTGCTGATCTCGCAGCCCGACACGGGCGAGCAGGCCCTTGAGATCACCGACACGCTGGTGCGCTCCGGCGCCATCGACGTGCTGGTGGTCGATTCGGTCGCCGCGCTCACCCCGCGGGCCGAGATCGAGGGCGAGATGGGCGAGAGCCAGCCCGGCCTCCAGGCCCGCCTGATGAGCCAGGCCCTGCGCAAGCTGACCGGCTCGATCTCGCGCTCGAACTGCATGGTGATCTTCATCAACCAGATTCGGATGAAGATCGGCGTGATGTACGGAAGCCCCGAGACCACCACGGGCGGCAACGCCCTGAAGTTCTACGCCTCGGTGCGCCTCGACATCCGCCGCATCTCGACCCTGAAGGATCGCGACGAGGCGATCGGCAACCAGGTCCGCGTGAAGGTGGTAAAGAACAAGGTCGCCCCGCCGTTCAAGCAGGTCGAGTTCGACATCATGTTCGGCGAGGGCGTGTCGAAGGTTGGCGAACTGATCGACCTCGGCGTGAAGGCCGGGATCGTCGAGAAGTCCGGCGCCTGGTTCTCGTACAACAGCCAGCGCCTCGGCCAGGGCCGCGAGAACTCGAAGGGTTTTCTGCGCGACAATCCGAAGATCGCCGCCGAGATCGAAGGCTCGATCCGGCAGAACTCGGGCCTCGTGGCCGAGAAGATCCTGGAGAACGCGACACCGACCGCAGACGATCTCGACGAGGGCGAGGCGTAAGCCCGCGCTGCCGCGCAACCCAAGACGGCTCGCAACGTAATCCTAAATCCAAGATACCAAACGGCCCCGGAGCATATCCGGGGCCGTCTCCGTTTCAGGCTGGAGCGGCCTCAATCCGGCGAACTGGTGGGATCGAATCCCGGCAGCCACCGGCATCCTGATCTCAAACCAAGTCCGCTGGCCGGGCCATCGGGTACTGTCAAAGCTGTCCGGGTCAACGGGGCAGAAGATCGAGCCTCTCTCCGCCGCCACACGCCAGCGGACATCCATCGACGGTTCCAGCGCCTCGCGACCAGGAGCACTTCCATGACGCGACGCTAGGCTCTGGGAAGCACCGCGACGACGCTGTCAGGGACCATCACGGAATGCCTTCCGGGGTAGGCTCTGGAAACGACGAAACCCGGCACGCTTCCGATCCCGAAGGATCGAAATACGTCCGGGTTTTGAAGGGTCCTAGATCGGACCGCACGGAGGCTGACGAGGCGCCTCGACGGCCCATGCGCCAAACCAGCGATCAGATGGATGCGATCGCTCGCAACCGCCACGATCCCAGGCTTAAGCGGCCTCGCCGGCCTCGGCCTGAACCGCCGCCTCACCCTCGACCAGCTTCCAGGTCTTGGTCTTCGAGAACGGACGGCACTCCTCGATGAACACCGTCTGCCCGACCTTGGCGACGTTCGCCTCGTCGTGCGCGTGATAGTTCTTCGAGCGGCGGACGGTCTTCTTCATCACCGGGTGCGTGAAGCGGCGCTCCACCTTCACCACGATGGTCTTCTCACCCTTGTCGCTGACGACGGTGCCCTGCAGGATGCGCTTCGGCATGGTTGTCTCCTAGTCCCCGCCTCAGCCCTTGGCCTGCTGCAGCGTCTTGGAACGCTGCAGAGTCCGGACACGGGCGATGTCGCGGCGGACCTCACGGACGCGGGCGACGTTCTCGAGCTGGCCAGTGGCCCCCTGGAAGCGCAGGTTGAACTGCTCCTTCTTGAGGTTGATCAGCTCGTCATTCAGCTGATCCGGCGACAAAGCCTTGAGATCAGACACTCGTTGGGTCGACTTCACGATATCCTCCGTTCAGTCGGCGATGCGCTGGACGACCCGCGTACGGATCGGGAGCTTCGCGGCGCCGAGGCGAAGGGCCTCCTTGGCGATGTTCTCGGCAACGCCGTCGACCTCGAACATGATCCGGCCGGGATGGACCCGGGCCGCCCAGTAATCCGGGGCGCCCTTACCGGAGCCCATGCGGACCTCGGTCGGCTTCGACGAGACCGGGACGTCCGGGAACACCCGGATCCAGACGCGGCCCTGGCGCTTCATCTCGCGGGTGATCGCGCGGCGGGCCGCCTCGATCTGGCGGGCGGTGACGCGCTCAGGCTCCACCGCCTTCAGGCCGAACTGGCCGAAGTTCAGCTCGAAGCCGCCCTTGGCCGCACCGTGGATGCGGCCCTTGAACTGCTTGCGGAAGCGGGTTTTTTTCGGTTGCAGCATGGCTTCCTACCTTACGCGTGCTCGCGCTCGCGGCGTCCGCGCTCGCGGCCGCCCTCGCCATCGCGCTCACGGCGCCCGCCGGAGCGGCCGCCCTCTTCCTGGGCCTTCTTGTCCTGGGCCATCGGGTCGTGCTCAAGGATCTCGCCCTTGAACACCCACACCTTGATGCCGCAGGTGCCGTAGGTCGTGAACGCCGTGGCGGTGCCGTAATCGACGTCCGCGCGCAGCGTGTGCAGCGGGACGCGACCCTCGCGGTACCATTCCTGACGGGCGATCTCGGCGCCGCCGAGGCGGCCCGAGCAGTTGATCCGGATGCCCTCTGCGCCCAGACGCATGGCCGACTGCACGGCCCGCTTCATGGCGCGCCGGAAGGCGACGCGGCGCTCAAGCTGCTGGGCGATCGAGTCGGCCACCAGGGTGGCGTCGATCTCGGGCTTGCGCACCTCGACGATGTTGATGGTCACGTCGGCCTTGGTCATGGTGCCGACGAGCTTGCGCAGCTTCTCGATGTCCGCGCCCTTCTTGCCGATCACCACGCCCGGACGACCCGAGTGGATGGTGACGCGGCACTTCCGGTGCGGACGCTCGATGACGATCTTGGAGACCGCCGCCTGCTTGAGCTGCTTCATGAGGGCGGCGCGGATCGCGACGTCCTCGTGCATGAGCTTCGCGTAGTCGCCCTTGTTGGCGAACCAGCGGGAGTCCCAGGTCCGGTTGATGCCGAGCCGGAGACCGATCGGATTGACTTTCTGGCCCATCAGATCCTCCTCAGGCCGCTTCGGCCTGGCGGACTTCGCGAACCACGATGGTGAGGTTCGAGAAGGGCTTCAGGATACGCGCGCCGCGGCCGCGGGCGCGGGCGTGGAAGCGCTTGAGAACCAGCGCCTTGCCCACGAAGGCCTGGGAGACGACGAGGTCGTCCACGTCCAGGTCGTGGTTGTTCTCGGCATTGGCAATGGCGCTCTCGAGGCACTTCCTGACCTCGGTCGAGATGCGCTTGCGGGAGAACTGGAGCTCGGCGAGGGCCGTGTCGACCTTCTTGCCGCGGATCATCTGCGCCACGAGGTTGAGCTTCTGCGGGCTGACACGCAACATGCGCGCGACGGCCTTCGCCTCGTTCTCGGGGAGCGCGCGGGGGGTGGCTTGCTTGCCCATCTCAGCGCCTCTTCGCCTTCTTGTCGGCCGCGTGGCCCGGGAAGGTGCGGGTCGGCGAGAACTCACCGAACTTGTGCCCGACCATCTCCTCGGTGACGTAGACCGGGATGTGCTTCTGCCCGTTGTGCACACCGAAGGTGAGCCCGACGAACTGCGGGAGGATCGTGGAGCGGCGGCTCCAGATCTTGATGACCTCGGAGCGCGAGGAGCCCCGCGCCGCCTCGGCCTTCTTGAAGAGGTAGCCGTCGACGAACGGCCCCTTCCAGAGAGAGCGTGCCATAGCGATTACTTCTTGCGGTTGTGGCGGCTGGACAGGATGAACACGTCGGTCCGCTTGTTGGACCGGGTCTTCTTCCCCTTGGTAGGCACACCCCAGGGCGTGACCGGGTTGCGGCCGCCCGAGGTGCGACCCTCGCCGCCGCCGTGCGGATGGTCGACCGGGTTCATCGCCACGCCACGGTTGTGCGGGCGCTTGCCGAGCCAACGGTTGCGCCCGGCCTTGCCGAGCGAGATGTTCATGTGGTCCGGGTTCGAGACCGCGCCGACGCTGGCGAAGCACTGACCGTGGACCAGGCGCTGCTCGCCCGAATTCAGACGGAGCGTCACGTAGCCCTGGTCGCGGCCGACGATCTGCGCGTAGTTGCCGGCCGAGCGGGCGATCGCGCCGCCCTTGCCGATCTTCAGCTCGACATTGTGGACGATGGTGCCCACCGGCATCGAGCCGACCGGAGCAGCGTTGCCCGGCTTGATGTCGACGCTCTCGCCGGCCACCACCTTGTCGCCCGGCTGCAGGCGCTGCGGGGCCAGGATGTAGCTCTGCTTCCCGTCGGGGAAATTGATCAGCGCGATGAACGCCGTGCGGTTCGGATCGTACTCGATCCGCTCCACCGTGGCGGCGACGCCGAGCTGCTCGCGACGCTTGAAGTCGACGTTGCGCAGCACGCGCTTGTGACCGCCGCCGCGGAAGCGGACGGTGATGCGGCCGAGGTTGTTCCGGCCGCCGGAGGACGACTTGCCCTCCGTCAGCGCCTTCACCGGCTTGCCCTTGTAGAGCTCACGGCGGTCGACGAGCACGAGCTGGCGCAGGCTCGGCGTGACCGGTTTGAATGTCTTCAAGGCCATCGGCTTGGATCCCTAAATCCCGTCCTCAGAGCCCGGTCGTGACGTCGATCGAGTGGCCCTCGGCCAGGGTCACGATCGCCTTCTTCACGTCGGAGCGCTGTCCGCGGAGGCCGCGGAAAATCTTCTTCTTACCCTTGGTGACAAGGGTGTTCACGGCCGTGACCTTCACGTCGAACAGCTTCTCGACGGCCTCCTTGATCTGAGGCTTGGTCGCCTTGGGGGCGACGCGGAAGACGACCTTGTTCTGCTCGGTCAGGTTCGTCGCCTTCTCGGTGATCACCGGGGAGACGACGATGTCGTAGTGGCGCGGATCGGCACTCATTTGAAACGCTCCTCCAGCGCGTCGACGGCAGCCTTCGTCAGGACGAGCGTGTCGCGGCGCAGGATGTCGTAGACGTTGATGCCCTGCACGGGCAGCACGTCGATCTGCGGGATGGCGCGGGCGGCCCGGCCGAAATTCACGTCGACCTCGGCACCGCCGATGATCAGCGCATTCGAGAGGCCCATCTTGCCGAAGCGCTCGACGAGACCCTTGGTCTTGTGGTCCTCGATCTTGATGTCGTCGACGACGATCAGGGTCGAGGCCTTGGCCTTGGCCGACAGGGCGTGGCGCAGGGCCAGCGCACGGACCTTCTTGGGCAGGTCGTGGCTGTGGTCGCGCACCACCGGACCGAAGGCCCGGCCGCCGCCGCGGAACTGCGGCGCCGAGGCCGCGCCGTGGCGGGCGTTACCGGTGCCCTTCTGCTTGTAGAGCTTCTTGCGGGTCCGGTTCACGTCCGAGCGGTTCTGCACGGCGTGGGTGCCGGCCCGGCGCTTGGCGAGCTGCCAGCGGACCATGCGCTGCAGCAGGTCGGCGCGCGGCTCCAGGCCGAAGATCTCTTCGTTCAGCTCGACCGAGCCGGCACCGGCACCGTCGAGGGTTTTGACATCGAGCTTCATCACGCGGTCTCCTCAGCCGCAGGGGCCTCGGGGGCGGTCTGCGCGGTCTCGGCGGGGGCGCCGTTCTCACGGAACTTGCCCGGCAGCGGAACATCGGCGGGGAGCTTGCGCTTCACCGCGTCGCGGATCTGGATCCAGCCGCCGGCGACGCCCGGCACCGCACCCTCGACCAGGATCAGGCCGCGCTCGGGATCGGTGCGCACGACGCGCAGGTTCTGGGTGGTGACCCGCTCGACGCCGAGGTGACCCGGCATCTTCTTGTTCTTGAAGGTCTTGCCCGGATCCTGACGGCCGCCGGTCGAACCGATCGAACGGTGCGAGATCGACACGCCGTGAGTGGCGCGCAGGCCGCCGAAGTTCCAGCGCTTGATACCGCCGGCGAAGCCCTTACCGGTCGTGGTGCCGGTGACATCCACGAACTGGCCGGGGATGAAGTGGTCCGCGGTGATCTCGGCGCCGACCGGGATCAGCGCGTCCTCGGACACGCGGAACTCGGCGAGCTTCTTCTTCGGCTCGACCTTGGCGACCGCGAAGCGGCCGCGCTCGGCGCGAGACACGTTCTTGACCTTGGCCTTGCCGACGCCGACCTGCAGCGCGACGTAGCCGTTCTTCTCGACGGTGCGGTGGGCCACCACCTGGCACTGATCGATCTTGAGCACGGTGACGGGGACATGCTCCCCCGCGTCCGTAAAGACGCGGGTCATGCCGACCTTCTGTGCGATGACGCCTGAGCGCATAGGTTCTCTCCCTCGCGCGATGAAACGGTAAGCTCTAAGTCCTCAGCGGACTCAGAGCTTGATCTCCACGTCCACGCCGGCGGCGAGGTCGAGCTTCATCAGCGCGTCCACCGTCTGCGGCGTCGGATCGACGATATCGAGCACACGCTTGTGCGTGCGCATCTCGAACTGCTCGCGCGACTTCTTGTCGATGTGCGGCGAGCGGTTCACGGTGAACTTCTCGATATGCGTCGGGAGCGGGATCGGACCCCGGATGGTCGCGCCGGTGCGCCGGGCCGTGGAGACGATCTCCTTGGTCGACGCATCGAGGATGCGGTGATCGAACGCCTTCAGGCGGATACGGATGTTCTGACCGTTCATGTTCCTAGGACCTTGAGAGGGACGGCGGGGTACGCGAGGCTTTCACCCCGCCGCGCCCTGCTAAGGATGCTTGCCCGAGCTTCAGTCGTTGATGGCGGCGACGACGCCGGCACCGACCGTGCGGCCGCCCTCGCGGATGGCGAAGCGCAGCTTCTCCTCCATGGCCACCGGCACGATCAGCGCCACGTCCATCGTCACGCTGTCGCCCGGCATCACCATCTCGGTGCCCTCCGGCAGCGTGCAGATTCCCGTCACGTCCGTCGTGCGGAAGTAGAACTGCGGCCGGTAGTTGGTGAAGAACGGCGTGTGGCGCCCGCCCTCCTCCTTCGTCAGGATGTAGGCCTCGGCCTTGAACTTCGAGTGCGGCTTCACCGAACCCGGCTTGCACACCACCTGGCCCCGCTCCACGTCCTCGCGCT
>NZ_JBBXMX010000011.1:0-189698 GCF_038442355.1 Methylobacterium guangdongense
GCGACACCCGGCTCGGCGATCGGATCCTCGCCTCCTGCGACGACATCGTCGACCAGGGCTGCCACGCCTGGAACCGCCTCATCGATCAACCGTACAAGATCATGTCCATCCGACTGCGCCGGTGACCATATCGGTTATCAGCACCCCAATTGGTATGAGAGGCCCGAGACCATGCCCTACATTATCGAGACCTTCGACAAGCCCGGCAGCCTCGACATCCGCAAGGCGAACCGGGCCGAGCATCTCGCCTATCTCGACCGGATCAAGGAGCGCCTCCTGGCCTGCGGCGCCAAGCTGAACGACGACGGCAGCGACGCGGGCGGGGGCCTCTACGTCGTCGATGTCGAGACCCGCGCCGAGGCCGAGGCGCTCATCGCGGCGGACCCGTTCTTTCAGGTGGATCTGTTCGAGCGGGTCGAGATCCGGCGCTGGCGCAAGGCCTATCTCGACGGCAAAAGCTTTCTTTGAAGCGGGAGGCGGCGGATGGCTTTTGCCGATTTGGACGGTGTCCGGTTGCACTACAGGGCGGAGGGCGACCCGGCGAACCCGGCGCTCGTGCTGTCCAACTCGCTGGGCGCGGCGCTGGACATGTGGGCGCCGCAGGTCGAACCCCTGGCGGCCCGCTTCCACCTGATCCGCTACGACACCCGCGGGCACGGGCAGTCGGCGGTCACGCCGGGGCCCTACACGATCGCCCAGCTCGGCCGGGACGTGATCGGCCTGCTGGACCATCTCGGTCTCGGCCGGGTGCACTTCGCCGGCGTGTCGATGGGCGGCCTGACGGGGCAGTGGCTCGCCCTGAACCATCCCGAGCGCCTGCACCGCCTCGCCCTGTGCAACACCGCCGCCTATATCGGCCCGCCGGAGAACTGGACCAACCGGGTCGCGGCGGTCCGCGCCGACGGCGTCGGGAGCATCGCCGATGCGGTGGCGTCGCGCTGGCTGACCGCGGACTACGCGGCCGCCAAGCCCGAGCTGGCCGCAAGCCTCCGGCAGATGCTGTCCGCCACGGCCTCTGAGGGCTACGCGGCGGCCTGCCTGGCGGTGCGCGATGCCGATTTCCGCGCCGACCTTTCGCGGATCGCCGTGCCGACGCTCGTGATCGCCGGGACGCACGATGCGTCGACGCCGCCGGCGGAAGGCCGCTTCCTGGCCGACCATATCCCCGGCGCGCAGTTTCGCGAGCTGAGCGGCGCGCACCTGACGAACCTGGAGGATGTGGAGCACTTCAACGCGGCGCTGCTGGCGTTCTTCGGCGAAGCGGCTGCATCGTAGGGCCGTGACCACGCGCGATGGTCCAGGCAGGAGGGCCATTTGAGAGCGACCGTCCAATCCACCTGCTCATCCTGAGGTGCCCGCGTCCGCGGGCCTCGAAGGAGAGCTCCAGGGATCGTCGAGCTGGCTGGAGGGCTCCTTCGAGGTCTTCGCTTCGCTCCGGCACCTCAGAAAGAGGGGGAGGGACGGGATCGGCTGGGTTTGGGCCGCCGTGCGGTTGAAACGACGCGCGGCATCAAAAAAATCAAAGACAATCAACGGATGGGGAGGACATCGATGGCTGATCGGATCTCGCGGCGCACGCTGGCCCGGCGCCGGGGCGCGACCCTGGCGGCGGCCGTCTTCACGGCCTGCCTCGCCGCCGCGCCGGCCCGCGCCCAGTACGCCGACGGCGGCATCAAGATCGGCGTGCTGACCGACATGTCGGGCGGCTATTCCGACCTCGCCGGCAAGGGCTCGGTGACGGCGGCGCAGCTCGCCGTCGAGGATTTCGGCCGCCCGATCAACGGCCGCAAGGTCGAGCTGATCTTCGCCGACCACCAGAACAAGGCCGACATCGCCTCCGCGATCGCCCGCCGCTGGTTCGACACCGAGGGCGTCGACGCGATCTTCGACACCAACTCCTCGGTGGCGGGCCTCGCCGTGCGCGAAGTCGCCCGCGCCAAGGGCAAGATCGACATCAACTCCGGCGCCGGTTCCATGGCGCTGACCAATGCCGCCTGCTCGCCGACCGGCGCCCACTGGAGCTGGGACACCTATTCGCTCGCGGCCGGCACCGCCACGGCGCTGGCGGACGACCCCAAGAACACGTGGTTCTTCATCACCGCCGACTACACGTTCGGGCACGACCTGGAGAAGCAGGTCACCCGTGTGGTGAAGGCGAAGGGCGGCACGGTGCTGGGCTCGGTCAAGCACCCGTTCCCCAATCCCGATTTCTCGTCCTACCTGCTGCAGGCGCAGGGATCGGGCGCAAAGATCATCGGCATGGCCAATGCGGGCGCCGACACGATCAACACCATCAAGCAGGCGAGCGAGTTCGGCATCCCGCAGGGCGGCCAGACCCTCGGCGGGCTCAACATCTTCCTGACCGACATCCACTCCGTCGGCCTCAAGGACGCCCAGGGCATGATCCTGACGACGGGGTTCTACTGGGACATGGACGACCAGACCCGCGCCTTCGCCAAGCGCTTCGGCGAGCGGATGGGCGGCCGGATGCCCACCATGGTGCAGGCCGGCGACTACTCGGCCGTGCTCCACTTCCTGAAGGCGGCCGAGGCCGCCGGGACGGATGACGGCCTCAAGGTCATGGCCAAGATGCGCGAATTGCCGATCCAGGACTTCTTCGCCCGCAACGCGACCCTGCGCGTCGACGGCCGCATGGTCCACGACATGTACCTCGCGCAGGTGAAGACGCCCGCGGAGTCCAAGGGGCCGTGGGATTTCTACACGATCCTGAAGGCCATCCCGGGCGAGCAGGCGTTCCAGCCCCTGTCGGAGAGCACCTGCAGCCTCGTGCAGAAGTGAGGCCGGGGCCTACGCGTCGTCGGATGCGGCGCGGGCCTGCGCCCAGGCGCGGTCGCGCTCGGCCTGCCGGGCGCGCTGCTCCGCCGCGTAGGCATCCTGGTCCGGCTGCTCCTGCCGGCTCCGGCGCTTGGCCCGGGTGGCCGCCCGCTTGCGCCACGCCTCGGTCTCGACCTTCTGGCGCAGCAACTCCTCGACCGTGATGGGCGTCACCGGCGCCTTCGGCTGCGCCCAGGCATAGGTGCGCTGCGGGGCCGATCGGGGGGCCGCTCGGGGCGGAACGTCCGCCCGCGCGGGCCGGATGGCGCGGATCGCCGCGTCGAGCGTCAGGCCGGCCCCGGCGGCGATGCGTTCGGCCGCGGCCCGCCCGGCGGCGCGCTCGCCCGAGGTCGCCCCCTGCGCGGCGAGCGCGAGGCACTTCTCGAACCGGTCTCGATCGGCGGGCGTCATCGGCCGCGTATAGCGCCCGGACGACCCGCCGTCCCGCCCGCTCGCAATCCGGCTCGATCAGTCCGGCTTGGCGCTCGCCACCGTGCCGGTGAAGCTGTAGCTGCCGAGCTTCTCGCCGACCACCTGGACCGCGCCCTCCGTCAGGGTGTTCAGCCGGCGCGAGCGGATCGTCATCGTGCCCGACAGGCCCGCGAACTTGCCGGTGCCGCCGATCCACTGGCCCGTCCCCTCGTTCACCGCCGCGAGCGGCTGGCGCGGGTAGTCCCACTTCTCGAACACGTGGTCGCCATCGGCGTCGACGTAGTCGCAATAGCCGTGGTTCTCCAGCGTCTTGGCGCCGTTGTCGATCACCGGTGCGGAGGTGCAGCGCCCGGCCATGTTGTGCAGGAGCTTGCCGCCGGATTCGTTGACCGCGGTCATCAAGTTGATCGACGCCGAGGCCACGCGGTTCTCGCCGATGGTCACGGGCTTCGGCGCCCCCACCACGGTCGAGGTGTAGGTGATCCGGAAATCACCCTGCCGCGGCATGTCGTCGGCGCCGGCCGTGGCGGAGCCGAGGAGCAGCAGGCCGAGTGCCGCAACCGAATATCCCGCGGGTGGTGCGAACGCGATTTCTCTGCATATCATGACGACCTCCCAGTCCGGCGCATGCAAGGCAGGCCGGCGAGGATCCTCCTGGCCGAATCGTCGCCCACCGACTCATTGGCGCCACACGAATATTTGTGCCGTAGAAAGATCCGTTCCACAATACAATTCTCGCGATTATTTCATCGGCAATCGAAAAATATCTACAACGGATGCAGTATTATCTGATTGTAAGATCTTATCGTACGGCCAAAGACGATGCGCCTTTGCCAAGATGGTGCTTTACAGACAAAATCAGCCTTTTTGAGCTACGATTGAGACTTAATGTCCTGATCGGCCGACTCTGTGATTTGATAAAAATTTGTCAACATTAAATATGCGAGTTCCGATCTGTACGAAAGGTTCTCTATGACGCAAACATAGATTCTTGATACGAACGCAATCCCGGGCCGGTACGCCGTGCCGCGGCACCTCACGCGTCGGCGCAGGTCTTGCCGTTCCGCCGGCTCTCCGATGTGCCCGCGCCGTGCGGGGGGCTGAGGACGAGGAGGATCCGCCCCAGCAACACCCGCGAATGCCGCGCGGTGCTGGTCCCGAGGGCATCCGAAAGGTTCGGGCTGGCGTCGTAAGCCGCACGCAACCGGGCGAGCTGGCGCATCCGCAGTTCGGGATCGATGGAAGCCATCCCCCGCCCTCCCGGCTGGCTGTGCTCCGCGGTGCGCCCCCGCGAACGAGCCTTGGACCACCCCGAGTCGGGGAGTTGGAAAACCGTGTCTGAACGGCCCTACGACCTTTAGCGCCGGAACGCCTGGACATACGCCGCAGGCTCCCCGACCGTGTGGTCAAGGTGCAGGTGCCGTTCTGGTCGGCACCAACCATCAGACAGGGGATTCCACGCCCCGGGGCCGCGCGTACGACCCCGCCGGACCTCTAGCCGATTCTAGGAAGCAAATCCAGATCGCCGCGCCGCACCAAGTTCGAGCGCGCGCAAGCCGGCGTCGATCAAAATGGCGAGCGCCGAGACCACGAGACCGCCCTGCAGCACATAGGCCGTGTTGCCCGTGAGGAGGCCCGAGATGATGACTTCGCCCAGCGTGCTGGCCGCCACCGTCGAGCCGATGGTCGCCGTCGCGAGGCCGATTACGGCCGTGAGGCGGATCCCCGAAAGGATCATCGGCAGGGCGAGCGGCAGTTCCACCTGGACGAGCCGCTGGCGGTCGGTCAGCCCCAGGCCGCGCGCCGCGTCCATCAGCGCCGGGTCGAGGCCTTCGAGGCCGGTAAGCGTGGTCTCGAAGATCGGCAGCAGACCGTACAGCACCAGGGCGACGAGGGTCGGCACCGGCCCGAACCCGAAGACGGGCACGGCGAGGGCCAGGACCGCCACCGGCGGAAACGTCTGGCCGAGATTGGCCACAGCCCGGGCGAACGGCAGGACGTCGCGACCGGCCGGCCGGGTCGCCGCGACCGCGAAGCCGATGGCCAGCACGCTCGCCGCCAGGGTCGCACCGGCGACCAGCAGGAGGTGGTTGACGGTGAGCGTCAGCAGCGGGGTCTGCGCGTAGATCGGCGCCGTATCGCCGGGCGCGAAGGGGCGGAACAGCTTCGCAAAGCTCTGCGGCGTGAGCAGGAAGGTGCCGAGCAGCACCAGCAGCGCGCCCTGCGCCAGGGCACCCGCACGGCTCACGGGCGGGCGCCCTGCGCCTCGAGGGCGGCGCGCGTCACCCGGCCGAGCAGCACGCCGTCGCGGCTGACCGGCAGGGCCGGGCGCTGCGACCAGAGGCTCTCGGCCAGCGCCGCGCGCACCGAAGTGCCGGCCGGGATCGGCGCGCCCGGCGCCGGGCCGGGCTCGATCAGGTCGTCCACATCGCGCAGCGCCATGAGCTGGAAGGCCCGGTCCCCGCCGCCGAGGAGGGCGCGGACGAAATCCGTCGCCGGCATGCCGATGAGCGCCGCCGGGTCGGCCTCCTGCACGAGATGGCCCCGGTCCATCACGGCGATCCGGTCGCCGAGGTGCAGAGCCTCGTCCATGTCGTGGGTCACCAGCACGATGGTGGTGCCGGTGCGCCGCTGGATCGCCCGCAGGTCCGCCCGGGCCTGGCCGCGGATGATCGGATCGAGGGCGCCGAACGGCTCGTCCATCAGCAGGATCGGCGGCTCGGCGGCCAGCGCCCGGGCGACCCCGATCCGCTGCTGCTCGCCGCCCGAGAGCGCCGCCGGCAGCCGGTCCCGGTAGGCGGCCGGATCGAGGTTGAACAGGCCGAGCAGCGCGTCGACCCGATCGGCGATGCGCCGCCGGTCCCAGCCGAGAAGCCGCGGCACCACCGCGATGTTCTCCGCCACGGTCCGGTGGGGGAACAGCCCGTAGCCCTGGATCGCGTAGCCGATCCCCCGGCGCAGGACGTGCGGGGGCACCGTCCGGATGTCGCGGCCCCCGACCCGCACCGTGCCGGCGCTCGGCTCGACGAGGCGGTTGATCATCCGCAGCAGGGTCGTCTTGCCGGACCCCGAGGTGCCCACCACCGTCAGGATCGCGCCGGCCGCCACCCGCAGGCTGACGTCGGACACGACCGTGCGGGTGCCGAAGACGCGGCTGATCCCGGCGAGTTCGATCATCGGATCCGTCATCATCGGCGCGGCTCCGCGGTCCGGCTCGCCGCGATGGCGGCGTCGAACAGCACGGCGGCGGCGCTCGCCAGGGCGACGGTGGGCAGGGCGCCGAGGAGGACGAGGTCGCCCGCGTTCTGGCTGATGCCCTGGAACACGAAAACGCCAAGGCCGCCGCCGCCCACGAGGCCCGCGATCACCGCCAGTCCGATGTTCTGGACCAGCACGATGCGGATCCCGGTGAGGAGGCCCGGCAGCGCCAGCGGCAGTTCCACCTGGAGGAGGCGCTGGCGGCCGGTCATCCCGACGCCGGTGGCCGCGTCGCGCACCGGCCCGGGGACGGCATCGAGTCCCGCCACCGTGGCGGCCGTCACGGGCAGCAGCGCGTAGGCGAACAGCGCCACGAAGGCCGGGGCGGGGCCGATCCCCGCGATCCCGAAACCCGCCGCCCCGGGGATCGTGCGGCCGATCCAGGCGAGCGGCGCGATCAGCATCCCGAACAGCGCCATGGAGGGGATGGTCTGCACGACGTTGAGGCCCGCGAGCAGCGCCCGCCGCAGGGACGGGACCGGGCGCGCCAGGATGGCGGCCGGAATCCCGACGAGGGCCGCGGCCGCCACCGACGACAGGGCGAGACCGAGATGGGTCCGGACCTCCCGGCCGAACGTGTCCGCATGGCCGGCATATTCGCGCATCACCGAGAGGTTGTCCCAGAACCCGGACCGAAGCGCGAAACCCGCCAGCATCGCGACGGCCGCCAGCGCGGCGACCCGCATGCCTGGGCCGGGCCGCAGGCGTGCCAGCCCGTCGCCCGTGGCGAGGCCGGCGGCCGCGGATGCCAACCACCAGCCGGAATCCAGCGAGATCCGGCTGTAGCGGTCGCCCGGCGGTGTCAGGTGGTCGGCTGCCCATCCGGCCGCGAGGCCGAGCGTCAGCAGCGCGGCCGCGCCCGCGGCGAGGCGCAGGGGCGGCGGGATCCGGAGCGTCAGCAATGGGGCGGCGAGCGCCGAGACGGCGAGAAGCGCGAGCGCCTGACCGGCCGGCAGCGCCGACCACGCCGTCAGCGCGGTGCCCTCGGCGATCCGGTTCGGCCGCGCGATTATCAGCGGCAGCGCCAGCAGGCCGACGGCGAGCAGGGCGGCGAGAACCGCGCCGAGCGGGTCGAGGCCCTCGGCGATCCGGTCGGCCGGTTGGCGGTCGGTATGCATCCCGGTCGCAGACTCTTGACCCATCCCGAGGCTCCCGGCGCGGCCGCGGGAGCGTGGCCGCGCGTGGCCAGGACTTAGCGCGTCCCGCGCGGACGTGGCGAGCGTCCCGGCCTCACGGCACGAACCCCGCCGCCTTCAAGAAGTCCGACGCCACCGCGGAGGCGGGTTCGCCGCCGATCTGCACCCGGCCGTTGAGGTCGCGCAGGGTGGCGAGATCGAGCCGGCGGAAGATCGGATCGAGCACCGTGGCGATCTCCGGATGGGCCCTCAGGACGGCCCCGCGGACCAGGGGGGCCGGCTGGTAGACCGGCTGGACGCCCCGATCGTCCGCCATGACGACGAGGCGGGCGACGGCGAGGCTGCCGTCGGTCCCGAACACCATGGCGGCGTTGGTCCCGGAGGTGCCCCGCGCCGCCGCCGCGATCGTGGCGGCGGTGTCCCCGCCCGCCAGGATGATCAACTGCTCCGGCTTGAGGGTGAAGCCGTAGGCCCGGCTGAAGGCCGGGAGCGCGGCGGGCGAGGAGACGAACTCCGAGGAGGCGGCGAGCTTGATCGGGCCGCCGCCGGCCACGTAGCGGCCGAACTCGCTCATGGTCGTCAGGCCGTTGGCGGGGGCGCGTTCGGCCCGCACCGCGATCGCCCAGGTGTTGTTGGCGGAGGCCGGCCTCAGCCACACGATGTCGTTGGCCTTGAGATCGAGGCTCCGGGCGGTCTCGTAGGCCGCCTGCGCGTCCTTCCAGACCGGGAGATCCTGCCGACCGAAGAAGAACGCCGCGTTGCCGGTGTATTCGGGATAGATGTCGATCTGACCCTCCAGCAGGGCCTGGCGCACGATCGACGTCGCCCCGAGCTGGGTCTTGTCCACCGTCGGGATGCCCTTCGCCTTCAGCGCCTGAAGGATGATGGCACCGAGCACCCCGCCCTCGGTGTCGAGCTTCGAGCCGACCACGACGGGCGCCGCCAGCGCGGACGACAGGCCGAGGAGCAGCGCGACGAGGCCCGCGAGGATCCGCTTGCCCATCTTGACTGCCTCTCCTGTCGGCCCCCGGCGCAGGATCGGCGCGGGTGTGGCCGCCGTCCAGACCAGGCGGCGGGTGTCCGGTTGGCGAAGACTCAAACAAGTCGTCGAAATCTGATTAAACCTGCTTAACCTTGACGCGAACTTGCGCTGAACCCCTGCGGCCCGGGCGATATATGCACGTATAGGTTGTTTCAGATGGAGCCGAGTGAGACACATGTCGTATTCGATCTTCGTCCGTGATCTGGCCCGGGACGACGGGGGCACGCCGCAGCTCCTGGCCTACGACATCCACGACCGGTCGTTGGCGGCCTCCCTGGTCTCGGTGATCGCCACCTCGTACCGGGACCACGGATTCAACCCGGCCACGCGGGTGCACTGGTTCCGTACCGAGGGCTCCGTGCATGAGATCTACGCCTGGCCCCGGCCCTGACGCGGCTCACGTGCCGCAGAAGGTGCGGTAGCCGACGCCGCCCCCCTCGGGCGCCTGCGCGTAGCGGGCGTTCTCCGGCTGATCGGCATAGGGGTGCGCCAGCACCGACAGGAGGACCTCGAAGGGGCCGAAATCGTCCCGCTCCACCGCCGCCGCGATCATCACCTCGACCTGATGGTTGCGGGGGATGAAGGCCGGATTGACCGCCCGCATGGCAGCGGCGGTCTCGACCGGGTCGCGGGCCTCGTCCGCGAGCCGCGCCCGCCAGCCGGTCGCCCACGCGTCGTAGGCGGTGGGGTCGACGAACAGGTCGCGCACGGCCCCGTCGCCCGCCGGACCTTCGGCGGCCCCGCAGAGGGCCCGGAACGTCAGGGTGAAGTCGGCCTGGTTCTCGGCCATCCGGCCGAGGAGGTCGCCCGCCAGCGCGGGATCGCCCTCCCGCACCGTGCCGAGGCCGAGCTTCCGCGCGAGGCCGCCGTGATAGGCGTCTTCGAAGCGCTGCGCGTAGCCGGCGAGCGCGGCTTCGGCCTCGGCGACCGCCTCCGTTTCGGCTTCGGCGAGCAGCGGCAGCAGGGTCTCGGCGAAGCGGGTCAGGTTCCAGAGCGCGATGCGCGGCTGCTGGCCGTAGGCGTAGCGCCCGCCCTGGTCGATCGAGCTGAAGACGGTGCGGGGATCGTAGGCGTCGAGGAAGGCGCAGGGGCCGTAATCGATCGTCTCGCCGGCCACCGCCATGTTGTCGGTGTTCATCACCCCGTGGACGAAGCCCACGAGCAGCCAGCGCGCCACCAGTTCGGCCTGGGCGGCGATGACCGCGTCGAGCAGCGCCCGGTAGGGATTGGCGGCCTGCGCGGTCGCCGGATAGTGCCGGGCCACGACGTGGTCGGCGAGCGCCCGCAGCGCCTCGACGTCGCCCCGGGCGGCGAAGAACTGGAAGGTGCCGACCCGGATGTGGCTCGCCGCGACCCGGGTGAGCACCGCGCCGGGCAGCACGGTCTCGCGGATCACGGGCTCACCGGTGGCGATGGCGGCGAGCGCCCGGGTGGTCGGGATGCCGAGGGCCGCCATGGCCTCGCTGACGAGGTACTCGCGCAGCACCGGCCCCAGCGCCGCCCGCCCGTCGCCGCGCCGGGAGAACGGGGTCGGGCCGGAGCCCTTGAGCTGGATGTCGCGGCGGATGCCGGTCCGGTCGATCACCTCGCCGAGCAGCACCGCGCGCCCGTCGCCGAGCTGCGGCACGAACTGCCCGAACTGATGCCCGGCATAGGCCGCGGCGATCGGGTCTGCGCCCTCCGGACTCGTGTTCCCCGCGAGTGCCGCGACCCCGTCCGGACCCGCGAGCCAGTCGGCATCGAGGTCCAGCTCTTCGGCCAACGCCCGGTTCAGCCGGATCAGGCGGGGGCCCGCCACGGGCGTCGGCGGGCGGCGCGCGTAGAAGCGCTCCGGCAGGCGGGCGTAGCTGTTGTCGAAGGGAAGTGCCGTCATCGGGGGGATCTATGAAGGGGTGTCGGGGCGGGCAAGCGGGGCGGAGTTCCGGTCAGACCGTGCAGGCCATGCCGGTTAGCGTCTCGGACAGGGACCAGAGCCGCTCCGCCGCCGCTCGATCCTGAGCCTGAGGCGCGATGTCGGCCCGGGCCGGGTGGCCGCGGAGTTCCCAGGCCCCGTCCGGGCCGTAATAGGCGCCGCCCTCGGCCTCCGGCGCCGTCGCGGCGAAGAGAAGCGGCAGCGCGCCGTCCGCGGCCGACTGGCCGAGCACCGAGAAGATCGCGTGCCCGGCGAACCGCTGGATCGGGCCGGCCCTGTCGCCGCGCCGGATGACGTCGGTCCGGGCCACGCCGGGATGAACCGGGATCGACCGGATCGGCGCGCCCACGGCGCGCAGCCGCCGGTCGAGTTCGAGCCCGAACATCAGCATGGCAAGCTTCGACTGCCGGTAGGCCCGCTGGGGGCCGTAGGCGTGGTGAAGTTGCGGATCGTCGAAGTGGATCCGCCCCGACCGGTGGGCGAGGCTGGCCACCGGGACGATGCGGGACGAGGGCCGCCGGTGCAGGAACGGGAGGAGCAGCCCCGTCAGGGCGAAATGACCGAGATGGTTCGTGCCGAGCTGGCGCTCGAACCCGTCCTCGGTCTCTTCGCGGCGGGGCACGCTGGCGATGCCGGCATTGAGCAGGAGGATGTCGATCGACCGCCCCTCGGCCCGCCACCGGTCGCCGAAGGCCTGGACCGAGGCGAGGCGGGCGGTGTCGAGGGGATAGGCGGCGAGCCGCGCATTCGGGTGCCGGGTCCGGATCGACGCCATGGCGCCCTCGGCCTTCGCGGCGTTCCGGGCCGCCAGGACGACCTCGGCCCCGGCCCCTGCCAGCGCGAGGGCGGCCTCGTAGCCGATCCCGCTCGTGGCGCCGGTGATGATCGCCAGCCGTCCGGCCTGGCTCGGCATCGCGCGCGTCGTCCACCGGGGCTCGGGCATGGTCTGTCGGATCTCCACTCTCAGGCTAATACGCCGGCGCCGGGGCGGTTCGCCGCCCGCGCGGTCAGGCGTCGACCGGGCTGATCGCGCCGCGGACCGGGCAGCCCGTGACCGCCGGTGCGCGGCGCCGCGCCCGCCTGCGGACCGCGATGGCGGCGAGCGCCAGGACCGCGCCGCCCAGCAGGTCCGGCAGGTAGTGGCCGCCCGCGCCGAGCGTCGCCACGATCACGGCCGCGTTCAGGAGGATCGCCAGCGGGCCGAGGACGGGCAGGGGCGCCAGCGCCCAGGCGGTCAGGATCGCGAGGCACACGTGGAAGGACGGGAAGGTGGCGAGCCCCCGCAGGTCGCCGAGGGCCAGCGTGTCCAGCGCGCCCGCCCGCAGCCGCGCCACCGGCTCCAGATGCCAGAGCGCGCCGACCGTCTCCAGGTGGTCCGCCGGGACGATGCGCGGCGCGTAATGGGCGTAGGGGCCCAGCGCGGGCAGCAGCGCGGCGAGGACGATTACGCACAGGAGCGTCACGGAAAACAACCGGGTGTAGGCCCAGAGCCGCCCGAGCCGGCGCGTCGCGCTCAACGCGATCACCACGAGGCCGACCTGCGGCCCACTGGAATGGTAGGCGAGGGCCAGCCACCACGACAGGGTGGGATGCTGCGCCAGGAAGCCCACGTAGGCGGTCCAGTCGAAGCCGAGGCGCAGCTCGAACCGGGCCAGGGCCTCGTCGACGAACGGCAGCCCCAGGCCCGCGGCGAGGAAGTGCAGCACCGCGACCGGCACCGTGAAGGCGATCAGGAACGCGCTCGCGAGCGCCATGCCGCGCAGGGGCGGATCCGACTTCACCGTGGCGAGGCAGGCGGCGGCCACCAGAAGAATCGTCACGAGGGCGGCGGCCACGGCGAAACCTGACGGTGCGACCGCGATGCCGGCTAGGCGCATCCAGACGGCGTCGATCCCGACGAGGGCGAGGCTCAGGGCCCAGAGCCGGGGATCGGGGGCGGCGATCCCTGCGGTGTGACGGCGGAGGTGGTGCAACCAGGAGCCTGTCGCGCCCGGATCGGGATCGCCGCTCCGGGGTTTGGCTTCGACCATCCGCTCATGAGGTATCATCCGGCTCAGCTCACCGCACGGCCGATGCTTGGCCGCACCGGACAGACGCACGACGGCGGCAATGGTTCGCCTCCGGACGCTGCAGCCGGTTCCGCGCGGTGTCGTCTATCGGCCCGTGGCGGGGGGCGTGGCAGCCGGCGGCTTGCCGCTGCCGACCGCTCCTTCGGTGGGTGGCACCGCGGCGGGATTGGTGACGGCCTCCGTGGCCGTCTTGCCCGGATCCCGCGTATCGGCGGCGGGCTTGCCCGCGGTCTCAGCCGGCGTGTCGGTTTTGATGACAGCCTTGGGCTCCACCCCGGTCCGATCCTGCGCCCGGGCCGCTATCGACGGGCCGGCGACGGTCGCGGCGGCGATCAGGAGAGCGAGGATCGGTCGGTTCAAGGTCGGCTCCGGGCTGTTCCGAGGGCAACGGTCGGTCGCTCGCGTCGTTCCGGCCCGGGCGGGCGCCGCGGCGCGCCGCCCGGGATGCCGGAACCACCCGCGAAGAGCCTACGCGTCGGCTTTCTTGCGGCCCCGCGTCGCCTTGGCGGGCTCCGGTGCCGCCGCGGCCGTCTCGGACGGGGCGGCGCCCTTCGAGGCAGGGCTCCGGCGCTTGTGGCCGAGGCCGGCATTGCGCGCGAACTCGGCCCGCATCGCCGAGTAGCTGGACGCCGTCGTCGGGTAATCGGGCGGCAGGCCGTAGCGCTGCCGGTACTGCTCGATCGTCATGCCGTTGCCGGTCAGATGACGCTTGAGCGTCTTGTACGGTTTGCCGTCGATGAAGCTGACGAGCGCGTCCGGCGTAATCGACTTCTTGATCTGCGCGGGTGTCGCCTTCTTGAAGTCCGGCTCCGCGGGCATCGAGCTCTGGCCAAGCCCTGTCAGCGCAGCATGGACGCCGGACAGAAGCGTCGGCAGGTCGGGCATGGGAACCGAGTTGTTGGCCACGTAAGCCGAGACGATATCGGCTGTCAGCTCGACGAAATCGATCGAGTCTTGGTTCGGGGTTGAAGTGCTGTCTTCCATCGACGCCTCTCTGTCGGGAGTGCGCCATGAACATGGCTTTCTCTGCTGGCAGTCAAGGGCTGACCTGATCTAATATAACCAATCATGGTCGTTATCTACTGGTTACGTGGCAAATACCAACATAGATTAAAGGCGGCTCCGACGCTGGAGACGTTCAGTTACAAGCCCGCGCGTCCTCCCCGCCGAGGAGACGGCGCGCGCGTCGGGTCGGGCCTGCCCGCCGATGGCCGAGCATGACCCGTGCCGCTCGCGCACGGCGTGGGGGCTCTGCTTCCTTTGGCCGGGCGACCATGCGGGAAGGCCGATCGTGCGCACGGGATGAGGCCGACGCCCCGTCCGGACGCACCCGGATGATGGTTTGGGACGTGCGGGCCCCCCCGGCCGAGGGCTCTGCGTCGCCGTCAGGCGCTGGCTGCCGTCCCGTGCGGCGCGGCGATGGCGCCCCGCGTCCCGGAGGAGACGACCGCCTGGAGCATCCGCGCGGCGCCCGAGCCGGTATCCGCCCGGTAGGTGCGTTCGAGGGTCATCAACGGGCGCATCGGCGTCTCGGCCAAGTCGAGCAGGCGCGCGTCGCGCCAGCGCAGCTTGGTGGAACCGCTGCGGCTCCACCACCGCGGCTTCTCCTCTTCGACGAGCAGGATGAGCTTGCCCGTCCACGTCTTGCGAAACCAGAACCGTCCCGTGAGCTTCGCGGCGCCGAACATCAGACCCTCGCGTGCAAGACACCCAACACGCCCCTCCGGGAAAACGCGGCGGAAACTCCGCGGTTTCTTTGCGAAACCGCACGGGCGGCCCCGGAATTCCGTCGCCGCCCCGAGGTGCTTCGACCGTCGAGGCGCTCCACCCGCGGCCTTACCGATCCGGGACGCGGGTCGGACGACGGGCCGCCGCGGCGGTGACTCCGAGCCCCGCCACGGCGCCGGCCAGCGCCGCGCCCGCCTTGACGAGAAAGTCATCGATCCGGCCGTGGCGCGTGCTGGTCAGGGTCTGCGCCGCCTCGAGGCCGCCGGCGAGGAGAACGCTGCCGATCAGGACCTGGAGCCGGTGCCGCGGGTAGCCGACCATCATCAGCAGCCCGGCGAGCGCGTAGGCCGCGATCCGCTCGATGCTGGGATTGGCGGTGACCACCGGCCGGAGGCCGATCGGCACGAGGGTCACGGCGACGATGAGGGCCACCAGGATCCAGGCCGCGATGCGCACCAAGCGCAGGTGCCGCGTATCCGACTCGAGCATGGGCGGTTCGTAACCTCGCGCTGACGGCTTGAGGATACACGGTTTGTCAGCCGTTGCCTGCCGCTGTACGGCCGATGAGGACCGGATCGACTGATCATGCGCCGTAAGCTGGCCATCGCGACACTGCTCGCGTTCACGCTGATCCCGGTCGCCGACGCGGCCAATCCGGCGCGGGACGTGCTGTGGGTCGCGCTGCAGGGCTGCGTCCTCGCCAAGAAGGCCGCGGGCCGGAGCTTCCCGTGCCTGTCGGTGGATCTCGGCGACGCTGTACGGCCGGGAACGGCGGTGCTGCGCGCGCCGGGCGAGCCGACCCACACCGTCGTGATGCCCACCGACAACGTCTCGGGGATCGAGGCCCCCGTGCTCCAGGGCCCCCGGGGCGTCGCCTACTGGAAGGCCGCCCTCGACGCGCGGCACTTCGTGACGGACGCCCTCAAGGATCGCCTGCCGATCGCCGCGGTGGGGCTGGAGGTGAACTCCGTCGATGGCCGCAGCCAGGACCAGCTGCACATCCATCTCGACTGCATGCGCCGCAGCGTGATGGCGGCCCTGAAGGCGCACGGTTCCGCCGTCGGCGAGACGTGGGCGCCGTTCCCCGTCCCGCTGGCGGATGACGATTACCTCGCCCTGCGGGTGCCGGCGGACGCGGTCGAACGCTTCAACCCGTTCGAGGCGCTCTCCCGCGTGCCGGGCTGGCGGGGGCGGCTCCACGATGTGAGCTTCGCGGCGGTGGCGGCCGATCCGGACGATCCCGCCTCCGGCATGATCGTCCTGGCCTACCGGATGCCGGAGGCGAGCGCGGAGGAACTCATGGATCACGAATGCCGGGTGGCGCGCCCCGGCCGGGCCCGCTGAGCGCTGGTGCCGAACGTCCTGGACTGTTGCCGATCCGTTCTATCCAGAGGGGCCGCCCATGGGGCATAGGACGGCGATGCGCATGCCGTTGCCCGAGCGCTGTCCGTCGGTCTCGATCCGGCGGGGGACAGCGCGTTGCGACACTCGTCTCGAAGGGCGTCCCGCGCCGACGCGGCCGGCGGCGCCCCTGGTCGTGTGCGCCCTCCTCACCCTGGCCACCGTCCCGGCGGGCGCCGAACCGGCCGGTCCGCGTCCGGCCGATCCGCGCACTCTGGAACAGGCATGGCACCGCTGCCTGCGCGAGGCCTCCGGCCATCAGCCCTCGGGGCAGAGTCGCGCCGGGGACGAGCGCAACGCCCTCGACGAGTGCAAGCCGCGGGAGGATGCGCTGGTGGCGGCGCTCATGTCCGGCCATCGCGCCGAGGACAGCCGGACCGGGACGGTCTGGGCCCGGACCTGGGCCGCCTTCGTGGAACCGCTGACGGCCTGGATCGGCGGCCTGCGGCGCTGAACGCCGGGGCTTCGCGTCAGGAGGTCGACCACTCCCGCATGACCTCGGCGGCCGGCCGGTCGAGCTCGACCTTGCCGTCGTTGACCGCGTGCACGAAATCGAGGGGGATGTAGTGGTGCAGGCCGCCCGAGGCGGCATCGCGCTTGGTCAGCTTGATCTCGCCCTTGTCGACGTGATCGACGGTGCCGACATGGACGCCGTCCGAGCCGACCACGTCGGCGTGCTCCCGGATCTGCGCGGCATCGACCATCGGGCTTCTCCCTGCTGTGGGACGACAACCGGCGCGATTCGGTGCTGTTCCGGCTTCAGCGCCGCGGCAGCGCGCCGCGCCGAACCGGAGCGCCGACCGATCGTTGGGCTCGCATGACAGAGCAAGCCCCCACCCCGACCCACGACCCGATCGTCGAGGCAAGCCGCCGCGAGATGGCGACCGAGCACCTGCTGTTCGGGACGATCCGCTTCCTGGCCCAGCGCCATCCGGAACTGCTCGACGAGCTCGACGGCAGCCTGGATCATCTCTGGGACAGGGGGGATGGGGAGGCCCGGGATGATGCGGCCGTGCGCAAGATCGCGAGCCGCATCATCAAGAGCCTGCGGGCCGAGCGCTGAGCCGGCCCGATCCGGTCTTACCGCCGGGACGTTCTTACCGCTGGGACGTCTCGTTCAGACGGATCGTCGGGATCATCTCGACGGCCTTCTTGGTCACGCGGTCGAAGACCTCGCCGGTCAGGCCGCGCTCCGTTGCGAGCTTTCTGATCCGCTCCGCATGCTGGGATAAGGTCAGACCAAAATAGGTCTTGTCTGTCGCCTGATCGACAGCCTCGTTTGCCACGCGTCAACTCCTGTTCATGGTTGGCTTGGGACCGCTGATGTGGCCGATGCTGTGCGGCTGTTCAAGACATCCTGCATCCACGCTGCCATGCCGTGGCCGGGCGCGCGCGCGAGCCCGGCCCGATCCCTACCGTGCGCAGCCGATGCAGATGCCGTTGGTGATGGCGTCGTTGCGCTCCTCGTTCGTGCTGCGCCGGTCGATGCTGCCGGTCTCCCTCGGATTGAGGGCATTCGGGTTCGGCACGGTCTGGCCGGTCGCGGTGGTGTGCGGGGCCTTCGCGGTCGAGGTCGGGCCGCCGCCCGTGCCGGTCTGGCTGATCGGATCCGCGAAAGCCGGGGCGGCGAAGGCCAGGGAGGCGGCCAGGGCGAGGATGGTCGTCGTGCGCATGGGAAACTCCTGACGGGACAAGCGTCTGTTTGCGGAATCGACGCTCCCGGCCGGCGGAAGTTCCCGGGGCGTCCCTGCAACCCGCTGACGGCGCGCCGGTCATGGCCTATGACAACCAGCAGGAGATGCGAGGGGGCGCAGGCATGGGCAACGGCGAGGGCATCCGCGCGCCGAACGCGAAGCTCGCGGAGGTCCAGCGCCTGGCGACGGCGCTCGCCGCCCGGGTGCGCTACGCGCAGCTCGTCGGGCGGCCGGTCTACGACGCGCAGATCACCGCCCTGGTCGGCGCCGCGCGCCTCATGGACGCGGAGAATGCCCCCTGGCCACCCATGGTCGAGGAGGTGCTGACCGAACTCGCCCGCTCGCTCGACGGCGATAATCCGGCTTCCGGAGATGGCGACAGCCCTTGAAGGCGCGGCGTCGGGGCCCCCCTTGTCACCCTCGATCGCGGGACGAGGCAGGTGCGCGGGCGTGCGGCCGGTTGCGGGCCTTCAGCCAGATTGCGGTGTCGAGCAGGACGACGGGTGCCACCGCCAGGGACACCGCCAGGGTGCGGCCGCGGCGGGGATCGGCGGGGGTGGAGCGGGCCGCCGGCAGCCCGCCGTCGCGGAGGTCGCCCGCCACGCGCACGCCGAGCTGCCGCTCCGGCTCGGAGGAGACCAGGATGGCCACGCCCGAGGCGATCTCGGGCAGGCCGTAGAGCCGGATGAGGCCCGCGTGGCCTTCCAGCCCCGCCGCTTCGGCGACGCGCCGCGGCGCGAAGGTCTCGGCGAGACCGAGCCAAGCCAGCCCGCGGGCCCTCGTCCGATCGTCCATGGGATTCCGGCTCCGGGCGCCCGCTCCAGGACAGGCCAACCGGGCGGTCCGGGTCGTGTTCCGGGCGTTTCCCGGCTCGGAACTTCGGCGCGGGGGTCTGATTGGACAGGCAGGCGCGGGGCAATGCCGGGCACGTCCCGTCGCCGCGGATCCTCCCGCCGAAAGCGCGAAGGTTGTGCGCCCCATGATCCTGAACCTGCAGTCGGCGCAGGTCGCAACGCGGAGCGACGACGCCGAGAGCCAGCTCGTCTTCGCGGACGGCTTCCTCGTCGCCGTGCTGGTCCGCCTGTCGGAGCAGCACGGAGCGGACGCGGGCAAGTGGTTCCTCGAAGCGGGCTTCGGTCCGATCGACCCGATCAACCCGCCGGTCTTCGCCAATCTCGCCGTCGCGCAGGTCTGGATCCTGCAGCAGCTCGCCAATGACGATTGAGCCGTCCGCGGTCCGGTGCGCCCTCAGCTGAACCGACCGAGCCAGCGCAGGGCGTGGCGCAGGCGCGCGGTGGCGTCGCCCGCGAACCATAATCCGTGCGCGAAGATGACCCGTTCCGGCTTCAAGGCGATCAGCTCCGCAGCCGCCCGTGCCGCCGCTCGACGCCGCAGCTTGATCACGAGGCGCAGATAGGGCGGCGGCTGTCCGTGGGGCGTCGTCATGCGGGCCAGCTGCAGGAACGGCCGCACCAGGGCCGGCATCTTCGCCGGCTCGAGGTTGAGGACGAGGTCGGTCAGGATCAGGGTCCGGCTCGCGTCGTGGAAGAAGCCGACCTCCCGGAACGACAGGCCGCCCGGCACGACGGTCTGGCGCAGGTCCGCTTCCCAGTCCGGCGGTGCCGCGTCCGCCAGCACCCGGTTGATCCGCAGGCCGGAGCGGCGGACCTGCCCCCGCCGGCGCAGGTTCGGGGCTGCCCAGGTCAGCGCCTCCGGGCAATGGTCCTGCCACGCCTTCAGGTAGGTCCAGTGGGCGATATTCGGCGCGACGAGATGGCGGATCGGCCCGAGCGCCGCGATCTCCCGATGCAGGCGCGGATCGTAGCGCGTCGGCGAGTGCAGCCAGAGCGCGCCGTCGCGGAGCCGGATGACGGTCATCCGGACGGGGAGCGGGATGCCGAGGGCGCGCAACGGCCCGCTGTCGACGATCCACACGCCGTCGGCCACCGCCTTGAGCACGTCGAGCGGGGGATAGGTGGCCTCGGGCAAGGATGGGTCTCCGGTCGATGGCCGGCCGCTGGACGCGGCGCAATCGGCCCTAGCGGAACGCCGGGAACCCATGGGGTTTCCCGGGTCGATCGCCGCAGGGGCCCGCTACGCCCGCAGGCCCTCCGGGGTGATCGGGCGGGCCGGAAGCGCACGCAGCAGCGCGATCGCGAGGCCGAAGATCGTCAGCAGGTCGCAGGTCAGACCGAAGGCCGAGCCGACCAGCAGGTTATGGCCGGCCCAGCACAGGGAGGCGCCGAGGAACAGCAGCCGCATGGGCTGGGGCGCCGCGTGGAGGCGCGCGCCCTCTGGCAGGCCGAGGGCGGCAGCTTCAACCTGCACCTGTTCCAGGCCGAGGCCTGATCCAGCTTTCAGCCGACCTCGATCGGCGCGTGCTTGCCGTCATGCGCGGAGCCGGTTTCGAGGCTGCGCGTCTCGGCGGCGTGCTGCTGGTCCCGCGCCGGCGGCGGGTAATCCGCGAGCGGACGCCAGGGGGCCGCCGGGACGCCCTGGCGGAAGCCTCCGGGCCGCAGGAACAGCCAGGCGGCGACGGCCATCCAGGGGATGACGAAGAAGGCGAAAGCGGCGAGCCCCACGGCAGAACTCCGGGCAGGGGTGGCGGTCCGGGAAAACGCCGCAGCGGCGCAGACGGATCCCGCCGCCGCAGCCGGCCTCAGAACCGGGCGACGAGACCGACCCCGGCGATCATCAGGGCACCGCCGAGGATGCGCCACAGGCTCGCCGGGTGGACCTTGAAGCCGACGAGGCCGAAATTGTCGAGCAGGATCGAGGTGACCACCCCCGCGGTGACGATCAGGCCGAGGAAGGCGGCGGCTCCGATCCGCTTGGACAGGTAGAGCTGCGCCGCCGTCAGGCCCGCGCTCATCAGGCCGCCGAGCCAGGCCCACCAGGGGACCTCGGCGAGGCGACCCATCCCGGGCAGACCGAACGCGCCGCTCACCACCATGATCACCGCGATGGTGACGATGCTGACCAGGAGGCTGACGACGCCCGCCAGGAGCGGCCGTCCAAAGGATTTGGCGAGGCCCGCATTCTGGCCCGGCTCGACCGCGCTGGCGAGGCCGGCGAGCAACGCGAAGCCGTAGAGGAACAGCATGCGACGATCCTGATCGGACGGGGAGGGGCGTGCGGGCGGTCAGAACGCCGCCACCAGGGCGACGCCGACGAGCATCAGGACACCGCCCGCGATGCGCCAGCGGCCGGCGGGATGGCGCTCGAAGCCGACGAGGCCGTAGTGATCGAGGGCGATCGAGCCGACCACGCCCGCCGTGATCACGCAGCCCAGGAAGGGCGCGGCGCCGATCTGCTCCGAGACGTAGAGCTGCGCCAGGACAACGAGGGCGCCGAGGATGCCGCCGGGCCACGCCCACCAGGGGACCGGGGTGGCCTCTTCGGCGGTCGACGGGTTCCACAGCCGGACGACCACCATCGCGCCGAGGAGGCAGACCATCGCCAGGGCGAAGCAGAAGATCCCGGCCAGCATCGGCTGCCCCGTGGCCTTGGCCAGCGTCGCGTTCTGGCCGGGCTCGATGGCGTTCGCGACGCCGGCCAGCAGGGCGAGGCCGTAGAGATACCACATGGCGGCGTCCGGGTTGTCGCGCGAAGGAGCCGCCGGCGCAGACGGTCTGCTGCGAAACCCGTCGGGTCGGCGGATGACTGCATCACATCCGCCGCTCGACCCGGGACAGATCGCCTCAGTCGGTCTACTGTTTCAAATATAGGGCTCGAATAGTGGTCTCGGGAAAGTTCTGTACCCTCAAGCTGTTTGCATACGACAGCCAGGGGACCGGATGGACGCCCGCAGCCCGACGACGTCGCTGAGATCGCAGGACCATCCGGCGGAGCTGACCCTGCGCGGCATCGCCCTGGGCGCGGCCATCACGGTCGTCTTCATGGCGGCCAATCTCTACATGGGGTTGAAGACCGGGATGACGTTCTCGTCGTCGATCCCGGCCGCGATGATCTCGATGGGTGCGTTCCGGCTGATGGGCGGGGCCGGCATCCTCGAGAACAACATCGTGCAGACGCAGGCCTCGGCCGCCGGCACCCTGTGCAACGTCATCCTGGCGCTCCCGGGCCTCGTCCTCGTCGGGCACTGGCACGGTTTCCCGTTCTGGCAGACCACCGCGGTGTGCCTGCTCGGCGGCCTGCTCGGCGTCGCCTTCTCGATCCCCCTGCGCCGCGCCCTCGTGGCGGGCAGCGACCTGCCTTACCCGGAGGGGATCGCGGCCGCCGAGGTGCTCCGGACCGGCCAGGAGGAGGAGGGTAGCCGCGGCCTGCGCGACCTGCTGTCGGCCGCGGGCGTCGCCGGCGCGATCGGGTTCGCCACCACCGGCCTGAAGGTTCTGGGCGACGGCCTCAACGGCGCGATCAGCCTCGGCGGGGCGGCGTTCCGCACCGGGACGGGGTTCTCGCTGGCGCTGGTCGGCGTCGGCTACCTCGTGGGCATCGGCGCCTGCCTCGCGCTGCTGACCGGGGTGGTGATCGCCTGGGGGATCGCGGTGCCGGTGCTGACCGCCCTGTCGCCCGATCCGTCCAAATCCGCCGGGGCGGCGGCCGAGGCCGTGTGGTCCGATCAGGTGCGGCTCATGGGGGCCGGCATCATCGCGGTGGGAGGCCTTTGGACGGTCGGCTCGCTCGCCAAGCCGATCCTCGGCAGCATCCGCGCGGCGCTCTCCGGTGCCGGCGGCCTCGGCAAGGATCATCCCCGCGAGGAGCGCGACCTGCCGATCATTTGGGTCGCCGCCGCGAGCCTCGCCCTGAGCGTGCCGCTGGCGGGCCTGTTCTGGGTCTTCGCCCAGCCCGCCGATCTCGGCGGCCTGCTGATCGTGCTGGTGCTCGCCGCGACTGTGTTCACGGTGCTGTTCGGCTTCCTGATGGCGGCGGCCTGCGGCTACCTCGCCGGCCTCCTCGGCTCGTCGTCGAGCCCGATCTCCGGGATCGGGATCCTGACCACGATGGCGACCGCGCTGCTGCTGCCGCTGATCCTCGGCCATTCCGCCGGGCCGGAGGGCGACCGGTTCGTCACCGGCATGACCCTGCTGCTGACCTCCGTCATCGTCACCACCTCCTCGATCGCCAACGACAACCTGCAGGACCTGAAGACCGGCCAGGTGCTCGGCGCGACGCCCTGGCACCAGCAGGTCGCGCTGATCCTCGGCGTCGGGATCGGGGCCGTGGTGATCGCCCCGATCCTGTCGCTGCTCTACGAGGCCTACGGCTTCGTCGGGGCACCGTTGCGCGAGGGCCAGGATGCGGGAAGCGCCATGGCGGCGCCCCAGGCCGCCCTGATGACCCAGATCGCCAGCGGCATCGTCCACAGCGCGCTGCCCTGGCGCATGGTGCTGATCGGGGCCGGGCTCGGGGTGGTGCTGGTCGCCGCCGAGACGTGGCTGAAGCGGCGCGACTTCACCTTCCCGGCGCTGACCGTCGGGATCGGCATGTACCTGCCGCTGTCGGTCGAGATGACGATCGCCATCGGCGGCATCCTCGGCTGGGTGGCCGAGCGCCGGCTGCGCGCCCGGGTCGGGGCCGGGGGCGACACGGCGGCCGACAAGGCGGTGGGCGCCGCGCGCCGCCGCGGCGTGCTGCTCGCCTCGGGCTTCCTGGTCGGGGAGAGCTGCGTCGGCGTCCTGCTGGCCGGCGCCGATCTCATGGCGGGGCACAGCGCGGCGCTCGCCATCGCGGGGAAGGGCTTTGCGCCCTACGCCACGGGGCTCGGACTCGGGGTCTTCCTGGCGGCCCTGGCGGTCTACCTGCGGATGGTCTCGACCCCGGAGCGGCGCGCGTCCTGATCCGGCTCTACCGATCAGGCGCCCGCGGCCTCGCCGAGCAGCGTGCGGATGAAGCGCCGCGTGCGCGGATCCTCCGGCGTCCCGAACAGGTCGGCGGCCGACCCCTGCTCGACGATCCCGCCGCCCTCCAGGAACACCACCCGGTCGGCGACGCGACGGGCCAGACGCAGGTCGTGGGTCGCCATCAGCATGGTCATGCCCTCGCCCGCGAGACCGGCCAGCACGTCCACCACCTCGGCGGCGAGTTCCGGATCGAGGGCCGAGGTCGGCTCGTCGCAGAGCAGCAGGCGCGGGGACGGCGCGAGGGCCCGGGCGATCGCCACCCGCTGCGGCTGGCCGCCCGACAGGCTGGCGGGCCAATCCGCCGCCTTCTGGGCGAGGCCGACGCGCTCCAGCAGGTCCAGCGCCCGGGCCCGGGCCTTCGCGGGCGGCCACTTCGCCACGGTGACGAGACCCTCCATCACGTTCTCGGCCACGGTGCGGTGGGGGAAGAGCTGGAAGTTCTGGAACACCATGCCGGTCTGGCGGCGCACGGCGAGCACGTCCCGCCGGGCGGGCGGATGCCCGGGCCGGAAGGCGAGGCGGATGTCGCCGAGGGTCAGCGTGCCGCCCTGCGGGATCTCCAGCAGGTTCACGCAGCGCAGGAGCGTCGACTTGCCCGAGCCGGACGGGCCGATCAGCGCCGTCACCTGCCCCTCCGGAATGGCGAGGTCGACCCCCCGCAGCACCGGGTTGGCGCCGAACCGTTTCTCGATGGCCGACAGGGCGATCATGCGCGCGCCTCCAGATAGCCGCCGTAGCGCCCGAGGCGCCGTTCCAGGAGCGTCTGGAGTCCGGACAGGAGCGTGGACAGGACGAGGTAGATCAGCGCGGCCTCGGTGTAGAGGATCAGCGGCTCGTAGGTGACCGCGACGATGCGCTGGGCCGCCTGGAACAGCTCGGGCACCGTGATGGCGGCGGCGAGGGAGGTGTCCTTCACGAGGGCGATGAAGGTGTTGGCGAGCGACGGCACCGCCACCCGCGCCGCCTGCGGCAGGATCGTGCGGCGCAGCGCCTGGGCGGGTGTCATGCCGATCGCGTAGGACGCCTCCCACTGGCCTTTCGGAATGGACGCGATGGCGGCCCGGATGATCTCGGACGTGTAGGCGCCGACGTTCAGGGTGAACCCGATCACCGCGGCCGGGAAGGCGTCGATCAGGATCCCGGCGCTCGGCAGGCCGTAGAAGATCACGAACAGCTGCACGAGGAGCGGGGTGCCCCGGAAGATCCACACGTAAAGCCACGCCAGCGCTGCCACGGGGCGCGGGGCGAACAGGCGCACGAGGGCCGTCCCGAGCCCGAGACTGAGCCCCAGCGCGAAGGCGATCAGCGTCAGCGGAACGGTGAAGCGCAAGCCCGCGACGAGCAGCGGCCCGAGCGACTGAAGCATGAGGTCGAGCCAGTGCGGCACGGGGCGGTGATTCCTTTCGGGGGAAGGGAGTTCTTTACACGGCTGTATCGGAGAATGGGCCGGATCCGCGCATGCTCCCGCCCGCTTGCGGACAGCGGATTCACACGTCCCTGCCGAACACCCAGGTTCTGAGAAACAGGCGCTTTTCCCTCCCCCTTGCGGGGAGGGGCCAGGGGTGGGGGTGGTTCAGGATGGGGCGCAGCGTTGCCTTCTACACCACCCCCACGCGGGATCTGCGATCCCCAAACTCCTCCCCGCAAGGGGGAGGAGAGCGCGTTGCGGCTCGCGCAGTGTCGATATTGTGGCCCGCTGATGAGAGAACTGGACAAACCTACTTCGACACGTCCGTCCCGAAATACTTCTGCGCGATCGCCGCGTAGCTGCCATCGGCCTTGATGTCCGCCAGCGCCTTGTCGAGGGCGGCCTTCAGCGCGGGGTTGTTCTTGCGCAGGATGATCCCGGAGGCGTCCGCGTCGGCCTGCTCGGCGGCGATCTTCACCGGGGCGTTCGGCTTCTGCTTGTGGAAGTCGAGGAACGACAGGCTGTCATTGATGGTGGCGTCGGCCCGCCCGGTGATCACCAACTGGACCGATTGATCGAACCCGTCGGTGCCGACGAGCTGCGCCCCGGATTGCTCGGCGAGGCGGGCGAAGTTGCTGGTCAGGCTCTGGGCCGCCTTCTTGCCCTTCAGGTCGGCGAAGGACGTGATGTCGGCCCGGTCGGCCTTCGTGATCAGCACGGCGCGGGAGCGGATGTACGGCTCCGAGAAGTCGAACTTCGCCTGCCGCTCCTTGGTGATGCCGACTTGGTTGATCACCACGTCGTAGCGCCCGCCGTCGAGCCCGGCGATCAGCCCGTCCCACTTGCCTTCGAGGAATTGCGGCGTGACCCCGAGCTTCTCGGCGACCTTGCGGCCGATCTCCACGTCGAACCCGGTCAGCGCCCCGGAGGCATCGTGGAACGTGAAGGGCGCGTAGGTGCCCTCGGTGCCGATGCGCAGGGTCTTGGCGGCCCGGATCGTGTCGAGATCGTCGGCCCGGGCGGGCGCACCCAGGAGAAGGGCCGAGACGGCCAGCATCGCGGCCAGACCGGTCGAGAAACGTCGCATCCGAAAATACCTCAGGCCGATAACACTATTCTCTCGCGGTGACCGAAGTCGATCCCGGCCCCCGCGCGCATTGCGTCAATGAATCGAGGCCGGCCGTCAAGGCAAGGAAGCGGATCGATCGTGGCAAATCCCCACTCCATCGCGCCGGTCTAGTTCGGCCGCGTCGGGATTGCCCTGGGGCTCGGGCCGAAACTAAGCTGGCGCTCCTGTCACACCGACGGCTCCTCATTGCGACACTGCCGCATGGCGTTCGTGATAGGAGGCGGCCCGCCTCGTTCATCCGATGATTCGCGGGGCGGAACCCCTGGCTCCGCGGCAGAAGGACCGCCCATGACCTCGTTTGCCCAGCCCTATCGCGGCGTCTTCCCGGTCGCCCCCACGGTGTTCGACGCCTCCGGCGCCCTCGACCTCGACGGGCAGCGCCGGGCGATCGACTTCATGATCGATGCCGGCAGCCACGGCATCTGCATCCTCGCCAATTTCTCCGAGCAGTTCGTGCTGACCGACGACGAGCGCGAGCGGGTGATGGACGCGGTGCTGGACCACGTGGCGGGCCGCGTGCCGGTGATCGTCACCACGACGCACTTCGCCACGCAGGTCTGCGCCGAGCGCTCGCGCCGGGCGCAAGACGCCGGGGCCAGCATGGTGATGATCATGCCGCCCTATCACGGCGCCACGATCCGCGTGCCCGAGGCCGGCATCTACGACTTTTTCCGCGCCGTCTCGGACGCGATCTCGATCCCGATCATGATCCAGGATGCACCGGTTTCGGGCACGCCGCTCTCGGCCGCGTTCCTGGCGCGCATGGCCCGGGAGATCGCCAACGTCTCCTATTTCAAGATCGAGACCGCCCAGGCGGCCGCGAAGCTGCGCGAGCTGATCGCGCTCGGCGGCGACGCCGTGGTCGGCCCCTGGGACGGCGAAGAGGCGATCACCCTGATGGCCGATCTCGATGCCGGCGCCACCGGGGCGATGACCGGCGGCGCCTATCCGGACGGGATCCGCCAGATCACCGACGCCTACGCGGCCGGCCGCCGGGACGAGGCCTTGGACGCGTACGAACGCTGGCTGCCGCTGATCAACTACGAGAACCGGCAATGCGGGCTGCTCGCCTGCAAGGCGCTGATGCAGGCGGGCGGAGTGATTGCCCACGAGACCGCGCGCCTGCCGCTCCAGCCGCTCCACCCGGCGACCCGGTCCGGCCTGATCGAGCTCGCCCGGCGCAACAACGCGCTGGTGCTGCGCTGGGGGCGGTGAGATTCATCGACGGCGGACGCGCAGTGGCCTGACAAGCGCGCTGCTTTCCCCCTGCTGTCATGTTGCGACATTGCAGGAGGCGACGCTCCCTCCCCCCTGTGCGGGGGAGGGGTGATACGGAGCCCTTCGTGCCCGTTCGCGATGGAAATGTGTGGATCTACAAGCCCCGCAGGCGGGGCGAGGGAACTCGGCTTTCACGCCGAGCCTGAACTCCGGTCGGTTCGTCCGTCGCGCCCCAGCACGGCCGACAGGCGCGCCACCGCCTCCCGCGCCAGTTCCGGGCTGATGGCGAAGCAGATCCGCACCAGACCCTCGCCCTCCGGCCCGAAAGCGGTGCCGGGGGCCACCCCGACCTTCGCCTCCCGCAGCAGGCGCAGCGCGAGGTCGAGGCTCGGCTCGTCGCCGCCCATCCGGGCCATCAGGTAGAAGGCGCCGTCCGGCGGCGCCACGGTGACACCCGGCAGCCGGGACAGGCCGTCCACCAGGATTGTCCGGGCCTCGGCGCAGCGGTCGACCATGGTGCGGATGAAGCCGTCGCCCTCGTTCAGCGCCGCGATGCAGGCATGCTGCACGAAGGTCGAGATCGAGGTGGTGCTGTACTGCCCGAGCTTGGCGAAGGTCGGCGCCAGCCCGCGCGGATAGATGACCCAGCCGGCCCGCCAGCCGGTCATCGCCCAGTTCTTCGAGAAGGTATTGGTGACGATCAATCGGTCGTCCGGCTCGCAGATCTGCAGGAAGGACGGCGCGATGTGGTTGCCGTAGGTGAAGTGGGCGTAGACCTCGTCCGACAGGATCCAGAGGCCCCGGGCGCGGGCGAGGTCGCGCAGGGCCTCCATCTCGGCGAGCGGCATGGTCCAGCCCGTCGGGTTCGAGGGCGAGTTGATCATGATCACCCGGGTGCGGGGCGTCAGCGCCGCCTCGATATCGGCGAGCGGCAGGGCGAAGCGCCCGTCCGGTTGCCTCCGGTAGGGCACCGCCACCGGCACGCCGCCGGCGATGCGCACCGCCTCCCGGAGGTTCGGCCAGGCCGGGGAGGGGATGATGATCTCGTCGCCCGGCTCCAGCAGCACCTGGGCGGCCTGCATGATCGCGTTCATGCCGCCGGCCGTGACGGCGAACCGGTCGGGCGGGATCTCCACGCCCCAGTGGCGGGCGTGATAGGCGCCCAAGGCCTCGCGCAGGGCCGGCAGGCCGAGGGACGTCGTGTAGCGGGTGTGCCCGTCGAGCATCGCCCGGTGCGCCGCCTCGATGATGAAGGGCGGCGTCGGCAGGTCGCCCTCGCCGATCCAGAGCTTCACCACATCGGGGTCGTCGCGCCCGCGATCCGCCACGAGGCCGATCTGGCTCGTGCCGATGCCGCGGATGCGGTCCGACAGGAGCGCGTTGAGATCGACCGGGGCGGCTTCGGCAAGGGTCGCGGCGGGGGAATCGGCCATGGGGCGCGGTGGGCTCTCGTGGTGTCCGGCCGCGATCGGCTGGGGGCGCGTCGCGGCCCGTCGGCCCGATGCGGCGCCGGGCCGGCAGCGTCCCGATCGTGGGTTGGGCGCCGACCCTGCCGCGTTCCGGACCACGCGTCCAGACCTGTCGGCGACCCTGCGTGGCGCATCGACCCGGATCGGCACGCAGAAGTTATCGTCTTTTCAGAAATTTCTGAAATTGCTATACGGTGAGTCGCCAACGCTTGGCCGGAGGCCTGCCGTGCTCGCCCATCTCGATCCGCTGATCCTCGCCCGCGTGCAGTTCGGCTTCACGGTGGCGTTCCACATCGTGTTCCCGTCCTTCTCGATCGGGCTGGCGAGCTTCCTCGCGGTGCTCGAAGGGCTGTGGCTCGCCACCGGGCGGCCGGTGTTCATGGACCTGTTCCGCTACTGGCTGAAGATCTTCGCGATCGCCTTCGCGATGGGCGTCGTCTCCGGTCTTGTGATGTCCTACCAGTTCGGGACCAACTGGTCGGTCTTCTCCGACAAGACCGGGCCGGTGCTCGGGCCGATGATGGGCTACGAAGTCCTGACGGCCTTCTTCCTGGAGGCCGGCTTCCTCGGCGTGATGCTGTTTGGCATGACGAAGGTCGGCCCGCGGCTCCACTTCGTCGCGACCCTGATGGTGGCGATCGGCACCTTCATCTCCGCCTTCTGGATCCTGGCGGTGAATTCGTGGATGCAGACGCCGGCGGGCTACGGCACCAATCCGCAGGGCCAGTTCGTGCCGCTCGACTGGTGGGCGGTGGTGTTCAATCCGTCCTTCCCGTTCCGCCTCGTCCACATGGTGCTGGCGGCCTACCTCACCACGGCGTTGGTGGTCGGCGCGGTCGGCGCCCGGCACCTGCTGCGCGACCGGACCAATCCGGCCGCCCGGACGATGTTCTCGATGGCGATGTGGATGGCCGCCCTGGTGGCCCCCGTCCAGATCCTGGCCGGCGATGCGCACGGGCTCAACACCCTGGAGCACCAGCCCGCCAAGGTCATGGCCATGGAGGGCCATTACCAGAGCCACCCGGACGGCGCGCCGCTGATCCTGTTCGGCCTGCCCGACCAGGAGGCCGGCACGGTCCGGTACGCGCTGGAGATCCCGAAACTGTCCTCGCTGGTGCTGAAGCACGCCCTCGACGCGCCGCTCGCCGGCCTCGACAGCCTGCCGCGGAAGGACTGGCCGCCGGTGCCGATCGTGTTCTGGTCGTTCCGGGTGATGGTGACGATCGGCCTGCTGATGCTGCTGCTCGGCTGCCTCAGCCTGCTCGCCCGCTACCGGGGCCAGCTCTACGCCTGGGCGCCCCTGCACCGCTTCGCCCTCGCCATGGGGCCGGCCGGCTTCGTGGCGGTGCTGGCCGGCTGGATCACCACCGAGGTCGGGCGCCAGCCCTACACGGTCTATGGGCTGCTGCGCACGGCCGAGTCCGCCTCGCCGCTCGACGGGCCGGCGGTGGCCGCCTCGCTGACCGCCTTCGTGGTGGTCTATTTCTCGGTCTTCACCATGGGGACGCTCTACCTCCTGCGCCTCATGGCCAAGCCCCCGCAGGCCGGCGAGCCCGGGCTCCAGCCCGGCGCGCCGATCCGGACCGCGGGCATCACGCCCGCCCCCGCGGTCGATCCCGACCGCCATCTCCAGCCGGCCGAGTGAGGCAGCCATGCTGTACAGCGTCGATCTGACTGTGGTCTGGGCGTTCGTGATCGCCTTCGCGGTCTTCGCCTACATCGTGATGGACGGCTTCGATCTCGGCATCGGCATCCTGTTCCCGACCCTGCGGCCGGGACCGGAGCGGGATACCGCGATGAACTCGATCGCCCCGGTCTGGGACGGCAACGAGACCTGGCTGGTGCTGGGCGGGGGTGGCCTGTTCGCGGTCTTCCCGCTCGCCTACGCGGTGATCCTGCCGGCCCTCTACGCGCCGATCCTCGCGATGCTGCTCGGGCTGATCTTCCGGGGCGTCGCCTTCGAGTTCCGCTGGCGCGATCCCGGCCATCGCGCCGCTTGGGACGTGGCCTTCGCGGTGGGCTCGGTGGTGGCGGCGCTCGCCCAGGGGATTACCCTCGGGGCGCTGCTCCAGGGCATCACCGTCGAGGGCCGCGCCTATGCGGGCGGCTGGTGGGACTGGCTGACGCCGTTCAGCCTGCTGGTCGGCGTCAGCCTCGCGGTCGCCTACGCGCTGCTCGGGGCCACGTGGCTGGTGCTGCGCACCGAGGGGCTGCTCCAGCTCCAGGCCCGGCGCCTCGCCCAGCACCTCACCCTCGCCACGGTAGCGGCGATCGCGCTCGTGAGCGCCGCGACCCCGTTCCTCCAGGGGCGCTACTTCGCGCGCTGGCTGGCGATGCCGAACGTGCTCGTCACCGCCCAGGTGCCGCTCCTCGTGGCGCTCGCGGGCTTCGCCCTGTGGCGGACCCTGCGGGGAGGGGCCGAGCGGGCGCCGTTCCTGATCGCGCTCGGGCTGTTCGGCCTCGCATTCCTGGGGCTCGGCATCAGCATCTACCCCGACGTCGTGCCGGGGCGGATCACCATTTGGCAGGCGGCCGCCCCCGAGACGAGCCAGATGTTCCTGATCGTCGGCGCCGCGGCGCTGATCCCGATCATCCTGGCCTACACCGCGTATTCGTACTGGGTGTTCCGCGGCAAGGTCGACACGCACGGATATCACTGATGGTCACCGCATCGCCGTTCCCCCTGTGGAAGCGCCTCGCCTGGTTCGTGGCCATCTGGGCGTTCAGCATCGCGGCCCTCGGATCGGTCGCGACGCTGCTCCGGTTCTGGCTCAAGAGCTGATAGGTTGCCGGGTAACGCCGGCCCCGCCGGATCCAGGTCCCGTCGGAACGCCCCGTGCAGCTGCCCCCCCTCGTCCAGACCTTCGTGCTCCATTTCGGCGAGATGGGCTCCCGGTGGGGCATCAACCGGACGGTCGGGCAGATCTACGCCGTGCTGTTCGTGGCGGAGCGGCCGCTCAACGCCGACGACATCGTCGAGCGGCTCGGCGTGTCCCGTTCCAACGTCAGCATGGGCCTGAAGGAGCTGCAGGCCTGGAACCTCGTGCGCCTTCAGCACAGGCCCGGGGACCGGCGGGACTACTTCGCCACCCCCGAGGATGTCTGGCAGATCGTCCGCACCCTGGTCGAGGAGCGCAAGAAGCGCGAGATCGATCCGACCCTGACCATGCTGCGCGAGCTGCTGATGCAGGAGGTCGGGACCGAGGCCGAGCGACACGCTCAGGCGCGCCTCGGCGAGATGCATGACCTCTTCGAGCTGTTCACCGGCTGGTACGACGACATGCGCCGTCTTGAGACCGACCGTCTCATCCAGCTCCTCACCCTCGGCGCGAAGGTCCAGAAGGTGCTGGAGGTGAAGGATCGGCTGACCCGCTTCGGCGGCCGGGGCGACAAGCGGGCGTGAGGCTTCCGGCCGGCCGTGTCGGCGGCGCGCCGCCGATCAGAGCCGGGCCAGCCCGTCCCGGTAGACCGCCACGAGGCACACGCCGACATGCTCGATATGGGCGCGCAGGGCCTCCGCCGCTGCCTCGCTCTCCCGCGCCTCGCACAGGGCCAGGATCTGCGCGTGTTCCTCCTGGGCGCGGGTGACATCGCCGCTGGCTTGAAGTTGCAGGCGTGTCGGGCGATCGCAATCCTGCAGCAGGCCCGACACGATCGTCAGGGCGCGTGGCCGATCCGCGTGGCGCAGCAGGTCGAAGTGGAAGCGCCGGTTCAGCTCGCCCCAGCGCATGACCTCGCCGCCGTTCAGCGCCTCGCCATAGGCCTTCAGCACGTTACGCAGGTCCTGAAAGTCCTTGTCCGTGAGGTGAGGGATCGAGAGCGGCAGGAGCTGGGGCTCGAGCTGGACGCGCAGCCGGAAGATATCCTCCACCTCGTCCACGGAGAGGCCCGACACCACCGCACCGCGATGCGGCGCGATCTTGACGAGATTGACGGCCTCCAGCTGCAGGAGCGCTTCCCGGATCGGGATCCGGCTGATTCCGAACTCCTCGGCCAGCGCATCCTGGCGCAGCTGGTCGCCCGGGCGCAGTTCCCCGTTCAGGATCCGCTCTCGCAGCGAATCGGCCACCGCCGCCGAAACCGTCTTATGCCGAAGCCGTTCAGGCACGCGACGCTCCGGAACCGCAGTGACCATCGGGACCTCGATCGGACGGTATACACTCATACATAGCACCTCTATCCGACAAAGTCCCGGCGCGGGCTTGGACTATAGTCCTTGCATACGTGAGGTTGCTACGCAAGTAGAAGGTTAACCTGATGGTGAGACTCCTGAGAGTCTGACAGTCTTGTGTCGCGTGAAGCATGGTATCGGATGAACGAAGCCGGAACATGCGCTTCGATGCAGGAGGTGTTCCAAGTGTTCATAAGCGGCCTGATGCCCCGGGGTCGGACGTTGTGTCTGGTATTGTCGTCTCAACGCAGGGTAGACTATCGCCGCACAACGCGCCCTAAAGTGCATTAGGTTCAACTACAGGCTGAGGATCGCGCGGCGTCACCCGTTTTCGGATCAGCCCAGGGGGCATGGGCGAGGCGCTGCGCCAGATGGCTCATGAGGACCGTGACGCGTGCCGGCCGGGGATCGCCGGGGGGCGTCACCAGATGCAAGGCGATCGGGGGCGGTGACCAGCCGGGCAGGACGCGCTCCAGGCGACCCGCCTCCAGATCGTCCCAGATCATGAAATCGGGCTGGAGCGCGAGGCCGAGGCCGGCCCTGAGCGCCGGGGCCAGAGCATCGGCGTTGTTGACCCGCAGCGGCCCGCCGGGCGTGACGACGGCTTCCACGCCGGTCGCGTCCGAGAACCGCCACCGGTCGGGCGTCGGCAGGTAGGCGTAGCCCAGGCAGGCATGGCGGGCGAGGTCGTCCGGATGATGCGGGCGGCCGTGGCGGTCGAGATAGTCCGGGGTCGCCACCAGGGACCGGCGGATCGTGCAGAGCCGGCGGGCGCGCAGCGACGAATCCGGCAGGGCCGCGATGCGCAGGCCGATATCGAACCCGCCGCCCACCAGATCGACCACCGCGTCCGACAGGTGCAGGTCCACCGACACCGCCGGGTACGCCCGGAGGAAATCCGGCAGCAGCGGCGCGATGTGCATCACCCCGAAGGTCATCGGGGCGGCGAGCCGCACCAAGCCGCGCGGCTCCGCGGCGCCCGCCATGGCCAGCGCCTCGGCCGCCTCGCCCTCCGCCAGGATGCGCCCGGCGCTCGCCTTGGCGGCCTGACCCGCCTCGGTGAGGGCGAGCTTGCGCGACGTGCGGTTGAACAGCCGGGCGCCGATCCGGATCTCGAGCCGGCCGACGGCCTTCGAGACCGTGCCCTTCGACAGACCGAGATCCGCGGCCGCCCGGCCGAAGGACCCGGTCTCCATCACCTTGGCGAACACCGCCCAGGCCTCGAAATCCGGCAGTCGCATGGGTCAATCCTGGAAACGATGGGTTTCCAGAGTTTCTATTTTCGCCACCAACGGCAAGGGGCACATTGCGGTCATCGCGAAACGCACCGCGCCCGGCGCGGCAGCCCCAGGAGACAGCGCCATGATCCAGACCGGCCTCCACCACGTCACGGCCTTCTCCGGGCCGGCCCTGCGCAACCTCGACTTCCACACCCGCGTGCTCGGGCTGCGGCTGGTGAAGAAGACCGTCAATTTCGACGATCCGGGCACCTACCACCTCTATTACGGCGATGCCGCCGGGCGCCCCGGCACGATCCTGACCTTCTTCCCCGTCGAGCGGGCCGCGCCGGGCCGTGTCGGGGTTGGCGAGACGCAGGAGACCGCCTTCCGCATCCCGCGCGCCTCCATCGGCTGGTGGACCCACCGCCTGATCGAGAAGGGCGTCGCCCACGAGCCGCTGGTCCAGGTGTTCGGCGAGCCGACCCTGCGCTTCCGCGACCCGGACGGGATGATGCTGGCTCTGGTCGGTGTCGCGGATGCCGAGGGCGAAGCCTGGGCCTCCGGCGAGGTGCCGGCCGAGCACGCCATCCGCGGCCTGCACGGGGTCACGCTGCTCCTCGACCGGGCGGAGCCCACGGCCGCGATCCTCACGGAGGTGCTGGGCCTGAGCGAGGCCGGCCGTGAGGGGAACCTGATCCGCTTCGCGGGCAGCGCGGCGATCGGCGGAGTCGTCACCCTGCGGGCTGTGGGCGGCTTCCTGCCCGGCCGGCCCGGCGCCGGCTCGGTCCACCACATCGCGTTCCGGGCGGCGGACGACGCCGCGCAGGCCGCGATGGGCGAAGCGCTGACCGCCCGGGGCCTCGACGTCACCGAGCAGCGCGACCGGCAGTACTTCCGCTCGATCTACTTCCGCGAGCCCGGCGGCGTGCTGTTCGAGATCGCCACGGACGCGCCCGGCTTCGCGGTCGACGAGCCGATCGAGGCCCTCGGGTCCGATCTGAAGCTGCCCGCCGGGCTGGAGCCGCACCGGGCCGAGATCGAGGCCGTGCTGCCCAAGGTCGCCTGACCATGCGGTCCCGCCCCGTCTTCTGTGGGGCGGGACCACCCCCGAATCGCCAGGAGGTCACCATGACCAACGACACCCTCGGTTTCATCCACCGGTTCGAGCCGGGCCCGGATGCCGCCCATCCGCTGCTTCTCCTGCACGGGACCGGCGGCGACGAGACCGATCTCCTGCCGCTCGGCCGGATGCTCGCCCCCGAGGCCGCCCTTCTCGCCCCGCGCGGAGCCGTCCTGGAGAACGGCATGCCGCGCTTCTTCCGCCGGCTGGCGGAGGGCGTGTTCGACGAGGCCGACCTGCGCCGCCGCACAGGCGACCTCGCCGGCTTCGTGGCGGCGGCCCGGGCGCGGTACGGGATCGGCGCGCCGCTGGCGCTCGGCTTCTCCAACGGCGCCAACATCGCGGCCGCGCTGCTGATGCTGCGGCCGGAGAGTCTGGCGGGCGCCGTGCTGATCCGCCCGATGGTGCCCTTCGCCGAGCCCCCGGCGGCCGATCTCGCGGGACAACCGGTCCTGATCCTCTCCGGCGCCATGGACCCGATCGTGCCGGTGGAGAACGCCCGCCGGCTCGCGGCGCAGCTCACCGCCGCCGGCGCGCAGGTCGAACACCGGATCCTGCCGGCCGGCCACGGCCTGTCGCAGGCCGAACTCGGCCTCGCGGCGGACTGGCTGCGCGATGTCGCGCTGCCGCGCGCGGCCTGAACCGCACGCCTCCTCACCCCCACGGAACGGACGACACCCATGGCCTCCTCGATTGCCCCCACGCCGACCACCGCCGGAGCATCCCTGGCGGCGCTGCTGCCGGTGACCGGCCGGGTCCTGATGAGCGCGCTCTTCCTCGTCAGCGGGGCCGGCAAGCTCGCCGCGCCCGGCGCGACCCTCGCCACGATCCAGGCCGCCGGCCTGCCGCTGCCCCCGCTCTCCTACGGGACGGCGACGCTGGTGGAGATCGGCGGCGGCCTGCTGCTGATCGCCGGCTATCGCACCCGGCTCGTCGCCCTGGTGCTGGCCGTGTTCGCGGTCGCCACCGCGGTGACCTTCCACGCGGCTCTCGGGGACCAGAACCAGATGTTCCACTTCCTGAAGAATCTCGCCGTCGCCGGCGGGCTGCTGCAGGTGGCGGCCTTCGGCGCCGGCCCGCTGAGCCTCGATGCCCGGCAGGGTCGAGCCTGACGGTGTATGGGGCTGCGGCCTTTCCCGCGCCGATCAGGATCCGTAAGGCTGCGCCGGGAGGCGCATCCGCGCCGACCCTCCATGCGGGACCCTCCATGCCGGCCACCGACGCTACGCTCGCCCTCGGGATCATCGGCGCGGGCATCATGGGCGAGCGCCTGCTCGGCGCGATCCACGGGGCGAAGGACTCCCCCGTCCGGGTCGCGGCGATCTGGGATCCGTCCCCGGAGGCCCTGGCCCGCATCGGCGCGGCCTTCCCAGGCGTGCCGCGCGTCGCCGACGCCGCCGCGGTCGTGGCGGCGAGCACCTGCCTTTACGTCGCCTCGCCGCCGGCCTCGCATCTCGGCTACGCGCGGGCGGCCCTGGCGGCGGGCCGGAGCGTCTTCTGCGAGAAGCCGCTCGCCATCGATCTGGCCGAGGCCCGCGCCTTCGTGGCCGAGGCCGGAGCCGCCGGCGCGGTGAACTTCCCCTTCGCCTCGTCCCCCGGCGTGGCGGCGTTGCAGCGCTGGATCGCCGAGGGCGCGGTCGGGACGCCGCAGCGCCTCGCCATCGCGGTGGAATTCGCCCGCTGGCCGCGCCCCTGGCAGGCCGACGCGGCGCGCTGGCTCGACGCCCGGGCGGAGGGCGGCTTCACCCGCGAGGTGGTCTCGCACTTCCTGTTCCTGGCCCGCCGCCTGCTCGGCCCCCTGGCGGGGATCGGCGGCCGTGTCGACTTTCCGGAACCCGGCCGCTCCGAGCGTGGGATCACCGTGACGCTCACGGCCGGCGGCATCCCGGTGACGCTGACCGGCCGGGTCGGCGTCACCGACAAGGACGACCACAACACGTGGACGCTGGAGGGCGATGCGGGCGCCGTCCGCCTGCGCGACTGGGCGATCGCCGAGCGCCGCGGGGCCGACGGCCGCTTCGAGCCGGCACCCGACGCGATCCCCAACGAGAAACTGCGCCCGATCACCCTGCGGCGCCAGCTCGACGGCGTCGTCCGCATGGCGCGGGGCGAGCCGCACCACCTCGCCACCCTCGCGGAGGCCCTGGCCGTGCAGGAGGCCGTCGAGGCGATCCTGGCCCTGTGAGGCGGCCTCAGACCTCCAGCAGGTCGATCAGGAACGGGATCAGCGGCGCGTCGGCGGGGGGCATCGCGAGGTCGCGCAGGGCCTTAGGCCGGACCCATTTCAGCGCCTGTCCCTCCAGCGGCTGCGGCGTGCCGGTCCAGCGGCGGCAGACGTAGAGCGGCATCAGGAGGTGGAACTCCGGATAGGCGTGGCTGGCGAAGGTCAGGGGCGCCAGGCACGGCTCCTCGACCCGGATGCCGAGCTCCTCCGCCAGTTCACGGATCAGCGTCTCCTCGGGCCGCTCGCCCGGCTCGACCTTGCCGCCGGGGAATTCCCACAGGCCGGCGAGCTGCTTGCCCGCCGGGCGCTCGCTCACCAGCACGCGGCCGTCGACATCGACCAGGGCCACGGCAACGACCAGCAGGAGGCGCGGGCCGGCAGTCCCGGGCCCGCTCACGGTGCCACCGCGAAGGTGGCGGCGACCTCGGAGGACATCTGGATCGTGCCGGCCTCGATCGGGACGCGCCGGCCCTTCGCCGCCATCGGCGCCGCGAGGGCGCGGTTCGCGAGCGGGTAGGGCGCGCCGCCCGCGGGCCCGAGCGTGCAGAGCGGGCCGAGCTTGACGCCGAGGGCGTCGGCGAGCGCCGCGGCGCGGCCGCGGGCGTCCCGGGCGGCGGCCACCTGAAGGGCGGCGTCGAGCCTGTCGGGATCCCGCAGGCCGAAGCTGACCCCGTCGATCCGGTTGGCGCCGGCATCGAGGGCTTGGCGCAGGAGGTCGCCGAGTCGGTCCATGTCGGCGAGGCGGATGCTGACGAGGTTGCTCGCCCGGTAGCCGTCCGGCTCCTCGGTGAGGCCGCCCCCCGGCCGGGCCACCGACCGCGTGGCGGCCTGGAGCGACACGGCGGCGGTGCCGATATCGGCCACCGGCACGCCGAGGGCGCGGGCCTGCGCCGAGACGCCCGCCACCGCCTTCGAGGCGGCGTCGAGCGCCGCTGCCGCATTGGGCGCGCGCGCCTCGATGCCCACCGTCACCTCGGCGAAATCCGGCGCCCGCGTCTCGGCCGCGCGGCCGACCACGCTGATCTGGCGGGCGCAGGCCGCATCGTCGGCCCGCACCCCGCAGGCCTGCGCCAGGATCAGGGCGGCGCCGACGAGAACCGCCCTCACGAGCGGTAATCCCCGTTGATCTCGATATAGGCCTTGGTCAGATCGCAGGTCCAAACCCGGGCTTGGCCATCGCCGAGCCCGAGATCCACCCGGATCTCGATCTCCGGCGCGCGCATCACCGCGCTCGCCGCCGCCTCGCTGTAATCCGGATCCCGGGCGCCCTGGACGGCCACGCGAACGTCGCCGAACCAGATCGCCAGCCGGTCCCGGTCGGCGGGCTCGCCGGCCTTGCCGACCGCCATGACGACCCGGCCCCAATTGGCGTCCTCGCCCGCCACCGCGGTCTTCACCAGCGGCGAGTTGGCGATCGACATGGCGATGCGGTGCGCCGACGCATCGCCCTCGGCCCCCGTGACCCGGACGGTGACGAACTTGCGCGCGCCCTCGCCATCCTTGGCGACGAGCTGCGCCAGCTCGACGAGCAGGCTGTCCAGGGCTTCCCGGAAGCCCGCGAGTCGCGGATCGGCCGGGTCCGACAGAGCCGCGGTGCCGGCCTTGCCGGTCGCGAACAGCATCAGCGTGTCGGAGGTGGAGGTGTCGCCGTCCACCGTCACGCAGTTGAAGCTGGTCTTCGTGCTCGCCGACAGCAGGTCCTGGAGCACTGCCTGGGGCAGGGCGGCGTCGGTGAACACGAAGGACAGCATCGTGGCCATATCGGGCGCGATCATGCCGGCGCCCTTGGCGATACCGTTGATCGTCACCGTCACGCCATCGATCGTGGCCGTGCGGGTCGCGAGCTTCGGGAAGGTGTCGGTTGTCATGATGGCGCGGGCCGCCTCGGCCCAGGCGGCGGAGCCGTCGGTGGCACGGGCCGCGCAATCGGCGAGTACGCCGTCGAACCGCTCGGCCGGCAGCGGCTCGCCGATCACGCCGGTCGAGGCGACGTAGACCTCGCGGGGGCCGCAGCCGGCCGCCTGCGCGGCGATCTCGACCGTGCGGGCCACCGCCTCCCGGCCGAGCCGGCCCGTGAAGGCGTTGGCGTTGCCCGAATTGACCACCAGCGCCCGGGCCGAGCCCTCGGCCAGGGCCTCGCGGCACCAATCCACCGGCGCCGAGGGGCATTTCGAGCGGGTGAACACGCCGGCCGCCTGCGTCCCGGCCTCCAGCGCGACATAGAGCACGTCGGTCCGGCCGCTGTAGCGGATCCCGGCCTGGGCGGTGGCGATTCGCACCCCCGGCAGGGGCGGCAACTCCGGCATCGCGGCGGGCGCCAGCGGGGAGACGGGCGGGGATTTCGCGGACGACATCGGCTCGGGCTCCGGCAGCGCGCGGTTCGGTCCCGCGGGCGGCCCGGTGTTGAGCGCAGGACCCCGGCGGCGTCAACCGTATGCCCGTCCTATGATCAGGACGTCGGGCTGCCGCTTGCTTGTGCTGCCGCGGCGCGGAATGCGGCGCCTTCGCGGCGCCAGGCTTGCGTCCGGGTTACAACCCGGCATAGCATGCTGCATTGCAAAGCCAGCGCGAAGTCGAGTGCGGAATGCCCACGGCCGACATCGGGACTGCCTCCAGCACGGGAACCGCCTCCGGCACGATGCCCCAGGGCGGATGCTATCGGATTCAGGTTCTGGTGGTCGGCCGCCACAAGCGCTGGCGCGACGAGGTGGCCGCGCAGGTGCGCCTGCTGGGCTATCAGGTCACCGCCTGCGACCGCGGGATCGACGCCATGACGGTCCTGGCGCTCGGTCTGCCGGTCGACGTGTTGGTGGTGGATTCCGGCCTGCAGGGCGGCCTGTGCTGCGCACAGCTCGCGGTCGAGGCGCGGACCCTGCGTCCGGGGCTGCGCATCGTGCTCGCCGGCGATGCGCTCGACGATCCGGAGCCGGAAGCACCGGTCCAGATCCCCGATGCGCTGCGCGTGCGGCACGACCAGCTCCAGAGCGGGATGGTCGCGACCCTGATGCGCGAGGCTCTGGCCGATCGCGCCGCCTGACCTGAACAGCGTTCACCCCTGACCGTCCGTTGCCCGGCCGTTCCGCAGCCTGAAGCTGTGCCGGATGGGCTGTGGCTGCTCGCGGAACGTCGGGTCCGCGCAAGGCTTGATTCGTATCCGCTCGATCAGTGGTCCCATGTGAAGCGGGCCCGGTGAGGATTGGTCGATCAATTCGGGTTCAGGATCCGGCGCCGTTACCCCGGCGGCATCCCGGCCAAAAATCCACTGATCCCGCGGTCATGCGCGTCCCGCCTGAAGCGCCGATGAAGCGTGATGTCTGCCTCTTTCAAGTTGCGCGATGCCAGGATCGCATTTGGGATGTGACTGATCGATCAGCATAGGATCGCGACATCATAGGGACGGCCAAATTCTGTTATTGATATCCGAATTATATTCGCTGGTTGAATGATAATTCTACCCGCATATACCAGACATGGCTGAAGACAACTTCAGGATTTCGTCGGTCGCTGTCATGAAAGCGTCGCGGGTAATTCGCTTGCTGGAGGAGATTGGTCTTGCAAAGATCTTCTCACCTAGAAAGTTGGCTCCCGTGAAGATCGGAATACGTATTCGCCTGTATGCGGGGTTCGCGATGCTCGTCGCGATTGCCGCCATCATTGGTGCCTTTGCGATCTACCAGCAAGATGACCTGAACCGGGAATACGGGAGGCTGATCTTCATCCAGGAGAGCGCGCAGGAGATCATCGCCATGGATGGCCGCGCCGCCCAGCTCTCGGCCAAGGCCGAACACTACCGCGTGGCGCCGGACGTCGCGCAGATCGCCGCCATGCAGGACTTGCGGCGCTCGCTTGAGGAGATCGCCCGGAACCGCACGGCCAAGGCCCTGACCGAAGAAGGGAGAAACCGCTATCGCGCCATCGTGGACAGCGCGACGGCGATGAAGGCCGATCTCGACCATCTCGCGGAGGCCGGCACCCGGCTCGAAGCCGCGAGGCTCCGCCTCATCAAGGCGGGCAATAGCCTTGCGCAGCAGATCGAGGGTCTGATCGCGGAGATTGAACAGGGTGGTCATACGGGGGCGAAGCTGCAGGCCAGCCGCGTCGAGAACGCCATCCTGGCCTCACGCCTCGCGGCCGCCCGCTCCGTGATCAGTCAAGATCTGCGCTTCCAGGAGGACTTCCGCGGGAAGATCGAGCAGGCCCGCGTGGCCCTTCAGGCCCTCGAAGGCTTTGGTGTGACGGGCATCGCCGGGCGGATCACGGAACTCGCCGATACGCTGGCCGGCTACAAGGCGGATCTTGCCACTTTCCATGGGGCGTCGAACGCTTCGAAGGCGACGTTCGAGGCCGGCATCAAGCCGCGAACGGATGCCATCGCGGAGAACTGCGCCAAGCTTCGTGAGCGGATCCTGGTGGCGGCGGCGGACATCAACGCATCGACCGCCGAGCTGGCCCTGCGCGCTTGGCGCATCGAGGTCGGTCTCGGAGCCCTCGCCCTGATCATCGGCGTCGCCCTGGCCTCCATCATCGCGCGCAGCATCATCCGGCCCCTCAACGGCATGCTGGACGCCATGACCCGCTTGAGCGGCGGCGACACGGATGTCGTGGTGCCCTTCCAGGCTGCCGGAGGCGAGTTGGGCGCCATGGCGAAGGCCGTCGAGGTGTTCCGGAAGAACGCCGTCATCCGGGCCGAGCTGGAAGCCGCGCAGGCCGCCGCGCAGGCGGCCAGCCTGCGCCGGGCCGAGCGTCGCGAACAGCTCGTCGAGATCTTCGATCAGAAGATCGCCGCCTCCCTGGAGATCGTCACCCTGGCCACCGGCGAGCTCGATGCGACGGCCCGCTCCATGACGCGGATCGCCGACGACACCAGCAACCAGGCGGTCGCCTCCAGCACGGCCGCCGACCTGGCGTCCATGAATGTCGAGACGGTTGCGGCGGCGGCCGAGGAGATGGTGTCCTCGCTGCAGGAGATCGAGCGGCAGGTGCTGCGGGCCAGCGAAGCGGCCGGCCTCGCCGCCGATGAGGCGGAGGCGAGCAACGCCGCCATGGCGAGCCTGCGCGTGGCTTCCGAGCAGATCGGCGATGCCGTGACGACGATCTCCGGCATCGCGGCTCAGACCAACCTGCTCGCGCTCAACGCGACGATCGAGGCGGCACGGGCCGGCGAGGCGGGGCGGGGCTTCGCCGTGGTGGCGGCCGAGGTGAAGGAGCTGGCCGGCCAGACCGCGAGGGCGACCGATCAGATCGGGGGGCTGATCACCGCGATCCAGACGGCCACCGCCCAGGCCGCGGAGGCCATGGCGCAGATTTCGCGCACGATCGCGAGCGTGAACGACATCAGCGGCGCGATCGCGTCGACGGTGGTGGAGCAGACGGCGGCGACCAGCGAAATCTCGCGCAACGCCAGCGAAGCCGCCCAGGGAACGCAGCACGTGTCGACCAACGTGGGGCGGGTGCTGACGGCCGCGGGCGAGACCGGCAATGCCGCCGCGCAGGTGCTGAACGCGGCGGCCGAACTGGCCAAGCAGTCGCTGGCCGTCCAGGGAGAGGTCGACAGCTTCCTGCGCGACATCCAGGCGGTGTGAAGGCGGCGCGGCCGAGCGAGGTCAGGCCTTGCCCTGACGACCCACCGAAGGGCTCGCCCTTTGAAAACCCGGAATCACGGGTCGTACGCTCAGATCGCGGCGGCGGGATCCGTCTCGTCGCCGTCCCGGCCGCGCCGCGCGCGCGGTCGGCGGTCGAGGACCGAGCGTCCCAGCGCGCGCAGCGGTGCCGTGAACCGCCGGACGTCCTCGGCCCGCTCCATGATCCGCTCGCCGTTGCGGATCTCCTTGTCGAGCCGGGCCATCGTCCGGGCGAGGGCCGGATCGTCGTCCTCAAGCCACGTCTGGGTCACCCGGGCGAAGGCAATCACCACGCCCTGGAGCTTCAGCTGGCCGAGCGGCCCCTCGGTGTCGATCCCCGCCGCCGCCAGCATGTAGCGGTGCGAGTTCAGCATGACGCCGTTCAGCGCCAGCATCGACAGGGGCTCGCCGCGCAACGCGTAGGCGATGCGGCGGAGCGCCGGCTTGTAGGGCTCCATCGCGTCGAGGCGGCGCATCAGCACGTCGAACAGGCGCTCGCGGGTCGGCTCTTCCTCCAGTCCCGCGAGATCGCCTTCGAGCACCTTGCGGTCGATGATCCGGGTGAGGCCGCCGAGAATCGCGCCCTTCGACGGGAACATGTCGCGCAGCTCGGCCAGCGTCAGCCCCGCTTCCTGGGCGATGTCGCCGATCTCGATGTCGTTCCAAGGTTGCTCGGCGGCGAGCCGCATCAGGGCCTCGACGGCGGCCTCCCGGGGCGACGCCTTCGGCGCGCCGTCGATCGATGCGGCGCTCGCTTGGCTTGCCGTCACGGTCTCGGGGGCAACGCTCTCCTGCGCGATGCTCTCGCGTGCGCTGCCGGCCTTGGCCGGGCTCGCGGGCTTGCGGGGGCGCTTTGCGGGGCCTTTGCTTTCAGTCATGGGTCGTCGCCCGCTCCTGTCGGTCGTCTCACCTGATGTAGGCAGTCCGCCGCGGGAGGGCAGGGGCTTCGCGCGGCCATGCCGCACGGGTCCGGCCGAATGTCAGCCGGCGAGTTCCCCCGCCCGCCGCCGGGCCGCCGCCACCGCGTCCCGCATCAGCGCGCCGAGCCCGTCCGGGCGCATCAGCACGTCGAGGGCGGCCGCCGTGGTGCCGCCGGGGGAGGTCACGTTGCGGCGCAGCTCCGCCGCCTCCGCGGGAGTCGCATCGAGGAGCGCACCGGCCCCCGAGACCGTCGCCCGGGCGAGGCGACGCGCCACCTCCGGATCGAGCCCGGCCGCGATGCCGGCCTCGGCCAGCGCCTCCGCCAGCAGGAAGACATAGGCCGGCCCGGAGCCCGAGACCGCCGTGACCGCATCGATCTGTGCCTCGTCGCTCAGCCACGCGACCGTGCCGTTCGCCGCCAGCAGGGCGTCCGCGGAAGCGCGCTGCCCGGGCGTGACCTCGGGATTCGCGTAGGCGCCCGTAGCGCCCCGGCCGATGCTGGCCGGCAGGTTCGGCATCGCCCGCACAACGGCCCGCGCCCGGGGAAGCCGCCCGCGCAGATCCGTCACCGTCTTGCCCGCCAGGATCGAGACGACGAGCGTGTCGCGGCCGATCAGCCGGTCGAGGCCGGGGGCCGCCGCCTCGAGGCCCTGCGGCTTGATGCCCAGGACCAGTACGGCCCCGGGCTCGGGATTCGGGGGATTGAGGGCGAGGCCCTGCTCCGCGCAGAGATCGACGATGTCGCGGCTCGGCACAGGATCGATGAGGGTCGTGCGCCGCGGGTCGAGGCCCGCCGCGAGCCAGCCCGCCAGCATCGCGCCGCCCATCTTGCCGGCCCCGGCCAGGACCAGCGATGCGGGCATCGATGCCGCGTTCGACTCCGGGGTGGTCACGCCTCGCCTTCGGTCTCGAACAGCACGGCGTCCAGCGACTCGCGGGCGCTCTTGCCGGCCCAGAGCACGAACTGGAACGCCTGATAGTAGCGCTCGCAGGCATCCACCGCGGTCTTCATCATGGTGGCGCATTGGGGATGCGTCGGAACCGCGCCGCCGGTCAGCAGGTGCGCATGGCGGAACATCACCACGCTGTCGCTGGACCACAGATCGAAATGCCCGACCCAGAGCTGCTCGTTGATCAGCGCGATGAGGCGCATCACCTCGGTCCGCTGCCGCTCGGGCACCTTGAGATCGAACGCGCAGGCGACGTGCAGCGCCTCCACGTCCTCGATCCAGGTGAAGGCCACGTTGTAGTCGGTCCAGCGACCGGGGCTCGTCACCGACATCTCGTCGGTCTCCGCCCGGTCGAAGATCCAGTCGCGCAGGGACGCCAGACGTTCGACGACGTCGAGCGGATGCTCGTTTCGATCCGGATCGTGGAAGTCGACGTTGAGCAGCGGCATGACGATCCAAAAGGACGGCCCGGACACAGATCCGGTCCACCGTGAGCGATGATGCGAAACCGGAGTGCCGAGAACACCCCGAGACCTTGAACAGCCGGCCGATTTGCGCCGGGGGTGATGCGATCGACTGTCGAAGCTCCGCGGACATCGCCCCGCAGCCCCCGAATCACCCTATGCCCGACTATAAACCGGCCATGACTCGCGACACAAAGTGCAGGTCATAATCGGTGAACAGGAAACCGGATCGTCGCTGCGGCTTCCTGTGTAAAAGCCCCGGGCGTTGCCCCGAAGACTCAGACCACTTCGCTCAGGCCCGCAGCGCCCGCCGCGGCCGGGCCGGATTTCGCCTCAAGGGCCGCGACCCGGGCTGCCAGGGCCTCGTTCTGCGCCTGCAGGCTGGTCACGAGGTCGCGCAGGACGTCGAGCTCTTCGCGGGAGGCGATGTCGAGGTCACGGATGACGCGCTCGAGCTGGGCTCGAGCGACGGTTTCGGCCTCGCGGCGCACGCCCTGCGCGGCGCCGGCCGCGTCGGTCATCAGGCGGGCGAGGTCGTCGAACAGGCGATTGGAGGGGGGCATTCAAGACTCCCGGATCGGCCGGCTGCCGCGACGGCCGCCTGACGGCGCGATTCGAGGTGACGAGATAGGAATCTTCGAGGGGGCGGGCAACGTCAGGACCGCCCGGGTTGCGGAGCGGGGCCGGATTGGACCCCACTCCGCACCGAAATCACATGCGGTGCATGCGGCGATGCATGCGGTGATGCATCATGCGCCGCTCCATCCGACGGTGCATGCGGTGGTGCATCATCCGGCGCTCCATCCGGCGGTGCATCATACGCCGCTCCATGGGCGTCACCCGGACCTGAGTCACGGCGTCGGGGGCCGCGACGGCGCCCGGCATGGCGGGGGCCGCGGAGGCGGGCTGCACGAGGGCGGCACCGCCCAGCGAGGCCAGCACGGCGAGGGCGAAGGTCAGTTTCCTCACGAGGAGACTCCAATTCTCTGATGGCCGGGTATGAGGCCCGGTTCATCCTCCCGGACGGGAGGTGCGGAGAGTCGTCTCGTGCCGCGGGCGGCACGGCGGGCCGTCGAGGGCCCGCCGCAACCAACTTCTGACTTAGAGATTTGTTTCCTCGAACGCCTTCACCCATTCGGCGCAGATGCCCGAGCGGACGATGTCATTTCGGGTAAACTCAACCACCGGTATCGGCATCATCCGGCTTTTGACCATATGCATGACGGTGCGCAGGCCCGAGGTCTCGCGCAGGTCTGTCTGCGAGACGTCGCCGTTGATGATGACCTGGCAATCGTCGCCGATCCGGGTCAGGAACATCTTGATCTCGTTGACCGTGGTGTTCTGCGCCTCGTCGAGGATCACGAGACAGTTCTTGAAGGTCCGCCCGCGCATCACCTCGAACGGGACGATCTCGATGTCGCCGGTCTTGAGGGCGATCTCGAAGGCGGCGGCGCCCATCCGCTCCTTCATGGCCTCGGTCAGCGGGGCGACCCAGGGGGCGATCTTCTCTTCCAGGGTTCCGGGGAAGAAGCCGAGCGAGCGGCCGGACGGCACGTTCGGGCGCGTGATGACGACTTTGGAAATGCGGCGCTGGCGGAGCTGGTCCGCGGCGCGGGTGCCGGCGATGAAGGTCTTGCCGGTGCCGGCGGGCCCCAGGACGATGACCTGCGGGGAGCGGGCGAGGGCGTCGAGATATTCGGCTTGGCGCTCGGTGAGGGGTTGTATCGGGGCGAGGTTGCGTTCTTCGTCGAAGCGTGTGCGGTGGATGCGGGACGTGCGGTCTTCAACCAGTTCAAGTCGTGCGCGGCGTCTCTTCATGGATGTACACTCCAACGGGACTAGCCAACCTGGATCTGTCTCTGAACTGCCGTTTACCTGCGTGCTCCCGGTTCTACGTCTTTCGCGGAACTAATACGGCCCCCTTCCCAAAGGTTCCGCAGCGCGCTCGTCCGCCTGTGGAGAGCGTCACGACATGAGGCGCGCGGCCGAATACGCAATGCAACTGCCGCACCAGCGTGATTCGTACCCAACGATTGCCCGCGGGGTGTGACCAGGGGGTGACGGTCGACTCGGCCGGTTCGAAAAAGGCGCCGTGCTGGCGCGGATGCATCAGGTTCGCATCGGGCTTGGGATGAGGGGAGACGCGGTAACGCGGCATCCGGCACGATCGCGATCCTCCCCGCCCGCAGGGGCGAAGCCGGCCGACCCTGCCGCCCTGAAACGTCCGGGCTTGGTCGGCGGGACGCGCCTCACCCGGCCTGGATGAAGCTGTCGAGGACCATTTTCCGGCCGGCCTTGTCGAAGTCAACGGTCAGCTTGTTGCCGTCCACGCCGGCGATCGTTCCGGGGCCGAACTTGGTGTGGAAGACCCGCTGGCCGGCCTCGAACGCCGAAGGCGCACCCGTGGATTTGGCGATCAGCTCGCCCTCGATCTGGCGCGGGCCGCCGCCCGCCCGTCCGCCGGGTGCGGAGCCGAAGCCGCGGCCGCCCTGGGGCGCCGTGTTGGCCTGCGCCCGCTGCCAGCCGGGCGTGCCGTAGCTCGACCCGAACGGCGTCGGGTTGCGGTCGAACCGCGAGGCGCCGGCGGAGAAATGCGCGGGGGCCTCGACCACGTCGACGGCCGATTCCGGCAATTCGTCGATGAACCGGGACGGGATGGTCGACGACCAGAGGCCGTGGATGCGCCGGTTCACCGCGAAGGACAGCTTCGCGCGCTTGCGCGCCCGGGTCAGGCCGACATGGGCGAGGCGCCGCTCCTCCTCCAGGCCGGCCCGGCCGCTCTCGTCGAGCGCCCGCTGGCTGGGGAACAGGCCGTCCTCCCATCCGGGGAGGAACACGGTATCGAACTCCAGGCCCTTGGCGGCGTGGAGCGTCATGAGCGAGACCTTCTCGGCGCCCTCGGTCTCGGACGCCTCCATGACCAGCGAGACGTGCTCCAGGAAGGCCGCCATGTCGGGGAATTCCTCCATGGAGCGGACGAATTCCTTCAGGTTCTCCAGGCGTCCGGCGGCATCGGCCGAACGGTCCTTCTGCCACATCTCGGTGTAGCCGGATTCCTCCAGGATGGTCTGCGCGACTTCGCTGTGCGGCTGCGATTCCACGAGGCGCGCCCACCGCGAAAAGCTCTCGGTGAGCGCCCACAGGGTAGAGCGGACCCGGGGCTTCAGCTCGTCGGTTTCGATCAGGCGCTCGGCGGCGATCCGCAGGGGCAGCCGATTGGCGCGGCCGTAGGTGTGGAGCTGCTGCAGCGTGGCGTCGCCGAGGCCGCGCTTCGGGGTGTTGGCGATCCGCTCGAAGGCGAGGTCGTCGCTGACATTCATGGTGGCGCGCAGATACGCCAGCGCGTCGCGGATCTCGGCTCGCTCGTAGAAGCGCGGGCCGCCGATCACCCGATAGGGCAGCCCGAGCTGGACGAACCGATCCTCGATCTCACGCATCTGGGCGGAGATCCGCACCAGCACGGCGATCTCCGACAGGGGATGCTGCTTGGACTGGAGGGACTCGATCGACTCGGCGAGCAGACGCGCTTCTTCCTCCGAATCCCAGGCGCCCGTGACGGTGACACGCTCGCCCGGCTCGTCGTCGGTGCGCAGGGTCTTGCCGAGCCGGCTCTCGTTCTTGGCGATCAGCCCGGAGGCCGCCGCCAGGATGTGGCCGGTGGAGCGGTAGTTGCGCTCCAGGCGCACCACCACCGCGCCCGGGAAATCGTGCTCGAACCGCAGGATGTTGTCGACCTCGGCGCCGCGCCAGCCGTAGATCGACTGGTCGTCGTCGCCCACGCAGGCGATGTTCTTTCGGGATTGCGCCAGCAGGCGCAGCCAGAGGTACTGAGCGACGTTGGTGTCCTGATACTCGTCCACCAGGATGTAGCGGAACCGGTCCTGGTAGTTGGCGAGCACGTCCGGGTTCTCGCGCCAGAGCTTGAGGCACAGCAGCAGAAGATCGCCGAAATCGACGGCGTTCAGCGTCGCCAGCCGGGCCTGATAGGCGGTGTAGAGCGTGCCGCCCTTGCCGAACGCGAAGGCCGAGGCTTCCCCCGGGGGCACCTGCTCGGGGCCGAGGCCGCGGTTCTTCCAGCCGTCGATCGCCGAGGCCAGCGCCCGGGCGGGCCAGCGCTTCTCGTCGACGTTCTGGTCGGCGATCACCTGCTTCATCAGCCGGAGCTGATCGTCGGTGCCGAGGATGGTAAAGTCGGATTTCAGCCCGACCAGCTCGGCATGGCGGCGCAGGATCTTGGTGCCGATGGCGTGGAAGGTGCCGAGCCAGGGCATGCCCTCGCCCGCCGGGCCGATCAGGGCGCCGATCCGGTGCTTCATCTCCCGGGCGGCCTTGTTGGTGAAGGTCACCGCCAGGATGTCGAAGGGCCGGGCGCGGTTCGTGGCGATCAGGTGGGCGATGCGGGTGGTGAGCACCCGGGTCTTGCCGGTGCCGGCCCCGGCCAGCACGAGGACCGGGCCCTCCGTGGTCTCGACCGCCCGGCGCTGCTCGGGGTTGAGGCCTTCGAGGTAGCCGGCGGCGTCGCGGCGGAGCGCGCCCATGGCGCGGGCGGCGATGGAGGAGGACGGAGCGCCGTCCCCGGCGGGCTGCGCATGCGGGCGGTTCTGCATCCCGCTTCCCTGGACCAAATCGCGAACGGCGTCGAGGTGGTTCGGGTCAGGATGCGACCGGTGGGTGTGGGGTGGGGGGCTGCGACGCTGCGCTCGGGCCGGCCGCCTCGGCACATTGAAAAGGAGCGATCACCCATATATCTTCTTTTTCCGCGGAAACTTTATGGAGGCGACTATGGGAGAAGCGGCGATCCTGCTCCGCTCTCCGCAGGCAGCATTCGTCTCCGGCACCGCCGTGAAGGCGGTCGATCGCGCGATCGACGAGCACGTGCTCCCTGAGGGCTTCTACGTACTCGATGGCGGCCGTCGGCTCACGCCCGGTGCCTGCGTGATGATCGCCTTCTACCACGGGGCGGCCGACACCTTCACACCGGGCCAGCGCAAGCACATCATCACGCATTTCGAGGGACGGCTGCGTCACATCGCGTTCGACCGCTGCAAGGTGATCGCAGGCGAAGATTGGAAGCTCGGCGAGCAGTACTGGAGCGTCGATCTTGCGCCGTTCATCGAGCGCACCGCTTGCAGCTACGAGCGGCTGCGCGAGGCCGAGGCCGCCGTGTCACGCAGCGAGGATGTGATGGGCGGCGCAGACGTGGTGCGCGGGACACGGGTGCCTGTTCACGACATCGCCGCCTCAGTGGCCGTCGGCGAGCCGATCGATCGCATCCGCGACGCCTATCCGTCGCTGACCGATCGCCAGATCCAGCTTGCGATCGTCTACGCGGCCGCCCACCCGCCGCGTGGCCGGCCGCGCGGCACCGCTTTGCCGGCCGGCACCGAGCACGTCGCGCGCAAGATCATGCAGCGTAAATCGGCCGGATGAAGTTTCTGGTCGACGAATGCCTGAGCCAGCGGTTGACGATGATGGCTCGGGACAGAGGATATGCTGAGTCCTCGCACGTCCACTGGCTCGGCCTCGGCGGAATCCAAGACTGGAATCTGATCCTCCGCGCCGTCGAGGAAGATTGGACGCTGGTGACCTAGAATGCCTATGACTTCCGCGGCGCAGCTGGTGCGCCCGGTAAGCCTGGGCTCCATGCCGCGCAGCCGATTCATGCTGGACTCGTCTGCCTGAACGGTCCGCCCGGCATGAATCTCATTCTGCAGGAGGAGCTATTCGATATCGCGCTCTGTGAGATCTCTGCTCTCGGCGACGATCTGGTCAATCACGTGCTCGAGGTAACAGCCGATGCAACGACGATCGCGGTAACGCGCTACCCGTTGCCCGTGACCTGATTCACCGGAATAGATTACATCTTCGTTCCCCAATCGACACGCTTGCTGAAGGGGACGAGCCGCCCACCCACAAACCTCACCGGGAAGCGCCCCCGACCGCGTAGATCCCCGCTGGCGCTCCCGGCCCCTGATCGTGCTATGGCCCTAGCGGTTTGCCCGCGGGGGCACGCGGGGGCTCCCGCGCGGAAATCGAGTGCGGAACGGGACCATTGCGTGATCTTCTGACCGCGCTGGCGGGCGCCGTCATCCTGGTTCTCGTGGCGGCGCTGGCCGTCCCGCCCTTCGTGGATTGGCAGGCCCATCGCTCCCTGGTCGACCGGGCGATCGCCCGGTCGCTCGGCGTCCCGGCCCGGACCGACGGACGGATCGAGGTCCGGCTGCTGCCCTCGCCGCGGCTGCGCGTCGACCGGCTGCATCTCGGGACCGATCCGGAGCGCCCGACCCTCGATGCCCGCTTCGTCAAGGCCGAGGTCGCGCTGGCGCCGCTCCTGAAGGGTGAGTTCCGCTTCACCGAGACCCGGGTCGGCCGGGCCGAGATCAAGCTCCCGCTCGCCGGACCCGACGCCGTGAAGCTGCCGGACGATCTCGGCGCCGCTCTGCGCGGGCGCGATTTCGCCATCGAGGCCCTGCACGTCCAGCAATTCCTCGTCACCACCCAGGTGCCGGCGACCGGTCGGACCGACCAATTCTACGCGCAGGATCTGACCCTGCAGGCGCCGGCGCTCATCGGGCCCTGGCGGGTGGAGGGCACGAGCGGCGGCGTCCCATTCCGGGCGGTCAGCGGCACGCCGGGGCCGGACGGGCGGCTCGCCGTGAAGATCTCCGGCGGCGGCGACGCCCATCCGCGGTTCGAGGCGGATGCGCGGTTCGGCCTCCTCCCGCAGGACAATGGCCAAGCCGTCCAGGTGGAATCCGAGGGCACGGCCCGCCTCGTGGTCGGTCCGCCGACCCAGGCCGCGGGGCCATACCTGCCGTTCTCCCTGAGCGCCGCGTTCAAGGCCCGGGGCGCGCAAGTGCGGTTCGAGGGGGTGGATCTCGCCCTCGATCCGGGCGGGCGCACCCTGCGGCTCGGCGGCACCGGCCGGCTCGACCTGCGCCAGTGGCGCGCCGGCCTGAGCCTGGAGGCCCGCCGCCTCGACCTCGACGCCTTCCTGGCCTCGACCGAGGGGCAGAACCTGATCGCCCGCGGGCTGCCCAGCTGGGGCGGCGCGCTGCCCGCGATGCTCGACCTCGACCTCGCGGTCGGCAGCGCCATGCTCGGGGGCGACGAGTGGTCGAATCTCGCGCTCACCGGGACCCTGGAGCGGGCCGGCGGCCTGCTGCTGCGCCGCTTCTCGGTCACCGGCCCGGCCGAGTCGACCCTGAGCGTGAGCGGTCAGATCGAGACGGCGCCGTTCCGCCTCACCGGCCCGGTGGCGCTCACCGCCCCCGATTCGGACGCGCTCGGCCGCTATCTGCGCCGCCTCGGTGTCGAGGGGCCGCTCACCGCGCTGCTCGACGGACGCCGGATCGAGGCCGCTGCCGACCTCTCGGCCGATGCCGCGAGCCTGTCCCTGAGGAACCTCCGCCTCGGCCTCGGCAACGCCCGGATCACCGGGAACGCCCGCTACACGGCCGCCGAGGCAGGCGCGCGGGGTCGGTTCGACGCCCAGATCCGGGCGAACGGCATCGACATCGCGGCCCTGCCGCCCGTCGGGACGACGCTCGGGACCCTGCGGGACCTCGACCTCGCCCTCACCCTGGAGGCCCGGGACGTTCGCTACGGGACCATCGGCTCCGGCAACGGCACCATCGCGGCCAGCATCCAGACCGACGGGGCCAGCGTCGTGGTCGACAGCCTCGCGGTGACCGACCTCGCGGGGGCCAGCGCCACCCTCTCGGGGCGGATCGGCGCGGACGGGACCGGGCGCGTCTCGGGGCGCCTGAAGGCCCCGGTGGCGGCGCCCTTGCTCGGCCTGCTCGAACGGGTCTGGGTCGGCGATCTGCGGCTGCTCCCGGCTTTCCTGCAGGACGCGCCCCTCGATCTCGCCGTCACCCTCGACCGGGAGGGGGGCGCCGCCGAGGCCCTGCGCACGCAGGCGAAGGGCAGCGCCGGCGGCGGGACCCTCGACCTGACGCTGACGAGCCAGGGGACGCGGATCGCGGGCGGCACCGCCACCTTGAGCACCGCCCGGGCCGGGACGTGGTTCGGGCGGACCGACCTCCCGGGCCTTCAGCAGCCCGCCGAGTTGCGCCTGAGCGCCGAGCGGCCGGACGGGTCTGCCCTCGCGGTCACCGCCAACGGGACGGTGGCGGGGTTGCGGGTCGCGACGACCCGGCCGATCCTGATCGGCGCCGATGGACTGCCGACCGGCGGCGCGATCCGGACCGACACGGCCGACCTCACCCCCTTCCTGACATTGGCCGGCGCCGCGCGCCTGCAGCCCGGTGCCTGGCCCGCCGACCTGACCGTTACGCTGTCCCAGGAAGCGGGCGCCGGCACCGCCGCGTTCACCGGGCAGATCGCCGGATCCACGATCAACGGCGCGCTGCTGCGCCCGCCCGGGGGCATCCCGCGCGGCCGCGTCAGCCTCGATCGGCTGTCGGTGCCGCAGCTGGCCGAGGCCCTCGTGCTCCCGGTGCAGGGGAACGGGCGGTTCGCGCCGCCGGCCCATCCCCCGGCCCTCACCCTCGACGCCCGCGTCGCCAAGCTCGATCTCGGGCGCGGCCTCACGGCGACGGATGCGGCCGTGGCGCTCGCCCTGTCGGATTCGAGCCTGACCCTGCGCGACCTGACGGCCAAGCTCGCCGGCGGGCGGATCGCGGGCTCGGCCGCGCTCACCCGGGCGGGCGCCGGCGCGGCGGTTTCGAGCTCCGGCCACCTGGAGGATGTGGCGATCGCCGGGCTCGGCGGCGGGCCGATCGGCGGGCGCCTGGATGCGGATCTGCGCGTCTCCACCGCGGCCGAGACGCTGTCGGGCCTCGGCGATGGACTCTCGGGCAGCGGCACGCTGACCCTCAAGGATCTGCGCATCCCGGCGGCCGATCCGGGGGCGGCGGGCCGCGCCCTGGCCCGGGCGGTGGAGATCGACGACCCCCTGCGCGAGGGGCGCCTCCAGTCCCTGGTCGCGGAGGAACTCGGCAGGGCGGCGGCCCAGGCGACCGGGCCCGCGCGCGCCGCCGCCACGATCGTGGGCGGGATCCTGCGGGCCGGCCCGTTCGACATCGATTTCGGACCTGCCCGCTGGGCTGGGACGATCGGCTACGACCTGCGCAACGCGCGCCTCGACGCCCGCGGGACGCTCACGGGCGGCCCGGTGCCCCGGGGTTGGAGCGCCGGCCCGCCGACGATCCAGCTCGGCCTCGCGGGGCCGCTCGCCGCCCCCGAGCAGGTGCTCGAGGTCGGTGCCTTGTCGAACGGGCTCGCCGCCTTCGTGCTTCAGCGCGAACTGGAGACGATCGAGCTGACCGAGGCCGACCAGGTCGAGCGCCAGCGCCGCCGGGCCCGGATCGAGATGGACAAGGTGCGGGCCGCGGCGGTGAAGGCGGCGGCCGACAAGGCCGCCGCGGATAAGGCCGCCGCGGAAAAAGCGGCTGCGGAGAAGGCCGCTGAGGAGGCGGCGCGCCGGGCTCGGATCCTGGGGGAGGGGATCGCCCAGCCGCCCGCACCCGCCGAGGTACAGCCCTGAACCGAGCGGTTCAGGCCTTCCCCACCGCCATCAGCGCGAAGGCGTAGATCAACGCCACCTCCTCCAGCCGGTCGAAGCGGCCGGCGGCGCCGCCGTGGCCGGCCTCCATGTTGATCCGCAGGAGCACCGGGCCGCCCCCCGTCATGGTGGCGCGCAGCCGGGCGACCCACTTGGCCGGCTCCCAGTAGGTCACCCGCGGGTCGGTGAGCCCGCCGAGCGCCAGGATCGCCGGGTAATCCTTGGCGGCGACGTTGTCGTAGGGGGAGTACGCCAGGATCGTCCGGAAGGCGGTCTCGCTCTCGGCCGGGTTGCCCCATTCGGGCCATTCCGGCGGGGTGAGCGGCAACTCGGCGTCGAGCATCGTGTTCAGAACGTCGACGAAGGGCACGTCGGCGACGATCCCCGCGAACAGATCGGGCGCCAGGTTGGCCACGGCCCCCATCAGCATCCCGCCCGCCGAGCCGCCATGGGCGACGATGCGCTTCTCGGCGGTGTAGCGGGCCGCGATCAGGGCGCGCGCGCAGGCGATGAAGTCCGTGAAGGTGTTGGGCTTCTTCTCGCGCTTCCCGTCGAGGTACCAGCGCCAGCCCTTCTCGGTGCCGCCGCGGATATGCGCGATGGCGTAGACGAAGCCGCGATCGACGAGGCTCAGCAGGTTGGTCCGGAACGCCGCCGGCATCAGCGTGCCGTAGGAGCCGTAGCCGTAGAGCAGGAGCGGCGCGCTGCCGTCGAGGACGAGGTCCCGCCGGTGCAGCAGCGAGATCGGCACCTGCTCGCCGTCCGGCGCGGTGGCGAACAGCCGCCGGGTCACGTAGGCGGCCGGATCGTGCCCGCTCGGCACCGCCTGCCGCTTGCGCAGGGATCGCGCCCGGCTGGCGCAGTCGTAATCCCAGGTCTCGGACGGGGTCGTCATCGACGAGTAGACGAACCGGATCGTCGCCGTGTCGAAGGCGAGGCCGCCGCGCAGGCCGAGGGAATAGGCCTCCTCCTCGAACGCCACGCTGTGCTCGCCGCCGGACTCGAGATCGCGCACGACGATCCGGGGCCGGGCGTTCTCGATCTCCAGCCGGATGAGATGGCCCGAGAGCAGGTGCAGGTGACGGATCATCACCCCGGACCGATGGGGCACGAGGTCGGTCCAGTTGGCGCGGCCCGGATCGTCGAGGGGGGCGGTGACGATCTTGAAATCCTCGGCCCCGTCCGCGTTGGTGCGGATGTAGAGCCGGTCGCCCCGGTGCTCCACGCCGTAGATCAGGAGCGGCGTGCGCGGCTCGACGAGGCGCAGGGCGGCCCCCTCCGCGTGCCGGTCGAGCAGGCGGACCTCGGAGGTCTCGTGGTCGCTCGCCGTGACGTCGAGGAAGGCGCCGGACTGGGTCTTGCCGATATGTACGAAGTAGCCGGCATCCGGCTCGGTATAGACCGTCTCGTCCGCGCTCTGGGGGGCGCCGAGGCGGTGGCGCATGACCTTGGCGGGGCGGTGGTTGGCGTCCACCGCCACGTACCAGAAGCTCTCCCCGTCCGCCGCCCAGACCGCCTCGCCGGAGGTGGCCTCGACCCGGTCGTCGCGGTCGAGGCCGGTGGCGATGTCGCGCACCCGGATCGTGTAGAGTTCCGATCCCTTGGTGTCGGCGCTCCAGGCGAGCCGCGTATGGTCGTCGGAATGGACGGCCGCGGCGATCTCGAAGAACGGCAGGCCCTCGCCCTCGCGGTCGCCGTCGATCAGGATCGTTTCGTCGGGGTCCGCGCCTGATTCGGGCACGTCGGGGGAGGTCGCCGGGCGCCGGCAGATCAGCGGGTGCTGCCCGCCCTCGCGATGGCGGGTGTAGTAGGCGAACGGACCGTCGGGCTCCGGGACGCCGCTCTCGTCCTCCTGGATGCGGCCGCGCATCTCGCCGACCAGCTGCCTGCGCAGATCCGCGGTGCCGGCGAGCGCCGCCTCGGCGAAGGCGTTCTCGGCCTTCAGGTAGGCGGCGATATCCTCGGGCAGGGCCGTGGGGTCCTTGAGGACCGTCTGCCAGTTCTCGGCCTTCAGCCAGGCGTAGGGGTCGGTGATCTCCTGCCCGTGGACGCTGAAGTGCCGGGGCCGGGCCTCGGCCCGGGGTGGCTCCATCGGCGCACCGGCCTGCTGAACCGGGAAGCCTCGGCCGATTTCCGTCATCGTGTCTCCCGTCGGATCGCGCCGTCTGCGGGGCAGGGCGTGCTGGTCACGGGATGTGTCCCGGCGTGCGGCGGGATGCAAGACGGTGCTGCGCGGGGCTGGCGGCCGACTGGCGCCCCCTGCGGGACCCCATTCCAGCCTTGGACGTTTAACCAGCGCCGCGGCGCATCCGCGCGGGCGGCGCCGGTCCAGGTCCGAGGTGCCGTCATGGTCGCAGCCCCCGATTCCCAGCCCGACTCGCCGGGCGACCCGTCCCCGCCCGATCTGGAGCAGGTCAACGACATCCTTGCGGACTGGGCGGCCCGCTCGGCCTCAGGCAGTGCGGCGTTGATCGATCGGTTCGAGGCGATGGGCTACGAGGTCCGCGGCAAATCCGAGGACGAGATCGCGGACGTGCTGCATCGGCCACCGACCCGGGCTGCGACGCAATAGCTGGGGATAGTAGGTAAAAATACCTTGATCTTCTGATATTTCCTGGCAGGCTGATTCCGTGCGTACGAGGCATACCGCATCAGGAACAAAACATGAACATAAAACACGGAACGGCGTCCCTCGGCGTCAGCCCGTCGAAGCGGGCCCGGGCGCGGAAGGCCGATCTGCCGCCGGAGGCGACACGCCTGCTCGGCCGGCTCGGCGAGCCCGGCGCCTATGCCCGGCCCGACCCCTTCGCCGAGGATTCGCTCATCGTCCGGCGCGGCGGAGACGGGATCTCGGTGGGGAGCGGACGTTTCGCGGCGGCATCCGGCCGGGCCCTCGCGGCGGCCGATCTGGCGACGTGGGACGAGTCCGGCGTCCGGCTGACGATCAGCACGGCCGGGCGGTCGCGCCTGCGCCGGCAGGCGGCCGGGGGCGAGGCCGCCTTCGCCGCGCAGCATCGCGAGCTGACCGTGGAGCGGGGGGAGGGGGGATCGGAGCCGATCCTGCGCAACGCCGCCGAGAACCCGCTCGCCTGGATGGTGCGCCGCCGCGGCCGGGACGGGGTCCCGCTGATCGACGCGGCGTCCTTCGAAGCGGGCGAGCGGCTGCGGCGGGACATGACGACCGCCGCGCTGCTGCCCCGGATGGGGGGCGAGTTCGGAGCCACGCGGGTCGATGGCGGTGGCCCGCGCGACCCGGCCTCGGCGGCGGACCACGTGATCGCGGCCCGGCAGCGGGTGCGCGGCGCCCTCGACGCGGTCGGCAGTGACCTGTCCGGCCTTCTGATCGACCTGTGCGGCTTCCTGAAGGGCCTGGAGCGGATCGAGGTCGAGCGGCGCTGGCCGGCGCGCTCCGCCAAGGTCGTGGCGCGCATCGCCCTCGGGCGGCTCGCCGAGCATTACGGCCTGGAGCGGGAGGCGACCGGGCCGGAGCAGGCGCGGCTGCGCCTGTGGCGGGGGTGAGGGCCGCCGCGCCCTATGCCTCGGCGGCGAGCCGGGTCGCGTCCCGGTGGATGCGCTCGGCCATCGCGCGCACGCCGTTCGACCGCTTCGACGTCACGTGGGAGCCGAAGCGGAGCTGCCGGAACAGGTCCAGCCCGTCGGTCTCGGCGGCCTCGCGCGGGGTCTTGCCCGTGTAGAGCGCCACCATCAGCGCCACGAAGCCGCGGACGATGAACGAATCGCTGAACCCCTGCAGCCTGAGGCGGCGCTCCGCGCCCGAGCCTTCGGCAGCCGTGTCGATCCAGACCTGGCTCTCGCAGCCATGGACCCGGTTGGCCTCGTTGCGCAGGGGCTCGGGCAACGGCGGCAGGGCGCGGCCGAGCTCGATCAGATATTCGAGCCGCATATCGTCGTCTTCGACGATCTCGAAATTCTCGATGATGGTTTCGATCGGGGGCAGCATGCGGGTCCGGATCCGGAGGACGTCCGCGCCGCTATAGGCCGGTCCGGCGGTCGTGGCGACGGGGCCCGGCGACGCGGCGGGGTACGGGGGGCCTCATTGGGCGGTGGCGCTCGGCGGCAGGGTCAGCCTCAGGGGAGCAACCGGACTGGCATCGCCGGACACGGCAATCTCGGCCTGCGCCGCGTAGGCCGCGATCAGCCTCGGCCCGAGCTTCGGCACGTTGGGCCGGCCGGAGGCGGCCATCTCGCTCACGCCCGAGACGATCGAGACGCAGAGCGGCTGGCCTGCCGGGGCGTCCAGGCCGATGCTGATGGCGCAGGCGACGTGCTCGGCCGTGGCGTCCAGGCATTCGGCCACGATCTCGGCGACGATCATACCGAGCGCGTTGGCGGTGCGCGGCTCCACGAGCCCGTTGCCCGAACCGTCGACCTGCACGCTGATTCGGCCGGCCCGGCGGAGCTGGCCGAGGCCCGAGGCCAGGCGGTGCAGGTAATCCCGGAGATCGATGGACGCGATGTGCGGCGCCTCGTGAAGGTGCTGCTGCACCAGCGCGATCGCCCGGACCCGCTGCCCCAGGGCCTCGAAGCTGCCGCGGCAGGCGTCCGGCGCCGCGCGTCCGTACAGGCCGATCAGACTGACCATCACCTGCAGGTTGTTGCGGACGCGGTGATAGACCTCGGCGAGCAGCGTCTCCTTCTCGGCGAGCGCGTGCTCGATATGCTCCTCGGCGTGCTTGCGGTCGGTAATGTCGAAGCAGGAGCCGAGATAGCCCTGGAACCGCCCGTTCTCCATCAGGGGGCGCGCCGTATCCAGCAACCAGCGATAAACGCCGTCGTGTCGGCGCAGGCGGAACTCCACCACGAACGGCTTGCGCGCCTCGAAGGCCTCGGCGACGATCCGGGCGTGACGGTCGAAATCCTCGGGGTGCAGCCCTTCGCGCCAGCCGAGGCCGAGTTCCGCCGCGAGCGGGCGGCCGGTGAATTCCAGCCAGCATTCGTTGTGGTGGATCGCGTGCCCATGCTCGTCCGAGCGCCACATCATCAGCGGGACGACATCGGCGAAGCGCTTGAAGCTGTCGCTCAGCGCGGCCGCCTCGGCGCTGCCCTGCGTCACCGCCACATCGGACGCCTCCCCAGAACCATCGTCCTGCGGACCAGCCGTTCCGGACCCTGGGGGCTGTCCGACCATACCTTGTTTGACCCGCTGTGACGCTCTGTGTGGGGAGAGGACCGTTCGGAATGCGCCGGTCAACGTGCCGACCGGGGCGCCGTTCCGGTCCTCGACCGCCTTTGGCGCGGTCATTCACAGGGATGGGATGATTGGTCCACCTGCAACGTATGCCTGCGCACGGGAGAGGGGGCCTGTCGCGCACTGCCGTCAGCGTCGATGGGCGCCGGAGATGGGTAAATTGCGTAGCCTCTGCGGGGCAGCCCTTTCAAGGTGTTTGCAGGACCACTCAGACACCGGTCCGCGGCGCACGCTCCTCCCCTGGGCGATCCCGGGCCTGCCCGGAATCGCTCAAGCTTGTGGGAAGGAATTTGGGGATCGCAGATCCCGCGTGGGGGTGGTGCAGACGGCACCGCTGCGCCTCATCCTGCACCACCCCCACCCCTGGCCCCTCCCCACAGGGGGGAGGGAAAAGGCGGCGCTCTTTCAGGACGTCAGGACCACAAATTGCGATCCTCGCAGTCAGCTCAAACACTCTGAAAGGGCTGCCTCTGCCGGGGAGACTGCCGGTCCAATTGGATCTACACGCCCTGAACGACGCTGCCCCCGAACAACCCTCGTACCGCTGCGGCTCAAATTCCCAAATTCTACTCGCATTAGGAATTTGGGCTTGACAGCGGCACGCTCCTGGGCTATCCATCAAGCACGGTCGAGACGTATGCGGAGGGGGCGGCGATGCAGGTCGGCGCTGCTCACCCCAAGGCGCAGCGCACCGAGGTGCTGCGGCTCCTGCGCGAGACCGACCTGACGATCGCCGGGATCGCCGCCCGTACCGGGATCCCCCCGAGCACGATCAAGACCTGGAACGCCCGGGACGGGTGGCCGCGGTCGCCGCGATGGCGCTTCGTCCTCGCGCGATGGTCCGAGCCGCGGCGCCAAGCCGTCAGGCGGCTCCTGAGCCAGCCGGGCCACGATCCCGTCGATGTCGCGGTGGCTCTGGGCTTCGGGCGCAGCCAGACGGAATGCCTGAGCGCGGCCATACAGCTGACCCCGCTGGTGCAGCAAACCCGCCGCGGTGGTGCGCGCGATCCGGCGACCGCGATCGACCCATCGAACCTGCGCGCACACCTGCGCGCCCATATCGCCCGGCAGATCGCGGCCTTCGACACGGCGCTGAGCCAGGACGGGGTGGCGCTCGCCGAATCCGCCCGGGTCCTGCGCGACCTCGGCGGCCTGAAGCGGCTGCTCGACGACGTGGGCGGCGCGCAGGGCACAGGGGAGGGCGGCGATGACACCACCGAGCTCGACCTGCCCGCGCTCCGCGCGGAGATCGCGCGACGCTATGATCGCTTTGTCGGCGGCGGGGCGCCTGCCTGATTTCCTCGCCGCGCTGCCGCCTGAGCTGATCCGGGCGCTCGAGGCCGACTGGCTGCACTGCGCCCGCGCCGATCAGCTCCCGCCGGCCGATCCGGAGGCGCGTGACGCGGAGCCCCGCGGGGAACCCTGGACGACCTGGGCGGTGATCGGCGGCCGCGGCAGCGGCAAGACCCGAACGGGGGCCGAATGGGTCGATGCCCTGGCCCGGGGCGATCCGGCCTTCACGTCCGAGCCGGTCGGGCGCATCGCGCTGGTGGGCGAGACCCATTGCGACGTGCGCGAGGTGATGGTCGAGGGCCCGTCGGGGCTCCTCAGCCTGCCCCGGCGCGGCCGGAGCCGGCCGGTCTGGTCCCCGAGCCGGCGGCGGCTCGAATGGGGCAACGGTGCCGTCGCCCAGGCGTATTCGGCCGAGGAGCCGGATGCGCTGCGCGGCCCGCAATTCGGCGCGGCGTGGTGCGACGAGGCCGCCAAGTGGCGCCGGCCGGAGGCGACCTTCGACATGCTGCAATTCGGCCTGCGGCTGGGCGCCCGCCCGCGCAACCTCGTCACCACCACGCCGCGGCCGGTGCCGCTGATCCGCCGCCTGCTCGCCGATCCGCGGACCGTGGTGAGCCGCGCCCGCACCCGGGACAACGCCGCTCACCTCGCGCCGGACTTCCTGGAGCACGTGGTCGGGCGCTACGCCGGCACGCGGCTCGGCCGCCAGGAACTGGACGGCGAGCTGATCGAGGATCGCGACGACGCCCTGTGGGACCGCGCCGGCCTGGACGCCGGCCGGGTCGCCGCCGCCCCCGATCTCGGGCGGATCGTCGTGGCGGTCGATCCGCCCGCCACCTCGGGGGCGCGCTCGGATGCCTGCGGGATCGTGGCGGCGGGCCGCGCCGGGGAACACGCCTACGTGCTGGCCGATGCGAGCCTGCCCCGCGCCACGCCGCAGGCCTGGGCCGGGGCGGCGCTCGCGCTCTATCACCGGCTCGCCGCGGATGCCCTGGTGGTCGAGGTCAATCAGGGCGGCGAGATGGCGGCGTCCGTCCTGGCCCAGTGCGATCCGGCGGTGCCGGTGACCCGGGTCCACGCCACGCGCGGCAAGTACCTGCGGGCGGAGCCGGTCTCGCTGCTCTACGCCCGCGGCCTCGTCCACCATGTCGGGGCGTTCCCCGCCCTGGAGGACGAGCTGTGCGATTTCGGGCCGGACGGCCTGTCCGGCGGGACCTCGCCCGACCGGCTCGACGCCCTGGTCTGGGCGCTCACCCATCTCATGCTGGAATCGCGGGCGGTCCCACGGATCCGCCGTCTGTGACGCGGCGCAACCGGCGCACGGCCCGAAAAACAATACGGCGCGCCTCCATGGGAAGCGCGCCGAAAGGCGGTTCGTGGTCTCATGAACGAACTGCATCCTGTATACACGATATGGTGTGCCCCACTGTGGCAACCGCACCACGGTTGCGCTTCGCGGTTGGGTTGAGCCCGTCTTTTTTCCTGTCGCGGCGGATGATTTTGGTGCGGTGCGGCTTCGCGGGGCGTCGCCGCGCCGCCGGGCGCAGCCCCATGGCCTGACGGCGCGGCCCGGGCGGCGCGGACCTCCGGCCCCCATCGCCGTCATCAGACCCCGCGCGACCCCAACGCAGGACCGGACCGGCATGTCGACCCTCCTCGAACGGCTGGCGCGGGTCGCCCGCCGCACCGCCCGCGACGCGGCCCCGGCCGCGAAGGCCGCCCCGGCCTTCGCGCTGTATGCCGACAGCCGGGCCTGCTGGACGCCCCGCGACCCGGCGGCGCTGGCTCAGGCCGGCTACGCGCGCAATCCGGTGGTCCACCGGGCGGTCCGGCTGGTCGCCGAGAGTGCCGCGAGCCTGCCGCTGATCGCCACCGGATCCGGCGCCGACCAGGGCGCCGACCTGCTGGCGCTGCTCGCCCGGCCGAACCCGCGGGAGAGCGGCACGCATCTGCTGGAGACGATCTACGCCGATCTGCTCCTGGCCGGGACCGCCTATCTGGAGGCGGTGAGTCTCGACGGCCGGGTCGCGGCGCTGCAGGCCCTCCGGCCGGGGCGGATGCGGATGCTGCCGGGGCCGGACGGCTGGCCGGCCGCCTATGTCTACACGGCGGGCGGGCAGAGCCGCCGGTTCGACCTGCCGCCGCCCGGCGCCCCCGAGATCGCGCCGATCCTGGCGCTGAGTCTGTTCCATCCGGAGGACGAGGCGGGCGGCCTTGCCCCCGTGGCGGCGGCGGCCGCGGCACTCGACATCCACAACGCCGCGAGCGCCTGGAACAAGGCGCTCCTCGACAACGCCGCCCGGCCCTCGGGGGCGCTGGTCTTCGCGGGCGCCACGCTCTCGGAGCCGCAATTCGACCGGCTCAAGGCCGAGCTGGAGGCGAACTATCAGGGCGCCGCCAATGCCGGCCGGCCGCTGCTGCTGGAAGGCGGGCTTGACTGGAAGCCCCTCGCCCTCTCGCCCCGGGACATGGATTTCGTGGAGGCCAAGAACGCGGCGGCCCGGGAGATCGCCCTGGCGTTCGGGGTTCCGCCCCTGCTGCTCGGCTTGGCGGGCGACAACACCCACGCCAACTACGCCGAGGCCAACCGGGCGCTCTACCGTCAGACCCTGATCCCGCTGGCGCGCCGTACCGCGCAGGCCCTCGCGGTCTGGCTGGAGCCCGCCTTCGGGCCGGTTGATTTGGAGCCCGACCTCGACCGGATCGAGGCGCTGGCCGCCGAGCGGGAATCGCTCTGGCGCCGGGTGCAGGCGGCGGACTTCCTGTCTGTGTCCGAGAAGCGCGAGGCGGTGGGCTACCCGCCGGCGATGCCCGGAGCGGGGGAGGGCTGACTGTTCTGCGCGCCGCGCGGCGGATCCCCTCTCCCCGCGGGCGGGGAGAGGCCCGCACGGACCTTGTCGTCCATGCGGGAAGCGGAGGCGAAGCCGCGGCAGCGGTGAGGGGGATTGGCCGGAAGCGTCTCGTCCTGAACCACCCCCTCACCTTCGGCTGCCGCCGCGATGCGCCGACGGCGAGGTCGTCGCATCCCTCTTCTCGCCCGCGGGGAGAGGGGATCCACCGCGATCCGCGAGAGCGGACCACCCCTGAGGACTCCCATGGACGGCCATTTCACCGGCTACGCCAGCGTCTTCGGCGTGCCCGATCTCGGGCGCGACGTGGTCGTGCCGGGCGCCTTCGCGGCGAGCTTGGCCCGCCAGGGGCCGGCCGGCGTGCGGCTCCTGTTCCAGCATGACCCCGCCGAGCCGATCGGCCGCTGGCTCTCCCTGCGCGAGGATGCCCACGGCCTGTTCGCCGAGGGGCAGCTCAACCTCGCGGTCCAGCGCGCCCGGGAGGTCGATGCCCTGCTGCGCGGCGGCGGGATCGACGGCCTGTCGATCGGCTTCCGCACGCTGCTGGCCCGCCGGGGCGCGGGGGGCGAGCGCCGGCTGCATCGGGTCGATCTCTGGGAGATCTCCCTGGTGACCTTCCCGCTGCAGCCGAGCGCCCGGGCGAGCCCCGCCCCGGACCCCCGCGCCCCCGATGCCCTGGCGGCCGAGATCCGCGGCCTCGCCCGACGAATCGCCCCACCCGCGACCCCGCGGCCCTGAAACCCACGACCCGGAGCTTCCCGATGCACGCCGACACCCCGCTCGCGCCCGCCGCCTACGAGACCAAGGGCGGCCTCCCCGATTTCGGGACCCTGGACAACAAGGCCGTCCGGCCGGACGGCGCCCCGGTCCGCTCCGCCCTCGACGAGCTCTCGGCCGCCTTCGCGGCCTTCAAGGAGACCAACGACGCCCGGATCGGCCGGATCGAGGGCCGCCTTGGTACCGATGTGCTGACCGAGGAAAAACTCGCGCGGATCGACGCGGCGCTCGATGCCGCCCGCACCCGCCTCGACCGGATCCACCTGGAGCAGGCCCGGCCGCCGCTCGGCCAGCCGGGGCCACGGATGGAGGCCGGCGCGCAGGAGCACAAGGCGGCCTTCGACCTCTACGTCCGGGCCGGCGAGAGCGCCGGCCTCAAGCGTCTGGAGGCCAAGGCCCTCTCGGCCGGCTCGGGGCCGGACGGCGGCTACCTCGTGCCGGACACGATCGAGCGGACCGTGCTGACGCGGCTGGGCGAGATCTCGCCGATCCGCGCCATCGCCAGCGTGCAGCAGATCTCGGGCGCGCAGTACAAGCGCGCCATCTCGGTCGGCGCGCCGGTGACCGGCTGGGCGGCCGAGACCGCGCCGCGACCGCAGACCGACGCGCCGGCGCTCTCCGAGATCGCGTTCCCCGCCATGGAACTCTACGCCATGCCGGCCGCCACGCAGACGCTGCTCGACGACGCCGTGGTCGATCTCGACGCGTGGCTCTCGGCCGAGATCGAGACCGCCTTCGCCGAGCAGGAAGGCGTGGCCTTCGTCACCGGCAACGGCGCCAGCCGCCCGCGCGGTTTCCTGAGCTACGACACGGTCGCCAATGGCGCGTGGGTGCCGGGCAAGCTCGGCTTCGTCGCCACGGGCGCGGCCGGGGCGTTCCCGTCGGGCAATCCGGGGGACGTGCTGTTCGACCTGATCTACGGGTTGCGGGCGGGCTATCGCCAGAATGCCGGCTTCGTGATGAACCGGCGCACCCAGAGCGCGATCCGGAAGTTCAAGGATTCCGAGGGCAACTATCTCTGGCAGCCGCCGCTCGCCGCCGGCCGGCCCGCGACCCTGATCGGCTTCCCGGTCACGGAGGCCGAGGCGATGCCCGACCTCGCCAAGGACAGCCTGTCGGTGGCCTTCGGCGATTTCCGACGGGGCTATCTGGTGGTGGACCGCACCGGGATGCGCGTGCTGCGCGACCCGTATTCCGCCAAGCCCTACGTGCTGTTCTACACCACCAAGCGCGTCGGCGGCGGGGTGCAGGACTTCGACGCGATCAAGCTGCTGAAGTTCGGCTGAGCAGGAGGGATCGCGCGCTCCCTCCCCCTCCGCGGGGGAGGGTGGTCCCCGAAGGGGGTCGGGAGAGGGGAGCGACGGGGCAGATCGAGGCTCTGCCCTTCAAGCCGCTCGCGCCCCTTCCTGAACCCGGGTTCCCCCTCTTGCGGGACTTCGTCCCGGCCCGACCCCTGCTGACGCAGGGGCCACCCTCCCCCGCAAAGGGGGGAGGGGGGTCTGCGGCTCAGAACCGGCTCAGCGGCCCGAATTGCCGTCGCGCATGGCGCCGGTCGGCTCCTGCACGTGGGCCTCGAGGAACCAGAGCTGTTTGTCGACCGCCCGGGAGATCTCGGTGAACAGGTCGGCCGTGTCGGGGTCGCCCGCCTCGTCGGTCTCGTCGATGTTCTCGCGCACGGCGTTGGCGTAGGCGGCGTAGCTGTCGATCAGCGCGGCGATGTGATCGGCGATGGCGTAGATGCCGGTCGGGTAGGGCGGCAGCTTGGTGCGCTCGGCGACCGCCTGGGTCGAGCCGAAGGCCGTGGCGCCGAGCTGGACCGCGCGCTCCGCGACGCTGTCGTTGAACTCGTCGAGCTCGGTCCGGAACCCGTCGAGCATCTCGTGGACGCCGATGAACTGCGGGCCCTTGAGGTTCCAGTGCGCCTGCTTGATCGCGAGCGCGAGATCGATGCCGTCCGCCAGCCGGGCGTTGAGGGCTTCGATCGACACCTTCTTGGCGTTGGAATCGGTGTTGTTGCGGGTCTTGTGCGACCGGGGGGTGTTGCTGGTGCCGGTGTCGGCCATGGGTCTCGCTCCGTGTCCGGAAAGGTTCGGATGCGAAAGTGCCGATGCGGCCTCAGGTTCCCACCCGCGTGCGGGATCCCCTGGCGGATGAGGGGCGCGCGGGGCGCATATCGCCCTATCGACGGCGCGGGCGCGCCATCCAGGTGGACCGGTTGCCGCGCGGCGTGGCGTCGCTCACCTGCATCTGAGACAGTTCGGCCGCGCGCGCCGAGATCCAGCCGGCATGTTCGGCCACCGGGGTCACCGCGGTGAAGCCGCCGCAGGCGGTCCGGCGGCTGCCCTGCTGCAGGGCGCCGCTCGACCAGCTCACCACGCCGACGATCCGATAGCCGCCGGGGCCGCCGGTGAGGATCGGGCCGCCGGAATCGCCCAGGCACGCGCCGGCCCCCGAGGTCTCGGCCATGCGCCGCCGGTCGGTCACCACGGCCACCCGATTGGCGACCTGCAGCGAGCCGATCGAGACGAGATGGGCCAGCCGCAGGACGCGGGCCGAGCCCCGCCGGTTCTCGGCGACGACGCCGAAGCCCGCGATGTCGACCGGCTCGCCGTTGCCGATTGCGCCCGCACCCCGCGGATCGAGGGGGACGAAATCGGCGCCGAGGGGACGTTCGAGCTTAAGCAGCGCCAGGTCGACCCCGGGCTGGTCCTCCGGCGTCGTGCCGGGGACGAAATCCGGATGCATCGTGGTGGCGATCACCGCGGAGCGGCGCTGGCGGAAGCTGCGGTCCACGCCGATCACCGTGTAGCCCGCCGGACGCATCACGCAGTGGGCGGCGCTGAGCACGAGATCCGGGGCGATCAGCGTGCCCGAGCAGATCTCGCCCTCCGTGCTCTCGATGCGCACGACGAAGCTGCGCGCCCCGTCCCGATCCCGGGTGGTCGTGCCGTTGATCACGGCCGAAGCGGGAGCGGGGAGCAGCCCGGCCAGCGCCCCGAGCACCATCGCGCCCAGCAGGCCGGCCCCGAGGCGCCCGCGCGCAGGGCGCTCGCAGGGGCGGGCCTTGCGGATCGGGCGAGGGAACATCGGGCACTCCGGGGCGCGGTCGGCGCGCCCTCGACGTGCGGGCGACGGGGGCGAGCCTAGAGCAAACCAATGGGTTGGCCAAGCTGAGGTTCCCTGCGGATTCGGACCGTCCGGAGGGAGGCGTCTTTCCGGCGTCCCGGCGATGCCCGGCGGTTTTTCGGCAAAAGCCGGCGCCGCGCGAAACGATACGGTAGCCCTACCGTGCTATGAACACGGACACGCGATCCCAACCCCGATAAGGGGGTGTTGCCGCGATCGACCGAAGGGTGCGGCACGCCGCATGCAAGCCGAACCTATTCTACGCCGGTCTCCCGGGAAGAACTTCAGGCCGTCTCAGCCATGAACGACCTGATCGCAGCAGTGGGCCTGGGGATCCGAACCGATGATTGGCTTGCTGGTTGTGGCCGTGGCTGGCGTATTGATGGGATGGTACTTCCGGGTCGGCTTCGTCGTCATCGCCTGTCTGGTGTTCCTGATTGCCGACATCCTGCGCATCCTGCTGAAAGCAGAGTTTCAGTTCGCCGATCTCTTGATCTTGTTTGCTTATATGTCGGCCTTGCAGGGTGGATTCATGCTGGGTGCTTATCTTAAGCATCGGCGCCGCAACTAGAGCGTGTACTGCCGTAGCGGACGCCTCTGCGGGGCACCGTCACCCCATTTCACGAGCTGCCCCGTTTCCCGGACCGGGGGAGCGGAGTCTGAACGGGATTGAGCACGGGAAACGCCGCGCGAGCTGTTCGAGGCGGGTTGGGCGGAGGCTTCGCGGCGTCTCGCGCCGGCGCCCGCGTCCCTGTCCGCGACCCTGTCCGCGGCATGCACCTGGATCAGCTGCTGATCCGATCGACGTGTGCGCTCGGCGCCCGCCGATCAGCGCAGAGGCCGGCGTGGGCTCGGCTCAGAGCCACCAGATCACGCCGCCGCGCAGGTAGGAGGCCGCAGCCCAGAGGATGATGGCCGTCATCGAGAGCGTGAGGCCCCAACCCAGGCGTTGTCGGTTGCTCAACATGCGTCGCGGATATCCCGAGGCTCGCTCGTCTGGCGCGCTCGACCGCCCTCGGCTCGCCGCGCGGCGAACGATCTCGGCTGCGCGCCGACCCGTTAGTCCGAGATCTGTCGCGTAACAGGCCCGGTTGATAACGCGTCTGGCTCAATCGCCGACTCGTATTCGGTCCGATTGAATTGTGGGCGATGCAGACTGCGCAGCGCGCGCCCCGTACCCGGAGGCGTACTACTCGGTCCAGCGGGCGCTCCGGCCCCATCCGCCCAGCACCTGATCGATCCAGCCACGCTGCGGTCCGACCAGCACGCCCTGGGTGAGGCCACCGCAGGCCCCGCCGATCCAGGCGGCCAGCGCCCGCACGGCGCCGTCCGGCCCGGTGATCGGGCCGCCGGAATCGCCCTGGCAGGCCCCGCCGGCGCCGCCCTTGAGCCAGACCAGGATGCGGCTCGGCCCGTAGGGCTCGATCACCGGCAGAGTCACGCTCCGGTAGGTGCCGGTCGAGCGCGGATCCCCGGGCTTGGCGGCGCCGTAGCCGCCGAGGGTCAGATCCTCGCCCGCCCGCGGCGCCGCGGCGCTCAGGGTCGCCGGCGTGAAGCGCGGCGGCAGCGGCGTCGCTGTGCGCAGGAGGGCGAGGTCGATGGAGCGCCGCCGGGCCTTGGCGGCGCCCGCGTCGTAGCCCGGATGCACCGCCCGCGCCGCCACCTCGACCAGCACGGGGGCACCCGCGTCATCGCGAAAATGAACGCGGTGCTGCGGGGCGTCGGCGAGGCAATGGCCGGCGGTGAGCACCGTGTCGGGGGCGAGCACCACGCCGGTGCAGACGCCACCCTTCGAGGACAGGACCATCACGGCCCCGCCCGCGGGCGCCTCGGCCCCGCCCACGATGGCGCCGGCCGGCGAGCCAGCCAGCGACAGGGCGGCCGCGAGTGAAGCGGCTGCCGCCGCGCGGCTTTTCGAGACCAGCATCGGATCACCGCTCAGAGGGACACACCATGATCCCGTTACGCATCGATGCCGCCGTCGTCGAGCCGGTGAGCGTGGCCGAGCTGCGCGCCTACCTGCGGTTCGACTCGGACGATGACGGCGCCGAGGATGGGCTGCTCCAGGCCCTGATCACGGCGGTGCGGGCGAGCCTGGAGATCGAGACGCGCCGGATCCTCGTCCCCGGCCGCTACCGGATCGCGCTGCCCGCCTGGCCGCCGGACGGGCGGATGCCCCTGCCGCTGAGCCCCCTGGTGACGGTCCTGCGCGCCGGGCTCGCGGACGCTTCGGGCGTCACCGACCTCGCCGGGGGGCTGGTGCGCCCCGGCCCCGACCCGGTCGAGGCGCCGGGCCTGCTGATCGACCCGGCGGTGCCGGACCCCGCCGGGCGCACGATCCTGATCGAGGTCGCGGCCGGGTTCGGCGGTGACGGGCCGCCCCTGCCGGCGCCCCTGCGGCTCGCGATCCTGCGGCTGGCCGCCGCCCGCTACGAGCACCGGGGCGACGAGGCGGACGCAGTCCGCACCGACGCCGCCGATCTCGCCGCGCCGTTCCGCCGGATGCGCCTGTGATGGCGGGTATCGGAGACCGCCCGATGGGCCTGACGCCCCGTCACCCGCCGCTCGGCGCCCGGCGGCGGCGCTTCGTGCTGGAACGCCCGCTTGAGGCGCCGGACGGGTTCGGTGGCGTGCTGCGTCGCTACGTGGCCGGCCCGGTCCTGTGGGGCGCCCTGGCGCCCGCCGGGGTGGTCGACCGGCCGGAGGGCGGCCGGACCGACACGCTGCCCGCCTACCGCATCACCCTGCGCGGCCGGGCCGACCTCGACCCGACCATGCGGCTCGCCGCCGGCCCCCGCCGCTTCGCGATCCGCGCCGTGACCGAACCGGACGGGCGGGGCCGCGACCGCATCTGCCACGTCGAGGAGCTGCCGCAGGAGAGCGCGTCGTGAGTGATCCGAGCCCGCTCCTGGCGCTCCGCGCCGGCCTGATCGCGCGCTTCACCCCGGATGCGGCCCTGGCGGGTTTGCTGGGTGGCCGCGTCCGGCTCTACGACGAGCCGCCCCGGGGCGCGCCTCCGGTCTATGCCCTGTTCGGCGATGCCGCGATCGAGGACGATTCCGTCGATGGCGCCGAGCGCCACCGCCACAGCCACGAGATCGCGGTGATCGCCAAGCCCGGCTCGGTCCGCACGGCGCTCGACGCCGCCGAGCGCATGGCGACGCTGCTCGCCGACACCGCGATGCCGCTCGCCGGCTGCCGCCTCGTCACCCTGCGGGTGCGCGCCATCAAGGCCCACCGCGACACCCGGACCGGCGAGGCGCGGGCGAGCCTCACCGTCGAGGCCGTCACCGAGAGTCTTTGAGGAGGGAGCCGATGGGCGCGCAGAAGGGCAGGGACCTGCTGATCCGGGCCGGGGACGGCGCGGGCGGCTTCGTGGCGGTGGCGGGCCTGCGCAGCCGCCAGATCACCCTCAACGCCGAGGCCGTGGACGTCACCAACGCCGATTCCGCCGGGCGCTGGCGCGAGCTGCTCGCCGGGGCCGGGGTGCGCCGGGCCGCGATCGCGGGCTCGGGCGTGTTCCGCGACCAAGCCTCGGACGCCCGCCTGCGCCTGATCTTCTTCGAAGGGGTCATCGAGACCTTCCAGATCGTGGTGCCGGCCTTCGGCCTCCTCGAAGGCCCGTTCCAGATCGCGAGCCTGGAATACCGCGGCGACCACGCGGGCGAGGTGACCTTCGACATGAGCCTCGATTCGGCGGGCGCGCTCGCCTTCGCGGCGGTTTGACGCCAAGGGGAGTTCGATGGCGAACCGGATCCGCGGCGCGGTGCCCCTCGACCTCGCCGGGCGGCGCTACACCCTCTGCCTGACCCTCGGGGCGCTGGCCGAGCTGGAGGACCTGCTCGGCGCCGGCGACCTCACGGGGCTCGCGGCACGCTTCACCGCCGGCCGCCTCTCGGCGCGGGACCTGATCGCCCTGCTGGGGGTCGCCCTGCGGGGCGGCGGCCACGACCTCGACGACGCGGCGGTGGCGGGTCTGCCGCTGGCGGGCGGGCTCGAGGCCGTCACGGCGGCCCTGGAGGCGGTGCTCGCCGCGGCGTTCGGGGCGGCGCCGGGGCCCTCCCGATTGCCGCGCGACGCGGGACACGACAGTGGCGCGCCGACGCGCTCGGAGGACGCGGCGGGCCCCCTCTCCCGGGCGGGGGAAGGTTGGGGTGAGGGACCAGGACTCGCAGGATCGAGCGCGTCGTCGACGCGCGTCGCATGCGCGCCTCCTTCGGAATCCGCGTATCCCTCACCCTGTCCCTCTCCCGCACGGGAGAGGGGACCTGTGCCTCATTTGGGCAAGACGGCACGCCCTTCGGCAGAGAGCGCTCCCGAGTCGGAGACGGATGCTCCGACCGGAGTCCCGCCGGCTTTCCCCTGGGACGACGCCCTGTCCCTCGGCCTCGGCGTGCTGGGCTGGCGCCCCGGCGACTTCTGGTCGGCGACGCCCCGCGAGTTCGCCGCCGCCCTCGGCCGGCGCGCCCGGCCGGAGCCGCTGACCCGGGCGGGTTTCGAGGATCTGCTCGCCGCCTATCCCGACCGAACCTGAGACGGGGCTGATCCATGGCCGATACCGACACCGAGGAGGCCGCGCGGGTCGAGCGGCTCCAGACCCTCGACCGTCTGGCCCAGAATTTCGGCCGCAGCCTCGACGCGGCCCTGACCCGCGGCGCCGCCTCCGGGCGCAGCCTCGACGGCGTGCTCGGCCTGATCGGCACCCGGCTCGCCGGCGTGGCGACCCGGGCGGCCGGCGGCGCGATCCAGACCGGCGTCACCGGCCTGATCAATTCCGTGCTGGGTGCCGGTTCGGAGGCCGGCTACGCCCGGGGCGGTGTGTTCCGGGGCGGGCGGGTGCAGCCCTTCGCGGCCGGCGGGGTCGTGGCGGCGCCGACCTACTTCCCGATGGCGAGCGGCACCGGCCTCATGGGCGAGGCCGGGCCGGAGGCGATCCTGCCGCTCGCCCGTGGCCCGGACGGCCGCCTCGGCGTCGCGGCGGGCGGCGCGTCGGCCCGGCCGGTCTCCGTGACGGTCAACATCGCCACGCCCGATCCGGCGGCCTTCCGCCGCTCCGAGGCGCAGGTGACGGCGAGCCTCGCCCGGGCGGTGGCGCGCGGCCAGCGGGCGACGTGAGGGACCGCCAAGCCACCCACCTCAACCCCGGGGACCATCATGGCCGACGACTTCCACGAGGTGCTGTTCCCCCTCGACGTCTCGCTGCGCGCGAGCGGCGGGCCGCAGCGACTGACCGAGATCGTCACCCTGGCCTCCGGCCGGGAGCACCGGAACGGCCGCTGGGCGGATTCCCGCCGCCGCTACGATGCCGGATTCGGGCTGCGCGGCCTCGACGCGCTCCACGCCGTGCTGGCCTTCTTCGAGGAGCGGCGGGGCCGCCTCTACGGCTTCCGCTTCCGCGACCGGGTCGATGGCCGCTCGGGGCCGCCGGGGCGGGCGATCGGCCCCCTCGATCAGCCGATCGGCACCGGCGACGGCGCCACCGCCACCTTCCCGCTGGTGAAGACCTACGGGAGCGGCTTCGCCCCCTATCGCCGCCGCATCGCCAAGCCGGTGGCGGGCAGCGTGCGGATCGCAATCTCGGGGCAGGAGATCGGTCCGGGGGCCTTCGCGTGCGACCCGACGACCGGCCTCGTCATCGTCACGCCCGACCACGTCCCGGCTCCCGGCGCCCCGGTCACCGCGGGCTTCGCCTTCGACGTGCCGGTTCGCTTCGACACCGACGAGCTCACCATCGACCTCGCGGCCTTCACGGCCGGGGAGATCCCGCGGGTGCCCCTCGTCGAGATCGTGCCCTGAGGGAACACCCATGCGCGACATCCCGGCGGCCTTCGCGGCCCATCTCGCGGGGGGCGTGACCACCCTGTGCCGCTGCTGGTCCCTGCGGCGGCGGGACGGGCTCGCCCTCGGCTTCACCGACCACGACCGCGACCTGACCGTCGCGGGTCTCGTCCATCTCGCCCGGACCGGCCTCGACGCCGCCGAGGCCAGCGCGGAATCCGGCTTCGCGGTCTCGGGGGGCGACGTGGCCGGCGCCCTGAGCAGCCTCGGCCTGACCGAGGCCGACATCGCCGGCGGCCTCTATGACGGCGCCGCGGTGGAGACCTGGCTGGTCGACTGGACCAACCCCGAGACGCGCCTGCTCCTCGACCTTGCCACGATCGGCGAGGTGCGCCGGGACGGCGATGCCTTCGTGGCGGAACTGCGCGGCCTCGCGCACCGCCTGGATGCGGAACGCGGCCGGACCTACCGGGCGACCTGCGGGGCCGATCTCGGGGACGGGCGCTGCCGGGTCGACCTCACGGCATGGCGGACAACCGGCCGGGTCACCGCCATGCCGGAGCCCGCCACGCTGGCGGCAGCGCTGGCCGGGGATTTTCCGGACGGCCTGTTCACGGGCGGGCGCCTCGCCTGGATTGCGGGCGCCAATGCCGGACACGCCGCGGATGTGCGCCTGCAGCTCGGCGGCCTGATCGAGCTCTGGACCGCGCCGCCCCGGCCGGTCGCGGTCGGCGACGCCTTCACGCTGACCGCCGGCTGCGACAAGCGCCTCGCCACCTGCCGGGACCGCTTCGCCAACGCGGTCAACTTTCAGGGCTTTCCGCACATGCCCGGCAACGACACGGTGATGCGCGCCGTCCCGGGCTCCGACCACGCCCTCGATGGCGGGAGCCTGTTCCGATGAGCGCGATGCGGCGGGACATCGGGGCGGCGGCGCTCGGCGAGGCGCGGCTCTGGCTCGGCACGCCGTATCGGCATCAGGCCTCGCTCCGCGGGGTCGGCTGCGACTGCCTTGGCCTTCTCCGCGGGGTCTGGCGGGGGCTCTACGGCGCCGAGCCGGAGGTGGTGCCGCCCTACTCCGGCACCTGGGCGGAATCGGCCGCCCCCGGCACCGACCCGCTCACGGAGGCGGCCCTCCGCCACCTCGTGCCGGTGCCGGGCCCCCTGGCGGAGGCCGCCCCGCGGGCGGGCGACGTGCTGCTCTTCGCCTTCCGCCGCCACCTGCCGGCCCGCCACTGCGCCATCGCCACGGGCGACGGCGCCATGATCCACGCCCATGACGGCGCCTGCGTCGCCGAGGTGGCGCTCACCGGATGGTGGCGGCGGCATGGGACGGGGGTGTTCCGGTTTCCAGTGGGCTGGTCAGATCCGATTCACGACGAACCGGTTGCCACGGTCAGCTTCACGCCCAAGGCGTCCATGACCTTGCGGACGGTCTCGTAGCGAAGCTTCGAGCCGGGCATCAGGGCCTTGTAGAGGCTTTCCCGTCCCAGGCCCGCCTCACGGGCAATCTGCGACATGCCGCGGGCCTTGGCGATGTCGCCGAGGGCGGCGATGAACAATTCGGGATCGGGATCATCCAGGGCGGCAGCGAGGTACTCGGCGATGGCCACCTCGCTGTCGAGAAATTCCGAGGCGTCGAAGGGGACGAAGCGCATCAGGCAATCCCATCAAGCTTGGCAGCCATGGCTCTGGCTCGCTGAATGTCCCGGCTTTGACTGGACTTGTCGCCGCCGCACAGCAGCAGGTACGTCACCTCGCCGCGTCGGATATAATAGACCCGGTATCCGGGGCCATACGGGATCCGCATCTCGAAGATGCCTGTGCCGACCGGTTTGACATCACCGAGATGACCGAGCCCCGCGGCGCGGATCCGCGCCGTGATGCGAGCCTTGGCGCGATGATCCCGCAGGCCAGCGAGCCAAGCGCGGAACGTATCGGACAGTAGGATCGTCGCCACGCCAGAAACGTATCCGAATGGATACCGCTTCGGCAATGCGTTCCCGCCCGGCCGGCCGTGGCCCGACCCGCCCGCAGCTTCACCACGGAGCCCCGCCATGGCGACCCTCATCCTGTCCTCGGCCGGGGGGGCGGTGGGCACCGCCCTCGGCGGGCCGATCGGCGCCGTGGTCGGGCGCACCCTCGGGGCTGTCGCGGGGGCCGGGCTCGACGGCGCGCTGTCCGGCTCCGGGCCGCATACGCGCTTCGTCGCGGGGCCGCGGCTCGCCGATGTCAGCGGACTCACCTCCACGGAGGGCGATCCGATCCCCCGGGTCTACGGCCGGGCGCGGATCGGCGGCAGCCTGATCTGGGCGACGCGTCCGCTCGAGGTCGCCAACACCACGGTGCAGCGTGCCGCGACCCCCGCCAAGGGGATGGGCGGCGGCCAGAAGACCGTGACGACCCGCTACAGCTACTTCGCCAACCTCGCGGTTGGCCTGTGCGAGGGGGAGATCGCCCTTGTCCGCCGGATCTGGGCGGACGGCAAGGAACTCGATCAGGTCGGCCTTTCCATCCGGGTCCATACCGGCGGCCCGGATCAGGCGCCCGACCCGCTGATCGTCGCCAAGGAGGGGGCGGAGACCGCGCCCGCCTATCGCGGCCTCGCCTACGTGGTGTTCGAGAACCTGCCGCTCGCCGATTTCGGCAACCGCATCCCGCAATTCGCCTTCGAGGTGATCCGCCCCGTCAACGGGCTGTACGGCCGCATCCGCGCCGTCGAGATGATCCCCGGCGCCAGCGAGTTCGGCCTCGATCCGGATCTCGTCACCGTCGATCTCGGCCTCGGCCGCACCGAGGCCGCCAACCGGCACCAGCTCCAGCGGGCCACCGACGTCCTCGCCTCCCTCGATGCGCTTCAGGCCCTGTGCCCCAACCTGCGGCGGGTCGCCGTGGTGGCGACGTGGTTCGGCACCGACATGCGGGCCGCGTCCTGCCGGGTGGTGCCGAAGGTCGAGGCGCGCACCAAGCGGGCGGTGCCGGCGGATTGGAGCGTCGCCGGGATCAGCCGCGCGGATGCCGAGGTCGTCTCGATCCTGCCGGACGGCAACCCGTCCTACGGCGGCACCCCGAGCGACGACGGCCTGACCCGGCTGGTGGCCGAGCTGGCCGGCCGCGGCCTGGAGGTGCTGCTCTACCCCTTCGTGATGATGGACGTGCCGGCCGGCAACGGCCTGCCCGATCCGCGCGTGCCCGGGGCAACGCAGCCGCCCTATCCCTGGCGGGGCCGCGTCACCTGCGATCCGGCGCCGGGCGTCCCGGGGAGCCCGGACGGGACCGGGGCAGCCGACGCGCAGGTCGCGGCCTTCTTCGCCAACGGCTACACCGCCGAGGTGCTGCACTATGCCGACCTGGCGGCGCAGTGGGCGGCCAACGGCGTCCAGATCGCGGGCTTCGTGATCGGCAGCGAGTATGTCGGGCTCACCCGGGTGCGGGGCGTCTCCGGCTACCCGGCCGTGCAGGCCTTCCGGGCGATCGCGGCGGCCGTGCGCGCGCGCCTCGGCCCGGGCGTCGCCCTGGTCTACGGCGCGGACTGGACCGAGTACGGCGCCCATGTCGTCGACGGCGGCGCCACGATCCGCTTCCCCCTCGACGACCTGTTCGCGGATCCCAACATCGCGGCGGTCGGGATCGACTGGTACGCGCCGGTCTCCGACTGGCGCGACACGCCCGACCACGCCGATCTCGCGGCCGCCGGCGACATCTACGACCGCGCCTACCTCAAGGCGCGCGGCGCCTCCGGCGAGGCCTTCGACTGGTACTACCCCGACGCGCAGGCCCGCGCCGCCCAGGCCCGCAGCCCGATCACCGACGGCGCCGCCGGCAAGCCCTGGATCTACCGGGGCAAGGACCTCGTGGCCTGGTGGTCGAACCCGCATGTCGAGCGGGACGGCGGCGTCGAGACCCGGGCCACCGCCTGGGTGCCGATGGGAAAGCCGATCTGGCTCACCGAACTCGGCGTGCCGGCGGTCGACAAGGGCACGAACGGCCCCAACGTCTTCCCCGATCCGAAATCGATCGAGAACGCCTACCCGCCGGAATCGCGGGGCTTGCGCGACGAGCTGATCCAGCTCCGGGGCCTGGAGGCGGCGATCGCCCGGTTCGATCCGGCGGTGCCGGGCTTCCGGGAGGCCGACAACCCGGTCTCGCCGGTCTATGGCGGCCGGATGGTCGATCCCGCCGGGATCTTCGTCTGGGCCTGGGACGCGCGGCCCTATCCGGCCTTCCCGACCGTCCGCGGGGTCTGGGCCGATATCGGCAACTGGCGGGTCGGACACTGGATCACCGGGCGGATCGAGGGTTGCGACCTCGACCTGCTGGTCCTGACGATCCTCGCGGATTTCGGCTTCGACGCCCCGGTCGCGATCGAGGCCGCAGCCTATCTCGACGGCTACGTGCTCGACCGGCCGCTCTCGGCGCGGGGCGCCCTGGAGACCCTGGCGCAGATCTACGGGCTCGATGTCTCGGCGGTGGCCGGCCGATTGCACCTGCGCGGGCCGCGGCGGGACCGGCCGGTGGTGCTGGAGGAGGCCGACCTCGTCCGGCTCTCCGAGGAGACGCCCGTGCTCCGTCAGGTCCGGGCCGAGGAGAGCGCCCTGCCGCGCTCGGTCGAACTCGGCCTTACCGAGTCCGAGAGCCCGGATTACCGCCGCGCCACGGCGGCGGCTGTGCGGCCCGTGGGCGAGCGACGCCACGAGACCCGGATCGAGGCGGCGATCGTCACCCGGCGCGAGACCGGCGACGGTCTCGCCGAGGCGATGCTGGATCGGATCATCGCGGCCCGCGATAGCGCGGTCCTGACGTTGAGCCCGCGCCGGGTCGAGCTGGAGCCCGGCGACCTCCTGGCGGTGCCGGCCGATGTGCCGGGCGGCACGGTGCTGCGCAGGATCGACCGGATCGACGATGCCCCCACCGGCCGCCGGATCGCGGCGAGCGGCGTGCCGCCCCGGGCTGGGCCGGTGCGCGGCGTGCCGCGCAGCATGGCGCTGACCGGGGTGGCGCGCCCGTCCTTCCCGGGGCCGCCGCTGGCGCTCGCCCTCGACCTGCCGGCGGACCGCGGCAGCCCCCCGATCCTGCAATACCTCGCGGTGGCGGCCGAGCCCTGGCCCGGGGCGGCCGCGATCTGGCGCGCCGAGGGGGCGGGGCCGCTCACGCTCCAGGGCATCGTCGATTACCCCGCCTGCCTGGGCCGGACCCACACGGCGCTGCCCGCCGGGCCGCTCTGGCGGATCGACCGGCATCGGCACCTGGACGTGACCCTGCGCCGGGGTGGGGCGCTGGCGTCGATCGGCGAGGCCGCGATGCTGGCCGGCGGCAACCTGTTCGCGCTGATCGGTCCGGACGGGGCCGTGGAACTGCTCGGCGCCGCGTATGCCGTGCTGACCGGGTCCGACACCTACCGGCTATCGGGCCTGCTGCGCGGGCTCGCGGGCAGCGAAGCGGTTGCGGGCCGGACGGCACCCGCGGGCAGCCTGATCGTACGCCTCGACGATGGCGCCGTGGGGCCGCTGGTGACCGGGCTCGACGCGGTCGGCCGGGCCTTCCGCTACCGGATCGGGCCGGCGGGGCGCGACCCGGGCGATCCGGCCTTCACGGAGCTGACCGCCACGGCCGGGCTGACGGCGCTCCGGCCGCTCAGGCCGGTCCACCTGCGGGCGCGCCGGACCGGCGAGGGCGTGCTGCTCTCCTGGATCCGGCGGGCGCGCCGCGACGGCGATGCCTGGGAGCCCGCCGAGATCCCCCTGGACGATCCGGAGGCCTACGCGGTCACGGTGTTCGCCGGTACCGGCACGGCCCTGCGCACGCTCAGCGCCGAGGCGCAGCAGCTCCTCTACGCCGATGAAGTGGCCGATTTCGGAGGCCCGCAGCGGAGCCTCGACGTGGCGGTCGCGCAGATCGGCCTCGTCGCCGGTCCCGGACCCGCCTGCCGCGCCCGCATCCCCGTCCGTTCGGCCTGATCCCGGAGACGCCCATGTTCGACGCGACGCCCCACCTCGGCCTGCCGCTGATCGCGGCGAGCCAGGCCCAGAAGCACGTCACCCACAACGAGGCGCTCGGCCTCCTCGACGCCCTGGTTCAGCTCGCCTGCCTGGACAAGGATCTCACGGCACCGCCGCCGAGCCCCGCCGAGGGCGACCGCTACTTGGTGGTGACGGCGAACCCCGGCGGCGCCTGGGCGGGGTTTGCGGGCCAGGTGGCGCGCTACGCCGACGGGGGCTGGACCGGCGCGATCCCGCGGGCCGGCTGGCTCGCCTACGTGGTGGACGAGGCCGACCTCTACGTGTTCGACGGCGCGGCCTGGACCAGCGTCCGCCGCACGCTGGCGGCGATCCGGAGCGTGAGCCGCCTCGGGATCAATACGGAGGCCGATGGGTCCAACCGTCTCGCCGTGAAGGCGGATGCGGCGCTCCTGAGCTGGGACGACGTCACGCCCGGAACCGGCGACATGCGGGTCACCGTCAACAAGAAGGCGGCCGCGCGGGACGCCGGCTTCGTGTTCCAGACCGGCTACGCGACCCGGGCGCTGTTCGGGACGCTGGGCGGCGACGACTTCGTCCTCAAGACATCGCCGGACGGGGCCGCCTTCACCACCGCACTGACCGCCGCGGCGGCGACCGGCATCGTCGCCTTCGCGGCGAGCCCGACCGCGCCGACGCCGGCCGCGCAGGACAACGCGACCCGCCTCGCCACCACGGCCTACGTGGACCGCGCCGACGCGGCGGCCGTCGCCCGCACCCAGGTCGCGGACGCCGCCTACGCGATCCAGCCGACCGACCGCACGGTCGCGGTGATCGCCCTGACCCAGGCGCGCACCCTCTCCCTGCCGGCGGCCTCGGCCTTCCCGGAGGGAGCGACCCTGACCATCCTCGACGAAAGCGGCGCCGCCTCGGTGGCACTGAAGCTCACGGTCGCGGCTTCCGGGGCCGACCGCGTCAACGGCGCGGCCTCGGCTGCCATCGTGGCGGCCTACGGGGTCCTGGCGCTCCAGAGCAACGGCTTCGACAAGTGGACGATCGTGGACCAGGCGACGGGGGCGATGCCCGCGCTGCTCGGTGCGCCGGTCGGGAACTTCCTGTTCACCCCCGGCGGCGACGGCACGGTCTCCCTGTTCCGCAACACGGCCCCACACGGCGCCAATCCGCGCGGGACCACCCTCGCGGGGGTCTCCGGGACGACGCTGACCCTGAGCGGGGGCAACGATGCCGCCCTGTTCTACGACGCTGCCATGCAGGGCGTGTCCCTCGCCCGGATCTGGAACACCACGCGCGGCACCGCGGCGTGGATCGCCGCCGCGCCGGCCGCCAACCAGCTCGACGTGACGAGCGCCGCCGACGTCGCGGGCTGGGCCTCTGGCGATGCCGTGCAGCTCGGCGATCCGCCCGGGCAGCACGGCGGCCTCAACGTGGTCGCGCTCGATCCCAGCCCGATGCTCGTCAAGCTGTTCGGCCGCGCGTTCCCGCAGACCGGCATCCTGTGCAAGGCCTCGCTGGCGGGCGCACAGGCGAGCCTCGCCCTGTCGGGCTCGGCCGTCACCGGCAGCTTCGTGGCGATCTCCAGCCCGAACGACGGATCGCCGAGCAACGGCCTGATTCTCGTCCCCTGCACCGTCGCCTCGCCGGTCTCCGCCGCGAACCTCGTGTTCCTGCGCGAGACGATCACCGGCTCCGGCGGCATCACGGTGAGCCTCGCCTCGTCGCTCGCGGTGTTCGCCTGAGCGTCGCGGCCCGTCGGAGTCCCGTTCCCAATCCCCGATCCGGGAGGTTTCCATGACCGCACCACTCGTGCGGGCGACCTTCTTCGCCCGTCTGCGCACCGCGGGACCGTGCGGGCCGCGCCTCACGCAAGTCGAGGTCGACGGGCTGACCGCGCTGCTCGACGCGTGGGAGCGGCTGGGCTGGCCGCCCGATCCGCGCCCGGTCGCCTACACGCTAGCGACCGCGTGGCACGAGTGCCGGCTGGACCTGTCGATCCGCGAGGTCGGGCTCGGGCGCGGCCACGCCTACGGCGTGCCGGTGAACGGCCGGATCTACTATGGCCGCGGCGCCGCCCAGCTAACCTGGATCGACAATTATCGGACCTTCGGCCGACTGCTCGGCCTCGACCTCCTAGGCGATCCCGACCTGGCGCTGGTGCCGGCGACGAGCGCCACGATCCTGGTGCTCGGCGCCCGGGATGGGCTGTTCCGGCCGGGCCACGCGCTCGGGCGGTACTTCGACGCCGACACCGATGATCCGGTCGGCGCGCGGGCGATCGTCAACGGCGACGGCGCGAAGAACGGGCTGCGGATCGCCGGCCACCACAGGAGCTTCCTGGCCACCCTGACCGCCGCGCTTCAGCCCGCCGCACCCAACCAACAGCCGACCGCGTGGTGGCCGCGCCTGCGCACGGTGATCCGCCGCAACATGCAGAAGGGTGTCTGACCATGGGATTTCTCGCCATCCTCCCCGCGCTGCTCGGCGCCGTCGGTCCGATCCTCGCCAAGGTGCTGCCCGACGAGGGCCAGCGCCTGCAGGTGCAGCTCGACCTGCAGAAGGCCCTGATCGACCAGCAGGGCGACCTCGGCCGGGCCATGGCCGAGGTGATGAAGGCCGATGCCGGTTCGGAGAGCCCGCTCGCCCGCAACGCCCGGCCGATCACGGTGCTCTGGGCCCTGGCGATGATCACCTGGGTCGGCGTGGTCTCTCCGATGATTGGGTTGCAGGTCGAGGTCATAGCCGCGCTGAAGGGCGTGCCGGCCGAGCTGTGGTCGCTGCTGACGGTCGGGATTGGCGCCTACATGCTGGCCCGCTCGGTCGACAAGATCGTGCCGCAGATGGTGGGGCCGAAGGCATGAGCCCTCGAAGCCCGGACAGCGCACCGATGACCGAGCAAGCACCATCCCGGACGCGCGCGGTGCGTGTGGCCCGGGGCGAGCGGAGGACTGGAGCGATGGCCGACCACCTGCCCGAATGGATCGGTCGCCTGATCGAGCGCGTGGAGGCGACCGGCCGTCAGGTGGACGCGCTGGGCAGCAAGCTCGACCGGATGGACGAGAAACTGGAGGGGGTGGCCTACCGGCGGGACATCGAATCGTTCGTGGCGCGGGACGAGATCGAGCGGCGGATCGACAAGGCGGTGGACGGGGCGAAGCTTGAGACGGCACGGGGTCTGGCCGAAATCAACGGCCAGGTGCGGGTGCTGTATCGGATCGGCTGGGGGCTGGCGTCGACGGCGCTGCTGGCGTTCGGCGGCATCGTGCTGGCGAAGGTCGGACTGACGCCGCATTGAGCGCGGTGTGCCGGCGAGACCGTCCCATCGGCATCCTGCCCCGGCGGGCTGTTACTCGCCGCCTGGGCGCCGCCTTGGGGCCCCTCCGGTCATTCGCGACGGGAAGTCGCTGCTGGTTTCGGCTGTGCTCTGCGGGGATATCGGGGGCAACCCCAAGGTTAGCCGACACAGGTTGTTGCGCCGGTCCAGTCATTAACGCAGCGCGCCGTCCCGCATCGCAAGATGCCGGCATGTTCAAACCCGCGAGCCTGCCATGCATTTCAAAATTCGCTCAACCGGTCGTCACCTGTGGACCTGGGTCCTGCTGGATGCGACGCAGATGACGGTTCTGGAGTCGGACCGTACCTTTCCGTCCGAGACGCAGGCCTCGGCCGCCGCGCTCGCCTTCGCGAAGCTCGTGACCCGGGCTGGCCGATCGCTGACCGCCGGGCCGAGCAACGCATTGCTCTGAGTTTGAACGCCGCGCCGCATCGTCGCAACTTTTTCTGCGAATACGCGATCGCGGAATCGCGATGAACGGCGATCTTCAGCACCTCGGAGTGCTGAGTTTTACGCTATCGACCGCGCAGGAAGAAGAACCAGATCAGGATGAGGACGGGAATCGGCACGCCCAAAAGCCACAAAAGACTACCGGTCAGCATGTTTTACTCCTTCAACTGAAGGAGCAACCCCAGGCTCCGCAACCTGTTCCTGGATGCGATCCACTCTTCCGCCCGTGCCGTCGCGCCGAAATACGGGGCGACGGCACGCATGGGGCCATTCGAGCCCTTCGTGATGTTGACGGCCCGCGTCACGGCTGCGGCATGCGCCGGATCGAATTGACGTTTTCCGGCGAGAGATCCGCTTCGAGACTGCCGTGCGGATGCGAGGCCGCGGGCTTGTCGTCGTGGCGCGCCGCGACCGGCTTCGTCGGGCGGGCAACCGATCCTGTGGTGGCAGGCCCGGCGCGGTCGGGCCAATCCTGCACCTTGAGGGCTCTGGCGGGCTTCTGGTCGCCGCAGCCATTGCAGACCGAGACCAGCCACGACTGCCAGAGACCGTCGGTCCGTTCCTTGACCGATTCCGCGCGCTCTCGATGCGCGGACGCCAAGGCGACGGTATCGAGATCCGATTGCTGCTTCGGCGCCACCGCGCCAAGGCTCGTGTCCCGCTGGCCGATGCGGTCGTCCGGCGGGCCGCCACGCACCTCCGGCGAGACGGGCGGGCGGATCCGCAGATTGAGTGTTTCCGCCGACGCGGACTCGGTGTTGCAGCCGACGCAGATCTGGGCCGCGATCGCATCCGTCGAGACCTGTTCGGCGGTCGGGCGCTCGATGGGCTTGATTGCGGTGGGGCTCGCATCGCGGCTCGGCGGCTTGGTCTGCCCGACGGCCGTTGTATTGGGCGCCCGTTCAGTCGACAGCACGCCGCCTTGCGTACTCGCTGGGTCCGTCTGTGCGAATGCTGTGCCAATTGGCAACGTGCTGATCAAGGACGTGGCGATCAGGATACGGAATGCTGTCATGGCTTCCTCCATGACAGGGTTAATGCCCCGACTCGCGTCGTGTTCAATCTCGAAACCAGATTCAATACCCCCCAGGGGTTGGCGGAGAGCTGTCTAGGAGCGCAGGGGTCGCCTCAGGATCTTGCCGGCTGAGCGGCCGCGCCGCGATCCCTCCTGAGCGGATATGAGCCCCCCCACCACGCCGCGCGGGAACCGGGGGCGGCCTCAGCCGTAGTGCCGGCACGATGCCGTCCGCACGTCGCATATCCGATTCCCACCTGCCGGCCGTGACCCGTCCACGGCTACGTATTCAGGGCGCATTCAGTGCCATCGGCCCACATCTGCCACCAATGCGCTACGCCATCGCCCTCGTCGCCATCAGCCTGACCGCCGCGGCCCTCGCCGCGGGCGGCCTCGGCTCCATGGCCGACGACGGGCCGGCCCCGCAGACGGGCGCGGTCTCCGGCCAGGCGCCCCTGCGGGTCGAGACCTGCCTGTCGCCGGCCGATATGCGCGAGGAGGTCGGCGAGCGGCGGGTGATCCCACCCGTGGCGGCGATCCGCGCGGCCCGCACGGTGATCCCCCGGGCCGAGATTCAGCGGGCGAGCCTCTGCCGTTACGAGGACACCCTCGTCTACATGCTGACCGCCTTGCGCCGGGACGGTCATTTCGTGCACGTCATCGTGGACGCGCGCACCGGCAGCGTGGCTGGTCAGTATTGAGCGGGCGCCGAGATCGTTTCGGAGGGGAGTGAGCCGTGCGTCTGCTCGTCGTGGAGGATGACAAGGACATCAACCGGCAGGTCGTCGCCGCCCTCGAAGAGGCCGGATACGTCGCCGACAAGGCCTATGACGGCGAGGAGGGTGGCTATCTCGGCGAGAGCGAACCCTACGATGCCATCATCCTCGACATGGGCCTGCCCAAGGCCGACGGCGTCACGGTGCTGCAGAAATGGCGGCGCTCCGGGGTGAAGACGCCGGTGATCATCCTCACCGCCCGCGATCGCTGGTCCGACAAGGTCGACGGCTTCGATGCCGGCGCGGACGATTACGTCACCAAGCCGTTCCACATGGAAGAGCTGATGGCCCGGGTCCGCGCGCTCCTGCGCCGCGCCGCCGGCCACGCCACCAGCCAGATCGCCTGCGGGCCCGTCACCCTCGACACGCGCTCCGGCAAGGTCTTCGTCGACGGCGCCCAGGTGAAGCTGACGAGCCACGAATACCGGCTGCTCTCCTATCTGATGCACCATACCGGCCGGGTCGTCTCCCGGGCCGAACTCACCGAGCACCTCTACGACCAGGATTTCGACCGGGATTCCAACACCATCGAGGTGTTCGTCGGGCGCCTGCGCAAGAAGCTCGCGGTGGACCTGATCCAGACGGTGCGCGGCCTCGGCTACCTGGTGGATCCCAACCAGCCGCCGGCGCGGGTGTGAGCGTGGCCCGTCCCGGCACCCTGCCGGCGGTCTTCATGCGCGGCGGCACCAGCAAGGCGCTGATGCTGCACCGCCGGGACGTGCCGGGGGATCTGGCCGCCTGGGAGCCGGTCTTCCTCTCCGCCATGGACAGCCCCGATCCGTTCGGGCGCCAGCTCAACGGCATGGGCGGGGGCGTCTCCTCGGTGTCGAAGATCTGCGTCGTCGCGCGGTCCGAGCGGCCGGACGCCGACATCGACTACACCTTCGTGCAGGTCGTGGTCCGCGAGGGCCGCATCGACCTGTCGGGCAATTGCGGCAACATGCTCTCGGCGGTCGGGCCCTTCGCGGTGGATGAGGGGCTGATCGCGGTTCCGGACGGCCCGGCGCGGCTTCGGATCTACAACACCAACACGCGCAAGCTGATCGAGGCCGGGTTTACGGTTCGGGGCGGTCGCACCGTCTATCGCGGCGACCTCGCGATTCCCGGCGTCACCGGCACCGGGGCGCCGATCCGGCTCGACTTCATCGATCCCGGCGGCGCCACCACGGGCCAGCTTCTCCCGACCGGGGCCGTCCGCCAGATCCTCGATGTCCCGGGCCTCGGCCCGATCGAGGCCTCGCTGGTGGATGCCGCCAATGCCTGCGTGTTCGTCCGCGCCGCCGATCTGGGGCTCGCCGGGACCGAGCTGCCCGCCGCCCTGGAGGCGGTCCCCGGTCTCCTCGACCGGCTCGGGCGGATCCGCCGGGCGGCCTCCATGGCGATGGGGATCGCGCCCGACCTTGAGGCCGCCGCGCGCATCGTTCACGTGCCCTTCGTGGGCATCGTGGCGCCGCCGCGCGAGGCCGGCAGCCTCTCCGGTGAGGCGGTGCGAGCCGCCGACATCGACCTGACCGCCCGGGTGATCTCCAACGGCGTGCCGCATCAGGCCCTGCCGCTCACCGCCACGCTGTGCCTCGCGGTCGCCGCCCGGATCGAGGGCAGCCTCGTCCATGAGGCCGCGCGTGCGACCGACGCGGCGCTGCGGGTCGGCATGCCCTCCGGCATCCTCACCGCCGACGCCGTGGTGACGCGCGACGGCGGTGTCTGGCAGGGGGAGCGGGGCTCGTTCTACCGCACCGCGCGGCCGCTGATGCGGGGCGACGTGTTCCATGATTCCGCGCCGCCGGTCTGAGCGTCGAGTGCTGTTGTCGCTGTGTCGCTGATCGTACTAGATGGCGCAGGCCGCCACGCTACGGACCCGTCCTCCCCATGACCCCTGCCCACAAAACCGGTTCGGCGCAGCGGATCCGTCGGTTCAGCGCCTGGAGCGGTCTGGGTACTCTGGCCTCCCTATGGCCCCCCACCGAGCTGCTTCCGTATCCCCATCGCGACGAGGCCGATGCTCTGCGCGGCGACTTCTCCCGGATCGGCAACGATTTTTGGCGCGTGATCGAGCGTGAGGCGGCACGTGGGACGGTCAAGCAGGACTAGAACGCCTGCGCGCCAGCCCGGCCCGACCGACCAGGGTGCATCCGCTCCCCGAGGCGACACCGCAGCCGAGGTCGGGCGCGCCAGCTACTGGCACGGCCCGCTGCCGCCGCCGTCCATGCTGGAAGGCTTTGCCCGCTTGGTGCCGGACTCGCCCGAACGCATCGTCCGGCAATGGGGGTTGGAAGCCGAACATCGGCGGGCGTACGAGCGGCAAGCGTTGGAGGCCGCGATCCGCCGCGATGCGCGCGGTCAGGTCAGCGCGCTCTTTTCCGCATTGACGGCCCTCTCGGTGTCCGCCTTCGCGGTCTGGCTGGGCCAGCCCTGGGGTGCCGGGACGATCGGGGGCGGAACCATTGCCTCCGTGGTCGGGGCGTTCCTGTACCAACGTGCGACGGCGAAGACGCAGGCGCTACCCCGTTCCCCGAGCGATCGATGACCGACCTGATCGGCCTCTTCTCCCTGCGCCGCCGCTCCATCGCGGTGCGGCTCGCCGTGTCGGCGTTCCTGTCGAGTTCGGCGATCCTGCTGATCGCCGCCTGGATCCTGACCACCCTCTATCGCGAGAACACCGAGCGCGCCTTCGACAGCCGGCTGCTCGTCTTCACCAACAACCTCGCCACCGATCTCGTCTCGCCGAACGATCCCGAGAGCCGGACCTTCTCGCTGGGCGATCCGCGCTTCGACCTGCCCCTGTCGGGCTGGTACTGGCAGGTCGGCAAGCCCGACGCGAAGCCCCGGGACGTGCGCACCTCCCGCTCGCTGGTCGGGGTGCCGCTGCCGCCGGCCACGGATTCCGAGGGCAAGGTCGGGGTCGGGCAGATCCGCCAGGGCTACGGCCGGGCGCAGGACGGGCGCCTGCTGCGCATCATGGAGCGCGACGTCGATCTCGGCGAGGAGGGGCGCTACACGGTCCGGGTCGCGGGGCCCGCCGACGAGATCGTCAACGACGTCGACCGCTTCCGCAATTCGCTGACCATCACCTTCGGCCTGCTCGGCCTGTCGCTGGCGCTCACCACCCTGCTGCAAATCCGGTTCGGCCTCGCGCCCTTGAAGAAGATGCGCGCGGCTTTGGGCGCCGTCCGCCGGGGCGAGGCCGATCGCATCACCGGCACCTATCCCCGCGACATCGCCCCGCTCACCGGCGAGGTGAACCTGCTGATCGAGACCAACCGCGAGATCCTGGAGCGGGCCCGCACGCAGGTCGGCAACCTCGCCCACGCTTTGAAGACGCCGCTCTCGATCATCGTCAACGAGGTCGGCGCCTCGGACGCGCCGGAGGAGCTGGCCCAGAAGATCCGCGAGCAGGCCGCGGTGATGCGCGATCAGGTGAACTACCACCTCGACCGGGCCCGGGCCGCCGCGCTCGCCGGCACGCTCGGCACCTCCACGGAGGTCGAGCCGGCGCTCGCGGGCTTGGTGCGCACCTTCGGCAAGATCTACCGCGACAAGGACATCGCCTACGAGGTCCACGTGCCCCCCGGCCTGCGCTTCCGCGGCGAGCGCCAGGATTTCGAGGAGATGGTCGGCAACCTCGTCGACAACGCCTCGAAATGGGCCCATGCCCGGGTGGCGATCCGGGCCGAGGCGGTGACCAAGGCCGATTATCCCCACCTCGTCGTCGCCATCGAGGATGACGGCCCGGGATTGCCGCCGGAGGCGCGCCAAGCCGTGCTCGGCCGGGGGCGGCGGCTCGATGAATCGAAGCCGGGCTCCGGCCTCGGCCTCTCCATCGTGGCGGATCTCGCCGCCCTCTACCGGGGGCGCTTCACCCTGGAGCAGGCGGCTTTGGGGGGCCTGCGCGCCGTGCTGGAGGTGCCGGGCGATGCGCCGGTGGGCGCGGCGACGCATTGATACGATCCGGGAAGCCGGATCGTGGTCGGCGTAAGTCTTGGCCCTGAATCAACCTTTTGTTTCACTCTTGTCTTCGCGCGGCAGTTGCGTGACACCGTGCCGCCGCCGGGGGGCGTCGTGGCGTTCCGCTGCCGGGTCCACATGGTGTGGCGAGATACGGGCCGGTCCGGCCCGCTGGCGAAGGTGCGATGACGGCGATCTGGTTCATCCTGGCGGCCATGACCGCGGCGGCCGTGCTCGGCCTGCTCTGGCCCCTGTCGCGGCGTGCCATCGTGCCGGCCGGCGAGACCGGTGGAACGGCCATCGCCACCGAGACCGCCTTCTATGAAGACCAGATCGCCGAGATCGCCCGCGATCTGGATCGCGGCCTGATCGCCCCGGAGGAGGCGGAGTCCGCCAAGGCCGAGGCGGCGCGCCGCCTGCTCCGCGCCAGCCGCGAGGGGAAGCTCGAGGCCGAGGATGCCGGCGCCGTCGAGGCCGCGCGCCCGGCCGAGCCGCGCCTGCGCCGACGCCGGGCGGCTTCGGCCTTCGCGGTCTCCACCATCCCCCTCGTGGCGCTGATCGCCTACGGCCTCTACGGCTCGCCGGAACTGCCCGCCCAGACCGACGCGGACCGGCAGGCGGCCCGCGGCGGGGCCGACGAGCTGATGAAGGCCGTCGGGCAGATCGAGGCGCGCCTCGCCCGCGATCCGAACGATGCCCGCGGCTGGGCGGTCCTCGCCCCCGTCTACATGCGCACGGGCCGGTTCGACGACGCGGCCCGCGCCTACGGCAACATCGCCCGGCTGAAGGGCGAGACCGCCGACCTCCTCGCCGATCAGGGCGAAGCCCTCACGGCGGCCGGCGACGGCACCGTCACGCCCGACGCCAAGGCGCTGTTCGAGAAGGCGCAGGCCAAGGACCCGAGCGCGCCCAAGCCGCGGTTCTACCTCGCCCGGGCGGCCGAGCAGGCCGGCGATACCGGTGAGGCGATCCGCCAGCTCACGAGCCTCGAAGCCGCGAGCCCGCCGGACGCCCCCTGGCTCGGCGTGGTCCGCCAGACGCTGGCGCGCCTCAAGGGCGAGCCGGCACCCCCGACGCCGGCGCCGACCGAGCCGAAAATCCCGGCCGCGCAGCAGGCGGCGATCCGCGGCATGGTCGATGGGCTCGATGCCCGTCTCAAGACCGGCGGCGGCACGCCCGACGAGTGGCTGCGGCTGATCCGGTCCCGTGTCGTGCTGGGCGAGCACGATCAGGCCGCCGACGCCCTGGCGCGCGCCCGCACCGCGCTCGCCGGCGATCCGCAGGGTCTGACCCAGGTGGAGCAGGGCGCCCGCGCCGTCGGCCTCGGTCCGGAGGGCGAGCCGGCGCGCCCCGCGGAGCCCGCCCCCTCCGGGCCGTCGGCCCGGGCCGAGACCGAGGCGGCGATGGCGGCCGTGCGCGCCATGCCCCAGGCGGAACGCGATGCTGCCATCCGCGGCATGGTCGATGGGCTCGACCGGCGGCTGGCCGCCCGGGGCGGCACGCCCGACGAGTGGATGCGGCTCGTGCGCTCCTACAGCGCGCTGGGCGAGCGCGATCAGGCGATCAAGGCCCTGGACCGCGCCCGGATGGCGCTCGCCGCCAATGGTGACGCCGTGACACGGCTCGATGGGCTCGCCCGGGAACTCGACCTGCCCGGCAAACCCAATCCCTGATCGAGCAAATCCCGATCGAGCAAATCCTGATCGAGAAGGCGTGAGGTCCCGGCTGTACGACAATCGGTCCCGACGCCCGGCCTTGACCGGCGCCCTCGTGAAGCCGACACCCTTGTCAGCTAGAATGAGAACGGTTCGGGTCTGGGCGGGTGACCGCCCACCGGATCGCGGGGTGGAAGTATCGTGACGCGTAAGAGCCGCCGCCTGATCCTGATCGCCGCCTGCGGCAGCGTGCTGGCGCTGGCCGTGGGGCTGATCCTGTTCGCCATGAGCGGCTCGATCGTGTTCTTCCGCTCGCCGTCCGATATCGCCCTGCAGGCCATCGCCCCGGGCACGCGGCTGCGGCTCGGCGGTCTGGTGAAGGACGGCTCGCTCAAGCGCGGCCCGGACCAGGCGGTGGACTTCGCCGTCACCGATACGAACGCCACCGTCGAGGTGCACTACAAGGGCCTGCTGCCGGACCTGTTCCGGGAGGGGCAGGGGGTCGTCGCCGAGGGTGTGCTGGAGCCGGGCGGGATGTTCCGCGCCGACACCGTGCTGGCCAAGCACGACGAATCCTACATGCCCCGCGAGGTCGCCGACGCGCTGAAGGCGCAGGGGCGCTGGCAGGAGGGCGGCCCGAACAAGGCCGCGCCGCCGAAGCCCACCACGGCGGCCGCCGATTCGACCCTCGGCCCCCGCAGCGAGCGGTGAGGGAACCCGCATGATCGTCGAGACCGGCCACTTCGCCCTCGCGCTCGCGCTGGCGATCTCCCTCGTCCAGATGGTGATGCCGATCTGGGCCGCCCGCTCGGGCGATCCGGCGCTCCGGCAGATCGCCTCGCAGGCGGCGCTCGGGGCCTTCGCGTGCGTGCTGTTCGCCTTCGCGGCGCTGACATACGCGCACGTCACCTCGGACTTCTCGGTCCAGAACGTCGTCGAGAACTCGCACACGCAGAAGCCGCTGATCTACAAGATCTCCGGCGTCTGGGGGAACCACGAGGGCTCGATGCTCCTCTGGGTTCTGATCCTCACCCTGTTCGGCGCCTGCGTGGCCGCCGCCAAGAACTCCGTGCCGCCGCGGCTCCGGGCCAACACGCTCGGCGTGCAGGGGCTGATCACCTTCGTGTTCGTGCTGTTCATCATCACGACCTCGAACCCGTTCAGCCGCGTCGTCCCGGCGCCCCTGGAGGGCAACGACCTCAACCCGCTGCTCCAGGATCCCGGCCTCGCGATCCACCCGCCGCTCCTCTACGTCGGCTATGTCGGCTTCTCGATCAGCTTCGCCTTCGCGGTCGCCGCGCTGATCGACGGGCGGATCGACGCCGTCTGGGCGCGGGCGGTGCGGCCCTGGACGCTCACCGCATGGTGCTTCCTGACGCTGGGAATCGCGATGGGCTCGTACTGGGCCTATTACGAGCTCGGCTGGGGGGGCTGGTGGTTCTGGGATCCGGTGGAGAACGCCTCCCTGATGCCGTGGATCGCCGGGACGGCGCTGCTGCATTCCACCGTGGTGATGGAGAAGCGCGACGCCCTGAAGGTCTGGACGGTGCTGCTCGCCATCCTGACCTTCTCGCTCTCGCTGATCGGCACCTTCCTGGTCCGCTCGGGCGTGATCACCTCGGTGCATTCCTTCGCCACCGACCCGACCCGCGGCGTCTTCATTTTGGCGATCCTGATCCTGTTCATCGGCGGTTCGCTGACGCTGTTCGCGTGGCGGGCGCCGCTCTTACGGCAGGGCGGGCTGTTCGCGCCGATCTCCCGCGAGGGGTCGCTCGTCCTCAACAACCTCTTCCTGGTCGCGGGCTGCGCCACGGTGCTGGTCGGCACCCTCTATCCGCTGCTCCTCGAGATGCTGACCGGTGAGAAGATCACGGTCGGGCCGCCCTTCTTCAATTCGACCTTCGTGCCGCTGGCGATCCCGCTCCTGCTGATCGTGCCGGCCGGGCAGGCGCTCGCCTGGAAGCGCGGCGACGTGCTCGCCGCCGCGCAGCGCCTGTTCGCCGCCCTGGCCCTGGCCCTGGTGGTCGGCTTCGCGGTGCTCGCCCTGACCTGGGGCGGCCCGGTCATGGCCCCGGTCGGGATCGGCCTCGGCGTCTACCTGCTGATCGGCTCCGCGCTGGAGATCGTCTCCCGCGCCCGAGGCTACGGCGCGAGCCGGGCCCGGTCGCTCGGCCAGATCGGCCGCCGCGCCATCGGCCTGCCGCGCTCGGCCTGGGGGACGGCGTTCGCCCATGCCGGGGTCGGCGTGGTGGTGCTGGGCATCGCGGCCCAGGGATGGGCCGCCGAGGGTTTGGCCACGCTCAAGCCCGGCCAGAGCCTGACGACGGGACCCTACACGGCGACCCTGGAGCGCGTCGCGCCGCGCAAGGGCCCGAACTACGAGGAGGCCGCCGCCTATCTCACGATCCGGACCCGCGCCGGCGACGAGGTTGGGCAGGTCGAGACCGGCAAGCGCTTCTACCCGAGCCGCAAGATGGCGGTGACGGAATCCGGCCTGCTGACCATCGGGGCGAGCCAGGTCTATGCGAGCCTCGGCGAGATCGGCCAGGACGGCAGTATCGGCCTGCGGCTCTACTACAAGCCGCTCGTCCTGCTGATCTGGCTCGGCGCGGTGGTGATGGCGGCGGGGGGCGGGCTTTCGCTCACGGACCGCCGGATGCGTGTGGGCGCGCCCGCCAAGGCGAGGGTGCGGCCGCTGCCGAATGCGGTGCCGGCCGAGTGAGGGCGGCGATGAGGATTTTCGCGCATCTCCCTCCCCCCTTTGCGGGGGAGGGTGGCCCTCGAGTCGGCGCCGCGCTCATGCTTCTGGCCGCGCTCGTCACCCCAGCCCACGCCGTGCAGCCGGATGAAGTCCTGAAGGACCCCGCCCTGGAATACCGTGCCCGGGAGATCTCCGCCGAACTGCGCTGCCTCGTCTGCCAGAACCAGTCGATCGACGATTCCGACGCGCCGCTCGCCAAGGATCTCCGTTTGATCGTCCGCGAGCGTCTGGAGAAGGGCGACAGCGACAAGGCCGTGCTCGCCTACGTGGTGGCGCGCTACGGCGAGTTCGTGCTGCTGCGCCCGGTCTTCGCCCTGCACACGCTGCTGCTCTGGCTGACACCCGTGCTCGCGGTCCTGCTCGGCGGGTTCGGAATCTGGCGCCTCGCCCGCCGCCGCAGGCCGGCACCGACGCGCGGCCTGTCGGCCGCCGAGGAAGCGGAGGTCGCCGCGCTCCTGCGACGGGAGTAGAATCGGCCCCAGCGGTGATTCGCGAGGCCCCGCGGCACGAGTCTTGGATCGGGTCTCGCAGACCGCATGATCGGCGACGTACCTGGGGGCAGGACGATGACGGCCGCGACGCTCACCATTTCGAGCCGCAACTACTCCTCGTGGTCGCTGCGGGGCTGGCTGATCTGCCGGATGGCGGGTCTCGACTTCCAGACCGAGGTCCTGTCCGGGACCGATGCCAGCAGCCGGGCGGAACTGCTCCACCTGTCGCCGTCCTTCCTCGTGCCCCGCCTGCGGCACGGCGATGTCGTGGTCTGGGACACGCTGGCCATCGCCGAGTACCTCGGCGAGATCGTCCCGGAAGCCGGCCTGCTGCCCGGCCCCGTGGCGGAACGCGCCCATTGCCGGTCGATCTCCGGTGAGATGCATTCGGGCTTCGTCAACCTGCGCTCGGCCCTGCCGATGAACCTGCGGGCCTTTCACCCCGATTTCCGGGTGTTCAACGGCGCGAAGGCCGATATCGAGCGCATCGTCACGATCTTCGACGATTGCCTGGACCGCTATGACGGGCCCTTCCTGTTCGGCGCCAAACCCTGCCTGGCCGACGCGATGTACGCCCCGGTCTGCACGCGTTTCCGCACCTACGATGTCGCGCTGCCGCCCCGTGCCGCCGCCTATCGGGACACGATCCTGCACTGGCCGCTGATGGTCGAATGGGCAGAGGCCGCCGCCGACGAGCCGGATGAGATCGAAGAACTCGAGATGGAGTTCTGATCCGTCCCCGGCGCTGTAGCCTCGCGCGCTTGTAACGTGGCGGTACAAATCCGACGCTGAGGAGCGGTTTGGGCTGCGCCCCGTCGTAGGTCGGGCTGCCTGATGCGCGGTGGCGCGGCACGGCGATACCGATCGCAGATTGCAAGCGCGGCAGGCGGTTGAACTGTCCGGGGCTATGCAATTTCTTGCAGGGCACAAATCTTTGCTGCGGTGCGAAAAAGAATTTTCTGCCCCGCGGTCGATTCGAAACTGAGAAGTGTGACAATTGTTTAAGGCAATGCGCCCTGAACCCCCCGGGCCGAGTGACAGCTCGACAAACGTCCTTTGTCGCGCAACCGGACAGCGCGGTTGAAGCGAACCGGCATTTCTGTTCCTCTTCGCATTAGAACAGGAACAGACTGGGCTGGAAACCATGGCGCGTCACGAGCCCTGGAGCGCCGAGCGCGCCACCGGGATCATCGCCGAACACACCCATCTCGAAGGGGCCACGCTGCCGATCCTGCACGCGCTGCAGGAGACGTTCGGCTACGTGGATCAGAATGCCGTGCCGCTGATCGCGGATGCGCTGAACCTGTCGCGCGCCGAGGTGCACGGCTGCGTGACCTTCTACCATGACTTCCGCGCCCATCCCGCCGGCCGCCACGAGGTGAAGCTGTGCCGGGCCGAAGCCTGTCAGGCCATGGGTTCGGACAAGCTCCACCGCGAGATCCTCGGCCGCCTCGGCTGCGACTGGCACGAGACCACCGCGGACGGCAACGCCACGGTCGAGCCGGTCTACTGCCTCGGCCTCTGCGCCAATGGCCCCGCCGCGCTGGTGGATGGTGAGCCGGTGGCGCACCTGACCGCCGACGCCCTCGAAGCTGCCCTGACGGAGGTGCGCCAGTGAGCGTCACGCTCTACGTTCCGCGCGACGCCGTCGCGCTCGGCCTCGGCGCCAACAAGGTCGCCCGGGCCCTCTTCGCCGGCGCCGAGCGCCGCGGCCTCGATGTCACCATCGTGCGCACCGGCTCCCGCGGCCTGGCGTGGCTGGAGCCGATGGTCGAGGTCGGTACGCCCGAGGGGCGGATCGCCTACGGCCCGGTGAAGCTGGAGGATGTCGACGCGCTTCTGGATGCCGGCCTGACCGAGGGCGGCGACCATGCCCTGCGCCTCGGCGACCCGGAAAAGATCCCGTTCCTGGCCCGGCAGCAGCGTCTGACCTTCCACCGCTGCGGCGTGATCGACCCGGTCTCCGTGGACGATTACCGGGCCCATGGCGGTTACCGCGGCCTCGAGGCCGCGCTGAAGCTCGATGCCGAGGGCATCGTGGCGGCGGTGCGCGATTCCGGCCTGCGCGGCCGGGGCGGTGCCGGCTTTCCGGCCGGCATCAAGTGGAACACCGTGATGCTCGCCAAGGCGGACCAGAAGTATGTGGTCTGCAACGCCGACGAGGGCGATTCCGGCACCTTCGCCGATCGGATGATGATGGAGGGCGACCCCTTCAACCTCATCGAGGGCATGACCATCGCGGGCGTCGCGACCGGCGCCACGCGCGGCTACATCTACCTGCGCTCCGAGTATCCGCAGGCCTTCGCCACCCTCAAGGAGGCGATCGCCAACGGGATCCAGGCCGGCATGCTGGGCGAGAACATCCTGGGCTCGGGCAAGACCTTCCACCTGGAGGTTCGCCTCGGCGCCGGCGCTTATATCTGCGGCGAGGAGACCTCGCTGCTGGAGAGCCTGGAGGGTCGCCGCGGCATCGTCCGCGCCAAGCCGCCGATCCCGGCGCTCAAGGGCTTCCTCGGCAAGCCGACGCTGGTCAACAACGTCATGACCTTCACGGCCGTGCCGTGGATCCTGGAGAACGGCGCCAAGGCCTACGCCGACTACGGCATGGGCCGGTCGCTCGGCACCCTGCCGATCCAGCTCGCCGGCAACATCAAGCATGGCGGCCTGATCGAGATGGCCTTCGGCATCACCCTCCGGCAGGTGATCGAGGATTTCGGCGGCGGTACGCGCTCGGGCCGTCCGGTCCGCGCCGTGCAGGTCGGCGGGCCGCTCGGGGCCTACTTCCCCGACCATCTCCTCGACACGCCCCTCGACTATGAGGCGATGGCGGCCAAGAAGGGCCTCGTCGGCCACGGCGGCATCGTGGTGTTCGACGACACCGTCGACATGGCGGCCCAGGCCCGCTTCGCCTTCGAGTTCTGCGCCACCGAGTCCTGCGGCAAGTGCACCCCCTGCCGCATCGGCGCGACCCGTGGCGTCGAGACCATGGACAAGGTCATCGCCGGCATCCGCCCGGACACGAATCTCAAGCTGGTCGAGGACCTCTGCGAGGTCATGACCGACGGGTCGCTCTGCGCCATGGGCGGGCTCACCCCGATGCCCGTGATGAGCGCGATCACCCATTTCCCCGAGGATTTCAGGCGCGCCGGCGATCTGCCGGCCGCGGCCGAGTAAGGAGGCGTCGATGGGCCTGATCAAGGAGATCGACTACGGCACGCCGATCCGCGTGGCGGAGCAGACCGTCACGCTGACGATCGACGGCATGTCGGTGACGGTGCCGGCGGGCACTTCGGTGATGGCGGCGGCGATGCATGCCGGCACGCAGATCCCGAAGCTCTGCGCCACGGATTCGCTGGAGCCGTTCGGCTCTTGCCGCCTGTGCCTGGTGGAGATCGAGGGGCGGCGCGGCACGCCCGCCTCCTGCACGACGCCGGCCGAGAACGGCATGGTGGTGCACACGCAGAACGACAAGCTCCACAAGCTCCGCAAGGGCGTGATGGAGCTCTACATCTCCGACCACCCGCTGACCTGCCTGACCTGCGCGGCCAACGGCGATTGCGAGCTGCAGGACATGGCCGGCGTCGTCGGCCTGCGCGACGTGCGCTACGGCTACGACGGCGACAACCACGTCGCGCCGACGGCCGAAAAGTACCTGCCGAAGGACGAGTCGAACCCCTACTTCACCTACGACCCGTCGAAGTGCATCGTCTGCAACCGCTGCGTTCGCGCCTGTGAGGAGGTGCAGGGCACCTTCGCGCTGACCATCGCGGGCCGCGGCTTCGACAGCCGCGTGGCGGCCGGTCCGACGAACTTCTTCGAGTCCGAGTGCGTGTCCTGCGGCGCCTGCGTGCAGGCCTGCCCGACCGCGACGCTCCAGGAGAAGTCGATCCACGAGTTCGGTCAGCCCGAGCACGCGGAGGTCACGACCTGCGCGTATTGCGGCGTCGGCTGCTCGTTCAAGGCCGAGATGCAGGGCGAGCGCGTCGTCCGCATGGTCCCCTACAAGGGCGGCAAGGCCAACGAGGGCCATAGCTGCGTGAAGGGCCGCTTCGCCTACGGCTACGCCACCCACAAGGACCGCATCACCAAGCCGATGATCCGCGAGAAGATCACGGATCCGTGGCGTGAGGTCTCCTGGGAGGAGGCGATCGACCGCGCGGCCTCCGAGTTCAAGCGGATCCAGGCGAAGTACGGCAAGGACTCGGTCGGCGGCATCACCTCGTCGCGCTGCACCAACGAGGAGGCCTACCTCGTCCAGAAGCTGGTGCGCGCCGCCTTCGGCAACAACAACGTCGATACCTGCGCCCGTGTCTGCCACTCGCCGACCGGCTACGGCCTGATGTCGACGCTCGGCACCTCGGCCGGCACCCAGGACTTCAAGTCGGTCGAGAATTCCGACGTGATCCTGGTGATCGGCGCCAACCCGACGGACGGCCACCCGGTCTTCGGCTCGCGGATGAAGAAGCGCCTGCGCCAGGGCGCGAAGCTGATCGTTGCCGATCCCCGCAAGATCGACCTCGTGAAGTCGCCGCACATCAAGGCCGACTTCCACCTGCCGCTGAAGCCCGGCTCCAACGTCGCCTTCATCAACTCGCTGGCGCACGTGATCGTCACCGAGGGGCTGATCGACGAGGCCTATGTCCGCGAGCGCTGCGATCTGGCCGAGTTCGAGTCCTGGGCCCGGTTCATCGCCGAGGAGCGTCACTCCCCGGAGAACCAGCAGCAATTCACCGGTCTCGACCCCGAACAGGTCCGCGGCGCGGCCCGGCTCTACGCCCAGGGCGGTGCGGCCGGCATCTACTATGGGCTGGGCGTCACCGAGCACAGCCAGGGCTCGACCATGGTGATGGGCATGGCCAACATCGCCATGGCCACCGGCAACATCGGCAAGCTCGGCGCCGGCGTGAACCCGCTGCGCGGCCAGAACAACGTGCAGGGCTCCTGCGACATGGGCTCGTTCCCGCACGAGCTCACCGGCTACCGCCACGTGTCGGACGATGCGACCCGCGAGAGCTTCGAGGCCCTCTGGGGCGCCAAGCTCGACGGCGCGCCGGGCCTGCGCATCACCAACATGCTGGACGAGGCCGTCGAGGGCTCGTTCAAGGGCATGTACATCCAGGGTGAGGACATCGCCCAGTCGGACCCGGACACGCACCACGTGACCGCCGGCCTGATGGCGATGGAGTGCATCGTCGTCCAGGACCTGTTCCTGAACGAGACCGCCAAGTACGCCCACGTCTTCCTGCCGGGCGCCTCGTTCCTGGAGAAGGACGGGACCTTCACCAACGCCGAGCGCCGCATCTCGCGGGTCCGCAAGGTCATGGCCCCGATGGGCGGCTACGGCGACTGGGAGGGCACAGTGCTGCTCTCCAACGCGCTGGGCTACAAGATGGAGTACAGCCACCCGTCCGAGATCATGGACGAGATCGCCTCGCTCACCCCGAGCTTCACCGGCGTGTCCTACGCCAAGCTCGACGAGCTCGGCTCGGTGCAGTGGCCCTGCAACGAGAAGGCGCCGCTCGGCACGCCGATGATGCACGTGGACCGGTTCGTCCGCGGCAAGGGCCGGTTCATGATCACCGAGTTCGTGGCCACCGAGGAGCGGACGGGGGCGAAGTTCCCGCTGATCCTCACCACGGGCCGGATCCTCTCCCAGTACAATGTCGGCGCGCAGACGCGGCGTACCGAGAACTCGCGCTGGCATGAGGAGGACGTGCTGGAGATCCACCCGTTCGACGCGGAGCTGCGCGGCATCGTGGACGGCGATCTCGTCGCCCTGGAGAGCCGTTCGGGCGACATCGCCCTGAAGGCCAGGATCTCCGAGCGGATGCAGCCCGGGGTGGTCTACACCACCTTCCACCATGCGAAGACCGGCGCCAACGTCATCACCACCGACTACTCGGACTGGGCGACCAACTGCCCCGAGTACAAGGTGACGGCGGTGCAGGTCCGGCGGACCAACCGGCCGTCCGATTGGCAGGCGAAGTTCTACGAGGAGGATTTCTCGTTGACGCGCATCGCCAATTCTCAAGGCACCACGCTCGACGCGGCGGAGTGAGGCGATGAGCGCAGTGACGCAGGAGGACAAGCTCCTCCGGATGGCCAACCAGATCGCGTCCTTCTTCCGGTCCTACCCGGAAGAGGAGGCGGTCGCCGGGATCCACAAGCACATCGTGGCGTTCTGGACGCCCAAGATGGTCTCGAGACTCGAAGCCGCTCTGCCCGAGATGGGTGACCGGGCCGACACCCTGGTGCAGCGGGCTCTGCGCGGCGCCGAGCCTCAGGCCGAGAGCCCGGTGCGACCCGCGACCCGCGACCCGCAGAAGCTCGGCGAGGGGGCCAGCGACGCCGGCTGAGTCGTTCGACCGAGATCGATCGCATCGCGTCATCGAAGCATCGCCAGGGTCCGGACATTCCGGGCCCTGATTTATTGCCGGGCCCTGATTTATTGAGACGCCTTGCAATATTGAGCGCCTGGCGCCCGTGTCCTCCCTCGGGTCAACGGGGCCCGTTGTAGCGATCCGCGAGGCTGTCGGCGCGGCCCGTACGACACCGGCGAGGGCACGAGACCTTCGGACGTTCGCCTGCAGAATGCGCAGACATGGATTAAATCTGTCCACGCAGCGTGCATCACGCTAGCGCCTTGTACACAGATCGCGCATCGTGCGGCCTCGCGTGGTCCACCGAAGTGACCGCCGTCGAGGAGTCCATCATGGGTGCTGGAGTAGCGGGCGCGGTCGCGCCTGGTGGCGCGCCGGGTCTGTTGACCCGCGAGCGGATCGTGGCCAAGCCGGGCTTCAACCGGTGGCTGGTCCCCCCGGCGGCGCTGGCGATTCATCTCTGTATCGGCATGGCCTACGGCCTGTCGGTGTTCTGGCTGCCGCTGACCCGGGCTCTCTCGGTCGGCAAGCCGGCTCCCGCGGCCTGCCCCGACATGGGCGTGATGACGGCCCTGTTCACGACCACCTGCGATTGGCGTGTCAGCGACCTCGTGACGGTCTTCTCCATCGGCATCGTCGTGCTCGGTCTGTCGGCCGCCCTGTTCGGCGGCTGGCTGGAGCGGGCCGGTCCGCGCAAGGCCGGCATCGCGGCGGCCCTGTGCTGGGGCGGCGGCTTCCTGATCGGCGCGCTCGGCGTCTACGTTCACCAGCTCTGGCTGGTCTGGCTCGGCATGGGCCTGATCGGCGGCATCGGGCTGGGACTCGGCTATATCTCGCCCGTTTCGACGCTGATCAAGTGGTTCCCCGACCGGCGCGGCATGGCCACCGGCATGGCGATCATGGGCTTCGGTGGCGGCGCGATGATCGGCTCGCCGCTCGCCGACACCCTGATCAAGAGCTTCCGGACGGCGGATTCCGCCGGGGTCTGGCAGACGCTGGCGGTGATGGGCGTCGGCTACATCCTGTTCATGCTGGGCGGCGCCTTCGGCTACCGGGTCCCCCCCGCCGGCTGGCGTCCGGACGGCTGGACCGCGCCGGCCTCGAAGAATGCCATGATCGCCTCCGGTCACGTCCATCTCCGCGACGCCCACAAGACGTTCCAGTTCTGGATGATCTGGCTCGTCCTGTTCCTCAACGTGTCGGCCGGTATCGGCGTGCTCGCGCTGGCCTCGCCGATGCTGCAGGAGATTTTCGGCGGCGAGCTGATCGGCCTGCCGGGCACCGGCTTCTCCGCCCTCGACGCCGGCCAGAAGGCGCAGGTCGCCGCGATCGCGGCCGGCTTCGTCGGCCTACTCTCGCTGTTCAACATCCTGGGCCGGTTCTTCTGGGCCTCGATGTCCGATCGCATCGGCCGCAAGGTCACCTACGCGATCTTCTTCGCGCTGGGCGGCGTCCTCTACGCGGCCGCGCCCTGGGCGGCCGGCATCGGCTCTCAGGCCCTGTTCGTCGCTATCTTCTGCGTGATCCTGTCCATGTATGGCGGTGGCTTCGCGACCGTGCCGGCCTACCTCGCCGACGTGTTCGGCACGCAGTTCGTGGGCGCCATCCACGGGCGCCTGCTCACCGCGTGGTCGATGGCGGGCATCGTCGGGCCGTTCGTCATCACCAAGATCCGCGAGGCGCAGGTCGCCGCGGGCGTGCAGGGCGCGGACCTCTACGGCCGGACCATGTACGTGCTGGCGAGCTTCCTGGCGGTCGGGTTCCTCTGCAACCTGCTCGTCCGGCCGCTGGCCCAGAGCTGGTTCATGTCCGACTCCGAACGGGCTGCCCTCGATGTCAAATCCGGCGCGACGGCCGCCGGGCCATCGGGCTCCTTCGGCATCGGCCGCGGCGGGTTCAGCCCCGGTGCGGCGGTGGCCTGGGCGGTGGTCGGCATCCCGATCGTCTGGGGTATCGGCATCACCCTGTCGAAGGCCTTCATCCTGTTCCGGTGAACGCGCGCGGCGCGCGGTTGTGGGTGTCGCCGGGGGTCGCTAGGCTCCCGGCGACTCGCGGTGCCGGGATCCCTGCGTGGTGATCGACAAGCTGGACTTCCTGCTCGCGCTCGCCCGCGAGCAGCATTTCGGACACGCCGCCGAGGCCTGCGGGGTGACCCAGCAGACCCTCTCGGCCGGCGTGAAACAGCTGGAGAACCGCTTCGGCGTGCAGCTCGTGCTGCGCGGCTCGCGCTTCCAGGGCTTTACCCCGGAGGGGGAGCGGGTGCTCGCATGGGCGCGCCGAATCGTGGCCGATGCCCGGGCCATGCACGAGGAGGTCACCGGGCTGCGCCGGGGCCTCACCGGGCATCTGCGGATCGCGGCGATCCCCACGGCGCTGCCGATGATCGTGCGCCTCACCACCCCCTACCGGGAGCGGCACCCGGACGTGCGCCTGACGGTCGAATCCGCCACCTCGGCCGACATCTTCTCGCTGATCGAGAATCTCGAGGCGGATGCCGGCCTGACCTACCTCGACAACGAGCCCGTCGGGCGTGTGATCTCCGTGCCGCTCTACCGGGAGCGCTACCGCCTCGTCACGGCCATCGGCGGCCCCTTCGACCAACGCGCGAGCGTCACCTGGGCCGAGACCGGCAGCCTGCCGCTGTGCCTGCTGACCCCGAACATGCAGAACCGGCGGATCATCGACCAGCAGATCCGGGAATCGGGCGCCGAGCCCGCCGCCACCCTCGAATCCAATTCGATGATCGTGCTGCTGACCCATGTGCGCACGCTGCGCTGGGCCTCGATCATGCCGGAGATCCTGGTGGATGCCCTCGGGCCCATGGAGGGCGTGCGGACCATCCCGATCACCGCGCCGGATCTGGTGCACACGATCGGCCTCGTCGCCCCGCGCCGCGAGCCGTCCACGCCGATGGTCACCGCCCTCGTGGCCATCGCCCGGTCGCTGGCGCGGACGCTCGACCCGGGATTGTCGGACACGACATCCGCCTGATCGCAGGTCGCGTCCTCTGCGCCATCCGCCGGGACCAACGAAAAAAGCCGCCCCGTCTCCGGAGCGGCTTCCCGAAGGCCGGGATGCGGCCTGCCGGCTTACTTGATCTTGGTTTCCTTGAAATCGACGTGCTTGCGCGCGACCGGGTCGTACTTGCGCATCGTCAGCTTCTCGGTCTGTGTCCGGGAGTTCTTCTTGGTGACATAGAAGTAGCCCGTGTCGGCGGTGGACATGAGCTTGATCTTGACGGTGACGGCCTTGGCCATGGCGCGGCGCTCCTGCAGGGGTGCGGCATTCCGCGTGAGCGAAACGCAAATGGCCGGGAAGACCCGGCCGAATACGGCCGGGTGAATGCCCGATCAGGCCGGGCAGGTCAAGAGCGGACGCGCTTGCGCGCCATGGCGGCGAGGAAGCCGGCGAAGGCGAGGAACAGGGCCAGCAGTGCCCACGCGAAGCCGTGCGGCGGCACGAGATCGAGCCCGCCGCCGATCACCGGCGGCCCCAGCATCAAGCCGACATTGTAGAGCACCACGAAGGCCGCGTTGGCGCCCGCGAGGTCATTCGGGGGCGTCCGGTCGCCCAGCATGGCGAGCCCGACCGTGTAGAGCGTGCCGGCGATGCCGCCCCAGACCAGCAGGAGCAGGCCGAACGCAACGGGGCTTCCGGCCGCCAGGGGAATCAGGGCCGAGCCCGCCGCCCCCGCGAGGCCCGCGCCGAGCAGGACCAAGCCCCGGTCGAACCGGTCGGCGAGCCAGCCGAACGGGATCTGGAACAGCACGTTGCCGAGGGCGATCAGGCTGACCAGTCCGGCCGCGCCCTGCGCGTCGTATCCCAGGCGCAGCCCGTAGAGAGGCAGGATCGCGAAGATGCCGGTCTCCACCGCCCCGTAGGCGAGGGCGGCCGCCAGCGCCCCCGGGGCGAGGCGCAGATAGCCGAGGATGCCCCGGCCCGATCCCGGCTCGATCGTCGGCGACAGGCCGCGGGCGAGTAGGATCGGTAGCCCGCCGGCCAGCATGAGGGCGGCCCCGGTCGCGTAGGGCGCCAGCCCCTGGGTGCCGACCAGCGCCAGCAGCAGCGGGCCGACCGCGAAGCCCGCCGCCAGCACGGTGGCGTAGATGCCCATCACGAGGCCCCGGCGCTCCGGCGGGGCGGCGGCGTTGATCCAGTACTCGGAGAGCACGAACAGGGCGCCGAGCGTCATCGAGAAGACGAAGCGCAGGGGGAACCAGAGCGCGATGCCCGGCAGAATCGGAAACAGGGCGAGGCTCGCTGCCCCGACGATCAGCGCCAGGCCGAGCAGCCGGGCGACGCCGATCCGTGCGGCGAGCCGCGGCACGAACGGCACCGTGCAGATGCTGGCGATGCCCGCAACCGCGGTGTTGATCCCGATCAGCGTGCTCGAGGCCCCGCGCCGCTCCAATTCGATCGACAGAAGCGGGATCGACAGGCTGAGCCCGATGCCCACGACGGTGACGCAGGTCACGGCCGCCGCGATCGCCGCCACATCCTCCGACCTGATCCCGCGCCGTCCGTCCTGTTCCAGGTCCTCCGAACGCCTCACAGAGCCACCCGTTCGCGGCGGCCGTAGCGTTCGTAATGGAAGGGGATCATGCGGTGCGGGGCGAAATCGGCGGCGATCTGGGCCTCCAGATCGTCCAGGATGGCGCGGGTGATATACGGCAGGTCGAGCTTGCGGGCCGCATCCAGGCGGACCCAGGCGAGTTCGGTGAATTCCGCGTCGGCCTGGACCCGGCCCGGCTCCTCGGCAGCCACCATCCGGCTGTCGACGGCGAAGAAGCGCGTGTCGAACCGGCGCACGCGCTTGGGCGGGGTGATCGCCCGGGCGACGAGGTGCAGCGCCTCGAGATCCGGCAGGACGCCGTGCCGGGTAAACCCCTCCCAGCCCGCGGGCGTCTCCTCCGGGGCGCCGTGCTCGGTCGTGCCGAGCAGCAGGCCGGTCTCCTCGTAGGTCTCGCGGATGGCGGCGAGGGCGAGCGCCCGGCCGAGATGATGCGGCGGCCGGGAGACCTGCCGGGTCAGGGCCGCCTCGGCATAATCGGGCAAGGCCCCCGCCACCGGCATGTGGCGGTCGCCGAGCTCGATCCGCCCGCCCGGGAAGACGAACTTGCCCGGCATGAAGGCGAGGTTCGGGTTGCGCCGGCCCATCAGGATCTTGGGGCCGCCCCGCCCGCGCCGGTCGATCACGATCATGGTGGCGGCATCCCGCGGGCGCAGGCGCGTCGTGGCGGGCTTGCGCTCAGGCGCGGTCGCGGTCTGGGACTCCGGCTGCGGCAGCGGCAAGGCGCGTTTCCTCCGGCCCCGGGGCAGGGCGTCTCCGCGGTAGCTTGGCGAAGCCGTGCATGCCAAGGGCGTATTGCAGCCCGACGACGGCACCTTTGACGGGCTGAAGCAGAACCAGGGCGAACAGCAGCGTGAAGACCGGCCAGACCCCCATCTCGACCCAGAGGGGAACCTCGTAGGCGCTCTCCGTCTCCAGGATCAGGTAGCCCACGATGTGGGCGACGATGAAGATCACCACGTAGGGCGGCAGGTCGTCGGCCCGGTGGTGATGCAGTTCGAGGCCGCAGGCCTCGCATTCGGGCCGCACCTTGAGGAAGCGGCCGAAGATCCGGCCCTGGCCGCAATGCGGGCAGCGGCCGATGAAGCCCCGGGCCAGCGCGGGGATCAGGCGGGTGCGCTCGGGAATCGCGTCAGTAGCCATGTCCGGGGTCTACACCGCCCGGCTCAGCGGCGCGAGCCGCGGTGACGCGACCCGGTGTTGCGGATGCCGGCGGGGCGGCCGGGCGGCGCGGCCTTGAACGGACGGCCGACGGGCTTCTTGGCGGGGCCGGACTTGCCGGTTCCGGAACGGTCCTCGCTCAGCAGCTCGAAGCGCAGGGCGCCCGCCACCGGGGCGGCCTCGACGAGGCGCACCTCCACCCGGTCGCCGAGGCGGAAGGTCTCGCCGGTGCGCTCGCCCACGAGGGCGTGGCGGCCCTCCTCGTAGCGGAAGTACTCCGCGCCGAGCTGCGAGATCGGCACGAAGCCGTCCGCCCCGGTCTCATCGAGCTTGATGAATAGCCCGGCCCGGGTGACGCCCGCGATCTGGCCCGCGAAGGTCGCGCCGACCTGATCGGCGAGGTGGTGGGCGATCAGCCGGTCGATGGTCTCGCGCTCGGCCGCCATGGCGCGGCGCTCGGCCGCCGAAATCTGCTCGCCGATCTGCGCCAGCTCGCCCGCCGAGACATCCGGGGACAGTCCATCGGAGCCGAGCTTGCCGGCGGTGATCAGCGCCCGATGGACGATCAGGTCGGCGTAGCGCCGGATCGGCGAGGTGAAGTGGGCGTAGCGGCGCAGGTTCAGGCCGAAATGCCCGAGATTCTCGGCGGCGTAGACGGCCTGGGCTTGGCTGCGCAGGATCACCTCGTTGAGGAAGACGCCGTGCTCGGTCTCGGCCGCCATGGCGAGGATGCGGTTGAACAGGGCCGGGCGCAGCGCGCCTTCCTTCGGCAGCTTGATGCCGACCGAGGCCAGGACCTCGCCCAGCGCCCGCATCTTCTCGAGCGCCGGCTCGTCGTGGACGCGGTAGATCAACGGCTGCTTGGCCTGCTCGAGCGTCTCGGCGGCCGCGACGTTCGCCTGGATCATGAACTCTTCGATCAGCCGGTGCGCGTCGAGGCGCTCCGGCACGATCACCCGGTCGACGGCGCCGTCCGGGCTCAGCAAGACCTTGCGCTCGGGCAGGTCGAGGGCGAGCGGCCCCCGGCGATCGCGGGCCGTGCGCAGGGCCGCGTAGGCGGCCCAGAGGGGGCGGAGCGCCGTCTCCAGCAGCGGACCGGTCGTGTCGTCCGGATGCCCATCGATGGCGGTCTGCGCCTGCGCGTAGGCGAGCTTGGCGCGGGAGCGCATCATGACCCGGTGGAAGCCGTGGCGGCGCTTCTCGCCGTCGGCCGAGATGACCATGCGCACCGCGAGCGCCGGCCGGTCCTCGCCCTCGCGCAGTGAGCAGAGGTCGTTGGAGATCCGCTCCGGCAGCATCGGCACGACCCGGTCGGGGAAGTAGACCGAGTTGCCCCGCTCCAGCGCCTCGCGGTCGAGGCTGGAGCCCGGCCGCACGTAGGCGGCAACGTCCGCGATGGCGACGGTGAGGATGAAGCCGCCGGGGTTGGCCGGGTCGGGATCGGCCTCGGCCATGACGGCGTCGTCGTGATCCTTCGCGTCCGGCGGGTCGATCGTGAGCAGCGGCCGGTCGCGCCAATCCTCCCGGCCCTTCAGCGTGACGGGCTTGGCGGCATCCGCCTCGGCCAAAGTCGAATCCGCGAAGACGTGCGGGATGTTGTGCAGGTGGAGCGCGATCAGGCTCACCGCCTTCTCGGAGCCGAGGGAGCCCAACCGCTCGCGCACGCGCCCCCGCGGCAGGCCGAACCGGGTCTCGCGCTCCAGCGAGACGCTGACGAGGTCGCCGTCGCGGGCCTGCCCCTCCTCGCCGGGCGGGATCAGGATCTCGCGGCCCTGCGAGCGCTTCTCCACCGGCACGATCCGGCCGCCCTGCGCGCCTTCCCGGTAGACGCCGATGATCTCGGCCTTGTTCTTCCCGATGACCTTGACGACGCGGCCGCTGTAGCCGCCCTCGGCGTCGCGCTCGACGCGGATCAGGGCCCGATCGCCGATCCCCGGCGCCGGCCGGCTGCCCTTGCGGGGGCCGCGCCCCTGCGTCAGCACGATGGAGGGTGGCTTGCCGGTGCCGGTCCACTCCGCGGGAACCGCCAGGAAATCGCCGTGGCGGTCGCGCGAGCGGATGTCGGCCAGCACCACCGGCGGCAGATGACCCGCCGGAGCGAGGCCACCGCGACTCCGGTCGATGGCGCCGTCCGCCTCGATCTCCTTGAGGAGGCGCTTCAGCTCGATCTTGGCGGACCCCGTGATGCCGAAGGCCTTAGCGATCTCGCGCTTGCCGACGCGCTCCTTCGACTCGGCCACAAAGGCGAGGATCTGCTCCCGGGTGGGGACGGGCGGCGGAGCGGCGGGCTCGGCCGCCGGAACGGTGGTGCGTCGTGCCAAACGAGGGATGCCGGATAAGTCTCTGGAAACGAAGCCCATGCGGGCCGAGGACCGACTCGATCCTATGCGCCTAACATGGGTGCCGGACCCGCCCACGGCAACGCCGCGACGACGCTCCTCAACAGGCGCGCTCAGCCGGTCGAGGCGATCTTCCGGATGTGGTCGACCGCCTGATCCACGTCGAAGCCCGGTGCGACGATCGCCTCCAGGGTGAAGGGGCAGGCGCGCGGCAGGGTCAGATTCACCTGTCCCTCCAGCGGCGCCAGTTCGGGCGTCTCGGCCTCCTGGATCGCCAGCGTCCAGGCGCCATCCATGCGCAGGCTCGCCGGGTCGGGCGGATCGCCCGCGAGCGCCGCGAGCTTGGTGCGCCCTGCGTCCCGGCAGGCGAGACTCGCCGCGTCGTCCGAGATCAAGGCCGCCTTGATCAGCTCGGCCAGGGCATCCCTGACCCGTTCCACGCTCGCGTTCATGGGCATCCGTTCCGAAGGTCCTGGCCGTATGGCAAGCCGGATGCCAGCGTTTGGCGAAGCGATGTGACAGAACCGCCGATCTTCCCTCGCGACCGCCGCGGTGTAGAAAGCGGGGATGATCCCTGTCCTGACCCGCACCGCCGAGGCCGTGCCGCTCTACGCCGCGGCCTGCGCCGAACTGCGCCTGCGCGGCTTCGAGGGTGACCTGTCCCTGTCGGACGCCGACCGCACCGTCTTCTCCACCGACAACTCGATCTATCAGGTCGAGCCGGGCGCCGTGGCCTTCCCGCGCTCCCGCGACGACCTCGTGCGCATCGCCAAGCTGCTTGAGGATCCGCGTTTTGCGGAGATCGTGATCCGGCCCCGGGGCGGGGCCACCGGCACCAACGGCCAGTCGCTCGGCCATGGGCTCGTGGTCGACACCTCGCGGCACATGAACCGCATCCTGGAGCTCGACGTCGCCAACCGCACCGTGCGGGTCGAGCCCGGTGTGGTGAAGGACCAGCTCAACCGGGAATTGGCCAAGTACGGTCTGTTCTTCGCGCCCGAACTCTCGACCTCGAACCGCGCCACGATCGGCGGGATGATCTCCACCGATGCGTGCGGGCAGGGTTCGTGCCTCTACGGCAAGACCCGGGACCATGTCCTGGCGCTGACCTGCGTCCTCACCGACGGCGCGGTCTGGACCGCCGAGCCCCTGGATGCGGCCGGCCTTGAGGCCGCCAAGGCGCGCAACGACCGGGTCGGCGCGATTCACCGCACCGTCGATGCCGTCGTCACCGAGAACGCGGCGCTGATCGACGAGCGCTTCCCGAAGCTCAACCGCTGCCTCACCGGCTACGACCTCGCGCATCTGCGCGATGCGGAGGGGCGGTTCGACCTCAAGAGCGTGCTCTGCGGCTCGGAGGGCACCCTGGCGCTGATCGCCGAGGCGCGGCTCAACGTGCTGCCGATCCCGAAGGCCGCGGTGCTGGTGGCGCTCTCCTACGTGGATTTCGATGCGGCGCTCCGGGACGCGCAGGCGCTGCTGCCCTTCGGCGCCGCTTCGGTGGAGACCATCGACTCGACCGTGCTGGCGCTCGCCCGGAAGGATCCGATCTGGGCCGAGGTGCAGGCCTTCTTCCCCGACGACCCGGCCGGACGGCCGGTGGACGGCATCAACCTCGTGGAACTCGTCGGCGACGACGAGGCCGGCGTCGAGGCCGCCCTCGGACGCGTGACCGGGATGCTCGAGGCCGAGCGCGGCACCGACACCAAGCGCCTCGGTTTCACGATCGCCCGGGGCGAGGCGATCGAGCGGCTCTGGACCATGCGCAAGAAGGCGGTGGGCCTGCTGGGCGCCGCCAAGGGCGATGCCCGGCCGATCCCCTTCGTGGAGGACACCGCCGTCCCGCCCGAGCGGCTCGCCGACTACATCGCCGAGTTCCGGGCGCTCCTCGACGGCAAAGGGCTGCGCTACGGCATGTTCGGCCATGTCGATGCCGGCGTGCTGCATGTCCGGCCGGCTATCGATCTGAAGGATCCGGACCAGAACAAGCTCATCCGCGAGGTCACGGAGGGCGTGGTCGCGCTCACCGCCAAGTATGGCGGCCTGCTCTGGGGCGAGCACGGCAAGGGATTCCGTTCGGAATTCGTGCCCGCGACCTTCGGGCCGCTGATGCCCGCCTTGGAGGCGATCAAGGGGGCCTTCGATCCGGGCGACCGGATGAACCCGGGTAAGATCGCCTCCGCCAAGGGGCAGGGCCTCACGCGGATCGACGGCGTGCCGCGCCGGGGCGAGCAGGATCGCACCATCCCGGCCCCGGTCCGGCAGACTTTCGACGAGGCGCTCCACTGCAACGGCAACGGCGCCTGCTTCTCGTTCGACGCCGACGAGGCCATGTGCCCGTCCTGGAAGGCGACCCGCGAGCGTCGTCACTCGCCCAAGGGTCGTGCCTCGCTGATGCGCGAGTGGCTGCGGCTGGCGGCGACGGAAGGGCTCGATCCGGCTGCCGAACTGGCCCGGCAGCGGTCCGGCTGGCTCCGCGACGTGGCTGCCACGCTGCTGCGTGCCGTGCGACCGCGCTTCGCGGCTGCGGATTTCTCGCACGCCGTGAAGGAGGCGATGGACGGCTGCCTCGCGTGCAAATCCTGCACGGGATCGTGCCCGATTAAGGTCGACGTGCCCACGTTCCGGGCGAAGTTCCTGGCGCTCTACCACACGCGCTACGCCCGGCCGCTGAAGGACCACCTCGTGGCGGCCCTGGAGCCGCTCCTGCCGCTGGCGGCCCGGGCGCCGCGCCTCAGCAACGCACTCCTGACCAGCCCGATCACCCGCCTGCTTCTCGCCAAGGCCGGGCTGGTGGCGATCCCGCCCCTGTCGCCCGTCGATCTCCGGACCCGGCTCGCGGATCTCGGCGTCGCCGTCGCGAGCCCGGAGGCGCTGGCGCGATTGAGCCCGCAGGAGCGGGAGACGGCCGTTCTGGTGGTGCAGGACGCCTTCACCAGCCACTTCGACGCGGAGGTCGTGGCCGATGCCTGCGCGCTGCTCCTCGCCCTCGGTTTCCGGCCCTGGCTGGTGCCTTACCGACCGAACGGCAAGCCGCTGCACGTTCACGGCTTCCTCGCCCGGTTCGCCGGCGTCGCGCGGGCGAATTCTACCATGCTGCGCGACTTCGCCCGACAGGGTGTGCCGCTCGTCGGCATCGACCCGTCGATGACGCTGACCTATCGCTCCGAATACGCGCAGGTCCTGGGCGACGACCTGCCGAAGGTCCATCTCCTGCAGGAATGGCTGGCGACCCGGCTCGACCGGATCACGCCGCGTCGGGGCGGTCGGACCATGCGGCTCCTGCCCCATTGCACCGAGCGCACCAACACGCCGGGGGCGGTGCGCGACTGGCAGGCCGTGTTCGCCCATCTCGGCCTGCGGCTCGATGTGCCGGCGGCCGGCTGCTGCGGCATGGCGGGGACCTACGGGCACGAGGCGCATCACCGTGCCACCTCGGAGGCCATCTACGGCCTGAGCTGGGCCCGCCACGTCGCCGAAGCCCCCGGCTGCACGCTGCTCGCGGACGGCTATTCCTGCCGGTCCCAGGCCAAGCTGGTCGACGGCGTGCGGCTGCGCCACCCGGCCCAGGCGCTGCTCGAGCATGTCCGTTCGGAGGCCGGTGCGGCGCCGTTCCATCCCGAGCGCGCGGCGGCCGCGGCGCAATGAGCGAGGCAGGCCTCACCGTCGCAGTGGTGGGGGCCGGCGCGGTCGGCTGCTACTACGGGTTCCTCCTGGCGAAGGCCGGCCACGCGGTCACCCTGATCGGACGCCCCGCCCTGGTCGAGGCTGTCCGTACGTCGGGACTGATCTTGGACAGCGCGGCCGGGACCGACGTCGTGCCCGTGCAGGCCCGCACGGAGGGAAGCGGTGTTGCTGGCGCGGATCTCGTTCTGGTCTGCGTGAAGTCCGGCGATACCGAAGCGGCCGGCGCGATGATCGCCCCGCATCTCGACCCCGCGGCGACGATCCTGAGCCTCCAGAACGGCGTCGACAACGCCGAGCGCTTGGCCGCGGTGCTCGGGCGGCCCGTCGTGCCGGTGGCCGTCTATGTCGCCACCGCGATGGCCGGGCCCGGCCGCGTCCGGCACAACGGGCGGGGCGACCTGATCGTCGGCGCCTCACCGACGAGCGGGCGCATCGCCGCCGCCTTCACGGCGGCCGGCATCCCGACCACGGTGTCGGAACGGGCCATCGACGCCCTCTGGGGCAAGCTGATCCTCAATTGCGCCTACAATGCCCTCTCGGCGCTGACGCAGCTCCCCTACGGCCGGCTGGTCCAGGGCGAAGGCGTCGTCGCGTGCATGACCGATGTGGTGCAGGAATGCGTCGCCGTGGCCGGGGCGGCCGGGATCTCGGTGGCGCCCGACATCCTCGATCAGGTGCTGAGCCTCAGCACCACCATGGCCGATCAGCGCTCCTCCACCGCGCAGGACCTCGCCCGGGGGCGTCCCAGCGAGATCGACCACCTCAACGGCTACGTGGTGCGCACGGGCGCCGCGCTGGGTCTTGCGACGCCGACCAACCGGATGCTGCACACGCTCGTCAAGCTCGCCGAGGCGCAGCTTCGCGACTGAGCTCGGGAGCCGCGACGGACTTCAGGCGCGACGGCTGCCGACCGCCATTCCGCTGGGTCGGGTGTGAGGCTCGGCCGGGAAGTAGGTCTGCTGGACCTGCCCGAAATCGTCGATCCAGTGCTGCATGGTCTCGGCTACGACGGCGATGCCGGTCGACGTCAACTGAATGTGCCGCGAGCCCATGGAGTCGATGGTCGCGACGAAGCCCAGTCGTTGCGCCTTCGCGACGTATTTCCGGATCGTCTCAGGCTTCAGCGATGCGATCTTGATGCTTCCGAAGGCCAGCTTCTTCTCGACCTTCAGGCCGGGCTGAAGCGCGAGGAACGACAGGATGTGCCAGAGATCCATCGCGTCTCCGGCATCCGTCGTCTGACCCGACACGGTGCGGAGAGAGGCGTCCCACCCGACGAATTGCCGATTCGTGAGTTTCAGAAGCTCCTGGACGCCCTCACTGCACAGAAAATCGGTCTTGGCGCCGGTCATTTCGAGACCCTTTGGTCAAATGCGCCCAACCCGGGCGCAGCTCGCCGCCGGAGCACAACATAGGCGGTGGTCGACTTCTAGCCCCCTTTCTACCAATCCTACATTCGATGAATACAAATTTCGGCAAACTTCAGCCGATCCAAAAGAATGAAAAGTTTCAGATCAGCCATGATCTGATGGGTGAGGGTCATATCATGCATCGTATCGATCGACGGCGGCCAAGGAATGCCGCCGTCTGGATCAGCATCATGCCCAAATCAAAAAAATACGGTGCCTCGATGAGCCGCGTGCTGGTGCTGCGATGGATCGGCGCCAAGCAGAAAACTGCTGGAACAAGCGTCGGTTCTCTCGCTGGACACGATGTATCCAAGTCGAACGTGATCTATCTCAATTGGAAGACGATTTCCAGAATCCCCAAAGTTTGATTTTCTTTGAACTAGCATGCATCTCCGGGGCGCAACTTAAAGGCGAGATTGTCGACCGAAGCGGGGCGCGCAGCAGCTTGGCCGTTCTGTTGCGTGCCGCCGGCGCAAGATCTTAAGTGGTTGGCTTCCGGTCCGCGAGCCTACGATGTCCAAACTGCCGTCGCGGGACAGATCGGGTCGCCATCGTGGCGACCATCCCCTGACCGAGGGCGCAGGGTCGGTATCGCTCGATCACGCCCGCGCAGCGGCGTTGGCCTTGCGGGTGGCTGCGGCTTTCTTGGCCGATGCGGAGCGCTCGGCGGCCGTGCGTTCGCCGGCGGCCTTCCCCCCGGCTTTTCCGCCCTTGCGGGCCGCCGGGTGACCCGTGTCCTTGCCGCGCCCGGAGCCACCGGGCTTCTTGCCGCCGCCATCGTCCTTGTTGACGGTGGCCCAGGCCCGAGCCTCCGCCTCCTGCTCGGGCACGCCGCGCGATTCGTAAGACTCTGCGATGTGCTCGGCCTTGCGCTTCTGCTTGTCGGTGTATTTCGACTTGTCGCCCTGGGACATCGAACGTCTCCCGAAGCTCAGCCGACCCCGGTCGGACCGTCGAGAATGGACCGTACGCGGCGGACCAGCTCCGTGCGCCGGTACGGCTTGTTCAGCAGGTCAAACTCCGAGCCGCCGATATCGGTTCGCTCCAGGCTCGCCTCCGCGTAGCCGGTGGCGAGCAGGACCTTTAGCTTGGGCTGGCGCCGCCGCGCCTCGCGGGCGAGCAGCACGCCGTTCATGCCGCCGGGCATGATCAGATCGGTGAACAGCAGATCGACGCGCTCGCTGGAATCGAGGATCTCCAGCGCCTCGCGGGCATTGCTGGCCACCAGGGTGACGTAGCCGAAATCCCGCAGGATCGTGCGGGCGAGTTCGGCGACGTCCTCGCGATCGTCGACGATCAGGATCGTCTCGGTGCCCTGTCGGTCCACGGACCGCAGCGAGACTTTGGGCGGCGCGTGGACATCGCCATCGGTCGCCGGAAACGAGAGCCGCACCGTCGTGCCTTCGCCGACCGTGGATTCGATCTGCGCCGCGCCGCCGGACTGCTTGGCGAAGCCGTACACCATGGAGAGGCCGAGGCCAGTGCCCTTGCCCTCCTCCTTGGTGGTGAAGAACGGGTCCATCACCCGGGCCAGCACGGCCGGCGGGATGCCGGTGCCGGTGTCCCGGATCGCGATGCTGACGTAGCGGCCGTCGCGCAGGGGGCCGATCTCGCGGCCGCGAGCGGCGATCTCGCTGTTCTCCGTGGTGATGCGCACCGTGCCGCCCTCCGGCATCGCGTCGCGGGCGTTGATCAGCACGTTCAGGATCGCGACCTCGGCCTGGGTCGGGTCGACACGGCAGTTCCAGAGATCCGGGGCGAGATCGAGCTCGATCTTGACCTCTTCGCCCACCGACCTGGCGACCATCTCGCCCATGCCCTCGATCAGGGTGTTGAGGTTGACGGCGCGCCCGTCGAGCCGCTGCTTGCGGGCGAAGGCGAGCAATTGCTGCGTCAGGGTGGTGGCGCGATCGGCGGCTTGCCGGATGTTGTCGGTGGCCCGCCCCAGCCGGGCGCGGTCGGCATCCGGCTTCTCCAGGCCGGCCGCCAGGATGTCGACGTAGCCGACGATCACCTGCAGCAGGTTGTTGAAGTCATGCGCGATGCCGCCCGTGAGCTGGCCGAGCGCCTCCATCTTCTGCGCTTGGCCCAGGGCCTCCTCGGCGTCGCGGCGCCGCGAGACGTCGAGCTGCGAGCCGAAAAAGTACACGAGCTCGCCGTCGGCGTTGTAGACCGGCGAGACGAACAGCGCGTTCCAGAAGGTCGAGCCGTTCTTGCGGTAGTTCAGGATCTCGGTGGCGAATTCCCGCTTGTCGGCGATCGCCGCGCGGACCTGCGCCACGGTCTCTCGGTCGGTGTCGGGACCCTGCAGGAAGCGACAGTTGCGCCCGATCAGCTCCTCGGGCGTGTAGCCGGTCATCGCCAGGAAGGCGCGGTTGGCGAAGATGATCGGGTTGTCGGGCTGGCGCGGATCGGTGACGATCATCGGCATCCGCGTGGTCTCGACCGCCGCGAAGAAGATGTCGCTCTTGCGATCCGTGACGTCGCTCGGTGCGCTGTCCCGGACCTGGGGACCGGGTCCGGAGGGCGGGGTTTCTGGGGTCTCGGACATGCGCGGTGGTCTTAACCCTTCAGGCGTGGCAGGTGCGTGCGGCCCGTCACGACCTGCCGGTGTGAACTTTATCGGTCTGCAACGCGAAGTCGACCGCGTGGGTTCTCCGTATCGAACGCTCAGGCGGGCTGCGTCGTGCGCACCGGGCCTGGAAGGGCGGCCGGTGACACAGGGGCGAGCCGTGGTGGGCGTGTCGGCTCGCGGCAGGCGCCGAGCACCGCCGAGAGCCCTTCGTTGAGTGAGGTCACGAGGAAATCCGCCGACGTCGCGCGGCGCAGGCGGTCCAGCGTCGCGGGATCGCGCTCCCGCCAGAAGCCCACCAGGATGCGCACCCCCGGTACCGCGGCCCGCGCCTGCCGGACGGTGAAGCGGATCTGCGAGAGGCTCACCGGTTCCAGGTAGGAGAAGCAGATCAGCGCGAGCTGCTCGGGGTTCTCGGGCTTCTCGCCGGCGCGGATCGCCGCCATCGACATGACCTGCGAGGCGAGCCCGTGTCGGGCGAGGATCTGGCTCAGCATCAGCGTCGCCGCCTCGTCGAACGGTCCGCGGCTCGACACGCACAGCACGGGCGTCTTGCTGCGCCACTGCGGCGCCAGATCCTCGCGGGTGAGGACGATGCCCGCCACCTGCCGGTCGGGGCCGATCGCGGCCAGGGCCGCGGCTGTTTCGGTATCGGGCGTGCGGCCCGAACCCCGCCGGGCACGCCGCGCGACCGGCGCGGTACCGAGGCGATCCACGACCGTGCGGATCGCGGCGCCGACTTCCTCCTGGCGCGCGCGGTCGAGGGTGCCGCGCGACATGTCCTCCTGCGCAAGGAGCAGGCCGGCGAGCGCAACTTCATCATAGTAGGTGACGAGGGCACGTTCCTTGAGGAACTGCCAGCCCTGGTCGATGGCTTCGGCCGGGTCGCCGGCCAGCATGCGCTGGTAGAAGATCTCGGGCGGCGACAGGGCCGGCTGGTCGCCGAGCAGCACGTCGAGATACCAGAGCCGCTCCACGTGCCGCCCGAGCACCACGAGGCAGACCGTCAGCGGCGTCGCCAGCACGAGGCCGATCGGCCCCCACAGGAAGGTCCAGATCGTCGCCGCCAGGATGACGGCGATCGGCGACAGGCCGGTGGAATGCCCATAGAGCAGCGGCTCGATTACGTGGCCGCAGATCGGCTCGACCACGAGGAACAGGGCCGCGGTGGAGATCACCATCGACCAGCCGGGATCGACCGCGGCGGCGAGGATCAGCGGCAGCAGGGCGCTGATCGCCGCACCGATATAGGGGACGAACCGCAGGATCGCGGCGAGCACGCCGAACAGGGTCGGGCTCGGCACGCCGATGAGCCAGAGGCCGAAGCCGATCACCAGGCCGAAGGCGATGTTGAGGGCGAGCTGGGCGAGGAAGAAGCGGCTGAGCCGGCTGGTCGCGTCGTCGATCGCCGCCGTGGTCCGGCGCAGATCCTCCGAGCCGCCGGCAAGGCGGATCGCCCGGTTCCGCAGATCCTCCCGCTGGAGCAGGATGAAAACCGTGAAGATCAGGATCAGGCCGGTCGTGGCCAGCGGGTGAAGGACGGGCCCCGCGAAGGTCTGGAGCGTGTCGATCACGCTGGTGCGGGCGGGGGTGATCTCGACGGTGAGCGGATGGGTGGCCGATCCCCGCTCGCCGCGCACCTCCGCGGGCGGCGGCGGCTGCAGGGTGGCGCTCAGGTCCTGAACCATGTCGACGATGCGCGCGAGGCTGCCGCTCCCGGCTGTGGCGCCGCGCAGATCCTTGATCTTGGTGCGCATGGTCTGGGTGTAGCGCGGCAGGTCGGTGGCCAGCTGCGAGGCCTCGCTGGCGATCAGGCTGCCGAGACCGAACAGGGCGCCGAACACGATCACCACCACCAGCAGCACCGCCGGGGCGCGCGGTACGCGCATCCGCCGGAGCAGCCGGACCGCCGGCACCAGCACGAAGCTGAGCAGGATCGCCAGCGTCACCGGCACGAGGATCTCGCGCCCGAGATACAGAGCCGCCATCGTCGCAACGACGAGGAGGAGCGAGGCCAGCGCCACGATGACCGGAAGGCCCTCCCGCAGGCGCTGGGCAGTGACGGGATCCTCGCTCACGGATACGCTCCAGACTTCTCACGCGCAGGGGTCGGGTGGGAACGGCCGTGGGCGCGAACGGATCCGCGTCAGCTCGCCTGCGCGGTCTCGCCCAGGGCAGCGCTGATCTGGCTGAGCAGCTTCGAGAAATCGACGGGCTTGGGGTGGTAGTCGTCGCAGCCCGCCTGAATCGCCTTGTCGCGGTCCCCCGACATGGCATGGGCCGTGAGCGCGATGATCGGGATCGCCCGTGTGTCGGACCCCGATTTCAGCGTGCGCGCGACCGACCAGCCGTCGAGGACCGGCAGGTTCATGTCGAGGAGGATCACGTCGGGCTGGCCCGAGCGCGCCTGCCGGACGCCGGCTTCGCCGTCATGGGCCAGGATCACCTCGTAGCCGCGGCGCTTGAGCCGCCGAGACAGGAAGTCCCAGATCTCTTCGTGGTCCTCGACCAGCAGAATCTTAGCCATCAGAACTCGAATCCCCGGCTCGCGAAATTCCCGGCTCGCGACCTGCCGGCCGACAGGCCAACGCGCGGCACCGCACAATCGCCCAACGTTCCTGCCGCGATTCCGGTCCGTGGAGAAGGAGACGGGCCGCGCGGTTGACCCCGGCGTCGGCTGGTATGAGCGTACCACCCCGCGAATCGTCAATATCGGAGAGGAACAGAGTGGCGGATCGAGCTGACATCACGTTCTATCATTCGCCCAATACGCGCTCCTCCGGGGTACGCGTGCTCCTCGAGGAACTGGGCGTCCCATATCGGCTCCACGCGCTCAACATGCGCGCCGGCGAGCACCTGCAAGAGGCCTACCGCGCCATCAACCCGATGGCGAAGGTGCCGGCGATCCGGCACGGCGACGCCCTGGTGACCGAACAGGCCGCCGTCTACCTCTATCTGGCCGACCTGTTCCCGGAGGCCGGCCTCGCCCCGGCGACGACCGATCCCGCCCGGGCGACCTACCTGCGCTGGATGGTGTTCTACGGCTCCTGCTTCGAGCCCGCCGTGATCGACCGGCACCTGAAGCGGGAGCCGGGCCCGCGCGGCATGTCGGCCTACGGGGAATACGAGACCGTGATCGCGCGCGTGACCGAGGCGTTGACGCCGGGTCCCTACCTCCTCGGGGACCGGTTCAGCGCCGCCGATATCCTGTGGGGCAGCGCCCTCGGCTGGACCACGGGCTTCGGCCTCGTCGCACCCGATCCGGTGCTGACCGCCTACGTCGAGCGGGTCCGGTCCCGGCCGGCCTTCCAGAGGGTGGCGGCCGCGGATGCGCAACTCGCCGCGGAGCACGAGGCGGCCGCGGCGAAGGGTGGGTCGGCCTGACGGGGAGTCATGCCGTTTCCCAGATGCCGGTGCGGGCGAGCTGTGGCGCCGGCTCGGGCCGGCTCCAGCGCAGGGGCACGGCGGCCCGGCGCCGCCAGCCGCCCTCGACGGTAAACCGCCAGGTCCGCTGCGCCCCTGTCAGCTTGGCGGCCTCCGCATTGCTCCAGTCGATCGCCGTGTGCCCCTGGAGCACCAACAGGTCGCCGCGCTCGAAATCGAGGATCAGCAGGGCGGCCCGTGGCTCGCCGAGCAGGTTGCCCAGCGTGTTGAAGTAGCGGTTGCCGGAGAAATCCGGCAGCGTCAGCACATCGCCCGCGACCCGAACGAAGCCCGGCCGGCCGCCCCGATGCGAGATATCGGCGCCGCCATCGGCGAGCCCGCCCCGGGACCGGCTGGCCACGAACAGCGTGTCGGCGCCCCGGACGAGCGCCGCGGCCTCGGGGTCCAAGGCCGTCAGGGGTTCGATCGGCCCCGGTTGGCGCATCGCCGGCTCGGCCTCGCGCCGCTGGATGTATTGCGGACAGTTGCCGAAGCTCTGGGCGACGGCGATCGTCAACCCGTCCCGGTCGCGGCGCACCACGCGGCCGTTGGCCCGATTGCGGCGGCGCGTGGCGAAGTCGAGACCCAGGAGACCGGCCTCGGCGCCGGGCACGAGGACGCGCAGTGCCGGATCGTCCGGATCGAGGGCCGCCGCGATGGCGAGATGCATCGCGTTGGGGGATTGCACGAAGCCCGGCTGCCCTGTGAGCATGGTGGCGACCGGCGCGCCGGACGCATCCACGGCACCGACGAACAGGTAGGGCAGGCCGGCGAAGAACGCGCGGTGCTGCTCGGGCATGAACGGGCGGATCGCCGGGGTCTCGCCGAGGACGTGGCCCGCCCGCTCCTGAGCGCGGATCTCGTCGGCATGGAAGCTGGCCATCGGGCGCCTCACGCGGCTTCGGGGATGGGGGAGGCTGGCATCGGCACGAAGCCCGGCAGCGCCTCCACGCGGGCGAGCCACGCCCGCACTTCCGGGTAGGGTGCGAGCGAGACGCCACCCTCGGGTGCATGGGCGACGTAGGAATAGCAGGCGATGTCGGCGAGCGTCGCCCGGTCGGCCGCGAGATAGGCGCGATCGGCCAGATGGCCGTCCATGAAGGTGAGAATGCGCGCCGCGGCGGCATGGACGGTGGCGCGGTCGGCCTGGGCGCCGAACACCACCATCAGCCGGGCCAGCGCCGGCCCGTACCGCACTTCGCCGGCCGCGATGGACAGCCAGCGCTGGACCTGCGCGGCGCCGAGCGGATCGCGGGGCATCCAGCCGCTCTCCGGCGCGTAGCGGGCGGCGAGATAGACCAGGATCGCGTTGCTGTCGGCGATCACTTCCGGCCCGTCGATCAGGACCGGGATCTGGCCGAGGGGGTTGAGGCGCCGGAGCTCCGCCGCCTCGGGCTGATCCCGGCCCGCCACCGCGATGAAGCGATAGGGCAGGCCGAGCAGCGACAGGAACAGCTCCGCCCGGTGCGAGTGGCCGGAGAGGCGCAGGCCGTAGAGGGTGAGATCGGGTTCGGTCATCGTTTTGGCTCCGGTTGCCCACCCGATATCGCCCTTGCGCAGACCGCCGGAAATCCGGAGATCTAGGCAGTCAGAATTTCAATCTGTGCAGCAATCGATGGACCGGCTGGACGAACTCACGCTCTTCGTCGCGATCATCGATGCCGGCAGCCTCGCCGCGGCGGCGCGCCGCCAGCGTCGGTCCGCCGCCGCGGCGACCCGCGCGCTGGCCAGCCTGGAAGCCCGGGCCGGAACCCGCCTCGTCGAGCGGACGACCCGGCGCCTCGCCCCGACGGCCGCCGGGCTCGAACTCGCCGAACGGGCCCGCGCCGTCCTGGCGGGTTACGCGGCGGCCGTCTCGGGGGCGGGGCGCGACGCGGTGCGCGGCCTCCTGCGGATCACGGCACCGGTGCTGTTCGGGCGCAAGCATGTGGCGCCCGTCGTATCGGGCTTCCTCGATGCCTATCAGGAGACGCAGGTCGAGCTGCTGCTCGCCGACCGCAACCTCGACCTCGTGGAGGAGGGTATCGACGTCGCCCTGCGGATCGGGCGGCTTGCGGAATCGCGCCTCATCGCACGGCCGGTCGGGCGGGTGCGCCAGATCGTTGTGGCAAGCCCGGACTATCTCGCCGCCCGGGGCACGCCCCACAGGCCAGCGGATCTTGCCGAGCACGACACCATCCAGGGCTTCGTGCGCGCGGGCCTGCGGGAGTGGCGGTTCGGGGCGAACCGCGTGCGCCTGACCCCCCGCCTCATCGTCAACGAGGTGGAGGCCGCCCTGATTGCCGCCCGGGCCGGGCGCGGCATCGCGCGCGTGCTGTCCTACCAGGCGGCCGAGGACATCGCTGCGGGCCGGCTCGTGCGCCTGCTCGCGGATCACGAACCGCCGCCGGTGCCGGTGCAGCTCGTGACCCCGAGCGCGGATTTCCGGCCGGCCCGGGTGAACGCCTTCCTGGATTTCACGACCGAGGCGCTGAGAGCCTTACCGGTTCTGCGCGGCCCGTGATCCGGCGCGGAGACCGGTCATCGCGAAGGGTGCAGCGAGAGAAGCGACCGTGAAACGCCCGCGCTGCCGCAATCTGGGCGCGGAAGGCAGACTTCAACGCGGTGGTGAATCGGGCGACCGCCGCTCTCGACCGCCGCCCCGGGATCCTGACGATCGAGGGCCACGGGTTCTGCAAGCCAGTGTCGCCGCGCGGAATCGATGTCGGCGTCCCGCTCGCCCCGGCGTATCGCGGGGCGTTCGCGCATCCGACCGACGCATCGGATCCTGTTGTCGACGCATAGTGATCTGTCGCGCGGCGGGGTTCCGCTGCGGTCGGGGAGATGCGATGCGCTGTGACGCACCCCGCCCGCGTCGCGAAGCGTTCCCATGACCGATCGCCCAGAGCAGGCTCTCAACCCCGCGGTCGCCCAGGCTGCGCCGCCCGCCACGTCGATCCCGCGGCTGATCGTGGTGTTGGCCTGCGCGGGGTTCGGCAGCACCTTCGCGCTGCGCTCGGTCGAGCCACTGGTCGGCGTGCTCGCCCGGGATCTGGCGAGCGACGCCCACACGGTAGCGCTGCTCTCCACCGCCTTCGCGCTGCCCTACGCGTTCATCCAGCCGGTGCTGGGGCCGATCGGCGATGCACTCGGCAAGGAGCGGGTGATGAGCACCTGCCTCGCCGTGCTCGCGGTGGCCCTCACCCTGTGCAGCGTCGCCCCCGATCTCAACAGCCTGTTCGGCCTGCGGATGCTGGCCGGCGCGGCGGCGGGCGGCTGCATCCCGCTCTCCCTGGCGCTGCTCGGCGACCGCGTGCCGATGGAGAGCCGTCAGGTGGCGATCGGGCGCTTCCTCGTGGCGGTGATCCTCGGCCAGCTCTCCGGCTCGACCTTCGCGGGCCTGATCGAGGCGGCGATCGGCTGGCGCGGCGTCTTCGCGGTCACCGCCGGGGTGGCGGCCTGCGCCTGCGCCGCGACGGTGTTCGGCTTCGACCGGGCCGGACGGCCGCCTGCCCGCCGCCCGGCCTTCCGCGAGGCGGTGACGCGCTACCGGACGATCCTGGGCAATCCCCGGGCACGGGTGCTGTTCTCGGCGGTGTTCATCGAGGCCATCGCGATCTTCGGAGTCTTCCCGCACCTCGCGCCGCTGATCGAGGCCCGCGGGGAGGGCGGCCCACGCGAGGCCGGCCTCGTGCTGGCAGGGTTCGCGGTCGGCGGCCTGCTCTACTCGGCGCTGGTCGGGCTGCTGGTGCGGCTGCTCGGCCTGCCGCGGATGCTGATCGGCGGCGGGCTGATCTGCGGCGCCTCGCTCACCGTGGTCGGGCTCGCGGGCTCGTGGCCGGTCGATTGCGCCGCGCTCACCGCCATGGGGCTCGGCTTCTACATGCTGCACAACACCTACCAGACCCAGGTGACCGAGGTGGCACCCAAGGCCCGGGCCTCCGCGGTGGCGCTCCACGCCTTCTCGTTCTTCTGCGGGCAGGCGCTGGGCGTCGCGGTGATCGGGCAGGCGCTGGTGCGGCTCGGCCAGTTCGGGGCGCTGATGGGCTGTGCCGTCACCATCCTGGCGCTCGGCATCGCCACGGCCTACGCCCTGCGACAGAAGCCGGGACCAGTCCCCTTTGCAGGCTGAGCACGCCCTTTTCCCGGACGCCTGAAACGCAGTGGAAGGTGATCCGGGATCCAGCACAAGAAGCGCCGCGCAAGCGGCCCGCGTTCATCCCGTTGGACGCTTCGCGACGCTGTGTGCTGGTTCCCGGGTCGCATTCCGCTGGCGCTGCATGCGCCCGGGACAGGGGTGGTGCTCGAACGAACCCGCTCGGCCCTGCGATCTCCGGGGCATCCCGAACGAGCGGGCCTCAGGCTCGGCCCATCGCCAGCGCCTTGAGGTCGAAGCCCGGATCCTCCGCCTGATCGGGCGTCAGCGGCGTCCCGGCGGCGAGGAGGCGCCGGGCCACCATGTGGTCGCCCGCCCGGTCGACGGATTCCACCGCGCTCAGGCGCCCGTCGCGGAAGCGGAACACCGAGAAGGCCGGGCCGGAGCCGCGGACCACGCTGGCATCGCCGGGGCCCGACAGACCGGCGATCTGCAGCTTGTGCGGGCCCTGGTCGCTCCAGAACCAGGGCAGCGCGCCGTAGGCGGCGGGCTTGCCGAGGAGCCGGGCCGCGAGGCAGCGGCCCTGGTCGATCGCGTTCTGCACCGACTCGATCCGCACCGTGCCGTCCGCCGTGAGCCCGTGCGCGAAGGGGCTCGGGAACCGCGCGCAATCGCCGATCGCCGAAATGGCTGGATCGGGGGTAGCGAGGAACGCATCGACCCGCACGCCGTCTTCGGCCGGCAGCTCCGACTCCAGGGCGAGTTCCCGGTTCGGCAGCACGCCGATGCCGATCAGGACGAGGTCGGCGGGAAGCTCCGTCCCGTCCGCCAGCGCGATCCCGGTCGCGCGGCCGTCGCGCCCGAGGATCGCGGTCACCCCCGCCCCGAAGGCGAAGCGCACGCCCATCGCCTCATGGGCGCCGCGGAAGAACGCCCCCATCTCGGCCGAGACCGCCCGGGCCATCGGCCGGTCGGCCGCCTCGATCACCGTCACCGGGAGGCCGCGTGCGGCGGCGACCGCGGCGAATTCCAGCCCGATAAAGCCCGCGCCCACCACCACGATGGCCCGGGCCGCCGCGATCTCGGCTTGGAGCGCGTCGGCATCCGCGAGGCCGCGCAGCTGGTGCACACCGCCGAGGTCGGCCCCGGGGACCGGCAGGGGGCGGTTGCGGGCGCCGGTGGCGAGGACGAGGTGATCGTAGGGAAGGCTGTCGCCGTCCGACAGGGCGAGGCGGCGCGCGGCCCGGTCGATCGCGACGGCCCGGATCCCCGGCCGATGCGTGATCGCATGCTCGGCGAAGAAGCCGGGCTGGCGCAGGAACAGGCCCTCCCGGTCGGTCTTGCCGGCGAGATAGGCCTTCGACAGGGGCGGGCGCTGATAGGGCAGGGCGGTCTCGTCGCCCACCAGGGTGATCGGCTCCCGGAAGCCGCCCTCGCGCAAGGAAGCGGCGAGCTGGAAGCCCGCCTGGCCCGCGCCCGCGACGACGATCCCGGCCGCGCTCATGCCCGGGCTCCCGCCAGTACCAGGCCGCTCTGCGCGACGCCCGGCAGGCTGTTGGCGCCCTCCGACATCAGGTAGGACCAGACCGCCGAGGCCGCCGGCCCCAGAACCTTGTCGGCGCGCCGGACCGCGTACCAGTCGCGCCGGATCGGCAGGCCCTTCACGTCGAGGAGCACGAGGCGCCCGCTCTCCAGCTCGGCCGCCACCGAGTGCACCGAGAGCAGCGCGATGCCGAGCCCGGCCATGACGGCCTGCTTGATGGTCTCGTTCGAGCCGGTGTCGATCTCCAGCGGCGCCCGCTTGACCAGCACGCCGGCCATGAATTCCTCGAACACCATCCGCGTGCCCGAGCCTTCCTCCCGCAGGAAGAACGGCTGGTCGGTGAGATCCTCGCGGGCGAGGCCGGGCCGCCCCGCCAGGGGATGGTCCGGGGCCGCGATCAGCACGATCGGGTGCGGCCCGAAGGTGGCGGCCTCGATCGGGAAGTCCCGGGGCGGGCGGCCCATCAGCGCGAAGTCGATCTCGTAGCCGCGCAGGGCCTCCACGGTCTGGCCGCGGTTGCGCACCGACAGGCTGATCTCGACCCCCGGATGCTTCTTGACGAAGCCGGCGATCACCTGCGGCGCGAAATACTTGGCGGTGGAGACGACGCCCAGTGCCACGCGCCCGCCCTCGGCGCCGCGGAGCGTCCGCAGGCGGTCGGTGCAGGTCTCCAGCACCGTGTTGATGCTGTCGATCGCCCAGAGCATCTCGCGGCCGGCATCGGTCGGCTTGAGGCCGCCGGGCGTCCGGTCGAACAGCAGCAGCCCGGCCTCCTCCTCCAGCTGGCGGATGCGCGCGTAGAGGGCGGCCGAGGTGACGTTCAGCTCCTGCGCCGCCCGGGTCATGGTGCCGAGCCGGGCCACAGCCGCCACCGCCTGGAGCTGCTTGAGGGAGAGGTTGCGCATGGCGGATTTCTCGGCGGACATCGCGTTTTTTTCGTCCTATGGCACAAGATCGAACAGAAATCTTGAAGACCCGGCCGCGCCGTCCTGTCGATCCGGGGACAGAGACCGCTATCTTGACAGGATCGCGGCCGCTACAGAGCCGGCGCGGAACGCACGATCCCGACGGGCGGGATCCGAGCAGGAGAGTGAAGCCGATGGCAATCTCAGCGGCGATCGGGACGCCCCTCGACACCTGTCTGGCGCAGGCCGTGGAGGCAAATGCGGCGCTGAAGGATGCCGCCGCGGTGATCGCCGCGATCGCGCGCTCGGCGGTGGAGATCAGCGAGCGCATCGGGCGCGGGGCGCTCGCCGGCGACCTCGCGGCGGCGGGCGACCACAACAGCGACGGCGACGTGCAGAAGGCGCTCGACGTGATCGCGCACGAGAGCGTGACGGCGGCCCTGCGCGGCGCGCCCGTGGCCGAGGTCGCCTCCGAGGAGGCCGAGGAGGTGATGCGGCTGAACCCCGACGCGCCGCTCGCCGTCGCCATCGACCCGCTCGACGGCTCGTCCAACATCGGCGTCAACATGGCGGTGGGGATGATCTTCGGCATAAGGCCGTCGATCAAGGACCCGGCCAATCCGCTCGCCTCGTTCACGACCCCCGGCTCGGCGCAGATCGCGGCGGGCTTCGTGACCTACGGCCCGGCCACCGCGCTGATCCTGACGCTCGGCCAGGGCACCCAATCCTACGTGCTCGACCGCAAGGACGGGACGTTCAAGCTGACGAGCCCGGCCATGGCGGTGCCGGCCTCCGCCAAGGAATTCGCCATCAACGCCTCGAACGCCCGGCACTGGGACGCGCCGGTGAAGGCCTATATCGAGGATTGCCAGCGCGGCACCGAGGGCCCGCGCGACAAGGACTACAACATGCGCTGGCTCGCCTCCCTGGTGGCCGACATCCAGCGCGTGCTGACCCGCGGCGGCGTCTTCCTCTATCCCGGCGACGCCCGGAAGAACTACGCCCGCGGCCGCCTGCGGCTCCTCTACGAGGTCGCCCCCGTGGCGATGCTGGTCGAGCAGGCCGGCGGCGCGGCGACCGACGGTCAGCAGCGCATCCTCGACATCGTGGCGACCGGCATCCACGAGCGCGCCCCGCTGGTCTGCGGCTCGACCGAGGAGGTCGAGTGCGTCGCCGCCTATTACGGCGGCGGCAAGCCCGATGCCGGCCGCTCGCCGCTCTTCGGCCAGCGCGGCCTGATGCGGTCATAACCGCAACGCGACGTCGTAAAAATGTCGGCGCGGCATCCCATCATCTCGGTGACCGGCTCCTCGGGGGCCGGCACGACCTCGGTGCGCAACACCTTCGAGCAGATTTTCCGCCGGGAGGATGTGCGGGCGGTGTTCATCGAGGGCGACGGCTTCCACGCCTTCGACCGGGACACGATGCGGGCGATGATGGCGCGGGAGCCGACCCTGTCGCACTTCGCGCCCCGGGCGAACCTGCTGCCGGAGCTGGAGGCGGTGTTCCGCAGCTACGCCGAGTCCGGCACCGGCCGCACCCGCCACTACGCGCATGACGCCCACGACGCGCAGGCTTACGGCATCCCGGAGGGCAGCTTTTCCGAGTGGGAGGCGTTCCCGCCGGATTCCGACCTGCTGTTCTACGAGGGGCTGCATGGCTGCGTGGCCGACCCGGATGTCGACATCGCCCGCTACGCCGACCTGAAGATCGGTGTCGTGCCGGTGATCAATCTGGAGTGGATCCAGAAGCTGCACCGGGACCGCTCGTTCCGCGGCTACTCGACGGAAGCCGTCACCGACGTGATCCTGCGGCGGATGCCCGATTACGTGCAGACCATCTGCCCGCAATTCTCCTTCACCGACATCAACTTCCAGCGGGTGCCGACGGTCGACACCTCGAACCCGTTCATCGCCCGCTGGATCCCCACCGCCGACGAGTCGATGGTGGTGATCCGGTTCAAGGATCCGAAGGGGATCGATTTCTCCTATCTGGTCTCCATGATCCACGACAGCTTCATGAGCCGGGCCAATTCCATCGTGATCCCCGGCGGCAAGCTCGACCTCGCCATGCAGTTGATCCTGACGCCGATGATCATGCAGCTCGTCGAGCGGCGACGCCGATTGGCCTGAGAGGAGGGGACACCTTGAAACGCCCTCGAACGTTGATCCCGGCCTCGGCCTCATCCTGAGATGCCTGCGTCAGCGGGCTTCGAAGGAGCCCTCCAGCCGGCCGCGCGATCCCTGGAGTCCTCCTTCGAGGCCTCCGCTGCGCTCCGGCACCTCAGGATGAGGGTGTGGATGGGATAAGCCCGCTTCGACTTGCATGTACCCGATCGTTGCTGAAAGACTTGTGATGCTGCCTCCCGTCATCGCCCCCTCGATCCTCTCCGCCGACTTCTCGAAGCTCGCGGAAGAGACGCGCGCCATCGACGCGGCCGGCGCCGACTGGATCCATCTCGACGTGATGGACGGCCATTTCGTGCCCAACATCACCTTCGGCCCGCCGGTGGTGAAGGCGCTCCGGCCGCACACGCAGAAATACTTCGACGTGCACCTGATGATCGCTCCGGCCGATCCGTATCTCGCGGCCTTCGCCGAGGCCGGTGCCGACGGGATCACGGTCCATGCCGAGGCCGGGCCGCACATCCACCGCTCGCTCCAGACCATCCGCGACCTCGGCAAGCGCGCCGGCGTGGCGATCAATCCCGGCACCCCCGCCGCCCTGGTGGAGCCGGTGCTGGAGCTCGCGGACCTCGTGCTGGTGATGACCGTCAATCCGGGCTTCGGCGGCCAGAAGTTTCTCAGGAGCTGCATGGAATCCGTGGCGCGGGTGCGCGCGATGGTGGCGGGGCGCGACATCCGCATCCAGGTCGATGGCGGCATCGATGCCGAGACCGTCAAGGCCGCGAGCCGGGCGGGTGCCGACACCTTCGTGGCCGGCAACGCGGTCTTCAGCGGCGGCCCGGGCGCCTATGCCGAGCGCATCGCGGCGATCCGCGAGGGCGCGGAGGGCGCCTCCGGCCGCGACCTGTCGTGCTGAGGGCGCTGATCTTCGACGTCGACGGGACGCTGGCCGAGACCGAGGATCTGCACCGGCAGGCCTTCAACTGCGCCTTCGCGGAGCTCGACCTGCCCTGGCGCTGGGATCCGGCCCTCTACGCCGATCTGCTCACCGTGATGGGCGGCAAGGAGCGGCTCGCCCACTACATCGACACGCAGCACCCGGCGGACGCCAAGGCGCTCCATGCGCGCGCCCCCGAGATCCATGCCCGCAAGACCGCGGCCTACGGTGCGCTCGTGGTGGAGAGCCGGCTGCCGCTGCGCCCCGGCATCGCCCGCCTGATCGCCGAGGCCCGGGCGGCCGGTATCCGGCTCGCGGTGGCCACCACCACCAGCCGGCCGAATGTCGATCAGCTTCTGGCCATCAACTTCCCGCCGGGCGACGCGCCCTTCGACGTGATCGCGGCCGGCGACGAGGCTAACCGGAAGAAGCCCGCCCCCGACGTGTTCCTCCTGGCGCTCGCCGGGCTGGAGATTGCCGCCGCGGAGGCCGTCGCGTTCGAGGATTCGGCGGCCGGGATCAGCTCGGCCCGCGCCGCCGGCCTGCCGGTCCTGGCGACCCGCAGCCGCTACACCGAGAGCCACCGGCTCGATGGCGCCTTCTCGGCGGTCTCGGATCTCGGCGAGCCCGGGCGGCCGCACCGCCATATCGCGGGCCTGGAATGGCCCGGCGGCGTCGTGGACCTCGCAGGCCTCATCCGGTGGCACGAGGCCCTGGAGGGTGGAGGCGTGGCATCCCAGGCGCCGACCAGGCGGTAGATAGGCCGGCGCGGCGGCGCGTCCCTGCACGAGTCCCGGCGGTTCCCGATCTGCACCGGGGCAAGCCGAGCGCGACCAAAGGGGGAGGGTGCATACCTCGAACACCGGCAGATAGATTTATTTCTGCAAGACTGCGTTCTAAGCCGCAAATTGATGTGAGCGCCGATAATATATTGGTGGATCTGCTATTCTTAGAAGATGAATTTTGATAACAAGATTCATTCAAAGATTTGTAGCCAGCCGCTTCGACAGGTCATAAGAAAAATACAACATTTGTGCGGACAAAGACCCATGCGATCTCCATCAATTAGAGTTGTGTTGATTGGAATCATCATCCTTATAAGTGCTTGTGTTGCCGTATTGTCGGGTATACGTATCAATGAAAGTAGAGAGAAACTGTCGGTTGCCGACCAAGTTGCGGCTTACATGGGTATCGACCGCGATCTTTTTGTGAGTTTGACCCAGGTGCGCCTGGAGCGCGGATGGGCGATGAGCGCCTTGCTGAAGGAACCCGCCGCCAACCGCGCCAATCGGCAAACCGTGCTTGAGGGCCGCACGGCGCTCGATCCGGTCGTAGATCTCGGCCTGACCGCGCTCGGTCAGGTGCCCCGTGAGACGCTGCGCGCCCGCAGCGCCGAACTCCAATCCCTCGTCCGCGAGTGGCGACGCCAGCGATCAGCCGTCGACGCGGCCTTCGACCAGCCCCTGGCCGCGCGCGATCCCGGGGTACGAAAGGCTCTGGACGAACTCGGGGCTCGTCTTCTGACGGCGCTGGAGGCCGCCTCCACGATCACGGAAGCCGAAATTCAGGCCCTCGACCCGACCTATGGTATCCTGCTCAACGCCAGGGCGGCGACATGGCTCGCGCGGACAAGCAGCAGCCGCAACACGTCGATGATCGGCGAATTCCTGGCGACCGGCCGCACGCTGACGCCCGCCGACTGGATCCGGGTCAAGGGCGCCGAGATCGAAGCGCGGACGGCTTGGACTCTCGCGAAGCGTGCCGTCGAGATCGCGGGCCCCGATGCCCGCGTCCGAGAGCCCTTTGAGCGCGCCGAAACACGCTACTTCGGCGGCCGGATGGCCGCCTTGCAGGAGGCGATCGCGGCTGCCGTCGCGGCCGGCCACAGGATCGAGCTACCCATGGCGGAGTGGAATGAGAGCGTCATCGGCGGTCAGAAGGCGATCTCCGATGCCGCAATCGCCGTGATCGACTGGGCGGCCGACCGAGCCAAAGTGTCAGCTGGTCGCGCCCGGCAGGACCTTCTCGTAGTCGTGGTCGTCGGCCTCGTCGCGACGATTCCCGCGGTGGCGGCCATCCTGATCGTGCAGTTCCGCGTCGTGCGGGGCTTGCTCGACCTGGCCGGCTTCATGCGGGGTCTGGCCGACGGGGAACTCGACAGGGTCGTGCCGGGCACCCAACGCACCGACGAACTCGGCACGATGGCCGGCGCGGTGCAGGTGTTCCGGGACAATCTCATCCGGACCCGGGCCCTGGAGCAGGAGGCGGTCGAGGCCCGGCAGGCCGGGGAGGCGCAGCGCCGCGCCGCCCTGCATCAATTGGCGGACGTGTTCGAGCAGGCCGCCGGGGCGGTCGTGCACGACGTCTCCGACGCGGCCGGCGCGTTGCAGGCCACCGCCAGAGCCATGGCGGCCACGGCCGCCGACACGGCGGCGCGCTCCACGACCGTGGCGACCGCCGCCGACCAAGCGGCATCGAATGTCGGCACGGTCGCTGCCGCCGCGGAGGAGCTGGGCACGTCGGTGCAGGAGATCGGCCGCCAAGTCGATGGTTCGGCCCGGCTGGCGCGGGAGGCCGTGGCCGAGGCGGACCAGACCGGTACGCTGGTGCAGGCGTTGAACGCCAGCGTGGCCAAGATCGGCGAGATCGTGGCCCTGATCTCGGGAATCGCCGCGCAGACGAACCTTCTGGCGCTGAATGCCACCATCGAGGCCGCCCGGGCGGGGGAGGCCGGCAAGGGCTTTGCCGTCGTTGCGGCGGAGGTGAAGGCCCTGGCCGACCAGACGGCCCGCGCCACCGACGAGATCGGCCAGCAGGTCAGTCAGGTGCAGAGCGTATCGGGGCAGGCCACGGCGGCGATCGGCACCATCGCGGCGCGAATCCGCGATATCAACGACGTCGCATCCTCGATCGCGGCCGCCGTCGAGGAGCAGGAGGCGGCCACCCAGGAGATCGTCCGCAATGTCGGGCAGGCCGCGACCGGCACGGGCGAGGTGACGCGCAACATCGCAAGCGTCGCCGGAGCCGCCGAGCAGACCGGAACCGCCGCGGATCGTGTTTTGACCGCCGCCTCCGCGCTCTCGAGCCAGTCCGAGCATCTGACGGCCGAGATCCGGCACTTCCTCGCGACCGTACGCGCGGCGTGACGCTTCGATCCGCTTCCGGCGGCTCGTACGGCAGCCGGGCCTGCACGGTGCCGTCGTGGAGCTGTGCCGCGATGACGGTGAGACGTTCGGATGCGGCGGCGTGAGCACGGGGCCTGCACGGGTCAGGGCGACCCGCAGCCGCATGCGCGACGGCGTCTTCCGGGCGGTTTCCCACCTTGGCGAGCCCGGCCGCCCGCACCGGCACATCGCCGTGTTGGCAGGGCCGGGCCGCCGGGTCACGCGTGCCTCCAGCGACCGTGGCACACGCGCTCGCCGTGGAGGCTCCGTCGCCGCGCTGCCCGGCAGGGCGCGTCCCGGTCCGCGACCCTGCCCACGACTGCGGAAGGCCGCACGGAGTTGAGTGGGTGCGCGCCTTGGCCATGCAGCAAACGACCGCGGCATCGCGCTCGCTCTCAGCAGGGTACCCTTTGTCGGCCGCGAGCTTGATTTGAATATACGATTGGCCCCGCGTTCTTTTCTATATAGTTTCTGCGCTGGCAATAGATGATTATGTAGTTTAGGGTTGTGTACAGTCAAAGATGTAACGTTTTTACTTGAAAGGCGAACGATTGAGCGTCATGTAGGGATGGTTTTGAATTCTTAGCGACGCGTGGCTGGCGATGTTTCGCATATCTGTTCGCTTCGTCCTCATTGCCGTTTTGGCATTGGTCAGTATCGTTGCGGTCGGGCTCGCAACCTTGGATGTCGTGCGGAATACCAAGCAGTTTGATGTTGCGACTCAGGCAGCGCAATATGTGGACATAGACCGCAATCTCTTCGTGAGCCTGAATTATCTCCGGGCCGAGCGCGGATGGAGCCTGATCAAGCTCGGTCTCGAGGCCGGAAGCAGTCAGAGCCAGCTGCAAATCATCCTGAAAGCCCGCAACGCCTTCGATACCGCCACCGATAATGCGCTGGCCGGACTGAGCCGCGTGCGAGACGGCGCGTTGAAGGCACGGCACGCCGAACTCCAGACGCTGGTGGATGGGTGGAAACGTCTGCGCCCCATCGTGGATGCCGCCTTCAGCCAGCCTCCTGCGACCCGCGATCCGGCGCTGCGCAAGACGCTGAGCGAGGCCGGTCTTCGCCTCCTCGCCGCGTTGGAGGCGGCCTCCGACGCGATCGAGATCGAGGTCTCTGCGTTGCAGCCCGATCTCGGCGCCTTCCTGGACGCGCGGGCTGCGACGTGGCTCGCGCGGACGTCGGGCAGCCGCGTCGCGTCCCTGGTGAGCGATCTCGCGACGACCGGTCGCGTTCCCACGCCCGCGGATTGGACAGAACTCAACGCAGCCGAAACGGAGGTTCTGGCGCATTGGCGCTTCGCCCAGCGGGTGGTGGCGATCGCCGGAGCCGATGAAGCAGTGAGGGCCGCCTATGCCCGGGCCAACGCCACGTACTTCACCGGCAGGCTGGCCGACATGCGGAAGAGTGCCGTCGCCGATGTCGCGGCGGGACGCAAGGTTTCGATCGCCGCCGCGGCGTGGGACGAGGCGATCCAGGCCCAGCAGACGATCGCCGATGCGGCGGTCGCGATCATCGACGCGGCCCTGGCCCGATCCAGGGTGGCGGCTGAGGAGGCTCGCTGGAGTCTGGTGCTTGCGGTCCTGGTCATCCTGTTCACCGTCGCACTGGCGGCGACGGCGGGTCTGACCGTGCAGTTCCACGTCATGCGGCGGCTCTTCGCCCTCGCGGCCGCGATGCGGCGTCTCACCGAGGGTCAGCTCGACGCACCCGTGCCCGGCACGCAGCGCAACGACGAGATCGGCGACATGGCCGCCGCCGTGCAGGTCTTCAAGGACAATCTGATCCGGACCCGCGTGTTGGAACAGGAGGCGGCCGAGGGTCGCCGCACCGCGGAGGCCGCGCGCCGGACGGCCATGCAGCAGGTGGCCGACGCGTTCGAGCGCGCCACCGGTGGCATCGTCGAAACGGTCTCGTCCTCGGCGAGCGGACTGCAGGCCACCGCCCGGTCGATGGCGGCGACCGCGGCCGAAGCGGCGACGCAGTCGATCACCGTGGCCGCCGCCGCCGAACAGGCGGCGTCCAATGTCGGGACCGCTGCGGCGGCCGCCGAGGAACTCGGCACCTCGGTTCAGGAGATCGGCCGTCAGGTCTCCGGCTCGGCCGATCTGGCGCAGGCGGCGGTGCGCGAGGCGGATCAAGCCGCCACACGCGTCCAGGCGCTGAACGCCAGTGTGGTCAAGATCGGCGAGATCGTCGGGTTGATCTCGGGGATCGCCGCGCAGACCAATCTGCTGGCCCTCAACGCCACGATCGAGGCGGCGCGGGCCGGCGAGGCCGGCCGGGGCTTCGCGGTGGTGGCCGCCGAGGTCAAGGCCTTGGCCGACCAGACCGCCCGGGCGACGGGCGAGATCGGCGCGCAGATCGATCAGGTCCAGGGGGCGACCGGCGCGGCGGTGGCGGCGATCGGCGGCATCGCCGGCCGGATCCGCGACCTCAGCACGGTTTCCGCCTCGATCGCCGCGGCGGTCGAGGAGCAGGGCGCGGCCACCCAGGAGATCGTCCGCAATGTCGGGCAGGCCGCGGTCGGCACCAGCGCGGTCACCGGCACGATCACGGTCGTGGCCGGTACGGCGGAGGCGACCGGGACGGCGGCGAACGCAGTCCTGGCCTCGGCCTCGGAGCTGGCGCATCAGTCGGACCAGCTCTCGACCGAGATCCAGCGCTTTTTGACAACGGTGCGGGCGGCGTAGGGGTGCGCCGATCTACCGGCCGACGCGACCGCCCAGGTTCCGCCGGCCGTTGTGCCGCTCCGCGCGCCCTTCGCTCCGCCCCTGCGCCTCGGTGGCGAACAGCATCGTGCCCGCCACCACGCCGAGCGCCGCCGCGATCCCGAGCTTGAGCCAGCGCGGATCGGCGGCCGCCACATGACCGGTCGCGCGGGCGTCGAAGCGGCCATGCGCCCCGGGATCGGTGTCGACCGGGTCGTAGAGATTGTCCGGGCGGTTTGCTTGAGCCTTCACGCTGGTCATCTCCCCTCGATAGCCATGCCGGGCGAGGTAGCCGTCGATCCAGCCCGGGATCAGCATGTTGCCGACGATCGCCTTCCAGGCCGAGGCGCCGATCCACAATTCCCGCGGCGCGTCGTGGGCCGCCTTGAACACGTGGCGGGCGATCGCCTCCGGCTGGTAGATCGGCGGCACCGGCTCGAGCTTGAGCGGCAGCCGCGAGCGCGCCCAATCGAATTGCGGCGTGTTCACCGCCGGCAGCTGGACCATCGTGAGCCGCACCCGGCTGCCGTCGTGCAGCAGTTCGCTGCGCAAGGAATCGACGAAACCCCGCACCGCGGCCTTGGCGGCGCAGTAGCTCGCCTGGAGCGGGATCGACCGGTAGGCCAGCGCCGAGCCGATATGGACGATGGTGCCCCGATCGCGCGGCACCATGTGCCGGAGCGCGGCGAGCGTTCCGTGGACCTGCCCGAGATAGGTGACCTCGGTCGCCCGGCGGAACTCCTCGGGACTCGTCTCCTGCACGGGGGCGTAGATCGTCACCATCGCGTTGTTGACCCACACGTCGATGCCGCCGAACCGCTCGGCCAGTTCATCGGCGGCCTGCGCGACGGCGTCGGCATCGGCCACGTCCGCCAGGAAGCCCAGCGCACGGCCGCCGGCCTGCTCCACGTCGCGGATGGCGCCCCGAAGGCCTGCCTCGCCCCGGGCGATCAGGCCGACATTCCAGCCCTGCCGGGCGAATTCGTAGGCGACCGCGCGTCCGACGCCGGCGCTCGCGCCCGCCACCATCACCGTATTGCGTCCGTTCCGGCTCGACATCAGGTCCCCAGCGCGCGAGAAAATCCCTGCGGCAACGTCCGATCGCGGCGATCTTTCCGCTTCCCTCCCATCACGAACCGCGTGGGCGAGCGCGTTGCTTCGTCGAAACCGGGCAGCCTATAACGCGGGCGACCTCACAGCCGCGTCGGCGGGGTCATCACCCCCGCCCGCGCCAACGAACAAAGTCCGATACGCCATGGCAGGCCATTCCCAGTTCAAGAACATCATGCACCGCAAGGGCCGGGTGGACGCCGTCCGCTCGAAGGTGTTCGGCAAGCTCGCCCGCGAGATCACCGTGGCGGCCAAGCTCGGCACGCCGGATCCGGCCATGAACCCGCGCCTGCGCGCCGCGATCCTGGCGGCTCGGGCCGAGAACATGCCCAAGGACAATATCGAGCGCGCCATCAAGAAGGCCGCCGGCGCCGATGGCGAGAACTACGAGGATATCCGCTACGAGGGTTACGGCCCCGGCGGCGCCGCCCTGATCGTCGAGGCGCAGACCGACAACCGCAACCGCACCGCCTCGGACGTGCGCTCGGCCTTCACCAAGTCGGGCGGCAGCCTCGCCGAGACCGGCGCCGTCGCCTTCATGTTCGACCGCGTCGGCGTGATCGCCTACCCGGCCTCCGTGGCCGATGCCGACACGATGCTGGAGGCCGCCATCGAGGCCGGCGCCGACGACGTGAATTCCGGTCCGGACGGGCACGAGGTGATCTGCGCCCAGGAGTCCTACGGTGAGGTCGCCAAGGCGCTCGAAGCCCGCTTCGGCGAGCCGAGCCGCACCGGCCTGATCTGGAAGGCGCAGAACACGATCGACGTCGATGACGAGACCGGCGAGAAGCTGATCCGCCTCGTCGAGGTGATCGAGGACCAGGACGACGTCCAGAACGTCTACGTGAACTTCGCCCTGTCGGATGCGCTGGTGGCCAAGCTGCAGGCCTGAGGCGGGTGCGGGGCGGGGGCGCTGATCGAACGGCGAACCCAGCATAATCCAGAGACCGGGCGGACGTGCGGCCGCTTGTCAGCGCGTTCGCTTCGATTCGAGGTTCATGAGAGATCGAGGAAGAATGCTATCGCGCTGCTCACACTCTGCATGATAGTATCTTCCAAGACACCGATCTTCAGATTGATCTTGCCGGCGGGCACCGTGACGATCTTGTCGATCTGCACTTGGCTTTCCGCGGTGAGCCCGTTCACAGGCGTCGGCTTCACATCGACGCGCAGCATCGGTACGCCCACGATCAGCTCGGTGGTGATCAGGCACACCGTCACACTGTCTAAGCCGGCGAACGCGCTATTCTGCACCACCACCCATGGCCGGGGCTTGCCCGTGTAGGCGCCCTTGGTGGCCAGAAGGACGATGGCGCCGCGATGCCTCATTGTCGAAGGTCATCGTCCAGATCCTGCACGTCTTCGATCAGCGCAAGGCTTTCGGCAGCGTCCGACGCACCCGACACCACGTGGCATTGCCGGGCGGCCTCACGTCTGAGACTGTCCCGGACGTATTGTTGCATCAGGTGCCGCAGCGCGTCGCTGGGCGTGGTCCGCTCCCGCTGCGTGGCCTCGGTGAACGCGGCCCTCAGGCGGCTGTCCGTCCTGAATTGCATCATTGCACCGTCGCGCGCCATGGTCACCTCCGGTGTACGACGAACTTGTAATCCGGATTGGCGTGACGGCAAACGCTCAGAGGCGACCGGCGTGACCGACGGCGTTCTCGCGCGCGCCGCTCAACCGTTGATCGCTGCGAGCTCCGCGCCGTACCGCTCCTGCGCGTAGGCTTCCACCGAGACCGTGTCGTCGGGCAGCTGGACCATGAAGCGCTCGGCCACCTCGGTGAGCACGATGTCGGGCCGCACCCGCGCGATGTAGGACCAATCGAGCGACGTGCTCCACACGAAGTGCACTTCTCGAAAGGTCTCGGCCAACAGGATCGTCAGCATGTACGGCATGACGTGCGAGAAGGAATCGCCGAACAGCACCATGCGGCGGGGATCGGTGGCCGCGGCGTTGCCGTAGACCACATGGGCGCCGACATGCAGCGTGTGCAGGAGGCCCGCCTTCTCCCGCGCTTCGACGATCGGGCTGGCATAGGTCCGCACCGCATCCTGCTGGATCATCACGGTCCGCGACCGCGCCCGCCGGGGCGGATCGAAGCTGCTGCCGAGGTCGCCGTCGTGGTCGGTCTCGAAGGAGGGCCGATCCCGGAGGTCCGCCCGGGGCTCGGCGCCGAGCGCCCGGCAGATCTCCGCGTAGGCGAGGTAGCAGCCCTCGAAGGACCAGTGCGTGTCGGTCCGGCAATACAGATCGGCCGCGTCGCGTCCCGCGCGCAGCGGCGTCACGAGGTCGATGCAGGTTTTTCGCCAGCGCCGCCGCCGCCGCCACGCGGCGTAGAGGCCGAGGGGGCCGGAACGACCAGGCGGCTCGCTGTGGAGGAGCCGGAAGGCCGGCGAGGCGCTGGGCCGGATCGCGATCCCGTCGAGCCGGTGATCGTAGATCATCAGCTTTTCCGGGGCGACGACGTGGCGGTAGAGGATCCCCATGGCGCGCAGCCGCCGTTCCCGCGTCGCGATCAGGCTCCGCCATTGCCAGACGCGTTCGGTCGTCTCCTCCGGGCGTTCGTATTGGCCGAGGACGTCGTTCGTCCCGGTCTTCAGGAACAGCCAGCCGTCCTGTCCGACGTGGATATGGTCGGGGTTGCTCGACGCCACGGTCACCCTCGCGAGGCAGGCCGTCCGCTTTACAGCATCGTGCCGGATCTGGAACGATGCCGCCGCGAATTCGGCAGCAAGGCGCGGGATGCCGGACCGGCATCGGACCGCCAGGATGACGCATCGTTCCGCAACCGCCCGGCCATGTCCGTCATGCCCCGCCTCGCCACCCCCGCCAAGCCTCAGAGTGCCGCCATGCGCTTCGTTCCGAGCCCCGACCCGGCGACGGATCCTGACGCCGACCGCTGGGCGGCACTTGCCGCCCGCGACGCAGGGGCGGACGGCACCTTCGTGTACGCGGTCCGCACCACCGGCGTGTATTGCCGGCCGAGCTGCGCGTCGCGCGCGGCCCGGCCCGAGAACGTCAGCTTCCACCGGACCTGCGCCGAGGCCGAGGCCGCGGGCTTCCGACCCTGCCGGCGCTGCCGCCCCGACGCACCCGGCCTCGGGGCGCGCCGGGCCGAGGCCATCGCCCGCGCCTGCCGGCTGATCGAGACGGCGGAGACCGCCCCGACCCTCGCGGCGCTCGCCGGGGCCGCGGGGATGAGCGCCTATCATTTCCACCGGGTGTTCAAGGACGCCACCGGCGTGACGCCGCGGGCCTACGCCGCGGCCCATCGCGCCGCGAGCCTCGCCGCCCGGCTTCCCGGAGCGGGCTCGGTCACCGAGGCGCTGTACGAGGCCGGCTACGGCGCGGCGAGCCGCTTCTACGCCGAGGGCGCCCCGCGCCTGGGCATGGCGCCGGCGCTCTACCGCAAGGGCGGGGCGGGCCTGCGCATCCGGTTCGGCATCGGCGCCTGCTCCTTGGGCGCGATCCTTGTCGCGGCGACCGATCGGGGCATCTGCGCGATTCTGCTCGGCGAGGCGCCGGCGCCGCTCCTGGAGGATCTCCAGGACCGGTTCCCGGGGGCGGAGATCGTGGGCGGCGATCCGGAGTTCGAGGGGTGGATGGCGAAGGTCATCGGCGTCGTGGAGGCGCCGGGACGCGGTCTCGATCTCCCCCTCGATATTCGCGGAACCGCCTTCCAGCAGCGGGTCTGGGAGGCGCTGCGGCGCATCCCGGTGGGCTCGACCGCGAGCTACGCCGAGATCGCCCGCGCCATCGGCCTCCCCACCGCATCGCGGGCCGTGGCCCAGGCCTGTGGTTCCAATCCGATCGCCGTCGCGATTCCCTGTCACCGGGTGGTGCGCGCCGACGGTGCCCTGTCGGGCTATCGCTGGGGCGTGGCGCGCAAGCGCGACCTGCTCCAGCGCGAGGCCGGGGGCTGACGGCAACCCGATGGGCAGAGGCTGGGATCGATCGATCTCAGCCCGAGAACGCGCCTGATCGGGCGCGACGCTCAGCGCCGCCCACCCGGCGGGCCGCCGAACCCGCCGCCGGGACCTCCGAAGCCGCCCGGGCCGCCTCCGGGCCCACCCGGACCACCCCCTGGGCCGCCCGCACCGCCGAATCCGCCCGGGCCGACCGGGAAGGCACCGGGGCCACCGGGCGGAGAACCGCCGGGCCCGCGCGGCACCCCGAAGCTGCCCGGTCCTTCGCCGCCGGAAATCGGCCCATTCCCGGGCCGGGTATCGATGCCGAAGCCCCGCGGCGCGCCGGCGTCGCCGATGCCGCCCGGCCGGCCGCCGGGTTCCGCACCGAAGCGCCCCGGCAACTCGTCGGGCAGGTTGCGCAGATCCAGGCGGTCGCGCTCGCGCTCGAAGCCCGGGGCTTCGCGCTGCGGCGGCTCGGGGGCGATCCGATCCTCGATCCGCAGCCGCTCCACCGTCAGGTCGCCGTCCCGGGCGATGCCGGCGGTCAGCACGGCGCGGACACTGCCCTGTCGCGGCACCTTCGCGCCCGGTCGGCCGGTGACCCGGTAGCCGGAACCGATGTCGAGCCCCGCGCCCGCACGGCCGATATAGGCCTCGATCGAGACCTGCTTCAGGCCCGGCGGGAACGGCAAACCGATCTGGGCGGCGTTGGTGGTATGCAGGACCCCGTCCGCCGCCGAGCCGGTCACCAGGGCGCGCTTGCCCGGGGGCAGGGCGTCGGCGCCGGTCAGGCGCAGGGCCCCGATCAGGAGGGCGCCGTCCGCCCCGCGTCGCACCGGCCCGGCGACCCGATCCGGCCCGGCGTCCCGCGGCTCGACGAGGCTTGCCACGATCACCCCGTCCGGCCGCCGCAGCCCGCTCACCGCGACCCGCGTGCCGGGCTTCCAGTCGCCGGTCAGGCCCGCGGTGGAGACCCGCTGGCCGAGCACGATCATCCGCCCCGGCGCGCTCGCCTCCACCGGGCCCACCACCTCGCTGGTCACGTCGATGCGGCGCGTGGCGAGGCCGCCGCCCTCCGGCCGCGCCACAACGTGGACGACGTGCCCGATCTTCAGGTCGGCCGCCTTTGCGGCTGCCCCGTCGATGCGCACTTCCACCTCCGGCGGGTAGGCGATGCGCAGGTCGTTGACGATGATCGAGCCGAAGCGCCGGATCGTGCCGATCACGCCGGTGCCGCCGATGCCGCGGTCGCCCTCGCCGAGCGGAGTCTCGCGCGGCGCGTCGGTCCGCATCATGCCGGTGCCGCCGATGCCCTGATCGCGCGGCGCCTCCTGGGGCCGGACGGAGGTCGGCAGCAGCGTCGCGGCGCCCGCGAGAAGGCGCAGGACGAACCGGCGGTCGGGCAGGGTTCGCACCGGCGGGCTCCTCAACGCCCGCCCGTGGGAGGCGTCGGCGGCGCAGCCTCCGCGTAGACGTAGAGGCCGAAATTCCAGCGGTGGTCGCCGCCCGGATCCTCCTGGCAGGCGGCATGGGCCTCGCGATTGGCCTGTTGCAGCGCCTCCATGGCGATCTCGCGGGCCCGCGCCTCGAGCTTGGCGGCGAGCTCCTTCGAGAGCCCGTCGTAGTGGACGGCCCGCTCCAGGAACCGCGGCGTCTCGCCGACGATGTTGGCGACCGCTGCCGCGATGTGGTCGTGCAGGTTGCGGCCGAAATAATAGAGCTGCGGCCCCTCGGCGCCGTCGCCGCGCGGGACGTAGGCGGCTTCCGCCAGCACGATCCGGTCCTGCGCATCCGTGAAGGCGAGGCCGCGATCGAGCCACTCGTCGAGGACCGCCCGGGGGCGCAGGTCGCGCGTCACACCGGCCACCAGGGTCTCGAAGGACGGCGCGTTGTCGTCGGCGGTCCGCGGCAACGGCAGGGGATGGCCCTGCGGATCGGTGAAGGCCGGGTCGGCGATCCAGCGGGCGATGATCCGGCTCGTGCGCGAGACCACGGCGGGCACCGCGCTCACCGGGGCGCCGGCCCCCCGCAGGCGACGCACCTCCTTGCGGTGGATGCCGGTGAGCAGGGAGACGCGGCTGTCGGTCTGCTCCTTGCCGGTCAGCGCGAAATCGTACTCGGCCACGTTCACGTAGAGCTCGCGCAACAGGTCGGTGAGGGCCGGAAAGGTGATGCCGCGCGCTACCAGCAGGCGCACCAGCGGCCGCAGGAGGCGGGCCAGCGGCGCGTGCAGGGCTGCGCCCTCGCGCGGTGTATCGGCGGTCTCGGACATGCGGGCATCGTTACAGCGTGCTGCGTGGGAGACAATCCCACAACGTGCGCCGACGCACACCGAAACACCGTTTCCGAATTGACGTGGGATTTTTGCACACGTAAAACGGACTTGTGGTCAAATTTCCCACGTGAGGCCAGGGGACGAGCGATGACGGTCGAGACGCGCATTCTTGTCGGGAAGGCACTCCCGCCCCTGCGGATGGGTGATCTCGACATCCGCCGGTCCAGCCAACACGCCCCCATGCCGCGGCTGGGACGCATCGCCTGCGTCCTAGCCGCCCTCGCGCTGCCCGCCCTCGGTATCGCTGTCGCGGATACGGTCCACCGCGTCAGGGAAACGAAGGCGTCGCAGGCCGCCGCTCCCGTTACCCCCTCAGACGGGGCGGCGGCACCCCAGCGGGCCATCACGCCCGCACGTGCCTTGAGAACCGCCAGGACAGCCACCTGGGCGACAGGATGGACAGAGACACGGTCGTGATCGCCCTGTCCGGGACCCACCGCGACGATACACGGCATGCGCCTACCTGCGGTGGGGCGCCCGTCCTCGATCTCGCGCTCTGCCTGATCCTCTCGGTGACCGTGGTCGGCCTGCTGCTGCTGGCCCTCTGATCCCGGCCCTCTGACCCCGCGGCTTGGCCGCCCCTCGAACGAGACCTCCATGATGACATCGCTTCGCGTTGCGCTCCTCGGCGTAGCGGCCGGCAGCGTCGCGCTCGGTGCCCAGGCCGCGGATCTGCCGCGTCGCGCCCCGCCTCCGCCGCTCCCGTTGCCGCCAGCCTTCACGTGGACGGGCTTCTATGCCGGCGTGAACGCCGGCTACGCGTTCCGCACCGGCAGCGGAGGCTTCACGGATCCCGCCTACGGCGCCGTCACTGGCGGCAACCGATCGGGCGGCTTCGCCGGCGGCGGGCAGATCGGCTACAATTATCAGTTCACGCCGGGCTCCGGTTTCGTGATCGGCGTCGAGACCGACATCCAGGGGACAGCCTTCGGCAAGGCGGACGCGGCCTATCTCGGGACGACGCCCTATTACAGCGTCCGTCCAAGCCTCGATTATTTCGGCACGGTCCGCGGCCGGCTCGGCTACGCCTTCGACCGCGTTCTGATCTACGGGACCGGCGGCTTCGCGTATGGCGGCGGCGCGCGTTCGTCCTACGTGGCCACCTACCCCTACACGCTGCCCGGGACCGGCCGGACCGGCTACGCCGCGGGCGGCGGCATCGAGTACGCCTTTACCGAGAAGCTGTCGGCCAAGGTGGAAGCCCTGTACCTCCATCTCGATCGCGGCTTCACAGGAACGACATACTACAGCGCCGCCGTACCGGCGTATTACGGTGCCGGCAAACAGGATTCAGGGTTCGCTCTGGTCCGGTCCGGGGTAAACTACCGTTTCTAATCAGTATTGATTGAAACGGACCTTGACGGAGCGGCCGGGTTGAGGCGCTATGCAGGGCGTTCGGCCTCGCGACGTCATGGACCCGTCGTGCGTGATCACGGCTCGTTCGGAAGCGCCGGTGCCGAAGGCCGCGCGGATACCACCGCGCGGTATCGGGGCCTTTCCGACAGGATCGTCCGTGAGCACTTCACGCCCGCACGTCATCGCGACGACGCTTCTCGCGCTCGCAACCTCCGGCTTCGCCGCGTCGGCACAGGAGATCATCCCGCCCGGGCCGAACGGGCGGGGCGCCATCCTGATCTACGGGAACTTCTGCGGGCCGGGGAACCGCGGTCCCGGCTACACGCCGATCGACGCGCTCGACCGCGCCTGCGCGCACCACGATGTCTGCTCGGCCGACCCGATGTCGGGCACGCTGACGGCCTGCGCCTGCAACCGCCGCCTCGAAGTGGAGGCGGGCGTGGTCGCCCGCGACCCGCGCACGCCGGCCCAGACCCGCGAGGCGGCGCGATTCATCGCCGACTTCGCGGCGGCGCTGCCCTGCCAGTAGGGGCGCCGCCGGGCCGCTCAGGCGGCGTCGGCCGGGTTGGCGGCCTTGGGTCCGCCCTTGGCGACACCCACCAGCGCGGGGCGCAGCACCCGGTCGCCGATGACGTAGCCCGACTGGACCACCTGCACGACCGTGCCGGCGGGCACGTCCGGGTTCGGCACCTCGAACATGGCCTGATGCCGGTTCGGATCGAACTTCTGGCCCTGCGGCTCGACGATCTTCACGCCGTGGCGCTCCAGGGTCTTGGCGAGGTCGCGCTCGGTCAGCTCGATCCCGTCTATGAGCCCCTTCAGGGCGCCGTCGGCCGAGGCCTTGGCGTCGGCCGGCACGCTGTCGAGGGCGCGGCGGATGTTGTCGGCTACGTTCAGCACGTCGCGGGCGAAATTCGTGACCGCGTAGGTGCGGGCATCGGCAACCTCGCGCTCGGTCCGGCGGCGCAGGTTCTCCATCTCGGCGAGGGTGCGCAGCGTCCGGTCCTTCAGCTCGTCGCGCTCGGCGGTGAGGAGGGCGAGCGTCTCCGCGATGGGATCGACGGACGCCTCGGCGCCGTGGCCCGCGGAGGCGGGATCCTGGGCCGCACCGGCACCGGCCTCGACCGTGGTCTGGCGCTGGTCATCCTGGGGCATGTCGTTGCTCGTCATCGTGTTTCAGTCGTCCGGGGGATGGGTTCGGGCACGCGGGAACCGGCGCTGATATCTGGCCCGGAGCCTGCGAAATCAACCCGTTGCTCAAGCTTCGCGCGGCGGCGGAGCGGCGACCAGCGCCTCCAGGCCCTCGGCCTTGAGGGCGGCCACGTCGCCCGCGAACACGTCCATCACGGCGCCGCGGATCGCGGCCTGCCGATCGGGCTGCGTCACCCGTGTCCCGGTGAGGTCGGTGACGTAGAAGACGTCCACCGCGCGCTCGCCGAAGGTCGCGACATGGGCCGAAGTGATGTTGAGCGACAGCCGGCCGAACGCCGTGGTCAACTCGTAGAGGAGGCCCGGCCGGTCCAGGCCGGTGACCTCCACGACCGTCTCCCGGCTCGATAGGGCGTTGTCGATGATCACGTCCGGCGGCACCGGGAAGGTCTTGGCGCGCGTGGGCGACGGCGGGTGCTTGTCGGCCACGAGGTCGGCGATGCGGATCTCGCCCTTCAGCGCCCGCTCGATCGCCGCCGTGATGCGCTTCGTCCGGCGCGTCTCGTCCTCGTCCCGCTCGAAGGCGCGCGAGATGACGATCGTGTCGAGGGCGAACCCGTCCGTGGTGGTGAAGATCTGGGCGTCGACGATGTTGCTGCCGGCCGCCGCGCAGGCGCCGGTGATGATGGCGAGCAGGCGTGGGTGGTCGGGCGAGTAGATCGTGATCTCGGTCACCCCCCGCACGGGGTCGAGGGCGACGTCGGTGGCGCTGGTGCGGCCGTCGTGGAGCGCGTCGCGCAGGAACAGCGCGTTCTTGAGCTGGCGCGGGCCGTCGACCTTGAGCCAGTAGGCCTGCCCGTGCCGGCCCGCATAGGCGTCGAACTCCTCCGACGACCAGCCCGACAGCCGCTCGCGCAAGCCCATCTGGACCAGGCGCACCCGGTCGGTGCGGGCGATCTCCGAATGCCCGCCCGACAGGTAGACCTCGGTCTCGTCGTAGAGGGTGCGGATCAGGGTACCCTTCCAGGCGGTCCAGACACCGGGGCCCACCGCCGTGATGTCGGCCACCGTCAGGATGGTCAGGAGCTTCAGCCGCTCCAGGGTCTGCACGCTGGCGGCGAACCGCTCGATCGTCTTCGCGTCCGAGAGATCGCGGCTCTGCGCGGTCATCGACATCAGCAGGTGGTGTTCCACGAGCCAGCAGACCGTCTCGGTCTCGGCTTGGTTCAGGCCGAACCGGGGGCAGAGCTTTTCCGCGATGGCGGCGCCCGCGATCGAGTGGTCCTCCGGCCGGCCCTTGGCGATGTCGTGCAGCAGGATCGCCACGTAGAGCGCCGTCCGGTTGTGGATCGTGTGCGCGAGGCGTGAGACCAGCGGATAGGTCTCCTGGTTGCGGCCCGATTCGATGTCGGCCAGCACGCCGACCGTGCGCAGCAGGTGCTCGTCCACCGTGAAGTGGTGGTACATGTTGAACTGCATCATCGCGACGATGCGGCCGAAATCCGGGATGAACCGGCCGAGCACCCCCGCCTCGTTCATCTCCCGCAGTGCCTCCTCGGGGGCGTTGCGCGAGGTGAGGATGTCCAGGAACAGGCGGTTCGCCTCCGTGTCGCCGCGCAGCGACGGGTTGATGAGCCGCAGCGAGCGGTTGGCGAGCCGCTTGGCGTCCGGATGGATCGCGAGGTTGTGCCGGTCGGCGAGCCAGAACAGCCGGATCAGGTTGACGGGATCGCGCTCGAAGGCGTCCTCCGCCCGCAGGTTGACCCGCCCGTGGTCGATCCAGAAATCCTCGGCCTCCATGGCGGTCGCCCGGAACCGGTCGCGGAACCGGCCGATCCAGCGGTCGAGCACCGGCGTCCGCTTGGCGTGGCGTGCCTCCAGCTCCGCGCAGACGATGGCGGTGAGGTCGCCGACATCCTTGGCGAAGCGGAAATAAGCCTTCATGAAGCGCTCGACGCCGGAGAGGCCGCCCCGGGCCTCGTAGCCGAAGCGCTCGGCGATCCGCGGCTGCAGGCCGAACGACAGGCGCTCCTCCGCGCGCTTCGTCACGAAGTGCATGTGGCAGCGCACCCGCCACAGGAACTCCTCGCAGCGCTCGAACAGCGCGTATTCCTCCGGGGTGAACAGGCCGGCGCTGACCAGCTCGGCCTGATCGCGCACCCGGTAGGTGTACTTGGCGATCCAGAACAGCGTGTTGAGGTCGCGCAGGCCGCCCTTGCCGTCCTTGACGTTGGGCTCCACGAGGTAGCGCGACGAGCCGGCCTTCGAGACGCGCAGGTCGCGCTCGCGCAGCTTGGCCTCAACGAACTCCGCGGCCGAGCCGACCACCAGCTCCATGTCGAAGCGCGTCACCAGCTCCTCGAACAGGATCCGCGAGCCGAACAGGAACCGCGCTTCCAGCAGGGCGGTCCGGATCGTCATGTCGGCCCGCGCCTCGCGCAGACATTCCTCGACCGAGCGGGTCGCGTGGCCGACCTTCAGCTTCAGGTCCCACAGCACGTAGAGCATCGCCTCGACGACGCTCTCCGACCACGCGGTCTGCTTGTAGGGGAGCAGGAACAGCAGATCGATGTCCGAGCCTGGGGCCATCGTGCCCCGGCCGTAACCGCCGGTCGCGACCACCGCGAGCTGCTCGCCCGTGGAGGGGTTGTCGTTCGGATAGAGCCGCCAGACTACGGCGTCGTGGATCGCCCGGACGACCGCGTCGGTGAGTTTGGAGAGCGTCTGCGCGCAGCGCAGGCCGTTGCGGTCCCTCAGGAGCTGGGCTTCGGCGGCGCGGTGGCCCTCCGCGATCACCCGGCGCAACTCGGGCACGAGGGCGGCACGGAGCTTGGTGGGCTCGCGGGCCTCGCGATCGAGGTTCTCCAGGACCGTGGCAAGGGCGGCGACGGGATCGAACATGGCTCCCGTTAGCATGATATCCCTACGCCGCCAGCCATGCGGCGCGGCAGGCCGGGTCGCTGTGCCCGCGTATCATTACTCCGCCGCCGGCAGGTCGAGGGCGAGCAGCCGCGCCGTCCGGCTGCGGGCGTGCCGGCGCGTCTCCGTCTGATCGGTCTGGCGCCGCGCATCCGCAATGGCCGCGTGAACCCCGTCCACCGCCAGGATCAGGGCGCTGACCGTGCGGGCGTCGATGCTGCGCTCCCGCGCGTAGCAGACCACGTCGGCCACCAGCCCGTCGGTCTCCACCGCGAGGGCATCAAGCGCCTCGCTCTGCGTCGCCGTGCGCACCTCGCGCATGATGGCGAGCAGGCGATCGAGGACGTAATCGACGCGCTCCCGGCGCTTGCGGGCCAGCCGCTGCCCCAGCCACGCGAAGCCGGAGCCGATCGTGCCGCCGAAGAAGGCGAACAGGTAGATGTAGTCCTCGTAGCGATCGAGGAAGGTCTGCTGCTCGCGCTCGAAATAATCGACCGCGCCGGGGTGGTTCGGCAGGCGTGCCGAGGTCGCCGCCACCGTCGTGTCGAAGTCGGGCGCCTTCATCAGCTTGGCGACGGGCGCCGCCGAGGCGAGCCGCGAGCGCCACTCGAATAGGTGCTGCGTCGCCGAGGCCACCGCGACCCGGCTCACCGTGCCCCGGGCCATCAGGCGATAGGAGGCGCCGACGGTCTTGATCTCCTCATCGGGCCGCTTCGGGCGTCCGCCGAAGGTCCCGGCCGGGATGGTCACCGATTGCAGCTCGGGGAAGCGCTGCAGGATCGCGTCCCCGTCCGGGATCGAGACGAAGCCGATCTTGCGCTCCGGCGAACCCAGCTCGACGGCGTGCACCACCGCGCCGGCCGTCTTCGAGGCCGGGCTCGCGATCACCGCGACCGCATCGACCCGCTTGTCGTTGAGCGCAGCCGTCACCTCGCCGACCTTCAGCGGCACCAGCACCACGTGGCCGGTCTCCGCCTCCTCGGTCGCGGCGCCGTCCTGGAGCGCCGTCTCGCCCCGGTTCTCGGGCACGAGGTCATAGAAGGACAGCAGGTTCGTCAGGAAGGGCAGGTCGGCGCTGTGGCGCACCACGATGCCGAGGCGCTTGCGCGCCAGGGCGGGAATGTCGTCGAGATCGGCCGCCTCCGGCGCCGCGATGACCAGGGCCTCGTCGTGCAGGATCGCCAGCGTCAGGCCGTTCTCGGGCAGGAACACGTCCGGCCGCACCACGGCGAGGTCGGCCTTGTTGCGCTGGAGCGCGAGGGCACTGTCGCGGACGTCGCCGTAGCGCACGATCTTGAGGCGCACATCTTCGCGTGCCCGGTCCAGCGCGCCGGCGTAAGCCTCGATCAGGGCGGCTTCGGGCCCGTCCTGCGGGCCGACCGCCACCGTGAGGGTGTTCGGGCGTGAGAGGTAGACGATCGCGGCCGCGGCCGCGGCCAGCCCCAGGGCAACGAGGACCAGGAGCCATTCGCGCCGCATCAGCGCCGCCGCCAAGGCGTGGAGGCGCTGCCGCCATGGGGGGCGTGGACGATCGGGCGAGAGACTGTGGTTCGGGCCATGGCCGAGCCTGTCGCGTTGCGCGCGTTCCATACCCAAGTCATGGAACGCAAACCTGTCGAGATCGTGAAGAACCGGTGAAACGAACATTCGTTGCAGGATCCGGGCCGGGGGGGCCGAACGCCGCGGCTCCGCCCCCGAAGCCGATCAGTCCGACCTGGCTCGAACGGTCGGCGCTGCACTATCTCGAGCGCTACAGCGCCTCCACGGAGATGCTGCGCCGGACCCTGGCGCGGCGCGTGGAGAAGCGGGCGCGGCTGCGCGGCGAGGACCCGGCGGCCTTCGCCGAGATGATCGCCGCCACGGTGGCGCGGGCGGTCTCGGCCGGCCTCGTGGACGATGCGCGCTTCACCGAGACCCGCGTCGCCACCCTGCGCCGCCGGGGCACGTCGAGCCGGGGCGTGTCGGCGAAGCTCGCCGCCAAGGGCGTGCCGCGCGACGTGGTCGAGGCCGCCATGCAGGCCGAGCGCGACGCCGTGCCGGAGGGCGAGATGGAGGCGATCGAGGACCAAGCCGCCCAGGCCTACGCCAAGCGGCGGCGGCTCGGACCGTATCGCCGGCCGGACCAGCGGGCCTCGTACCGCGACCGGGATCTCGCCGCGCTGGCCCGGGCTGGATTTGCCTACGCTCTCGCCCGCCGGGTGGTGGATACGGAGGTCGAGGAAGCGGAATGATGGGTGCGGCATCGCGGCCTGGGGTGGATAGCTGGTCGCCCTTGCACCTTCGGCCGTGTCGTTCATTGTCTGTTCGATGGACGAGACCCTCGCCAAGAAGCTGCGCATCCTGGCCGATGCCGCGAAGTACGATGCATCCTGCGCGTCCTCGGCCGCGCCGAAGCGGGCCGCCGGCAAGGATGGTCTCGGGTCCACGACCGGCGCCGGGATCTGCCACGCCTACACGCCGGACGGGCGCTGCGTCTCGCTGCTGAAGATCCTGCTGACCAACTGGTGCCTGTTCGACTGCGCCTACTGCATCAACCGCCGCTCCTCGAACGTGCGGCGGGCGAAATTCTCGGTCGAGGAGGTCGTGAACCTCACCCTCAATTTCTACAAGCGCAACTATATCGAGGGCCTGTTCTTGTCCTCGGGCATCATCAAGTCGCCCGACCACACGATGGAGTTGCTGACCCGGGTGGCGAAGTCGCTGCGGCGCGACCATGGCTTTGCCGGTTATATCCATCTGAAATCGATCCCCGAGGCGAGCCCCTGGCTGATCGAGGAGGCGGGCCTCTACGCCGACCGGCTCTCGATCAACGTCGAACTGCCCACCGAGGCGAGCCTGCAGCAGTTGGCTCCGGAGAAGGACGGCGCTGCGATTCAGGGCGCCATGGCGCAGATCGGCGAGCGGATCGTGCAGGCCAAGGCCGAGAAGCGGCGCTTCTCGCCGGCCGGTCACTCGACGCAGGTGATCGTCGGGGCGGACGCCACCACCGACGAGGCGCTGATCCGCAAGAGCGCGCTGCTCTACGGCAGCGTGGGACTGAAGCGGGTCTACTACTCGGCCTTCAGCCCGATCCCGGACGGGTCCGCGATCCTGCCGCCGAAGCCGCCGCCTCTCCAGCGGGAGCACCGGCTGTACCAGGCCGATTGGCTGCTGCGGTATTACGAGTTCACCCCCGACGAGGTCGCCGATGCCTCGGAGGGCGGGATGCTCGCCCTCGACATCGATCCGAAGCTCGCCTGGGCGCTGAAGCACCGCGATAAATTCCCGGTCGACGTCAACAAGGCCGATCGGGAATGGCTGCTGCGGGTGCCGGGGCTCGGCGCCCGGGCGGTGGACAAGATCGTGAAGGCCCGACGCCATGCGACCCTGCGCCTGGACGACGTCGCGCGGTTGACCTCGGGTTTGAAGCGGGCGCGGCCATTCCTCGTGGCGGCCGATCACAGGCCGGTGGGGCTCACTGACCGGCTCGATCTGCGAACGCGCCTCGTCGAGCCGGCGCAGCAATTGAGCCTGTTCTGATGAAGCTCGGACTTGCGCCGCTCCCTCCCCCCTCTGCGGGGGAGGGTGGCCCGTGCAGCGGGTCGGGTCGGGACGAAGTCCCGCGAGGGGGGAGCGACGGTGCAGAACAGGGCTCGGTGCTGAATGAAGGTCGCGGTCCTCTTGGAAACGTCGCTCCCCCCCTCGCGGGACTTGGTCCCGACCCGACCCCTGCTGAGTCAGGGGCCACCCTCCCCCGCAGAGGGGGGAGGGGATGCGCTTACGCCGCGCGCCATCACCTTACGCCCCGGCGCCGATCTCGACGGTTTTCGCAACGCCGCCCGAAGCCTCGTCGCGCAGGGCGTCCCGCCCGAGGCGGTGACGTGGTCGGTGACGGACGCGCCCGGCCTGTTCGGCGCCGATGCGGATCATGCGCCCGCCCCTCCGCTCGCCCTGCCGAAACCCGTCGCCGCTCTGATTCCGCAGGTGATCCCCCACCGGGATCCGGAGCGCTACGGCCTGCTCTATGCCCTGATCTGGCGTGTCTGCCACGGTGAGCGGCACCTCATGGAGGTGGGTAGCGATCCGCTGATTCATCGCCTGCACCGGATGGCGAAGGCGATCGGGCGCGACCTCCACAAGATGCACGCCTTCCTGCGCTTCCGCCGAGCGGAGGATAGCGGCGGCGAGCACTACGTCGCGTGGTTCGAGCCCGATCACCACATCCTGGAGGCGGCCGCCCCGTTCTTCGTCAGCCGCTTCCGCGGGATGCGCTGGTCGATCCTGACGCCGGACGGCTCGGCCCATTGGGATACCGAGACCCTGACCTTCGGCCCCCCGGGCGATCGTGCAGCGCTGCCCGAGGGCGATGGCTTCGAGGCCGGCTGGCAGACCTACTACGAAAGCACATTCAACCCGGCCCGAACCAACCTGAAAGCCATGCGGGCCGAGATGCCCAAGAAGTACTGGCACAACATGCCCGAGACCGCCGCGATCCCGGCCCTGGTCCGGGCGGCGGCCGGGCGCACCGAAGCGATGATCGAGAGGGAGCCGACCTTGCCCACCCGCCGCGAACCCGCCCGCGCCGTCGCCGCCATGGCCGACCAGGATCCCAAGACCCTCGACGCGCTGAACGCCATCATCCGGCGGACCGAGCCGCTGGTCCCGGGCGCCACCCAGGCGGTCCTCGGCGAGGGGCCGGTCGGCGCCACGATCGCGTTCGTGGGCGAGCAGCCGGGCGACCAGGAGGACCGGCAGGGCCGGCCCTTCGTCGGGCCGGCCGGACAGCTTCTCTCGCGGGCCATGGCGGAGGCCGGGATCGACCGGGGGGCGAGCTACCTCACGAACGCGGTCAAGCACTTCAAGTTCGAGGAACGCGGCAAGCGGCGCATCCACCAGAAGCCGACGGCCGGTGAGGTCAGCCATTATCGCTGGTGGCTCGATCGGGAGCTGGAATTCGTCGCCCCGAAGCTCGTGGTGGCGCTCGGCGCGACCGCCGTGCTGGCGCTGACCGGCAAGGCGGTGCCGATCACCCGGGCGCGCGGCCCGTTCCGCTTCGAGCGGCACGACAACCGCTTCCAGGGCTTCATCACGGTCCATCCCTCCTACCTGCTGCGCCTGCCCGACGAAGCGAAGGAGGAGGCCTATGCGGCCTTCGTGGATGACCTGCGCCGGGTGGAGGCGCTGGGGCAAGAGCTCGCGGCGTGATCCTCACCGCCTCGCGTTCTGTTATGCTGGCGGGTGCCGATTCTTCGAGTTCCGCCACCATGGACAAACTCGCCGCCCTCGACATCCTGCGTGCCAACGAGCCGGAGCTGCGCCGCCGCGGAGTCCTGCACGCGGCCCTGTTCGGTTCGGTCGCCCGCGGCGAGGCGGGGACGGAGAGCGACTTGGACGTGATGATCGAGATCGACCGGGAGCGCGTGCGCGACCTCTTCGCCTATGCTGGCCTGTGCCGGTTCATCGACGAGCTGTTCCCGGTTCCGGTCGACGTGGCCGACCGGGAAAGCCTGAAGCCGCGCGTCCGTCAGAGGGCCGAGCACGATGCCGTTCCCGCCTTCTGAACGGGCGCTGGCCGCCTGCGAGGACATCATCGACAACGCCGATGCCGCCCAGTGCTTTGTGGCCGGTATGACGTTCGACGCCTTCGTGGCGGACCTGCGGACCAATTATGCCGTGGTCCGCTGTCTGGAGATCGTCTCGGAGGCGAGCCGGCGGCTGACCGACGCGATGCGCGAGCGCCATCCGGACGTGCCTTGGCGCGACATCGCCTCCATCGGGAATGTCTTTCGCCACGGCTACCACGGCGTCAAGCTGGACATCGTTTGGCGGACCGTCCACGAGCGTCTGCCCGTTCTCGTCGCGGCCTGCCGCGCCGAACTCGCCCGCGCGCCCGATTCCTGATCGCCCCGAGCCGCCTGAGCCCATGACCGACGCGAAGCCCGAAATTAAGCCCGTCGGCCCCGGCGATCAGGTGATCCTGGTCGATGGCTCCTCGTTCATCTTCCGGGCCTATTTCCAGTCGATCAACCAGGACCAGAAGTACAATTCCCGTCCCTCCGACGGGCTGCCCACCGGCGCCGTGCGGCTGTTCTGCACCAAGATCGCGCAGTTCCTGCAAGACGGCGCCGCCGGCACGATGCCGACGCATCTCGGCATCGTCTTCGACAAGTCCGAGGGCTCGTTCCGGAAGGAGATGTTCCCGGACTACAAGGGCCACCGGCCCGACGCCCCCGACGACCTCAAGCGCCAGATGCCGCTGATGCGCGACGCGGTGCGCGCCTTCGGCCTGCACGCCGTCGAGTTGCAGCGCTACGAGGCCGACGACCTGATCGCCACCTACACCCGCCAGGCCGAGGCGCGGGGCGCGGGCGTCATCATCGTGTCCTCCGACAAGGACCTGATGCAGCTCGTGGGGCCGCAGGTGCGGTTCTACGATTTCGAGTCCGGCGCCAAGGGCAAGCCCGGCTACCGGCCCGAGCGCAACCTCGACGTCGAGGCGATCATCGCCAAGTGGGAGGGCCTGCAGCCGAACCAGATCGGCGACGCACTGGCGCTGATTGGCGACACCTCCGACAACGTGCCGGGCGTCCCCGGCATCGGCCTGAAGACCGCCGCGGCGCTGATCAAGGAGTTCGGCAGCCTCGACGCGCTGCTGGAGCGGGCGGCCGAGATCAAGCAGCCCAAGCGCCGGGAGACCCTGCTGGCCAGCATCGATCAGGCCAAGCTGTCCCGAAAGCTCGTGGCGCTGATGGAGGACGTGCCGGTCCCGGTGCCGCTCGACGACCTCGGCGTGCCGAAGCCCGATCCGGAAAAGCTCGTCGGCTTCCTGAAGGCGATGGAGTTCAATACCCTGACCCGCCGCATCGCGCAGATGCTGCACGTCGACCCCGAGGCGGTGAAGCCGGATCCGCGGCTCCTGCCCGGCGCCCGGCCGCACGGCTACGGCAACGGCGCGGGCGGCAGCGACGCGGTGCCGTTCTTCGGCGATTCCGTGCCGCCGGACCCCGAGACCGCGGCGGCCGGCGCCGAGCGCCCGCCGGGCGATGCCCCGCCGGAAGGCGGTGAGATCGACCCCTTCGCCGACCTCGACCTGCCGGACGCCCCCGCCAAACCCCGGGCGCCCGTCGAGGCGACGCCGGGCAACGTCGTGGCGGCCCGCGCCGCCGAGGCGGTGGCGCCGTTCGACACCGCCGCCTACGAGACCGTCGCCAGCCTGGAGCAACTCGACGCCTGGATCGCGGAAGCTCAGGAAGCCGGGGTGATCGCGGTCGACACCGAGACCGACGCCCTCGACGCCCACAAGGCCGGCCTCGTCGGCGTCTCTCTGGCGGTCGCCACCGGCCGGGCCTGCTACATCCCGCTCGCCCACATCCAGGCCGCGAAGGTGCAGGCCGACGCCACCGACCTGTTCGGTGAAGGCGCCGCCGCCTCCGACGTGGCCGAACCGGTGCCCGGCCAGATCCCCCTGAAGGACGCCATCGCCCGGCTGAAGCCGCTTCTGGAGAACCCCGGCGTCCTGAAGGTCGGCCAGAACCTCAAATACGATTGGGTCGTGCTCGCCCGCTACGGGATCGAGATCGCGCCCTTCGATGACACGATGCTGATCTCCTACGTGCTCGACGCCGGCAAAGGCGGTCACGGCATGGATGAACTCGCCCGCCGCCATCTCGGCCACCAGCCGATCACCTTCTCGGACGTGGCCGGCACCGGCCGCAACAAGGTGACGTTCGACCGCGTCGCCATCGACAAGGCCACCGCCTACGCGGCCGAGGATGCGGACGTCACCTTGCGCCTGTGGCGGATGATGAAGCCGCGCCTCGTGGCCGAGCACCGGGTCGCGGTCTACGAGACCCTGGAGCGGCCCCTGCTGCCGGTGATCGCCCGGATGGAGCAGCGCGGCATCCGGGTCGACCGGGAGATGCTGAGCCGGCTCTCGGGTGATTTCTCGCAGATCCTGGTGCGCCTGGAGGAGGAGATTCAGGAGGATGCCGGCGAGACATTCTCCGTCGGCTCGCCGAAGCAGATCGGCGACATCCTGTTCGGGAAGATGGGCCTGCCCGGCGCCAAGAAGACGCCCTCCGGCCAATGGGCCACACCGGCCACGCTCCTCGAAGAACTGGCCCAGGCCGGGCACGAACTGCCCAAAAAGATTTTGGAGTGGCGCCAGCTCTCGAAGCTGAAATCCACCTACACGGATTCGCTCCAGACCCATGCGGATCGCGAGACCGCGCGGGTCCACACCTCGTTCTCGCTGGCGGCGACCACCACCGGCCGACTGTCCTCCTCCGAGCCGAACCTCCAGAACATCCCGATCCGCACCGAGGAGGGCCGGCGCATCCGCCGCGCCTTCGTGGCCGCCCCCGGCAACCGGCTCATCTCGGCCGATTATTCGCAGATCGAGCTGCGGCTGCTCGCCCACATGGCTGACATCCCGGAGCTGCGGAAGGCGTTCGAGGACGGGATCGACATCCACGCGGCCACGGCCTCGGCGATGTTCGGCGTACCGCTGAAGGAGATGACGCCCGACCTGCGGCGGCGGGCCAAGACCATCAATTTCGGCATCATCTACGGCATCTCGGCCTTCGGGCTGGCCGACCGGCTGGGCATCGGCCGCGAGGAGGCCTCGGCGTTCATCAAGCAGTATTTCGAGCAGTTCCCGGGGATCCGCGACTACATCGACACCACCAAGCGCAGCTGCCGCGACAAGGGCTACGTCACCACGCTGTTCGGCCGGGTCTGCCACTATCCGCAGATCCGCTCCAACAACCCGTCCGAGCGCGCCAGCGTCGAGCGGCAGGCGATCAACGCGCCGATCCAGGGCTCGGCCGCCGACATCATCCGCCGGGCCATGACCCGGATGGAGACGGCGCTCGCGGCCAAGCGGCTCAAGGCGCAGATGCTGCTGCAGGTGCACGACGAGTTGGTGTTCGAGGTCTCCGAGGATGAGGTGGAGGCGGCGATCCCGGTGATCGCCGGGGTGATGGAGCAGGCGCCGGCTCCCGCTTTGACGCTACGGGTGCCGCTGGTGGTGGAGGCCAAGGCGGCGGGGAATTGGCAGGAGGCACATTGAGGGCGCGGCGACCGCGAACCATGCAGTGCCGGCCCAAGTCCGGCACAGACGAAGCCGCACGATGCCCGATGTCCAATCCATCCCCCTCATCCTGAGGTGCCCGCGTCAGCGGGCCTCGAAGGAGGACTCCAGCCATCAAAGCGACTTCTGGAGGGCTCCTTCGAGGCCTCCGCTGCGCTGCGGCACCTCAGGATGAGGGCGCGGATTGGATCGAGGTTGAACCGTTTCGTCCAAGCGAACGGAGCGGAGCGGTCCAGCGCAGCGCCACCTCAACGGGAGGGCGAGCGTTCCCTCAGAACACCGGCAATGAACGCATCCTTGGCCGCCCGATAGAGCGCCATCGGCCGGTCCTGATGCGCCCGCTTAAGCGCATTGTAGCGCTCCACGAGCGCAGGGTCAGACTGTAAAGCGTCGGCGAAATGGTGGAACACGTCGAGGGTGCCCCCTTTGACAGTCAATTGCACGCCGAGATGCGGGGTCCGGCTCGCATCGGCGAAGGCCGAAAACGCATCGGTTCGGATCGACCCTACGTTTCGGGCGAAGACCCGTGCGAGCCGTTCATCGGCGGCGGCAAAGTTGGCCTGCGCGACGCGTACAACCACATCGAGATCGCCCTTGGTCAGGCAGCCGGGTATGGCAGTCGCGCCAACGTGTCGGATCTCCGCCGACCTGGGAAGTTGCGGGTGCAGCTGGCTGGTGACCGTCTGGAACAGGCGTTCGGCCACCGCACGCGCTGCGTCGCAGTCGGCTGCGAGGCGAAAAAATGAATCGTCCGTCATGGGGTCCGCCCGCGACCTTCCACGATTGACCCTCTTCAAGCGTCCTTAAGTTGCAGATCGATAGCGGCATCTTGGAGATGCCGCCAAAGCCGGTCATACGCCGTACGCCCATGACGTGTCCCGTTCCCATCTCGTGACCGACCCTCTCGCCTTCCTCGCCGGCGGCGGCGAAGCCGCGCGCATGATCCGCGCGCGGGACTGGACCGGCCACCCCCTCGGCCCCCCGGAGACGTGGCCGGCGGAGTTCCGCGCGGCGCTCTCCCTCGTGCTCAACTCGCCGGAATCGATGATCCTGGCCTGGGGGCCCGATCTCCATTTCTTCTTCAACGACACCTACTTCCCGCTGCTCGGGCCGCGCCTGCCCTGGGCCATGGGGGCGCGGTTCGACGCCGTCTGGGCCGATGCCTGGGAACAGGCCAAGCCGATCATCGACGCCGCCCAGGCGGGCCAGCCGGAGCGCTTCGTCGACCTGCCCTGGCAGCTCGATACCGACCGGGGCGCCCGGGACACGTGGTGGACGTTCTCGTACTCGCGCGTCCTCGATGCCGACGGCGCGGTCGCCGGGCTGTTCATCCTCACCAACGAGACCACCGGCCGGGTTCTGGCCGATGCCGCCCTGGTCGAGAGCCGCGCCCAGCTGGAGACTGCGCTCGCGGAACTCGGCCGCCTCAACGGCACGCTGGCGCAGCAGGTCGCGGACCGGACCGCCGACCGCAACGCCCTGTGGACCCTCTCGTCCGACATGATGCTGCGCAGCCTGTTCGACGGGACCATCATGGCGGTGAACCCCGCCTGGACCGAGGTGCTGGGCTGGCAGGCGGACGAGCTGATCGGCACCAACCTGATGGCCCTCGTCCACCCGGACGATCTGGACCGCACGACCGAAGGCGCCGGGCGCCTCGCCGCCGGCGAGCGCCTGACGCGCTTCGACAACCGCTACCGGCACCGGGACGGCAGCTACCGCTGGATCAGCTGGGCGGCGCGGCCGGGGGAGGGGGTAATCAACGCGGTCGGGCGCGACTTCACGGCCGAGCGCGAGCGCGCCGACGCCCTGGCGGCCGCCGAGGAGGCCCTGCGCCAGTCGCAGAAGATGGAGGCGGTCGGCCAGCTCACCGGCGGCCTCGCGCACGACTTCAACAATCTGCTCGCCGGCATTTCCGGCTCGCTGGAGCTGATCCAGACCCGGCTCAGCCAGGGCCGGATGATGGATGTCGACCGCTACATCAACGCCGCCCAGGGCGCGGCCCGGCGCGCCGCCGCCCTGACGCATCGGCTGCTCGCCTTCTCGCGCCGGCAGACGCTGGATCCCAAGCCCACCGACGTGAACCGGCTGGTCGCCGGCATGGAGGAGCTGATCCGCCGGACCGTGGGGCCATCCATCGCGGTGGAGGTGGCGGGCGAGCCCGGCCTGTGGCCGGCCTTGGTCGACCCGCCGCAGCTCGAGAACGCCCTGCTCAACCTGTGCATCAACGCCCGGGACGCGATGCCGGAGGGGGGGCGGATCGCCATCCGGACCGCCAACACGCGGCTCGACACGGAGGCCGCCCAGCGCCACGACATGCCGCCGGGGCCGTATCTCTCGCTCTGCGTCACCGATACCGGCACCGGGATGCCGCCGGAGGTCGTCGCGCGGGTGTTCGAGCCGTTCTTCACCACCAAGCCGCTGGGGCAGGGCACGGGCCTCGGCCTGTCGATGATCTACGGCTTCGCCCAGCAATCCGGTGGGCAGGTGCGGATCGACTCGGAGGTCGGCCGGGGCACCACGGTGTGCCTCTACCTGCCCCGCCACGGTGGCGCGGTGCCGGACGAGGATCCCCTTGCGACGCTCGGCGCGCCGCCCCGGGCCGCTCCGGGGGAGACGGTCCTCGTCGTCGACGATGAGCCGACGGTCCGGATGCTGGTGACGGAGGTTCTGGAGGATCTCGGCTACACCGCGATCGAGGCCGCCGACGGCGTCGCCGGGCTCAAGGTGCTGCAATCCGACGTGCGCATCGATCTGCTGGTGACCGATGTCGGGCTGCCCGGCGGGATGAACGGGCGCCAGATGGCCGAGGCGGGCCGCGAGAAGCGCCCGGGGCTCAAGGTGCTGTTCATCACCGGCTACGCGGAGGCGACTGTGCTGGGCCACGGCCAGCTCGCCCCCGGCATGCAGGTGATTACCAAGCCGTTCGTGGTCGAGGTGCTGGGCGCCCGCATCCGCGAGATGATCGGCCACAGCCCGCTTCCCCACTCTTGACCGCGCGGCCTATCGGGCCCTGAACTGCCGGTCCTGAACAGGACCAACCCCACCGGGAGGACGAGACGCCATGAAGGCGCTGCTGTGCACGCGGCTCGACGGGCCGGACCATCTGGCGATCGCCGAGCGGCCCGATCCGGTCCCCGGGCCGGGCCAGGCCCTGGTACGGATCCGGCTGGCGGCGCTGAATTTCTTCGACACGCTGATCGTGGCCGGCCGCTATCAGGTGAAGCCGCCGCTGCCGTTCTCGCCGGGGGGCGAGGGTGTCGGCGTGGTGGAGGCGTTGGGCGAGGGGGCTTCGGGCGTCGCGGTCGGCGACCGGGTGATCGTCCATGCCGGGCACGGCTGCTGCGCCGAGCGGATCGCCATCGACGCAAGGCGGCTCACGCCGGTGCCGGACGCGGTGCCGGACGAGCAGGCGGCCGGGCTCACCATCACGTACGGCACCTCGCTCCACGCGCTGGCCAACCGGGCGCGGATCCAGCCCGGCGAATGGCTCGCGGTGCTGGGCGCCTCCGGGGGTGTCGGGCTCGCCGCCGTGGAACTCGGCCGGCTGATGGGCGCCCGGGTGATCGCCTGCGCGTCCTCGGAGGAGAAGCTCGCGGTCGCCCGCGCCCACGGGGCCGAGGCGGGGCTCGTATACGATCCCGCCACCCTGAAGGATGACCTGCGCCGGATCTCCGGCGGCGGGGTCGACGTGGTCTACGACGCCGTCGGCGACGCCTTCGCGGAGCCCGCCCTGCGGGCGCTCGGCTGGCGCGGGCGCTACCTCGTGATCGGCTTCGCCGCGGGGGACATCCCGCGGCTGCCGCTGAACCTGATCCTCCTCAAGGAACTCGACGTGCAGGGCGTCCACTGGGGCGCCTTCCTGGAACGCGAGCCGGAGGCGCACCGCGCCGATCAGCGCCGGCTGCTCGACTGGGTGGCCAAGGGCAAGCTCACCGCGCAGGTGCACGGGACCTACCCCCTGGCCGAGTTTCCGGTGGCCTTCGGTCTGCTGACCCGCCGAGCGGCGGTCGGCAAGGTGCTGCTGCGGCCCTGATCGGCCTGCCACGCGGTTCCGATGTGTGACGCTACGCAGAATCGTAGGGCAGCTCTGCGTCGGCCGCATCGAAGAAGAGGTCTGGTCCAACGACTCGTGTCATCGTTGTGTGTCAAAATCCCGATGCCGATGCATTGGGGATAGAATGATGAGTTGGTTTCGAGGCGTAACTTTGAAATTAGCGCTGCCGTCTCTACTTGGATTTATATTACTGCTTGCGACCGCCTATGAGAACTTGTCGCAGATCGCATCAGTCGAATCTTCGAGTGCGGAGATCCGCGAGACGTGGATGCGGAAAGACGCCGAACTGAACGCGCTTCAATTCGTGGTCCTTCGCTACCACACGACGACCATACGCAAGGTTGTAGCCGTCGAGGCGGCCGAGAACCGGGACCTCGATCAGGAACTCGTCGAGATGGATGGGGCGATTCCGGAGGCGTTCCGGCACTATCGCATCCTGATCGGCTCCCCCCGGGAGGCGGCGCTCTGGGATACGTTCGAGACGCGGTGGCAGGGCTATCGCGCGGCCCGGGCCTCCATCCTGGCCGCCCTGACGCGCGGCGACCGTGATGCCGCTCGGGACGCGATCGCCCCGGCCCGCCAGCCCCTGGTCGACACCTTCGGAGCGCTCGGGGAACTGGCGCGGGTCAACGCCGAGGGCACGAGGCTATCCGCGGAACGGGCCGCCGGGGCTTATCGGACCGCCTGGACCGCGTCGATCGGCCTGCTGCTGGCCGGCCTGCTCGTCACCGGTGCAGGTCTCTGTGCGGTCTGGCATCTGGTCGCGCGGCCGATCCGGTCCCTGGCGGGCGTCATGGGACGTCTGGCCGCCGACGATCTCACCGCGACGGTGTCCGGTGCGCGACGGGGCGACGAGATCGGCGCCATGGCGGCCTCCGTTCAGGTCTTCAAGGACGGGCTGATCCGGGCCCGCACCCTGGAGGTAGGGGCCGTGCAGGCCCGCGCCGGTGCCGAGGAGCAGCGCCGGGCGGGCATGCACCAGATGGCCGTGGCCTTCGAGAACGCCGTCGGCGGCATCATCGGTACGGTCTCGGCGGCGGCCTCGGCGCTCCAGGGCACGGCCTCGATCATGACCAAGACGGCCTCCGGCACCGCCGACCGGTCCAGGCGCGTAGCCAGCGCGGCCGAGAATGCCGCCACCAACGTCAACACTGCGGCCTCCGCGGCCGAGGAACTCGGCGCGTCGGTCCAGGAGATCGGCCGTCAGGTGTCGAACTCGTCGGCCCTGACCCAGGCGGCCGTCGAGGAGGCCGACGCCACCGGCCACTTGGTGCAGGATCTGAGCGGTGCGGCGACGCGGATCGGCGACGTGGTGACGATGATCACCTCCATCGCCGAGCAGACCAACCTTCTGGCGCTCAACGCTACGATCGAGGCCGCCCGAGCCGGGGAGGCGGGGCGCGGCTTCGCCGTGGTGGCCGCGGAGGTGAAGGAGCTGGCCGGCCAGACTGCCAAGGCGACCGATGAGATCAGTGGCCACATCGCCCGGATCCAGGGCTCGACCGGCGAGGCGGTCTCGGCCATCAGCCGGATCGGCGGCCGCATTCAGGAGATCCGGGCCGTCACGACCCTGATCGCCGCTGCGGTGGAGCAGCAAGGCGCGGCCACGCAGGAGATCGTCCGCAACGTCGCGCAGGCGGCCCAGGGGGCGGGCGAGGTGACCGGCACCATCACGGGCGTCGCGGAGGCCGCGCACGAGACCGGGATGGCGGCCGATCAGGTGCTCACCGCGGCCTCGGAGCTAACGCAGCATTCCGAGCATCTCGGCCGCGAGGTGACACGCTTCCTCGCGACCGTGCGGGCGGCCTGAGCGCTCTCTGCAGAAGGCGGTGCCGGCTGCGGAGCAGGCTCAGAGCAGCCCGCGGGCCTTGGCAAGGCCGACGAGATCCGTCTGCGGGCGGGCGCCGATGTGCTGGATCACCTCGGCGGCCGCCAGCGTGCCGAGGCGGGCGCTGGCGACGTTGTCGAGGCCGCGGGCGTGCCCGGCCAGGAACCCGGCCGCGAACAGGTCGCCTGCGCCGGTCGTGTCCACCACCGCGTTCACGGGGCTCGCCTCGACGGCACGGACTTCGCCGCCCTGCACCACGAGCGCGCCCTCGGCCGAGCGCGTGACGAGGCCGAGCAGATGCCGGCCGCGGGCATTGCGCTCGTCGCGGAGCGCCGCCACGGCGGCCTCGGCATCGTCGGTCTGGTACAGGCTCTGGAGCTCGCCCATGTTGGCGAACAGGATGTCGATGCTGCCGTCGCGGATCAGGCCCAGGAACTCGTCGCGATAGCGGCCGACGCAGAACGCATCCGACAGGGTGAGCGCCACGGCGTTGCCGGCTTGATGGGCGATCTGGGCGGCCTTGCGGAACGCGTCCTTGGCGGCCGGCGGATCCCACAGGTAACCTTCGAGGTAGACGACCCGGGCGGACTTCACCAGCGCGTCGTCGACATCGGCGGGCGAGAGGCCCTGGCAGGCGCCCAGATAGGTGCTCATGGTGCGCTCGCCGTCCGGCGTCACCAGGATCAGGCAGCGGGCCGTGGCCGGCCCTTCGCTCGCCGCCGGAACGGTGAAGCCGACGCCCGTGGCCTTCAGATCGTGGCCGAACAGGCCGCCGAGTTCGTCGTCCCGCACCTTGCCGACGAAGCCGGTCTTCGCGCCGAGCAGCGCCGCGCCCACGGCGGTGTTCGCCCCCGAGCCGCCCGACACGATGGTCGTCTGGCCCATGGCCTGGAACAGCGACTCCGCCCGGGGCTCGTCGATGAGCTGCATGGCGCCCTTGGTGACGCCCTGGTCGGCGAGGAAAGCATCGTCCGCGCGGGCGATCACGTCGACGATCGCGTTGCCGAGCACGAGGAGATCGAGGGAGGCTGTCATTCGGGCGTCCTGCTTCGGGTTCGCGCCGCTGTGGCATCCGCCTCGGATCGGATCAAGCCGCGGGATCTGCGGGGGGCGGGAGATCGGCGAACAGGTCGGCGACGGGGAGGGTCAGGCCGGGCGGGGTCAGGTCGAGGGCGCCGTCGGTGGCGATCCGGGTCGTGATCAGCTCTTCGGCGCCGCGTCGATGGTGGATGACCAAGCGCTTGACCGGATCGACCATCAGGTAATGCGCCACGCTCGCGAGACTGAAATACCGCGCCAGCTTGAAGCCTGCATCGACTGAGCGCGTACCCGGCGACTGCACTTCCACGACAATCGCAGGATCGGGTACCTCAATCGCCTCGACATCCATCCGGGGCCCGCAATACACGAGCGCATCGGGCTCGAAGGTCGTCGTCGCGTCGATGCGGACCGTCATGCCGTCGGGCATCATGTGGCAGTGGCAGGCCGTGCCGGCAGCCAAGATCGCCCGCTTCAAGGCCGTTTGGGTCGCGTACTTGACCAGAGCATGTCCGGCCCGTTCCGGCGCCATCGCGAAGACCTCACCATCGACCAGCTCGAAGCGCCCCGGTTGCCCTTCGGCCCAGGCCAGGAACGTGTCGACGGTCATCCGTTGCTTCGGCAGTGCGACCATGCGCTCAGCCTAACACGATTCGGACCGGTAAACCTCAGCCCGCAATCTTCTCCAGCGCCACATCCCGGGTCCGGGGGCCGAGGAGACCGACGAGCAGCCCCGCCATCAGCATCGCCGCCGAGATGAACAGGAATACCCCCGGCGTCCCGGTCTCGCGCAGCACGAAGGCGATGATGAAGCCCGTGAAGATCGCCGAGAACCGGCTCCAGGAATACACGAAGCCCACCGCCCGGGCGCGGATGCCGGTCGGGAACAGCTCCGCCTGATAGGCGTGGAAGCTGTACGACATGACGTTGGAGGCGAGCGTCAGGCCGATGCCGAGCGCCACGATCCCCTCGACCGCCGTGGTCCGCGCGAAGGCGAGCCCGCAAGCGATATACACGAGGGCCGCGGCCACGATGACGTGCTTGCGCTCGAACCGATCGGCGATGAGAAGCCCGATCAGCGGCCCGACCGGGGCGGCCAGCGCGATCAGCGCCGTGTAGGCGAGGCTCGACGTGACCGTGATGCCCTGCGCCACCAGCAGGGTCGGCACCCAGTTGGCGAAGCCGTAGAAGCCCACCGTCTGGAACACGTTGAAGCCGGCCATCATCAGCGCCCGGCGGCGGTAGGGCGGCGCCCAGAGATCCCGGAAGGCGCCGCGCGGCTGCACCGGCTCCGGGGCGGCGGGCGGGGGCAGCGGGCGCCCGGCTTCCGCGGCGACCTGCGCTTCGAGACGCCGCAGGACGGCATCCGCCTCCGCGAGCCGCCCGCGCTCGATCAGCCAGCGCGGGCTCTCCGGCAGGCCCGCGCGCAGCCACCAGACCACGAGGGCCGCCGAAGCGCCGATCAGCACGACCCAGCGCCAGCCGTCGATGCCCAGCGGGGCGGTCGGGATCAGCAAGTAGGACAGGAACGCCACCACGGGGACCGCGGTGAAGCCGATGCTCTGGCACAGGGCGAAGGCGCGCCCGCGCACCGCCTTCGGCACCAGCTCCGACAGGTAGCTGCCGATCGTCACCATCTCGAGCCCGAGGCCGATACCCGCGATCAGCCGCCAGAGGTTGAGCCCGAAGGCCTCATGCTGGCAGGCCATCACGAGGTTGGCCGCCGTGTAGGCCAGGAGCGATCCCGTGAAGATCGCCCGGCGCCCGAACCGGTCGGCGAGCCAGCCGCACAGGAGGGTGCCGATGAACAACCCGGTGAACAGGGCGGCCACGAAGCTCGCGACGCCGCTCGCGCCGAACAGGCCGGGCGTCGTGGGGGTCAAAATCCCGGCCTTGACGAGGCCCGGGGCGACGTAACCGGTGAACAGCAGATCGTAGAGCTCGAAGAAGAAGCCGAGGCCGAGGAGGATCACGAGCCGCCAGACCGTGCGCGTGGCGGGCAGGCGGTCCAGGCGCGCGAGGAGGCTGCCGGGATCGAAGGCGTCGGCCGAGATCGGTGCCGCCGTGAGCGTCGCCATGCCGCCGCGTTCCCTCAAGCGCCGGATCGGCGCCCCGGCGCAGTGCCGTGGAACCTCGCGCTGCGCAAGGGTTCGGTCACGCCCCGAACACCGACCAGCCCATGCGCTGCGTCAGCTGCTCCAGGGCGATCCGCCCGAGATGGGAATTGCCGGCGGCGTCGAGGCCCGGCGACCAGACCGCGATCGAGGCCTTTCCGGGCGCCACCGCCAGGATGCCGCCGCCGACGCCGCTCTTGCCGGGTAGGCCGACCCGGTAGGCGAACTCGCCCGAACCGTCATAGTGGCCGCAGGTCAGCATGATCGCGTTGATGCGGCGCGCGCGCTCCGCCGAGACCACCGAATGGCCGGTCGCGGGGATGCGGCCGTTATGGGCCAGGAACCGCCCGGCATTGGCGAGCTGGCGGCAGGTCATCGCGATGGCGCAGTGGTGGAAGTAGACGCCCAGCGTGTAGTCGACCGGATTGTCGATGACCCCGAAGGATTTCATGTAGTTGGCGAGCGCGGTGTTGCGGAAGCCCGTGCGCTTCTCCGAGGCCGCCACCCGTTCGTCGATGGTGATACCGGAATCCTGGGCCAGGAACTGCATGAAGCGCAGGATCTCGCCCAGGGCCTCGCGGGGCTCGTGACCCGAGAGGATCAGGTCGGTCACCGCAATGGCGCCGGCATTGATGAAGGGATTGCGCGGCACCCCGCGTTCCCGCTCCAGCTGGACGATGGAGTTGAACGGGTTCCCGGACGGCTCGCGGCCGACCCGCTTCCACAGCCGGTCGCCGGCCATGCCGAGCGCCAGCGTCAGGGTGAACACCTTCGAGACGCTCTGGATGGAGAACGGCGTGTCGCTGTCGCCACCCGTGAAGACCTGCCCCTCGGCGTCGATCACCGCGAGGCCGAATTTGTTCGGGTCGACCCGGGCGAGTTCGGGAATGTAGTCGGCGACTTTGCCCCGGTCGGGGCGCTGGGCCATCTCCTCGGAGATCTCCCGGATGACGTGGGCGAGGTCGGGCACGGATGGGCTCAGGGTCGGGATGCCGCGGCGGCAGGCCGGGCCACGACGGCGATGCAAGGTCCGGTCCGCAGGGCGCGGCGTAAGGGGCTCTAGCAGTGCCGGTGGGGGGAGGGAACCGCGGTGTTGGGATTGGGGCAATGGGAGCAGACGCGCTTCTCCCTCCCCCTTTGCGGGGGAGGTTGGCCCGCGAAGCGGGTCGAATGAGGGGAGCGACGGTGCAGAAGAAGGCAGAGGCCTACATGAAGGTCGCGCGCTGCCCTGAAGCCGGGTTCCCCCCTTGCGGGACTTCGTCCCGACCCGACCCCTGCTGACGCAGGGGCCACCCTCCCCCGCAGAGGGGGGAGGGTGCAGCGGCATCCGGCTCGCGTAATCGACGCAGGCTCACGCCGCGGCGAGCGCCATCGCCATCGACTCCTTCTTCATCAGCTCCCGGAAGAAGCCGTCGAGATGGGTCAGCTTGTCGGGCGAGCCGTCCTGGGCGATCCGGCCGCCCTCCAGCACGACGATCCGGTCGAAATCCTGCAGCGTCGAGAGACGGTGCGCGATCGCGATCACGGTCCGGCCCTTCATCAGGTTGGCGAGCGCGTGCCGGATCGCCTCCTCGGATTCCGCGTCGAGCGCCGAGGTCGCCTCGTCGAGGAGCAGGATCGGCGAATTCTTGAGGATCGCCCGGGCGATCGCGATGCGCTGGCGCTGGCCACCCGAGAGCTTCACGCCGCGGTCGCCCACGATGGTGTCGAACCCCTCCGGGAGCGCCTTGATGAAGTCCGTGCAATGGGCCGCCTCGGCCGCCTGCCAGACCTCATCGTCGGTGGCGTCGGGCCGTCCGTAGCGGATGTTCTCGCGCAAGGAGCGGTGGAACATCGAGACGTCCTGCGGCACCACCGTGATGGCCTCGCGCAGGGATTCCTGCGTCACCCGCTGGACGTCCTGTCCGTTGATCCGGATCGCCCCGCTCTGCACGTCGTAGAAGCGCTGGAGCAGCGAGAACAGGGTCGACTTGCCCCCGCCCGACCGACCCACCAGCCCGACCTTCTGGCCCGGCTCGATCACGAGGTCGAAATCCGTGAAGACCGGGCGGCCGTCCGGATAATTGAAGGCGACGTGGTCGAACTCGATCTTGGCGCCCTGGCCAGTCAGCGGCTTCGCCTCCGGGTGGTCGACGAGGTCGTGGGGCTGGAGCAGCGTGTGCAGCGCCTCGGACAGGCGCGCCGTGTGCTGCGTGGCGTCGACCAGCGCGACGGCGAGGTCGCGGGTGGCGGCGAGGATGCGGATGCCCAGCGTGCAGACCAGCACGACCTGGCCGTTGGTCGCCTGCTTGGCCTCCCACATCTGGATCGCCCAGTAGAGCAGGCCGAAGACGGCGAGCACGGTGAGCACCGCGTGCACGATGCGCAGCTTCTCGAGGTAGAGGAGCGAGGAGCGCCGCGCCCGCATCTCGGTGGCGACCGTGCCCTCGAAGCGCACGCCCTCGCGCTTGAACGCCGAGAAGGCGCGCACGAGCGACATGTTGCCGACGAGATCGACCATCTCGCCGTCCACCGAGGCGGCCTTGGCGGCGAAGTCGTGGTGCAGCGGCTTGCCGGCCGCCGCCATCTTGAACATCAGCACGACGACGGCGGCGAAGACGCCCGCCAGGATGGCCGCCATGGTGGTGTTGACGGTGGCGATGTAGGCGATCGACCCGAAGGCCGCGACCGTCGGCGGCATCACGTTGAACACGAACATGTTCTCGACCGTGAAGATCGCGTTCGAGGTCGCCGTGATGCGCGACGCCAGGGTGCCGGGCTGCCGATCGGAGAAGAAGGTCGGGGAATGGCCGGTCAGGTGCCGGAACAGGTCGCGGCGGATGTCGCCGGTGATACCCACGAAGGTGAAGGCGCCGGTCAGCGCCGCCACGCGCCAGAGCATGTTGTCGGCGGCGATGAAGGCGATCAGGACCGCCAGCGCGCTCCAGATGACGGTGTTGTCGGGGCCGGGACCCTTGGTGAGCGCATCGACCACGCCCTTCAGGGCGTAATCGGTCGAGACCGAGAAGCCGACGGCGCCGAGCACGGAGATCAGGATGACCATATGCGGCAGCCAGCGGCGGCGGAGATACCGCCCGACGAAGGCGAAGGGCCTGTCGGCGTATCGGTGCAGCTCTTCCATCGCGGTGACCATTCCGTATTCGCGCGGCTGTGGCTACGGGTAAGGCGGTGTGCAGCGCGGGCGCAGTCTGACCCGCAGCGGCAACGCGAGAGCGTTGCCATATGTTGCACCGGTCCGCACCTCCCGTGCGCTTTTATCCGTCAAACCTGAACACCGCTTGAGCGGTCTGGAAACACCCAAGCGAATCCGATGCCGTCGCGGGTCAGGCCTGGGCTCAGGCTGCCTGCTCGGCCGGCCGGACCTCGGATTGGCGGGTCTCCGGCATGATCAGCGCCACCAGCATGAAGGCCGCGAAGCCCACGCAGGCGAGCCCCAGGAAGGCGCTGTGACTGCCGAGATGATCGGCCATCACGCCGGCGAGCGACGTGGACAGGGCGGCGCCGATGCCCATCGCGGTGCCGACCGCGCCGAGCGCGAGATTGAACCGCCCCGTCCCCCGGGTGAGGTCGGACACGATCAGTGGCACCATCACGCCCAGCACCGAGGCCGAGATCCCGTCGAGCACCTGGATGGCGACGAGGCCGTAGGGATTGGTCGTGTAGGCGAGCATCAGGCCGCGCACGGGCAGCGCGCCGAAGCCGAGCAGCAGCACCGGGTAGCGGCCGAACCGCTCCGCCGCCCGCCCGACCGCGGGGGCGCTCACCGCCAACACCGCCTGCGGGACCATGATGCAGGCCGCCACCAGGGCGGTCGCGGTCTCGCTCGCCCGGAGCGTCAGGACGCTGCCGACCAGGGGCAGCATCGCCGCGTTGGCGAGGAAGAACAGCACCATGCAGGCCGAGAAGCACAGGAGGCCGCGGTTGGTGAGCAGCGTGCGGATGCCGTCCTGGCCGGCGGCGCGGGGCGCCTCCGGGCTCGACGGCTCCTTGAACACCCCGGGATCGATGTCCCGGGCGCGGATGCGCGCCAGCGCGATCACCGTGGGGATGCCGAGCGCGGCCGTCAGGTAGAACACCGCGCCGTTCGACAGGCAATAGCCGATGGCGCCCATCCCGGCGGCACCCAGCGCGTTGCCCAGCGCCGCGAAGCTGGCGTTGCGCCCCAGGCGTTCGCCGGCATGCGCGCGGCCGACCAGACCGATGCTGATCGCCGCGATGGCGGGCGTCAGCACGCAGCTCGCCGCCGAATGCGCCGCCATCGCCAGCAGGACCACCGGGAAGCTCGGCCAGACCGCCAGGGCGAAGGCGCTGCCCGCAATCCCGATCACCGCCACCGCGGCGGCGAAGCGCTTCGAGCGGACCACATCCACGAAGGCCCCGCCCGGCACCTGGCCGAGCAGGGCGACGAGGCTGCCGACCGTGAGGGCGAAGCCGATATCCGACTGGGTCCACTTGGCCTGCGAGAAGTACACGGCCAGGAACGGCCCGAAGCCGGTCTGCAGGTTGGCGACGAAGAACGCGAAGGCGTCGAGCCCGTAGCGGCTCGCCGCCGAGATCCGGCGCTCGCCGGCCGCGGCGTCGGACGCCGAGGCAGGCGAGCGCGGGGCTTCGGCCGCCTGATCCTTCAGGCGCACGGGCCGCGCGCGGATATCCTGCCGGTGCATCTCGCGCTCGCGGGGGGGAACGGCGGTTCGTACCTTCGATCGGGCCACCGTCATTTATCCGGCGCCTTCTCCGGTGAGGCGGCGGCCGGGGTCTGGCCCGCGGAGGCGGGCGGTGCCGGGGCGGCGGCGGGGGGCGCCGGGCTGGCCGCGGGGGCGGGCGCCGGGGCGGCCGGCGGAGCCGCAGGCGCAGCGGCCTGATCGCCCTCGGCCGGCGGCGCAGCGGGGCTCGCGGGGCCCAGCACCACGATCGGCTCGCCCGACTTGTACTCGGGCGACACGCGGACCTGATTGCGGGTCAGCGCCACCGACAGCTTGCGCTCCTTGCCGCCGTCCGACGTGAAGCGCAGCGCCCGCCAGTCGACCGCGATCTTGCGGGTGCCGACGCCGAGGAAGCCGCCGAAATCGATGATCGCGGCCCGGGGGTGCCCCTCCTTGTCGATGATGATGTCGATGACCCGACCCAATTCGTCGCCCTGGGCGCTGCGCACGCTGCGGCCGAGCAGGCTCTCGTAATCCGAGGTGTCGAGGACGGTGGCGGGCGTGCCCTGCTGCTGCTGCTGCGGCGCGGCCGCTGCGGCCGGCGGCGTGGATCCCGGCGGCGTCGCGGCCGGCGCGCCCAAAAGGGGCGCCGCCGGAGCGACGGGATTGACTGCCGGGGCCGGATTCGCCGTGGGCGCCGGATTGACCGCAGGGGTCTGCGGCGCGGCTTGGCCGGATGCGCCGTCGCTCTCGCTCGCCTGGGCCTGCGCCGCGGGTCCCGACGCCCAGAGGGCGAGCGTCACGGCCGCGATCATCCGGTTGGTTCTGAACACGCTACGTCCTCTGAGGAAGGGCCGGGCCGGCATGCCGGCACAGACCATGTCGGCCGGATCCGGGCCGGCCGCCGGCAGGTCTGCGCCTGCGGATGGCCGTCATGCCGCAGGACCTGGGCGAAGTTATGGATCCCGGCGGCCACGCCGCAAGGTTCAGGCCGGCCCCGGCGCCGCGCGGGCGTCTGGTTTTCGCCGCATCCCCGGAGTAGACGACGGTCGATAAGTCACGCGAGCCGCGGACATCACCGCGGCCCTTTACGAGGACCACACGATGCCGACCCTCTCCCCGTCGCGATGCACCGCCCTGCGCGGCCTCGCGCTCGGCGCGGCGCTCGCCGCCCTCACGGCCGGCTGCCAAGCGCTTGGAGGCGGGGGCGGCGTGATGCCGGACACCGAAGTCGGGCTCCCGCCCTCGATGCGCGGCGCCCTGCCGAACCGCGAGGCGCGCAACGCCGGGGTGGATGCCGACGGGCGCCCGCTCCAGACAGCGCCGACGCGGCAGCTCGCGATCCCGAAGACCGCCGGCGCCGCGACGCGCTCGGCCGACGCGGGGGAGCGCCGCATCCGGCGTGAGGATCTCGACGGCGGCAACGGCGCGGTCGGCGGCGGCAGCAGCGGCAGCGGCTCGATGGGCCCCACGATGGCGCCCGGCGGCAGCGTCGGCCTCGGCGGGAAGTTCTGAGCGGACCGGAGCGGTCGCCTGCGGATCGACGCATCCGCAGGCCGGCCGATCAGGCCCCCTGCGTCGGGGCACCCGCCAGCACGCCCGGCTCGATGTCGACCACGTAGCCGCCAAGCTCGGTGCTGTAGCTCAGCGCGTTCCAGGGCAGGGGATGATGGGTCTCGCCGAGGCCCAGGAACCCGCCGAAAGCCAGCACCACGTAGGCGACCTGCCCGGACATCTTGTCCACCATGATCGTGTGGATCGCGCCGAGATGGCGGCCGGTCCGGTCATAGACGTCCGCGCCCTCGACCCTGTGCGAGCCGATCAGCCGCGGAGTCTCGTCGATGGCGACGCCCTCGCCGCCGGCGGGGTCGAGCTCCAGGGTTCCGGGCTTCCTCACGGCACGTTCGGTGGGCAGGTCCGTCGGCATGATCGCTCCCTGTCGGGGAATGCGGTGTGATCCGCATCCCGTGGCTCCTGCGAACCAAGCGGGACGCGGATGGCCGGTTCCATGTCCCGGCCTGTTCACGTTTCCGTCGGCAGGCCCGCACTGGCCCGCCGCTCGGTGATCCGGTCGCGGACCGAGCGGCTGGCGAGCAGCATCTCGAAGCCGAAGGCGACGAGGGCGCAGAGCGTGCAGAGGATGGCGGCGCCGAACAGCCCGAACAGCAGCGTCGCCACGGTCGCGTCGCGCAAAGCCCCGACGAACAGCGTCAGCACCGAGGCGCAGGTCGCCACGCCGCCCAGCGCGGCCATGAACACGGCGGCGTCGAGGGCCAGCGAGCGCCGGTGCAATCTGTCGAGGCGCCGACCCAGGCGGCGGCGCTCCGCATCCGTGGCGCCGGCGAGCTGCGCGGAGACGTGATCGGCTTGGTCGGCCACGCGGGCGAGCCGGGCGCCGAACACGTTGAGCAGCGTCGCGATGCCGGAGAGCAGGAAGACGGGGCTCAGCGCGACCTGGACGACGTGGGCCGTGCTTTCCAGGGTGGTGGCGACGGTCGTGGGGAAGATCGGATCGGTCATGCCGCCGGGCAGATGGGCCAGGTGAGCCCTCCGGGCAATCCCGGTGGTCAGACCAGGCCGCGGCCCGGCGCGGTGCCGGACTGCGCCGCTTCGGTTCGGATGCCGACCCCGAGCGCCGTGACGAGCCCGGCGGCGAGCAGCAGGGCGAGGGTGAGGGCCGGGGCGAACATGCAAGCACATCAGCGGCAAGATTGTTAAGAACAGGTTTCGCGTAACCGCGATCGCTGAATCATCTTCGCGAGCCCCGGATTGGCCGCTTCCGGTGTGGATTTTCGCGTGTGCCTTGTGGATGAGGGCCCCGTGAAGGCGATTTCCCCTTGGAACGGCAGCGGCACCGCTTAGTTGCTGCTATGCTGGCTCGGCCGTGGGGCGATCATGCCCCGGCCTGCGGCCCGAGAACCGGAGGAAGTTTATGGCCACAAAGACCGAGAAGGCTGCGCCGAAGGCGGCCAAGACCACCAAGACCGCGGACAAGGAGGCTCCTGCCAAGGCTGCTCCGGCGAAGGCCGCCAAGCCCACCGCGACCAAGGCCGCCGCCGGCGCCAAGCCGAACGCCCTGCAGCAGCCGCTGAAGCCCTCCGCCGATCTCGGCGCCATCGTCGGCACCAGCCCGCTGCCGCGCGGCGAGGTGGTCAGCAAGGTGTGGGAATACATCAAGAAGCACAACCTGCAGAACCCCGAGAACAAGCGCGAGATCATGGCCGACGACAAGCTGAAGAAGGTCTTCGGCAAGGACAAGTGCTCGATGTTCGAGATGAACAAGCACCTCGCGGCGCATCTCAAGGCCTGATCGCTCCCTAGGGCCATGTCCGGCGTCAATCCGGACTGTCGGCTCTAGGAGCATTTCAGGATCCTCGCACGGTCGGGTCGGGCGCGGGTCGTCCCGGTGGTTGCCGCGGGCGGGAGCCCGGAATCCAGAACCGCAGGTCTGAGCGGGCTTCGCGCCGCACGGTGTCGACCGGCGGAGTGTGGCGGCTCTGGATTTCGGGCTCCGCGACAGGCTGATCGCTGCGGCGTCAACCGTCCTGCTGCCTGAACGGGGTCCGACGCGACGTTGCCAATCGATCGGGCCGGGATCGCCTGCGCGGTCCCGGAGCGACACCGTCGCGTGGCGGTCTACGCGATCCCCTGCAGGACGCCGCCGTCGACGCGCAGGGCGGCGCCCGTGGTGGCGCTCGCCGCGGGGCTGCACAGATAGGCGACGAGGTTCGCCACCTCCTCCACCCGCGCGAGGCGCTGAATCAGCGAGGTCGGGCGGTGCTCGGCCACGAAGGCGCGACCCATCGCCTCCAGATCGGCGTCGGCCTGCCCACCGGCCATCTGCTTCATGAACTCCGCCACGCCCTCCGACAGGGTCGGCCCCGGCAGGACGCTGTTGACCGTCACGCCGCTGCCCGCGACCGTCTGGGCGAGGCCCCGGGCGATGGCGAGCTGCGCGGTCTTGGTCATCCCGTAATGGACCATCTCGGTCGGCGTGTTGATGCCGGACTCGCTGGAGATGAAGATCACCCGGCCCCAGCCGCGCTCGGCCATGCCGGGCGTGTAGGCCCGCGACAGGCGCACGCCGCTCATCACGTTGACGTCGAAGAAGCGCTGCCAGTCGGCATCCGGAATTTCGAAGAATGGCTTCGGCTCGAAGATCCCGGTGTTGTTGACGAGGATATCGACCGCGGGCAGCGCCCGCACCAGGGCCGCAACGCCCTCCGCGGTGGCGACATCGCCGGGCGCCGCGAAGGCGCGACCGGATTTCGCCTCGCCGCGCAGCTTGGCGAGCGTCGCCTCGACGCGCTCAGGGGTGCGGCCGTTGATGCCGACCTCGGCGCCGAGATCGCAGAGTTCCTTGGCGATGGCGTAGCCGATGCCCGCGGTCGAGCCGGTGACCAGGGCCTTCCGGCCTGTGAGATCGAGATCCATGGCAATCCTCCGCTGGTGCGACCCAGCGTCAACGCGCCTGTGGGGCCTCGGTCACAGGACGGTTCCGTCTAGCCGGTCCGACTTCGCCGCAGGACGCTCGCGCAGCCGCCGACGACCGCGAGCGCCGCCGCGCAGGACAGCGACAGGGTGACGGCCCGGTCCGGCCCGAGCCCGTGGGTCAGGCCGAAGATCACCGCCACCAGCGCGGCGCCGAGCGACTGCCCGGTGAGCCGCGCCGTCGACTGCATCCCGCTCGCACCCCCGGCCCGGTCGCGCGGCGCCGAGGTGACGATGACCTTGTTGTTGGGCGACTGGAACAGGCCGAAGCCGAGGCCGCACAGGGTCAGGCGCCAGACGATGTCGAGGGTCGCGGGCGCGGCCGGCAGGAGGGTCATGCAGACGAGGCCGGTCGCCAGCATGGCCAGCCCGATCCCGCCGAGGATCCCGGGTGGGTAGCGATCGGCGAGGCGGCCCGAGAGGGGCGCCATCGCCGCCACCGCGATCGGCCAGGGGGTGAGTAGAAAGCCGGTCTGCGTGCTGGAGAGGTGCAGCACGTCCTGGAAGTAGAAGGGGAGCGCCACGTAGGAGACCATCTGGGCGCAGAACGAGGCCACGGAGGTCGCCATCGATAGCGCGAAGGCGGGGATCCGCAGCAGGTCCACCGGCAGCAGCGGCGCCGGCAGCCGGATCTGGCGCCGCACGAAGATCGTCCCGATCGCGAGCGCGCCGACGAGCTCGGCGACGGCCACGCCCCGGTCCTCGAGATCGCCCAACCCGTCGATGCCGATGATCAGCAGGCCGAAGGTCAGGGCGTTCAGGACGGCGCTCACGGCGTCGAAGGGCCGTCCGCTCGCCGGCGTCACCGGCAATGTGCGGGAGGCCACCGTCAGCGCCAGGAGGCCCACCGGGATGTTGACCAGGAACAGCCAGGGCCAGGTCGCCACCGAGAGGATCGCGGCCGCCACGGTCGGGCCGGCCGCGGAGGCCACCGCCACCACGAGCGCCACGTTGGCGACGCCCTGGCCGATCATCCGGTGCGGATAGATGAAGCGCACGAAGCCGATATTGACGCTCATGATCGCCGCCGCCCCGAGCCCCTGGACGATGCGGGCCGCGATCAGCAGGGGCAGGCTCGGCGCGACCGCGCAGGCCAGGGAGGCGGCGACGAACAGTGCCAGCCCCGGCAGGTAGACGCGCCGGAAGCCGAAGATGTCGCCGAGCGCGGCAAACGGCAGGAGGCTCGCCGTCACCGCGATCTGGTAGGCGTTGACGACGAAGATCGCGTCCGCCGGCTTGACCGCGAGGTCCTTGGCCATCACGGGGAGCGCCACGTTGACGATGGCCCCGTCGAGGACCGCCATGGTCATGGCGAGCCCGATCGCCGCCATGGCGAAGACCCGCTCGCGCGGCGGCAGGCCGTCCTGCGAACTGCCCTGGGCGGCGGCGCCTGAACCGGGCGGGACCTGCGCCATGATCGCGCGCTCCTGCGGCGTCCGGGGAGTCCGTGACGTCGATGGCTGGGGAGATCCGGGCGCGGGGGCGCCGCGGATGCCGCTCCCTGTCGCGCAGGCGGGGCGGCCCGTCGAGGGGCGCGGTGTGTTCTATGTCACGGCGCGGACGGGTTCGTTCCGGCACCGCGGCGCGGCACCGCTTGGTCCCCGATGCCGCTTACGCCAGCATGAAGGTCAGCAGCGAGCGCAGCTGCGCCGGCTTGATCGGCTTGCGCACGAGTTCGGCGCCGGCCGCCGCGACGCGCTCCTCCACCTCGGCGGTGTGGTCGGCGGTGGTCACGATCACCGGGAGCGGATCGAGGCGACGCCCGCGCAGGTAGGCGGCGACGTCCAGCCCGCAGGCGCCGTCGTCCAGGTGGTAGTCGAGCACGAGGATGTCCGGCAGCGCCGCCCCCGCCGCGACGGCCGCCCGCACCCCGGCGAGATCGCGAAACGTCGAGACCTGCGCGTCCCAGTTCTGCAGGAGGCGGGCGAGGGCGTCGGCCGTGGAGGCGTCGTTCTCCACCACCAGGACATGGGCCCCCGACAGCCGGGTCGCCACCGGGGCGGGCGGCGCCGCGGCGGCCGGGACCGCGCTCAGCGGCAGGGACAGCGTGACCCGTGTGCCGTGGCCGGGCCGCGAGGCCAGGGTCAGGGGATGATCCAGCGCCTGCGCCATGCGGCGCACGATCGACAGGCCGAGCCCCAAGCCCGGCTCATCGCCGCTGCTCGACCGGGCGCCGCCGCGGAAGAACTCGTCGAACACGAGGGCGCATTCCTCGGCGGCGATGCCGCAGCCCGTGTCGGTCACCTCCACGCGGACCCCGCCGGCCCGCCGCCGGGCGGCGAGCACGATGCCGCCCGCGCCGGTGTAGCGCACGGCGTTCGAGACGAGGTTCTGCAGGATGCGCTGGAGCAACACACCGTCGCTGACGACGGTGAGATCCGGGCAGCGCACCGCGAGCCGCAGGCCCTTGCGTTCGGCGAACGGCTTGAAGCTCTCGGCGAGCTCAGCCAGCAGATCGGGCAGGAAGACCGGCTGGAGCTGCGGGCGGACGATCCCGGCATCGAGCTTGGAGATGTCCAGCAGCGTCTTGATCAGGTCCTCGATCGTCTGCAGCCCGCGCTCCACCTGTCCGGCGATGGTGCGGGCCTCCGGCGGCACGTCGAGGTCGGCGAGCGCCGAGATCGACAGGCGGGCGGCGTTCACGGGCTGCAGCAGGTCGTGGCTGGCCGCCGCCAGGAAGCGGGTCTTGGAGCGGTTGGCGGTCTCGGCCTCCTCCTTGGCGGCGGCCAGCGCCTCGTTGGAGCGCTCCAGGCGGTGCATCAGCCCGGTCAGCTCCTCGGTGCGGGTGCGGACCCGCCCCTCCAGCATGATTGCGGTCTGGAACAGCGAATAGGCGCTGCCCCGCTGGTCCATGCTGCGCTCGACATGGGACATCAGCGCGGCGTTGATGCGCTCGAGCTTCTCGATCCGCCGGCGCAGGGACGCGTCGGTCTCCAGCCCGTTCGGATGGAGGGTCACGACGCGACCGGAGCCCCGCCGGACGCCAGACGCTTGCCGATCGCGATGCCCGTGAAGGTCTGGTTCAGGTGCATCGCCCGGTACTGCTCGCCGAAGGTCTCGAAGCCGACGACGTTGTAGCGGCGGTAGAGGTCGGTGATGCCGTGGCGGACCTGCCGGCTCTCGGCATCGAGGCGGCGCAGCACGCATTCGAAGCCGATGATCAGGTCGACGCCGCCGAGCTGCGCGTCGAGGCGGGACAGCTCGTCCCGGGTGGAGGCGACGATGTCCCGGGGCTCGGCGAGCGTCAGCACCACGCCCTCGTCGACCGCGCAGAAGAAGCTGAGCGAGCCGTCCTCGTTCATCCGCCGGATCGAGCGGCAGAAATACTCGCCGCCGACCTTCACGGCGAGCGGGTAGGCCGCGAAACTCATCGGCGACAGGCCCTCGGGATCGAGGCCGATCGCCATGGCGTATTCCCGGGCCGCCGGCTCGGCGTTCAGTTCCTGGACCTCGCGCCGCTCACCGTCCGAGGCGGTGACCACGAACTTGGTCTGGGTCGGCTCGAAATTGTCGCTCTTGAAGATCTCCACGGAGAAGTCGGTCTCGACCAGCACCAGCACCGCCGCCTTGCGGTGGATCCGGCCGCCATGGATCACCACAGCGTCGCGGAAGCGCAGGTCGTCGCCGGCCGAGCCGCCGACGATCGGGATGCCGTCGAGCGCCCAGGCGATGGCCGAGACGACGGTCTCCTCGGAATTGGCCAGCCCGTCGATCAGCGACAGGGCGAAGCGGCGGCCGGAAGCGGTCGGATCACCGTCGCGGCAGGGATCGAGCGGGTCGAGGGTCCGGCGCAGGGCCCGGACCGCCGAGGCGGTGCGCTCCACGTCGAGATGGTCGATGGCGTCGAGCACCGTCGAGACGATGCGGAAGCGCTCGGCCGGAAACGCGATGACCACGAGCCCGCGGTCGAGGCCGCCGGCCGGCGCGATGCCCCCCGACATCGAGCAGCCCGAGACCGGCACGCCGGGGAACCACGTCTGCAGCTCGCGGGCCAGGGCCTCGGCGTCGTAATCGGCCGAGAAGAACGCGACGATCTGGGACAGGTGGGCTTGACGGACCGTCCGGGCGACGTCGGCCACCGCGTCGGCGGCCGACGTCGCCTCCGTCCAGGCCGTCCAGATGCCGCACAGATGGCGGCGCACACCCGATCCCTGAGCCACGTCTCACCCCCTGCGGACCCCCTCGGCGGGCTTGCTGCCCGCTCTTCAGTCTCACGGGGTGAGTATGTCGTGCGCAACCGATCCGCGCAACGGGGGGGGGGGTTCCGCCATACATGACTGGATGTTGCGCGGGCGGCGTCACTTCATGCAGGCATCCTCCGCCTTCTCGAAGGCAGCGGGCTTGGGCTCGTGCTCCGGGGGCCGGTTGCGGCCCAGCGCCCCGTCCGAGCGGGCGCGCAGGTAGGTGTAGATGTCCGGCATGTAGCACATGACGTTCCGATTATCGCCGAAGGCCGGCATGACCAGCTCCTGGGCGGCGTTCACGTCCTTCTTGCCGCCGACGATGATGCCGGCGAAGTGCGCGTAGTCCATGCCCTTGAGAGCATCGACCAGGGAGGGCGCGTAGGTCGAGCCCATGCCGTCCGGCCCGTGGCAGACGATGCAATTGGCGTTGTACCGGAGGTATCCGGACATGGTGTACCAATCGACCTTCTTGCCGTCGTCGGTGATGTGGTAGGTCGGGTCGCCGTTCTTGTCCGTGTACTGGCCGTCCTGGACCTTCGCGGGCTGGGTCGGGCCATCGCTCTTCAGGTCCGCCGAGCCCGCGGCGGTGGACGGTGCGGCGGGGGGAGCCGCACGGGCCGGGATTGTCGAGAGCGAGCCTGCAACAAGTCCGGCCAGAAACAGTCCGGTCACTCCGTTCGCGCACCGCATGGGCGTTCCTCCTGCCGCCCACAGGCGTCCTCGCGCGGGTGCGGTACCGATACAACGGGACTTGGCCGCGTCGGGCCCGCGGCGGCCCCATCACGATTTCGCGCTGTTTCCAACGCCGCCCCGCACCTCCCGCCGATCGGTTGCCTTATCCGCGTTGCGCACAGCGTTAACCTTTTGTTAATCGGCGGATTGCCGCCGGGCCGCCGGCGTGAGAGCTTTCGTTAACGAGAGCTTAACGGTTGAGACACGGCGATGCGGTTCGCGGTTTCCAAGGTGCAGGGGCAGGTGTCCGGCTCTGCATCGCGTCGGCTCTCCCGCGGCCGCCGTGCCGTCTGCGGTCTGGCCCTCGCGGTGTTCGGCCTCGCCGGCCTCGCCGCCACGGCCGAGGCTCAGACGCTGGCGAGCCTTCCCGCCGATGTCGGTGCCCGGGTGCAGGGCGATGCGAAGCCGATCGCGGCGTGGGTGACGTTCTGCCAGTCCTACGCGGCCGAGTGCGCGGTGGACCGGACCGAGCCCGCCCGCATCAGCCTGACGCCCGCCACCTGGGCGACGATCGTGTCGGTCAACCGCCGGGTCAACAAGGCCGTCGAGCCGATGACCGATCAGGACCACCTGCACGTGGCCGATCGCTGGGATCTGGCCGAGGACGGCATCGGCGACTGCGAGGATTTCCAGCTGCTCAAGCGCCACCTGCTGGTCCAGGCCGGCCTGCCGCGCCGGGCGATGCGCATGACCGTGGTGATCGACGAGAAGGGCGAGGGCCACGCGGTGCTGACCCTGATCACCGACCGGGGCGATCTGGTGCTCGACAACAAGACCAGCGCGATCCTGCCCTGGCACAGGACCGGCTACGTGTTCATCAAGCGCGAGAGCCAGGATGCGGTCGCCTGGGTATCGCTCGGCGGCGTCACATCCCCCGTCACCACCGCGAACCGCTGACGCCTATCGCCGGGTCCGCTGGCGGATCGACGCTAGGGTCAGCGCCGATGCAAAGGCTCGGCGCAGTGCACCGCCGGTCGATCGTGCACTCCTGACCAACCCCCCCATCCTGAGGTGCCCGCGTCAGCGGGCCTCGAAGGAGGGTTCCAGACATCACGGCGGCTTCTGGAGGGCTCCTTCGAGGCCTCCGCTGCGCTCCGGCACCTCAGGATGAGGTCGTGTGTTGGATGGCCGTTTTCGTTCAGGCGGCGCGGCTCAGCGAGGGCTGCGCGAGGCTCGCCACGTAGGCCTCGACACGGCCGATGAACCCGGCGAGATGGGGCGCGATGCCCCGCAGGCTCGCGAGGTCGCGCACCAGGATGTCCCGCGACAGGGTCCGGTCGCCTTCGCTCGGCGCATCGGCGAGGTAGGCGCTGACCGCGTGCTCGGCGATCTGGATCGCGCCGGCCCGACCATCCTCGGCGAGCGCTCTGATCACCTGCTGGATGGCGGGCTGCATAACGGTGTCCTTGTCCTGGCTGCGGCCGAAGTCTCGGGGACTGGCCGATCTTTTGCGAAGCTGAGAACCCGCCGCGAATCCACCGCGCGGGCGCCCTTTGACAAGCCGGCAAAGCTGACGCGAATCAAGCACTTCCAGAGCCCCGCAGAACGGGTATTCGCGCAGTGCATGCGGATCTGCGGCGTTTTGCGGAGAAAAATCGACATCCTGCGGAACCAATGCGCTGCGCAGCCGTTTCTTTGCCCGCTTCAGCCCATTGTGCGTCGCCGAAGGCCGTGTCACCTTTCCGTCATCATCGGGCGGCGGGGCTTGGACCATGCGGCACGCGGATGTCGGATTCACGTCTCAGGCGTTCGAGTCCCTGCGGTGGCGGGGTTGGACCGGCGCGGTACGCCGGGGCCGGCAGGCGGCGAGTTTCGCCCTGATCGGCCTCATCCTGACGCTGAGCGGCGCGACCACCCATGCCCATGCGCGTCTCGTCCTCCCCGGCGAGGCCTCCGTGGAGGAGCCGACCGGCGCCGTCCGCGCGATCGCGGGCTGGACCGAGTTCTGCACGCGGGTGCCCGAGGAATGCACGGTCGATCCCGCCGAGCCCCGCGTGATCCCGCTGACCGTGGCGGTCTGGCGGACGCTGCTCAGCGTGAACCGGCGGGTCAACGCGCGCATCCGGCCGATCACCGATCAGGCGCATTGGGGCGTCGTCGATCGCTGGGACTTCCCCGATGACGGGTCGGGCGATTGCGAGGATTACCAGCTCCTGAAGCGGCGGATGCTGGTGGAGCGCGGCCTGCCCCGGCGCGCCCTGCTGATGACCGTGGTGATCGACGAGATCAACGAGGGCCATGCGGTGCTCACGGTGCGCACCGACCAGGGCGACGTCATCCTCGACAACAAGACCGACGCGATCCGCCCCTGGCGGCGCACCGGCTACAGCTTCATCAAGCGCGCCGGCCAGGACGGCCCGGCTTGGGTCTCCCTGGAGGGTAAGGACGGCGCCGCCCAGGTGGCGACCGCCGAACCCTGAGGGGTCAGGCGCCGACCAGCATCGCCGCGAGGTCGAGGGCGACCCGGCCCGAAAGCAGGCCCCAGCCGCAGGCGATCACCGTGGCGAGCATCACGAACGGCATCGGCCGGCCCTCGATCCGCCGGCCGCGCACGGTGTTGCGCAGGATGATGAAGGGGGCCGAGAAGGCCAGCATCGGCAGGGCGGCCACCGCCGGAAGGCCGCCGGACTGCAGCAGGCTGAAGCTCGCCCGCCGGGCCGCGAACAGCTCGAATGCAGTGGCGATCAGCCCCGAGAGCGCGAGGCCGATGCACAGCGTCCGGATCGAATCGAGGGCGGCAGGCGTGAAAACCATTATTCGCGCTCCTTTACAGGTCGCGCGCAGTTTAGCCACGCCATTTACCGCGTGTTAAGCAAGACCGCCGGTTAGCGTTAACCCATGCACAGGTCGATCCCGGCGGAACCAATTCGCCCTGTGGTTCAGGCTTCCTCTTCGAGGTCGATATCCAGGATCGCCATCCGGAACACGAAGGAATCGTCGCCGTCTTCCTTGTCGTCGGCGATCACGCCGATCGACTCCTCGCCGATGAACACCTCGGCGGAATCGCCGGTCTTCATCGCCGTCAGGCGGATGTTGTTGTTGGCGAACTTGCGGCGCAGGTAGTCCTGGAGCTTCGCGGTTTCGGCTTTGGTCACGCTGTTGGGTCTCCCTGGCGGCGCAGGCGCCGCGGATAGGGCTGGGGCTTGCCACGCCGGGGACGGAGCGGCAAGCACGATAGGCCGGTTCAGATGCCGTCGCCCAGGTGGATGAACTGGTCCAGCGCGACGAGCTGGTCCATGGCCCGGGCCGGATCGTCGCAGCCCGCGGTGCCGACGACGCGGGCGGGGACGCCCACCACCGTGGTGTTGGGCGGGACCGGCCGCAGCACCACCGAGCCTGCCGCGACCCGGGCGCAGGCCCCGACCTCGATGTTGCCGAGGATCTTGGCGCCGGCGCCGATCATGACGCCGCGGCGGATCTTGGGGTGGCGGTCGCCGCGCTGCTTGCCGGTGCCGCCGAGCGTCACGGCGTGCAGGATCGAGACGTCGTCCTCGATCACCGCGGTCGAGCCGACCACGAGCCCGGTGGCGTGGTCCAGGAACACGCCCCGGCCGATCCGCGCGGCCGGGTGGATGTCGCACTGGAACACCTCCGAGACGCGGCTCTGGAGGTAGAGGGCGAGGTCGCGCCGGCCGCGGTTCCAGACGTGGTGGGCGAGGCGGTAGGCCTGCAGCGCGTGGAAGCCCTTGAAGTAGAGAACGGGTTCGAGGGCGCGGAGCGTCGCGGGATCGCGATCGATCACGGCGCCGATATCGGCCCGGAACGCCTGCCCGATGTCGGGATCGGCCGAAATCGCCTCGTAGAAGGCATGGGCGATCAGCTCGGCCGGCAGCGACGGGTGCCCGAGCCGGGCCGCGACCCGGTGGGCGACCGCCCCTTCGAGGGTGGTGTGGTTCAGGATCGTCGCCACGATGAACGAGGCGAGCTGGGGCTCGGTGTGCAGCAGGTCCTCCGCCTCGGTGCGCAACCGCGACCAGACGGGATCGAGGATCGCGAGATCGCGGGACTCCGCGTTGCGGACAGGACTGGCGCTCATGTCCGAGCCTCCAAGTGAAAAAAGGTTCCTGGGCGGCGGATCACCGACCGATCTCCGGTCGCGGGATTCCAAAGGGATCATCCCTTCGGCGGGGCGTCGGTGCGAAGCCCGACGCCGGGCAGGGCCCGACAGCAGGGCGCTGCCCTGCACCCGCAAAAGGTCACAGACCTTTTGAAACCAGGACCTTTCAAGATCCGCCTAAGCGTGGGGCGCCGCGGGGCAGCGATCAAGGGCTGGCGCGGTCGGGGACCTGCGTCGCCGGCATGGCTGTCACCCGGCCGGCGAGACCGCCTGCCCGAAGCGCGTCTCGATGGCCGAGGTCAGCCGGTCGAGCATCGTCTGGATCGGGATGTTGGAGGTGTCCACCGTGGCGGAGGCGCGGGCGTAGAGCGGCTCGCGGCTCGCCAGCACGGCGCGCAGCTCCTGCATCGCCGAGGCGTGGTCGCCCGTGGTGGCGAGGTGGCCCTGCTCGCGCACGCGGCTCATGTGCTCCTCCGGCCGGGCACGCATCCAGATCGTGTAGAAGGCCTGGAGCAGCAGATCGTAGGTCAGCGGCTCGGCCACGATGCCGCCGCTCGTCGCCAGGATCAGCGGCCCCGGATGCTCGGTCAGGCGGCGCAGGGCCGCCTGTTCCAGGCGCCGGTAGCCCTCCTGGCCGTAGATCGCGAAGATCTCCCGCACCGAGAGCGCGTTCTCCCGCTCGATCTCGGCGTTCAATTCCACGAAGGTCCAGCCCAGCCGCTCGGCCGCGAGCTTGCCGAGCGTCGACTTGCCGGCGCCGCGCAGGCCGATCAGCGCGACACGCGGGCGGTCTCCGGCCTCGGGCCGGCTGCCGCCGGACAGCGCCTGCTTGGCGGCCGCGACCTGCGCCGGGCTCGCGTGGCTGAGGAGATCGCGGATCAGCGGCCAGTCGGGCTGGGCGTCGTTACCGGTGATCAGGTCGTCGAGCCGCACGCCCATGGCGTTGGCGACCCGCCGCAGCAGGATGATCGAGACGTTGCCCTGGCCGCCCTCCAGCTGCGCGATGTAGCGCTCGGACAGACCGGAGGTCTGCGACAGGACCTTGCGCGACAGTCCGCGCACGGTGCGCGCGTGCCTGACGCGGCGCCCGAGGTCCGTGAGAAAGAGCGATTCCTGTTCTAACACGCCGGTCATGGCGCCGTCCGCTTTCCTGCCAGCTCGAAAGCAGAGTCCGTGCCCTGCATGCCCGCCGCTTCAAGATCGGTCGCGCACGACGGTTCGGACAAACGCTGTCCAAGCCTGCGCGCGAAGATCCGCGTATCCTGCCCAGAAGATCTGTGTTGCGCCGCCCGTGCCCGGCCGCTGCGACCGGCCGTAGGTCTGTGCCGCGCCGGCCCAACCACGCTGCTGGCGTGGCGCCTATGTGTTGCGGAACGTCCCGATGGTCAAGGCTTGAGCATGATCCTTGTGTGGGCAGGGGCCCATTCCGATGCCCGTTCCGAACGCACGCAGGCCCGGCGGTCCTAGTCGACCGGGAGCGCGACGGCCTCCTGGACGGTGGCTGTGGCCGGTGCGCGGCGCGGCGCGGCCGCGGCCAGCATCTGGCTGGTCGGGCGGCGCGGCGGCAGCGGCACCTCCACCGCCTCGGTGACGGGCACCGACGCGGCGGCAAGGGTCATCTGGGCGGCCGGCTCGGCCATCGGCTCGGCCATCGGCTCGGCCTTGGGCGAGAGGCGAAGTTCCGCGAGCTCGACGGTGGCGGCCGATCCGAATCCGGCCGGCCGGCGCGGCGGCAGCGGGACCTCAACGGCGTCGACCTGCGTGATCGGGGCGGCCTGCGCCACCGGGGCGGCAGCGGCAGCGGCGGTCGGCTCGACCGACAGGCTGGCAAACTGGATCGTGCCCGCAAGGGCCGCCGGACGACGCGGGGGCAGGGGCACCTCGACCGTCTCGGTCGGCGCCGCGACGGCCGCGGCGGTGGGGGCGTAGGCCAGGGCCGCGGGGGCGGTCCTGGCATCCGCGGCGCCGCCGCCGAACAGGCTCGCCAGGGCGCTGGCCGAGGCGGCGACCGGCGCCACCACGGAGGCGACCTCGGTGGAGATGCCCTGGCGCTTGGCGGCGTAATAATAGCCCCGGTTGTAGTACTGATAGGCTTGGCTGAGGTTGCCCTGAGCGGTGCGGTAGGCCCCCGCGAGATAGGCCACGCCGTAGCGGAGGTTCGTCGCCGGGTCGTACAGACCTGCGGCGTCGCCGGTATAGCCGAGGCTGCGGGCGGTCGCGTGCTTGATCTGCATGAGGCCGAGCGCGCTGCCGCCCTTGGCGCGCGGATTGTAGTTGCTCTCGCGCTTGACCACCGCGTGCACGAAGCTCGCCGGAACGCCGTTCGCCTTGGCCTGCTGCTCGATCAACGCGTCGATGTTGTCGTGCGCCTGCCCGAAGGCGGCGGCAGGCACGACCGCGAGGGAGGCGGCCAGGAGAAGGCGATGCATTCCGAGACCCGGTGCTGCTTGTTCTGTGGTCAAGCTAGGTCGCGGGCAAATGAGGCCGGAAAGCGGCCCCGCTTCGGCAACCTGTGGGCGGAGGCCCCCTGTGCTCCGCCGGACACAGGCCGGAGACATTCGCCGGGGATGCGCCGCCGACGTGATCCGCACTTCGGCAGACGGGCCGTTAAGGAAGAATGAAGCGTTCGACGCCGTGGGCGAAGCCGTCCGCGTCGTTGCCATCGGTGACGGCGCTGGCCGCGGCCTTCACGGCGTCCTCGGCGTTGCCCATCGCCACCGAGAAGCCGCTGCGGGCGAACATCGGGCGGTCGTTGCCGGCATCCCCGAAGGTCGCGATCCGCTCCGGCGGGATCCCGAGATGCGTGCTCATCCAGGCGACGAACCGGCCCTTGTCGAGATGGGGCGGCGTGACGTCGAGATAGTAGGGCTGAGAGCGGTGGACGGTGGCCCCGTCGGCGAGCGCCGCCCCGATCCGCGCCTCGCAATCCGCCAAGTGGGCGTGGTCGCGGCTCACGCCGACGATCTTGCCGGCTTCGCCCATGAGCGTGCCGAGATCGGCCACCACCCGGGGCTCGGCGCCGATCGTCCGGCGCTCGAGGTCGGTGTAGGGCCCGTGCGGATCGCGCAGGCACCACGCCCCGCGCGCGAACACCCAGACGTCGAGCCCCTCGGCCAGCATCCGGTCGAGGGCCTCCCGGGCGGCCGGTTCGGGGATGGTCCGCTCCTCGATGGTGGACAGGTCGGGCCGCACCACGCTGGCGCCGTTGAACGCGCCCATCGGCAGGTCGAGGCCGAGTTCGGCCGCGAGCCCCCGCAGCCCGACCGGCGGCCGGGCCGAGGCGATGCTGAAGCCGATCCCGGCGGCCCGCAGCCGGCCCACGGCCGCGACCGTGGCGGCGGTGAGGCGCTTGTCGGTCGTCACCAGGGTGCCGTCGACATCCGAGATCACCAGGGCGATGCCGGAAGCCTTGCCGGGTTGCGCCGTCATCGGTTCGCTCCACTGTCCGCCTCGAGACACGCCACGACGCGCTCCGCGATCACGGCGGGCGGGTCCGCGATCCCGACGGTGATCGGGTGCTCGTCGGGGCCTGGGGCTTCCAGCGTCGCGAACTGGCTCTCGAGGAGGAGGGGCGACATGAAGTGCCCGTGGCGCTCGGCGAGGCGCCCGGCGATCAAGGCCCTGTCCCCCTCGAGGTAGACGAGCCGCACCCGGCGGCTCCCGTGGGTCAGGCTGTCCCGGTAGGCCCGGCGCAGGGCCGAGCACACCACCACCGCCGACTCCCCGGCCTCCAGCCGCGCCTGGATCCAGGCCCCGATCCGCGCCAGCCAGGGGGCGCGGTCCGTGTCGTCCAGGGCGTGCCCCGCATGCATCTTCGCCACGTTCTCCGGGCTGTGGAAGCTGTCGCCGTCGATGAAGGTCCAGCCCAGGCGCTCCGCGATCAGCGCCGCGACGGTGCTCTTCCCCGACCCCGAGACGCCCATCACGATGAGCACCCGCGCGTCGGACGCTGCCGGTCCGGTCCCGTGCCCTGTCATCCCTTGCGACCTCATCCGGACCTCGCGACGCCCCCGGCGCCGCCCCGGACGCCAGGGTCATCAATAGGATTGGCGGACGGGATGGAAAGGTCGGGGATAAGGCAACCGTCCCGACGCTTTGCCGGAACTGCGCGCCGGGCCACGCGTTGCCTTCGGGAAGTCGGAACATTTCAGGAACAAATCGACCATGTCCCAGTCAACCGCGAAGGCGCCTGCGAAGTCGGACGCGAAGTCGGATGCCAAGGCCTCGTCGCCCGAAGCGAATCCGAAGACCGATCCCAAGGACGTCTCCAACCAGATCAAGGATCCCGACCAGTGGACCACCGGCGGCGAGCCGATGACCGGCGCTCAGGCCTCCTACCTGAAGACCCTGTCGGAGGAGGCGAAGGAGCCCAAGGCGTTCGATCCCGACCTCGATAAGGCCGAAGCCTCGAAGCGCATCGACGATCTCCGGCACAAGGCCGGACACGCCTGACCGGCCCGGGCGCTCCCGTATCGACGGGGGCGCCCTGTTTCGTACGGAGGCTTCGCTTGGGGATATTCTCGATCGACCAGTAAGAACGAGGCTGTTTCGAAGACTACATTAAGATCGCAGAAATCGCCGACCGGTTAGAACCTCTGTCGGGCCGCGCTGTCCGCCGAATTGGCGGGGCGAGGTGGAAGGGCGGTTTCAACCATGCATGACCCGAACGGCGGCAGCGCGGAGAACAGGGTCCCGCAATCCGGGATTCCCGCGAGCGGCGCGGATGCGTCGGCCGTCGGTATGGCACGGTTCGTCCGCGACAAGCGGGGCTCTACGGCCATCGAATATGCACTGATCGGCTCCCTGATCTTCCTGGTCGCGGCTGGAAGCATCCGCGTCTACGTCAACCGGATGGGCGGCGTTTACAACCAGATCAGCACCGCGGTCGGTCAGGGCAACTGAGCGGCCTGCCGATCGTCCGGGACGATCGGCAACCCATCGACGGGCCTGCCCGCCGAGCGGGATCGGCGCCCGCATTCTCGTCTCCAGTCGCGATCCGCTTCCGTTCCGGCAGGGGATTTTCCAAACCCATCGGGCGATTGCATCCGGTCCGTTGTCGGGCCGGACGATCCGGCGCGCGGGATCCGGATCGATCCCGGCGCGACACGTTCTGCACGATACACCGCGCTGTTTGTTCACCTGCCCCGAAAAAGCTGTGCTTAGCGAGGATGAAACCGCAACTTCAGCCGTCCCGGGCGGAGTGTGGCGCACCCGCTACGGACACTTGGGCCGCCATGGGCTAGGCACGGGCTCGGCAATACCGATGGACAACATCTGGATGCGAACTCTTCCCCTCGCCCTGCTCGCCGCCGCGGCGATGTCAGGCTGCACGTACCTGCCTGCGGCGGGTCCGACGGCGAGTGCGATCCAGGCGGGGGCGGAGGTGGCCACCGCCGATGGCGGCCTGCTGACCCGCTACGAGATCATCGACGTCAATCCCGCGGTGGTCGAGG
>NZ_JBBXMX010000012.1:0-176739 GCF_038442355.1 Methylobacterium guangdongense
ACTATGCTGGATCGCTCGACGGATCGCCTCCGTCGTTGTGGCGCTGCCGTGAAGAACCTGGCCCATAGCGCGTCCCTCCACTCCAGCGTGAAGAGTGCACCATCAAACCCTGGGATCAAACATCTAGCCGGCGTCGGATTTGCTGCCGCGTAGCACGTCGAGCCGATACTCGGCCGTCCTCGACTGCTTCACGACCGTCGCGAAGGTCCGAGCGCCAGCGATGAAGCCTTCGGCTGCTTCGTCGCCGGAGAGCGGGTAGTGGGTCACGCCGAGCCAGTGGACCAGAACGATGTCAGCCTCGGGTAACAGAGCGCCTCGGACACGCGCGACCAAGCGCGCGAGATCGGCGCGGTCGAGATAGTACGCTACCTCCGAGATCACGATGAGGTCGAACCGCCCGTCTGGCCAAGCGTCAGGAACAGCGGCCAACATGAAGCGCGCGGTCGGGCAATCGGCGCATCGCGCCCGCGCGGCGTCCAGAACGGATGGCACCACGTCGAGCCCGATCAGCGTGTCGCAGCGCCGGCAGAGCTGATGAGTGAACACGCCGATGGAGCATCCCACGTCCAGTGCCGATGCGTAGTGAGCGCGCGGCAGGGCGGCAAGCGTCGCGGCATACTTGTCGCGCTCGTACGGGCTCGTGGCGAAGTGCCACGGATCTGCCTCGGTCGCGTACATGCCCCTGAAGTAATCTTGATCCAGAGTTTTCGTTCGACGGCCAGTCGGAGCGTCGGAGGGCCTGTCGGAAGTCGTCTCCAAGCCTGTGGCTCCTCTGATCCCGATTAAGGTACTCGTGGCGGCAACGGCTCCGGACTGGAGCATGTGACGGCGTGAGACGGGCTCGCGTACGCGCACAATACACCTCAGGGTGCCAGTAACTGTGAGACTGGGGAACAGCACGCAGTCGGGACAGTTCCGAGCACAGGCGCCGGCGTTCTTCCGAGAAAACGCTTTGGCGCTAGCGCAGTCGCCCGCTCCGATGCTGTTGCGATTGAGACCGGACCCTCGGCTACCCCCTCATCAGAGATGCCCCCATAGGCCGCACGGCTATGCTTGGTCTGAACGTCGAGCAGCCAGCTCCTAGGTACATGAGGGGTGGAGGCGGGTGTAACCGCAACGTCCGCTCTGAAGTGTCTGTCGCTCGAAAGCGGCCCGGCTGGAAACCACCCATCCCAGGCATTCAGAGACGCATGCTTGCGAGACTGGAGCTGGCCGCAAACGGCCGGTCCGGTTCGGAGCAGCCCGCCGCAAAAGCGGACGGCCTCCTGCCGACACAACCCAGCCATTGCCGTGAGGAAGCAGGCCTTCGGAAAGCGACCGTTCGGTGCCAGTTCACGCACCGAACGGCCATTGGCCCGCGACCGCGTCTCAACCCCCCATTGTCATCACGGAGCCGCCGTCGACCCTAAGGAACTCGCCGGTGATGAAGCTGGCGTGTTCCGAGCACAGGAACGTAACCGCGGCTGCGACCTCCTCGGCCCGGCCACGGCGCTTGGCGACGATGCCGGGGCGCTCCTCGTCCAGCGTCAGCTTGATCGCCTCGTCAAACGAGATGCCCTTCTCCTTGGCCTTCTTCTCCATCTGAGCGTCGGTCATCGGCGTCGCGATGAAGGCCGGGCCGACCGCGTTCACGAGCACGCCCTCCGGTCCGTAGGCCTTCGACAGTCCCTTCGCGAGGTTCAGTACGCCGGCCTTCGCGGCGGCGTAGGGAAGCTCCTCGATGTAGGGTTGCACGGCGTCCTCCGATGAGAACAGTACGACCCGGCCCCAGCCTGCCGTGCGCATATGCGGGATGAAGGCCCTGGTCGCGCGCACGCCGGCCATGAGGTCGGTCTGAATCGCCTCGATCCAGTCCTCGTCCGTGAGTTCGAGAAAGTCGCCGGACGCACCCGTGATGCCGGCGGCGCAGACGAGGATGGTGGGCTTGTCGTCGAAGGCCATGTTGGCGAAGGCAGCGAGCACCTCGATGCCCTTCGCCGTGCTGAGGTCCGCCTCGACCGCGCGAACCTGGCCGAGCGCCGCCAGCTCCGAGGCCGTAGCCTGCAGTTCGGGACCTTCCTTGTCGGTCAGGACGACGTGGACGCCCTCGCGCAGCAGGTGCTCGGCGGTCGAGCGGCCCATGCCCGATTTCGCGCCCGTGACGACGGCGACGCGACCTGAGATCCCGAGATCCATGTGCCTGCACTCCCTTGCAATGATGGATGGAGAACGCGGACCGCCGAGCTCCGGCGGCCACCCATCCTGCGGCAAATGCTGTCGGCCCGGTTCACTCTCTGTCTGGCTGTATCCGCACGCTCTCGCCTCAGGCCGTCACGTTGGCGCTGTCTCCGGCGGTCACGGCGTAGCTCGTGCCGCTGACCATGCGGGCGGCATCGGAAGCCAGGAACACGACCGCCGGGGCGACGTCGTCGGGATCGATCCAGGGCACGCCGAGCGGCGACTTGCCGGCGAGCGCCGCCTTGGCGGCCTCCTCGTCCTCGGCCTCGTTCCCGGACGGCGCCTTGTTGCCGACCTGCAGGGCCTGCGTGTACCGCTCCTCGTGGCGCGTCAGCGGCGTGTCGATCAGGCCGGGGATGACGGCGTTGACTGTGATGCGGTGCTTGCCGAGTTCGAGGGCGGCCGACTTCATCAGCCCGATGATGCCCCACTTCGAGGCCGAGTAGGCCGAGCCGTTCAGGGTGCCGTGCTGGCCCTGGGTCGACGACGTGACGATGATGCGGCCGCCGCCGCGGGCGACAATGTGGGGAGCGAAGGCCCGGATCGCGTTGGCGGTGCCGGTCAGGTTGACGTCGATCTGATCATGCCAGTCCGCATCCTCCATCTTCAGTAGGGGCTTGAACGCCTGGATGCCGGCGTTAGCGAACAGGATGTCGATGCCGCCTAAGGCCTGAACGATCCTGTCGGCAGCGTTCCGCAGTGCGCCGATGTCGCGCTGATCGGCCGTCAGCCCGAGCCAGCGACGCCCCGCGGCCTCGACCATGCGTCCCGTATCCGCCAACTCGTCGGGTGTCGCTTTCGCCGCCTCCATGATCGAGCTGACCGGCCCGGCGATGTCGATGCCGACAACGTCCGCGCCGGCCTGGGCGAGGGCGGCCGCGGAGGCCCGGCCGATGCCGCGGGCCGCACCCGTCACCACCGCGACCTTACCGTCCAATCGGAACAGGGAGTTCGAACTAGAATCTGCCATCGCGAGCCTCGGAATCCTCGCCCCGTCGAAGGGCTGTCGTAGACCCGAACGCACCGGATGGAACTGCGGCATGTAACGACTGCGCGATGTGAAGCCGCCGTGGTCTCGTCGGCCTTGGCCTAGGCGAGCACTCCGACGGCAGGGGTTCGCGAAGAAATCCACGGAAGCGTCGCGGCGCGGCCGATGACGCCCTGGGCGCCGGCGACGAGGACTTTTCTCTGCATGGTTGGCTCGCTCCCGTTTCCCGTAAGCTGGGGATTGGCGGGACGCGTGGGAGGCGACCGCTTCCTGAACCAGTCTTAGCCAAAGGAAAGCTGCCGTCCTCGGCCTAGGTTCGCACGCTTGATGATCCGGTCCGCGCCTCGCCCATCGCACGCCTGCAACGATCCTCGACCTCGGAGAGGTCGCGAGCGATGACCTTCTACACGCCGAAGGCCCGTGTGAGCGCTATTCCAGCATGGCCTGCAGCTCGGCCCGTCGCGTATCGCCGGGCACGACCGTTTCAATCAGGCGACAGGACCACGCGAGGCGGTCGGGGTCGCGCTCCCCCCAGAGCCCGCGTGCCTTGTTGTCCCTCGGACCCTCGCAGACGTGGAGGGGTGGGCACAACAGGGTCGAAGCTCAATCTACCAGGCGAGGGTCTGCTTTTGACCCAACTCAGTCGCTCACCGCTTCAGATCCGGCGCTTGAAAGCAAATAAACGCTCGCTCAAGGCAGGCGTTTAGCGATTGTGATCGCTGGCTTGGTGGTTCGGAGACACCGGTTCGTCTGGCGCTGCGGGCTGAACGAACTCGTCAAGTGCGGACGAGCCGTTGCCGCTAGATGATCCGGCGCGTTTCCTCGGCGGTCCACCGGCGCTTTCCGCAGCGCACTTAATGCGGTGTGCGCCATCCGCGCAGGTTTCACCCCGGGGAACCTAGGCGGCCCGGAATCGGTCGTGTGAGAGACGATCGTCCGACCGGAGAGACCATCATGCCCTTCATCGCGGTCCACGATAGCGCGCAGCTTTTTTTCAAGGACTGGGGACGCGGTCGGCCGGTCGTGCTCATCCACGGCTGGCCGCTCGATGCCGACATGTGGGAGTTCCAGCAGCGGACGCTCACCGAGGCTGGTTTTCGCACCATCGCCTACGACCGCCGCGGTTTCGGCCGCTCTGACCAGACCTGGGACGGCTACGATTACGACACCCTCGCCGACGACCTGAAATCCGTGCTCGACGCCCTCGATGTGCAGGACGTGGCGCTGGTCGGGTTCTCAATGGGCGGCGGCGAGATCGCCCGGTACATGAGCCGGCATGGCGGCGCCCGGGTCACTCGGGCCGCGCTCGTCTCGTCGGTGACGCCCTATATGCTCAAGACGGCCGACAACCCAGACGGCGTCGACCCAGCGGTGTTCGACGGCATGATCGCCGGGCTGAAGAAGGACCGCCCGAACTTCATGGCGACTTTCGCAAAGACGTTCTTCGGGGTTGGGATGCTCTCATCGCCGGTCTCGTCCGACCTGATCGAATGGACCGGCACCCTCGCGATGCGCGGGTCGCCGAAGGCGACGACCGCCTGCGTGACGGCCTTCGCCGAGACCGACTTCCGCGCCGACATGGCCGCGTTTCGCGTGCCGACCCTCGTGATCCACGGCGATGCCGACCGGACCGTGCCGATCGACGTGTCGGGCAAGGCCACAGCCGCCGCGATCCCCGGCGCCGAGTTCGTCGTCTATGACGGCGCGCCGCATGCCGTGCCGTTCACCCATGCCGAACGGCTGAACGCGGATCTGATCACCTTCCTGAAGGGCTGACCCGCGCTCCGCTCACCATTACCCCGCACACACAATCCGAGGTACCATGACGACGAGCCCGATCCTCCAACCCGTGACAATCGGCGATCTGCACCTCAAGAACCGCATCGTGATGGCGCCGCTGACCCGCAGCCGGTCTTCGACCGCGGGCGTACCGCCGGACTTCGCCGCCGATTATTACGGCCAGCGTGCCAGCGCCGGCCTCATCGTCTCAGAGGCCACTAATATCTCGCAGCAGGCCGTGGGCTATGCCTACACGCCGGGCATCTGGTCGGACGAGCAGATCGAGGCTTGGACGCGCATCGTCTCGACGGTCCACGCCAACGACGGCTGCATCTTCCTCCAGCTGTGGCACACCGGCCGGATATCCCATCCCGACCTGCAGCCAGGGGGCGGACTCCCGGTCTCCGCTTCGGCGGTGAAGCCGGCGGGAACTGCCTTCACGATGGAGGGGATGAAGCCCCACGTCACCCCGCGGGCGTTGGAGACCGATGAGATCCCCGGCATCGTCGATGATTATCGGCGCGCGGCCGCGAACGCCAAGCGCGCCGGCTTCGACGGGGTCGAGGTCCACTCGGCCAACAACTACCTGCTGGAGCAGTTCGTGCGAGATTCGACCAACAAGCGAACCGATCGCTACGGTGGCTCGATCGAGAATCGTTTGCGGTTCCCGCTTGAGGTGGTCCGTGCGGTGACCGAGGCCTGGGACGGCGGAAGCCGCGTCGGCATCCGGTTGTCGCCCGCCACGACGCAGCCCGGCGAGACACCGCTCGATTCCGAGACGCATGCCACCTTCGGCGCCTATGTCGATGCGCTCAACGAGTTCGGCTTGCTCTACATTCACACGATCGAGGGCGTCACGCAGCAGACCCGTGATGTGCCGGACGGCGTCGATTTCCTCGACCTGCGGCGCCGGTTCGCGGGCGCCTATATCGGCAACAACCAGAACACCCTGGATCTCGCCGAGAAGGAACTGGCCGAGGGCCGCGCCGATCTGTTCAGCTTCGGCCGGCCCTACCTTGCCAACCCGGACCTCGTCGGGCGGCTGGCGAGCGGGGCACCGCTGGCCGAGGCACCCAAGCAATACTGGTACGGCGGCGGTGCGACCGGTTACTCCGACTGGCCGGGCATGGACGGGCCGGTACCGGTACGGCGCTGAACCGATCACGGAGATCGGCACGTCGCCGATTGTGACCGAGGCGACGGCCGGTATTGTGTGAATGTCTTGCTGCGCGCGGGTGAGCGCTCGGCCAACCTCGGCCTTGCCGGCAGGATCGAACCGAGCGGCCGGTGTGTACCCCGGCCGGCATCGGCCGTGGGTCACCACCACCAGGGGCAAGTTGCTCGAAATCGCGCTCCGAGCCTCCGAGGCCGCCAAGTCGGTGAGTATGCGACGTGGCGCCGAGGATGCGTCCTCGGTCGCCTACAACCCGTGCCGACATGCGGGCCGGCGCGCCGCGTCGCTCCGGCACCGCGTCCAAGCGCGGCCTCGCGCGGGCGGCGTGCAACGACCGGGCATGGCGCGGGTTTCCTAGCCTTCGACTGAGACGCCCCGATCCTACCGATCCGAACCCAAGGAGCACCATGTCCCGCGAGAGCAGCATCCAGGCGACCGAGAAGTTCGGAGAACTCGTCAACGGTGGCCAGTTCGACGCCTTCCCCGAGGTCGTCGCCCCGGACTGCCATGATCACGACCCGGCTCCGGGCCAGCACATGGGTCCCGAGGGATACAAGGCCTTCTTCACCGAACTCCGCACGGCGTTCCCCGACATGCAGGTCGAGGTGAAGAAGCTCGTCGCCGACGGGGACAGCGTCGCCTTCGCGTATACGCTCACCGGCACGCACCAGGGTGATTTCAACGGCCACAAGCCGACCGGGAAGGCCATCAAGGTCCGCGGCATGCAGATCGGTCGTTTCGTGGACGGCAAGATGGTCGAGCGGTGGGGCTCGTCCGACGAGCTCGGCATCCTGAAGCAGATCGGCGCCATCGAGGGTTGATGGAGGCATCCGCGACGGGGTCCCGGCCGCGGGACGTCCTCAGGACATGACCCGGAGCGACCCATGGGCCGCCCCGGGTCTCAAGAGTCAATCGTCGGCTTCCCGACTCCTCAGGCGCTCCGGGCTTGGTCGGGATGGCGCCCCTCCGCGAACTCCTCGACGATCTTGGCGCAGAAGGCCGGCAGGTCCTTGGGCGTGCGGCTCGTGACGAGCCCCTTGTCGCAGACGACCTCCTCGTCGACCCAGGTGCCGCCGGCGTTCTCGATGTCGCGGCGAACCGTGGGGTATGAGGTCAGCGTCCGGCCCTTCACGACGTCGGCCTCGATCAGGGTCCACGGCCCGTGGCAGATGACCCCGACCGGCTTGCCCGCGGCGAAGAAGTCCCGGACGAACGCCACGACATCCTTGCTCGCCCGGAGCTTGTCGGCGCCAACGCAGCCGCCGGGCACGACGAGGCCGTCGTAGTCCGCGGCCGACGCCCCCTCGATGGTCCTGTCCACGTTGTAGCGACTGGCGGGATCGAGGTCGTTGTTGACTGTCTCGGCTTCGCCGGCCTCCAGACCGATGACCGTCACGGTCGCCCCGGCCTGCTTCACCGCCTCATGCGGCTTGGCGAACTCCGGATCCTCGGTACCGCGCGGTGCGATCAGGATTGCGATCTTCTTGCCCTGCAAGCTCATGTCATCGTCCTTCTGGGTGTCGGGATCTAACGGGGGCGCCTTCGCGCCGTTCCTCACGCAGGGATGCGGTCGATGCCGGCGGTATCCTCGGCCGCGACGCCGTTCTCGCGGTGGCGGAAATCGCTCAGCGCCTGGTAGACCTAGAGGCGCGCCCGCATAACCGAACCGAGCGGCCGGTGCGCCGCGAGACTGTGCGCAGGGCGGAAGGTCATCACCTCGTCGAAGTAGCGCACCCGCTCCGGCGAGTAGGCGTCCTGGCGCGGCAGGCGGAGCGTCGCCACCGTCCGGTAGGGGCTCACCGAGACCGGCCAGTCGACCGAAGCATCCTCAATGGGTTGCCGCTCGGCATCGGCCCAGAGCTGCGCCTTGATCTCGAACATCACGTCGTTTTCCCGGAAGAACGCGACGGTGGCGTGCCGGAAGCCGTCCTCGTCCTGGTTCGGGTCGAGCCTCCACTCGGATAGCGCACGCTGGGCCTCGGCCGTCGGCACGGCCCCGAGCTTGGCCACGTGGTCGCCGAAGCGCACGGGCGCCTGGCTGAAGTAGCTGTCGGCCAGCGGGTGGCTATAGGGATGACCGAAGAAGTCGGCGAGCGCGCTCTCGGTGCCGAAGGCATGCAGCGCCTTGTTGAGGTTGCGCATGGTGGAGGACACCGCGCTTTTCACGCCCTCCGGCAGGCCGGTCGACTTGCCAATGACCGTGCCGTCGCGCAGGAAGCCCGCCGCCGTGCCGGACGGAAAGGTGGTCCCGGTCGCGTGGACGAAATCCTGGGTGTCGACCGCTTGGCCGGGCAGCTTCTCGCCGGGGACGTCGAACACCTTAATCGACATGCCGCGGTGGGTTGAGACCCGGTCGCCCAGCGTCTCGCCCGGTCCCTGAGCGAAGCGAACCGCGACGAGATGGGTGCCGGGCGTGGCAAACAACCCCTGCGCCAGTTCGGGCGGCAGGCCGGCGGAGATCGTCAACTCGCCGGTGACGCAGGCCGAACTCTTTGCGTGGCTGGCCCGCACCGCATGGTGCTCGCGCCTCTCCACCGTCTCGGATTGCTGCGTCATGCCGGCGATGATGCCGTCAATCGTCTTTTGCTCGTCCGCAGCAGGCGTCTCGATGCCGGGGGCGTATCGAAGGTAGGTCATGCTCGTCGCTCTTCGGCGGATCGATCATCGTCGTTCCAAGGCATCTCCCGGGATGCGAGCGAGTTCCTTGGCAGCCCGAGAGCAGCCCCTCCGCCGAACGGTCGCCACGACGCATGTTCGAGGCGCTTTCACCCCTCAGCAGGCAGCGTAGGTCGTTAGGACGATCCGCCGATCCGCGAACCCCCGCTTATTGCCGGAATCGTCCGTTGCCGGGCGGGAATGCGAGACGGGGGGACGACCATCTGCCCTGACCAAGTCGGTATCACGGGCCTACAACATAGGGAGGCGGCGTGGTCGGGGACCCCGCGGAAACGCCGCGTCGATCCGGATGATCTCGGCTTCCGTCAGCCGCAGCTGGCCAGCGCTGGCGTTGTCGGCGGCATGCTCGGGACTGGACGCCTTGGGGATCGTGAAGGTGGACGGCCTCCGCGCTAGGAACCGAAGCGCGACCTGACGGGCGGTCGCGCCGTGGTTCGCCGCGACCTCCTCCAGGACGTGGCCCCCCGGTGTTCGTGGGCCGGGGAAGCTGCCATGGCCGAATGGGCTGTAGGCGACGACGGCGATTCCGTGATCCTCGCACCAGGGCTGGACGGCGTGCTCGATTGCGCGCTCCTCGAGATGATAGAGGACCTAATTGCAGGCGATGCGGCCCTCGCCCCCGGCCTTCCAAGCAGCTTCAAGGTTGGGCACATCGAAATTGCTCATCCCCCAGGATAGGATCTTGCCCTGTTCGCGCAGCCGCTCGAAGCCGGTGAAGGTGTCCTCAAGCGGATGCGAGCCAGGCCAGTGCAGCAGGTAACAATCCAGCCTGTCGGTGCGTAGGCGCGCGAGCGAGCGCTCGCAGGCCGCCACCGTCCCGGCAAGCGAGGCGTTGCTGGGAAGGACCTTGGAAACGAGGAAAATGTTATCGCGCCGCCCGGCGATCGCCTCGCCGACCACGGTCTCGGCGTCGCCGTACATCTCGGCGGTATCGATGTGGGTCATGCCGAGGTCGAGGCCGCGGCGGAGCGCTGCGACCGCGGAGAGCCGGTGCGCGTCGTCGATGTACCAGGTTCCCTGGCCGATCACCGCAACCTCGCGCGGCACGGGACCAAACGGGCGCTGCTCCATGCATTTCCCTATCCGTGGACGGCACGTGCGCCTTAGGCGCGAACACCGCGCGCACGCAGCTGTCCGTCTTGTGATTGAACATGTCGTAGTCGCGCGGTCCGTCCTCAAGGGAGAAACGGTGGTTGGCGAGGCAGGCCGGGTTGAGCTCGCCCTTCAGGGCGTGCGTCAGCAGCCGGTCCATGTAGGCTTGTGCATGTTGTTGGGCGGTGCGCACCGTCATACCGCACCGTTTGATCGCGCATTCCGTCGTTGCTGTACCCCGCCTAAAGAACTGGATGTTGCGATCTTGCGCTTAGGCGTGCCTTCCAAAGCTCGCTGATGTGTCAAAACATGAGAATGTTGTGGCCGCCGGCTTGATCGATGTCTGCTTCGGAGACGCACACGAGGGCCATCCAGTGGCTGGAATGGGCGCGAAGCCGAATGTCCGGTCCTGCGCGCGCCGACAGTCCGGCGTGACGTGGTATGGCCGAAAGCGGAATGACCGCTTCGGAGCGAGCCCGCCGCACAAGCGGACAGCCGTGTCCGAGCCTCAACGCATCTCGGTGTATCCCGCATATCCTCAGTGCGTCCCGGGCGTTGCGGCAGCAGCCCACGGCCCGTTCGAAAGCGGATGCGTCGCCACCTGCGAAGCAGGGGCGTAGCTTCCACCGATCACCACCAGCAGCAATCCGCCGACCAGACCGAAATTCTTGAGAAAGTCCCAAAGGTGCGCCCGGCCTTCGCCCTTCCGCGACCAGAAGCGCGGAAAGGTCCAGAACTGATGGTACATCACCGCTGTCACCGCACAGAAACCGGCGAGCACGAGAGCTGCGGCTCTGTCCCATAAGCCGGCTACGATCAGCAGCGGTGTTATCGCTTCGACGGCAATGCCCAGAAGAAGAAGGAGGTTGGGAAACGGAAGCGGGCCGGATTTCGCCTGCTTGATCGCCTCCTTCCAATGGGCAACCTTATCGTAGGCACTTAAGGGAAACATGCCGACGAGGCAGATTTTGGCGGCCAGGGGAATGGCCACCAGATTGATCCAAATCATATGAAAGCCTTGTCGGGATAGGTAAGCGGTCTCAGGCACAAGACCGCCCCGAGGAACTCGCACCTTCAACGTTCTCACGAAAGAGCGGTCTTCCACAATAGATCGTGATATTAGTGAGCCCTATCCGTGTGGGCTCGCCAGATCATCCAGGCATCTCCTTCAAAATATACCACAATGCTGCCGTCTATCGATCGACGGCATCCTTATACATGCGCTTCAGTACAAGGCTGGCCGATGCCGCAGGACCATTTCGACATCATCGTTATCGGCTCGGGGCCTGGCGGCGGCTCACTGACGGCACGGCTCGCCGGGACCGGAAAGCGTATCCTCCTCTTGGAGCGCGGCGATTACCTGCCACGCTCGCAAGATAACTGGAGTGCGAAGACAGTCTTCGTGGACGGTGCCTACCAAGCCCAAGAAACATGGTTCGGCGGCGACGGCCAATCGTTCAGTCCGGCCCTGCATTACTATGTCGGCGGCAACTCGAAGGTTTATGGTGCCGCGCTGTTTCGCCTGCGCGAACGGGATTTCGGCGAAGTCCGCCACGTGGACGGCATCTCGCCGGCATGGCCAGTCTCCTATGACGCGTTCGAGCCGTACTACGCTCAGGCGGAAAAGCTCTTCGCGGTCCATGGCACGCGCGGGGAAGATCCGACCGAGCCGTGGTCGAGCGGCCCCTATGATCACTCGGCCGTCACGCACGAACCACGCATCCAGCGGTTGTCGGAGGATTGGGCCAAAGAGGGGCTCCGACCCTTCCATCTTCCCCTCGGGATCAAGCTCGACGAGCGCAACGGCAAGCCGACGCCGACCAGCATCTGCATCCGCTGCGACGCCTTCGATGGCTTTCCCTGCCTGCTGAACGGCAAGGCCGACGCTCAGGTGATGACCGTCGATCCGACGCTTGCCGCGCACAGCAACGTCACGCTCCTCGTCAACGCCTACGTCTCGCGGTTGGAGACCGACCCGGCCGGCCGGACCGTCACCGGCGTCCGGGTGACCCGCGAGGGGCGGGAGGAGCGCTACACCGCCGATATCGTGGTCGTCGCCTGCGGAGCCCTGTCCTCGGCGCTGCTGTTCCTGCGCTCCGCCAACGCCGCCCATCCGAACGGCCTCGCCAATGGGTCGGATCAGGTCGGTCGCAACTACATGCGCCACAACATGTCCGTGCTGATGGCGCTCTCGAAAGACGTGAACGACACTGTCTTCCAAAAAACGATGGCGGTTTCGGACTTCTACTTCGCGTCTAAGGATTGGCAGTATCCGATGGGTCTGATCCAGATGTGTGCCAAGACGCATCCCGATCAGATCCGGGGAGAGGAATTCCCGAAGTGGACGGGATTCCTGCCGAACGCTCCGTTCGAGATGGCCGCGCGGCATTCCATGGATTTCTGGCTCCAAAGCGAGGACCTGCCCCACCCGGACAACCGGATCATGCTGGAACGCGACGGCCGAGTGGTCCTCGATATTGAGGAAAACAACCGGGAGGCGCATGATCGCCTGCGCGCCAAGCTGTCCGATCTGCTGAAGCCGGCGGGGGCCTATACCTACCTGTTCGAGCGCTCGCTCTACCTCGGCAAGAACATCCCTCTCAGCGGGACCGCCCATCAGGCGGGGACGCTGCGGTTCGGGACCGATCCGCGTAGTTCCGTGCTCGACCTGAACTGTAAGGCCCACGAGATCGACAACCTCTACGTAACCGATGCAAGCTTCTTCCCGTCGATCGGCGCGGTGAACCCGACGCTCACGATCATCGCCAACGCCCTGCGGGTCGCCGACCATATTCGGGCGCGTCTGGCCTGACGGGCCGACCCCCGCGCATCAGCCCATCAGACGAGCCCACTGGCGATCCGGCGCCGGTGGGTCCGGGGAGACGCCCGTTGAGCAAACCCATCGAGAGCTATGCCCTGATTGGCGACGGGGAGACCGCCGCCCTCGTCGCCCGCGACGGCGCGATCGACTGGCTGTGCTGGCCGGATTTCGACGATGACGCCTGCTTCAGTGCGCTCCTGGGCACCGAGGCGAACGGCCGGTGGTCGATCGCGCCGCGGGACGCGGTGATTGGGTCCACCCGGCGTTACCGCGGCGATACCCTGATCCTCGAGACCGAGCTGACGACATCCGACGGCACGGTGCGGATCACCGACTTCATGCCGATCCGGGAGACGGTATCGGCGCTGGTGCGGATCGTTGAGGGCCTGTCGGGCACGCTCGCGATGGCCTGCGATCTGCGGCCTCGCTTCGACTATGGGACCCTCAGTCCCTGGTGGGAGGCCTGCGAGGGCGGCGCGGTGGCCCGCGCGGGCCGGCATCGCCTGACCCTGCGGGCGAGCGTGCCCGTGACACTCGCCGACGGCGCGGCGCAGGCGGCGTTTTCCCTGCGCGAGGGCGAGCGTCGCAGCTTCATCTTGACCCGCACCGACGCCTGGGCGACGCGGGTTCCGGATGTCGACGCCGGGGCGGCGCTCGCGGCCACGCAGGCCTACTGGGAACGGTGGATCGCGGCGTTCGATGCCGGACGGACCCGGTGGCCCGCCGCGGTCAAGCGTTCGTTGCTGACCCTGAAGGCCCTCACCCATAGCCGCTCCGGCGGCCTGATCGCGGCACCGACAACCAGCCTGCCCGAGGTGCCCGCCGGAGGCATGAACTGGGACTACCGCTACTCCTGGCTGCGCGACTCGACCTTCACCCTCGGAGCCTTTCTCAATGCCGGCTTCCAGGCGGAGGCCACGGCGTGGCGCGACTGGCTGCTCCGGGCCGTCGCGGGCGAACCCGAACGCCTGCGCATCATGTACCGCAGCGACGGATCCCGGCACCTATCCGAATGGACCGTGGATGCCCTGCAGGGGTACCGGGAGGCCCGCCCCGTGCGGATCGGCAACGCCGCCTCAACCCAGTTGCAGCTCGACGTCTACGGCGAGGTTCTCGACACCCTGCTGCTGGCCCGGCGGGCCGGCATCCCGGCTACGGACCACCAGCGCGAGGTGGAGCGGCGTCTGGCCGAGCATCTTGGGCGGATCTGGGAGGGGCGCGACGCGGGGATCTGGGAATCGCGGGGGGAGCCCAAGCGATACACCTATTCCAAGGTGATGTGCTGGGTCGGCTTCGACCGGGCGCTGCGGACCGGCGACCTGCCGGACGCCCTGCGCGTTGCGCTCGCGGCGTACCGCGATAAGGCCCACGCGCAGATCTGCCACGACGGCTGGAACGCCGGGCTCGGGACCTTCACGCAGAGCTATGGCAGTCGCGCCCTCGACGCGAGCCTCCTGCTCCTTCCCCTCGTCGGCTTCCTGCCGGCGGACGAGCTTCGCATGGCGGCGACGATCGAACGGATCCGCTCCGATCTCGACCAGGATGGCCTCATCCGGCGACAGCGGGCGACGGGGGACGGCAACGACGAGGGTGCTTTCCTGCCCTGCTCGCTTTGGATGGCCGATTGCCTGCGTCTTCAGGGACGCCAGGAACTCGCCGAATCCTACCTCGAACGCGTGCTCGGGGTCGCCAACGACGTCGGTCTCCTCTCGGAAGAATACGACGGAGCCGGCCGCTGTCTGGCCGGGAATTTCCCGCAGGCACTAACCCATCTCGGTATCGTCAACACGGCGCTCGGCCTGTGCGGCCCGGTCATCGACCGCGGCGGTGGGTGAGGTCCCTTCGCGCGACCGGATGTCCCCGTTACGGCGGCTGTCGCCGCGCTGGCTCGGTTTGAGGGATGGCAGACGTCACGGGATCAGGCTGCCCGCTTTCGCACAGCGAGCGACATCGGGCGCTCACGAGACCGTCAGACTAGATGTAGATCAAGCGGGATCGGATCGGTCATCGCGTAATGCTTTCGGAAGACTTGATGCTGCCCACGGCGCGGCGCGGTCCTTCCCTGCGTCAGCAGCCATTCTGCCGGTTTGGCCCTTCTCCCCTGGACATCGTCATGACCGCCTCCGTCGCCAACGCCTGCTGGACGCATGTCGCCGAACGGGGGGTGGGGACGGTCGGCCTGTCCGATGGCACCGAAGGCCAGAAGCGAGCCGCGGTCCGAGACGGACACCGCGGCAATGCCTGACCTGATGTTACCGCCCGCGACCGGTCATGACGTCGCCCGCCGCAGCCGGGCGATCCGCTCCCGCATGCGCCCAGCCATGCTGCTGATCGCATTCGCTCTGGCGCCGCTCGGTGGCTGCGCCGTCCTCGATCACGGCATGCTCGGCGCCGCCGGTCCCGTGGCCGAACAGACCCGCAGCCTGTTCCTGACCGTCTGCCTCATCCTGCTCTTCGTCGTCGGACCGGTGCTGGTGCTGACCCCGATCTTCGCGTGGCACTACCGCCTGTCCAACACCAAGAGCGCCTATAGGCCCCAATGGGGCTTCAACTGGCCCCTCGAAGGACTGATCTGGATCCCACCGGTCATCATTGTGGTGATCCTCGCGGTGTTCCTGTGGCGGGACACCCACCGGCTCGATCCCTACAAGCCCCTCGTCTCGACCCTGCCTCCGGTGGAGGTGCAGGTGGTCGCCCTCGATTGGAAGTGGCTGTTCCTCTACCCCGACGAGGGGATCGCCAGCGTCAACGAACTCGTCATCCCCGTCGGGCGGCCGGTGCATCTCAGCCTGACCAGCACCACGGTGATGCAGTCCTTCTTCGTCCCGCAGCTTGCCGGCCAGATCTACGCGATGGCCGGCATGACGACGCAGCTGAACCTCGCGGCGAGCCGGCCGGGCGTGTTCCGCGGGGAGAACGCCCAGTTCAACGGGATGGGCTTCCAGAACCAGAAGTTCCCCGTCCGCGCCGAGGACGACGCCGGCTACCGCGCCTTCGTCGACCGGGCGAGGGCGACCGGGTCGGCCCTCGACATGGCGGCCTTCAAGACCCTCTCCGCCCGCTCCGTCCAGGCCTCGCCCAGCCAGTTCGGGACGGTGAGCCCGGACCTGTTCCGGGCCATCGTCGCGATGAACGACCCGAATATGTGCGCCCCCGAGGCACAGGACCGCCGATGACCGATGCCGCCCTCCGCTACGCGCTCCTCGGCCGGCTCGACGCGCACGCGCTGCCCTTCGTCCGCGCCTGGGAGAACCCCAACCTCAGCGAGATCATCGGCGCCGCCGCCGGGGCGATGGTGGTGATCGGCGCCGTGGTGCTCGTGGCGCTCCTCACCTGGATGCGCTGGTGGCGCCCGCTGTTCCTCGACTGGCTGACGAGCCTCGATCACAAGAAGATCGGCATCATGTACATCGTCATCGCCGGCGTGATGCTCAGCCGGGCGCTGATCGAGGCGGTGCTCATGCGCACCCAGCAGTCGCTCGCGGTGAACGCCCCGGGGATCGTCGCGCCCGAACACTTCGCGCAGCTGTTCAGCACGCACGGCACCATCATGATCTTCTTCATGGCGATGCCGTTCCTGACCGGGCTCATCAACTACGTCGTGCCGCTCCAGATCGGCGCCCGGGACGTCGCCTTCCCCCTCCTCAACTCGATCAGCCTGATGCTGACGGCGGGGGGCGCGGGCCTCGTGATGATCTCCCTGGCGATCGGGGAATTCTCGACCGGCGGCTGGTCCGGTTATCCGCCCTACACGGAGAGGGCGTTCCAGCCCGGCGTCGGCCCTGATTACTGGATCTGGGCGATCACCCTGTCCTCGCTGGGCACGACCCTGTCGGGGCTGAACTTCGCCGCGACGATCTACAAGAAGCGTTGCCCGGGGATGCATCTCACCCGGATGCCGCTGTTCTGCTGGACGGCCCTGTGTACCTCGATCCTGATGATCTTCGCGATGCCGCCGCTGACGCTGGCCACAGCGCTGCTGGCCCTCGACCGCTACCTGGGGTTCCATTTCTTCACGAACGACCTCGGCGGCAACATGATGAACTATGTGAACCTCTTCTGGCTGTTCGGCCATCCGGAGGTCTACATTCTCATCCTACCGGCCTTCGGCGTCTTCTCCGAGGTGATCTCGGCCTTCTCGTCAAAGGAACTCTACGGCTACAAGTCCCTCATCATCGCGACGATGGCCATCGCCGTGCTGTCATTCACGGTGTGGCTGCACCACTTCTTCACGATGGGCCAGAGCGCCAACGTCAACGCCTTCTTCGGCGTCGCGACGATGACGATCGCCGTCCCAACCGGGGTCAAGGTCTACGATTGGATCTGGACGATGTTTCGCGGCGAACTCCGGTTCACGCCGCCGATGCTGTTCTCCGTCGCCTTCATCATGACCTTCGTCCTTGGCGGTATCACCGGCGTCATGCTCGCCATCCCGCCGATCGATTTCGTGGTCCACAACTCGGTGTTCCTGGTTGCCCACTTCCATAACGTGCTGATCCCTGGCCTCCTCTACGGGATGATCGCCGGATACCAGTACTGGTTTCCCAAGGCGTTCGGGTTCCGTCTGTCCGAGGGCTGGGGCAAGGTCTCGTTCGGCTGCTGGGTGGTGGGGTTCTACCTCGCCTTCATGCCGCTCTACGTGCTCGGGCTCGGCGGCATGGCCCGCCGGACGCAATCCATCCTCGATCCGGATTTCCAACCCTGGCTGACCGTGGCGGTGATCGGCGCGTTCATCCTGCTCGCGGGTTTGGTGACGCTGTTCGTCCAGCTCGTCGTCAGCGTGCGCGACCGTGAACAGAACCGCGTACCGGTGGGCGATCCGTGGGACGGGCGCGGCCTCGAATGGTCGATCCCCGCCCCGCCGCCCGAGTACAACTTCGCGACCATTCCCACGGTGCACCGCCTCGATGCCTTCTACTGGTTCAAGGCAGACGGACGGGCTTACAAGCCCGCCGCGACCTACACCGACATCGTGGTGCCGAAGAACAGCTGGGTCGGGCCGATCGTCGGCGGCGGCGGCGCGGTCTGCGCCTTCGGCCTCGTCTGGCACATCGGCTGGATGAGCCTGTCCGGCTTCGCGCTGGCCTGGCTCGCGGTGATCGCCCGCAGCTTCGTCCGTGACACCCACCGGATGATCCCCGCCGCCGAGGTGAAGGCCAGGGAGGAGAGCTGGCTCGCCCTCGCGGCAAGGACCCGTCCGGTTCCGCGCCAATTAGAGGAGAGTTCCGCCAACCTCGGCCTAGCCGAGCCTTACCCAGCGGAGGTGGCGGCGTGAGCGGATCGACCCAGGCCCATATCGGGCTGCACCTCGACAGCCCGGACCAGAGCCCGCCGGAGGATGCCGAACTCGGCATCTACGGGTTCTGGATCTTCCTGATGAGCGATGCGGTGCTGTTCGCGCTGCTGTTCGCGATCTACGGCACGCAGCTCGCCGCCACCGCCGGCGCCCCCGGGCCGGCGGCGGAGTTCAAGCTCGGCCCAGCCTTCACCGAGACGGTCATCCTGCTGACCAGCAGCCTCACTTACGGGCTGTCCGGGATCGCCCTGAAGTACGACCGGACCCGCACGACCCTCGTGCTGTGGCTCGGCGTGACGCTCCTCCTCGGTCTCGCCTTCCTTGGCTTTGAACTCCACGACTTCGCGACGATGTTCGGGGATGGCGCCACGCCGGACCGCAGCGGCTTCCTCTCGGCCTTCTTCGCCCTGGTGCCGACCCACGGGCTGCACGTCGCCGCCGGCTGCATCTGGATCGTCGTGATGCTCATCCAGATCGGGGTCCACGGGACCGATGCGCGGGTAAAGCTCGACCTTCTGAGGCTCGGCCTGTTCTGGCACTTCCTCGACATCATTTGGATCGCGATCTTCTCGATCGTCTACTTGCAGGGAACACTCGGATGAGCGGGCAACACCCTTCCAAAGGGGCGGTGCTGCTGAAGGCGTTCGGGGCCGCGGCGCTGCTCTCCGCAGCGCGCGCCGTCTCGGGCGGCTCGGGCGCGCCGCGTCCGGACCGCGCGGGGGGCCTATCCGACGGGGCCGCCGAGAAACGGCGCGACCTCGCCACCTACGGGATCGGCTATGCCCTGGCCCTGGGGCTCACCGGCCTCGCCTTCGTGGTGGTGACGTGGGGCTGGGCCGCGGGCACGACGGCGCTCGGCATCGTCTTCGCCCTGGCGCTCCTCCAGGCCATCGTCCACTTCCGCTGCTTCCTGCACATCGACCTGCGGCGCTCACACCGCGACGACCTCCAACTGCTCCTGTTCTCGAGCCTCATCGTCTGCCTGATGGTGGGCGGCACCCTGGTCGTGCTGTTCAACCTCCGCATGCGGATGATGTAGCCGGACCGGGTGCCGCCCGGGCCGTCACCGCAGCCGGCGGGGCGGCTCGGTCGCGCGGGCCACGGCCACGGCGCCGACGACCGCCGCGCCGAGCGCGGCAGCGAGCCCGAGCTTCAGCCAGCGAGGGTCCGCCGCCGGTACGGACTCGCGGGCGCGGCCGTCGAAGCGCCCATGCGCCCCCGGATCCGTATCCACCGGACGGTCGAGATTGTCCGGACGCCCTTCGAGGGCGGCTTGGCTCGTCATCTCGCCGCGATAGCCATGGCGGGCGAGGTAGCCATCGATCCAGCCGGGAATGACCATGTTGCCGATGATCGCCTTCCAGGTCGGGACACCGATCCAGAGCTCGCGGGGCATGGTCTGGGCCGCGCGGTAGACGTGGCGGGCGATCGCCTCTGGCTGGTAGATCGGCGGGACCGGCTCCAGCCGGCGGGGCATGCGGGTGCGGGCCCAATCGAATTGCGGCGTGTTCACCGCCGGCAACTGGACCATGGTCAACCGCACGCGGCTCCCGTCGTGGAGCAACTCGCTGCGCAGGCTGTCGAGGAAGCCGCGGATGGCGGCCTTGCCGGCGCAGTAGCTCGCCTGCAGCGGGATCGACCTATAGGCGAGGGCCGACCCGATGCAGACGATCGATCCGGCGTTGTGGGGCTGCATATGCTTGAGGGCGGCAAGCGTCCCGTAGACCTGCCCGAGATAGGTCACCTCGGTCGCCCGCTTGAATTCGTCTGGCGTGGTCTCCTGGACCGGAGCGTAGATCGTCACCATCGCGACGTTGACCCAGACGTCGATGCCGCCGAATTCCTCGACGGTCCGGTCCGCCGCCCGCATCACCGCGTCGGCATCCGCGACATCGACCTTGTCCGCCAGGGCGCGCCCCCCGGCCCGCTCGATGTCCCGGACGGTCCCGTTCAGACCGGCCTCGCCGCGGGCCAGCACCGCGACGTTCCAGCCATGACGGGCGAACTCATGGGCGATGGCCCGGCCGACGCCGGCACTGCCCCCCGTGACGACGACGGTGGGATGCCTGTGCTGGCGCTTCTCGTGTGTCATCGCTCACCTTTCGAAGTTGGTTCGAGCTTTCCGGTCCATCGCTCGTATGGGCTGATGCCGCCATGGCGCGCGCAGTGATGCGTTGATGTCGGACAGGACAGGGTCCGCGTCCCCGAAACAGAGCGCTGGCGCACGCCTGTTACCGTTCGGGGGGACAGAACCGCTCGTCCTGCCACGCCCCACCGCCCGGCTGCACCGCCGTGAAGCAGGCCCCTTGCGGACGGCGGCCGTCCGGCAGGACGTCGTTCGACGGCCCGTGCACGATCTCCTCGCGCACGAAGCCCTCCATCTCGCCGTAGACGACCCGGCACCAGCCGGCTTCGCAGGACAGGACGTCGAGGGGCGTCTCGCGCTCCACCTCATCGAGGACGCGGGCGCTGCTGCGGGGGGCGGCGTAGAAATACGTGTCCCACCGGGCCGCCTCCGGTGCGGCCGAGGCGGGAGCCATCGCCCCACCGAGCACGCCGGCCATCAGGGCCATCAGCCAGATCCGTCCCATCGACACCGTTTCCCGCTGGCGCCGACCCCGTCGGCCGCCCGTACGCTACCGCGTCGGCCGCAGGGGGGACTTGATAAATGTCATACCGAACTGACAGCAGCAGTGTCATTCCAAGTTGACATATGGGGTGCCAGGGGCCGCAGGCATGGCGATGCTCTCGTTCGAGCGGAAGTACCGGATCGCCGGCGGGACGCTGGTGGGCGGGAGCCTGTTCGATTTTTGGGTGGGGCCGTTCTACGTCGGCTTCTTCGGCGTCACAGCGGCGTTCTTCGCCCTGCTCGGGACGCTGCTCATCGTCTACGGCGCCGCCATCGGCCCGACCTGGGCGCTGTTCCAGATCAGCATCGATCCGCCGCCCATCGCCCATGGGCTGGCCTTCGCGCCGCTCAAGCAGGGCGGTCTCTGGCAGATCATCACGGTTTGCGCGCTCGGCGCCTTCGTCTCCTGGGCGCTGCGGCAAGTGGAGATCTGCCGCAAACTCGGCATGGGCTACCACGTGCCGGTGGCGTTCTCCTTCGCGATCCTCGCCTACGCCTCGCTCAACGTGGTGCGGCCGATCCTGCTCGGGGCCTGGGGCTACGGCTTCCCCTACGGCATCATGAGCCACCTCGATTGGGTGTCGAACGTCGGCTACCAGCACCTCCACTTCCACTACAATCCCGCACACATGATCGCGGTGACGTGCTTCTTCACCACGACCTTCGCGCTGGGCCTCCATGCCGGCGAGATCCTGGCGGCGGCCAACCCGGGCAAGGGCAAGCCGGTGAAGTACGACGAGTACGAAAGCGCCTACTTCCGCGACACGATCATGTATTCGATCGGCGAGATCGGCATTCACCGGCTCGGCTACTTCCTCGCCCTCAATGCGGGGCTGTGGAGCGCGGTCTGCATCATCATCTCCGGGCCGTTCTGGACCCAGGGCTGGCCCTACTGGTGGGACTGGTACCTGAACCTCCCGATCTGGAGCACGGGCGGCAAGATCTAGCCGACCTGTCCTCGCCGCCCCCACGGCTTTTGCCGAAGACTGCCCGACGGAGATCACGCGGATGCCGCAGTTCCACACCCTGTGGACGCATATCGAGCTGCGCGGCCCCGACGAGGCCGGGCCGCCGCTACAGATCGGCTCCCCCGGCCGGATCGGCAAGCCGTTCCACTCGCAGTGGCTCGGGCGCATCGGCGAGATGCAGGTGCTGCCCACCCATCTCGGGCCTACCGGCGTGGCCTCCCTGCTCTGCGGCTTCATCGCGATCGAGATTATCGGCCTGAACATGCTGGCCTCGGTGGACTGGAACCCCGTGCGGTTCATCCGCCTGCTGCCGTTCCTGTCGCTGGATCCGCCGCCGGCGAAGTACGGCCTCAACCCGTTCCCCCCGCTCCGCGAGGGCGGGTGGTGGCTGATGGCCGGGTTCTTCCTCACCGCCGCGATCCTGCTGTGGTGGGTGAAGATGTACCGCCGCGCCCGGGCGCTCGGCATGGGCACCCACATCCCGTGGTGCTTCGCCAGCGCGATCTGGCTCTACCTCGTGCTCGGCTTCATCCGCCCCATCGCCATGGGCTCGTGGTCCGAGGCGGTGCCGTTCGGGGTGATCCCGCACCTGAACTGGACCGCGACGTTCTCGGTCCGCTACGGCAACATCTTCTACAACCCGTTCCACATGCTCTCGATCTCGTTCCTCTACGGATCGACGATGCTGTTCGCCATGCATGCCGGGACGATCCTGGCGGTGACGCCGCTCGGCGGCGAGCGCGAGACCCATCAGATCACCGACCGGGGCACGGCGGCCGAGCGCGCGGCCCTGTTCTGGCGCTGGACCATGGGCTTCAACTCGAACTACGAGTCGATCCACCGCTGGCTCTACTGGTTTGCCACCCTCGTCACCCTGACGGGCGGCATCGGCATCCTCGCCACCGGCACCCTCGTCGACAACTGGTACCTCTGGGGCGTCAAGAACGGGCTCGCCCCGCAATACCGGCCCGCACCGGACCTCCCCGCCGCGCCGCCGGCGCAGGCGCTCAAGACCATGCAGGACAAGGTGCTCGGACGATGAGGATCGGACCTCCCATCCTGGCGGTCGGCCTCGTCTGCGCCGGCCTGTTCACCCTGTTCGTGCCGACCTGGAACCTGCCGACTCAAGGCACCCAGACTGGGCCGAACGGCCCCTCCCTCGTGCAGTACGCCCCGACGGGGAGCCCCCTGTTTCAGACCCGGAACGGCCCGCCGCCGGCCAATCCGCCGCTGATCGAGGACACCCGTCCCGCGACGGAGGCCTACAAGAACGTCACCGTGCTCACCGACCTGAATGCCGGCGAATTCATGCGCCTGCAGCAGGCGATCACCAACTGGGTCGCCCCGCAGCAGGGCTGCGACTTCTGCCACGCGGGAGGCGACTTCGCCTCGGACGCCAAGCCGACCAAAGCGGCCGCCCGAGACATGCTCAAGATGGTCCGCCACCTCAACGCGGACTGGACCGAGCATGTCGGCGGCGCTGGCGTGACCTGCTGGTCCTGCCACCGGGGTCAGCCGGTGCCGGCGGAGATCTGGTTCTCGCGCCCGCCCCACCCGCAGGGCGCCCACATGGACAAGCCAGAGAACTGGAACGAGTCCGGCGACAGCGTGCGCCAGTTCTTCCCGAATGCCGGCTACGAACTCTACCTGCTGCAGGACACGCCGGGCCTCGCCCAGTCCTATACGGCGCTGCCCAACGGGCAGGTAGCCGACCAGGTCGTGGTCAAGCGCCTCTATGAGGTGATGATGCAGATGTCCGCCGGCATGGGCGTGAACTGCACCTACTGCCACAACTCCCGCGCCTTCTACGATTGGGGCCAGAGCCTGCCCGCCCGCTGGACCGGTTATTCCGGTATCCAGATGGTCCGGGACATCAACCGCAACGTGCTGCTGCCCCTGGCGGTGCGGATGCCGCAGACCCGAGAGACAGCGGACGACCCGCACACGATCGTGCTGCCCGACCGGATGCGCGGCCCGCAGGAGGGCAACGGCTTCGTCCTCTGCGCCACCTGCCATTACGGGCTGCCCAAGCCCGCCGACCACGCGCAGGAGTTGCTCACGGTCTTCCCCGGCCTGAAGGGCCCCGGCCGCGAACACGCCGCCTCCGCCACCGACCAGGGAGGCCAGCCGTGAACGAGGGCGTCAGCCAGATCGCCGGATCCGCCGGCCACGGGATCCCCCCGGCCACCGGACTCCTCGGCAGCACCAACGCCACCGAAGCCGTGGGCGCCTGGGGCTTCCACCTCGGGGCGGTGACGCAGCACATCGACGGCGTCGTGGTGCTGTTCTGGGCCTTCGCGCTCTTCTTCGGGACCCTGTGCTGGTACCTCCGGGCGGAGGACAAGCGCGAGGGCTATCCGATGGAGGACCCGACGCAGCCCCCCCGCGCCCATCCCCTCGTCGGCTTCCCGCCGCCGCCGGCGCCCAAGACCTTCACGCTCCAGAAGGGCGGGACAGTCACCCTGCCGAACTTCACCTCGCCCCCGGAGGTGCCCGCCCGGCACCTTCACCCGTTCCCCGGCTCTGCCTTCGTGCCGACCGGTGCGAACCCGATGCGCGACCCCGTCGGTCCCGCCTCCTACGTGCTTCGCGAAGAGGAGCCCCTCCTGATGGAAGGGGAGAAGCTGCAACTGGTACCGCTGCGCGAAGTCGGCGACGAATGGCACGTCCAGGGAGGCGATTCCGATCCGGTGGGGATGCCGGTGGTCGGCCGCGACGACAAGGTCGCCGGCCACGTCCGCGACCTGTGGGTGGATCGGGGCGCCAAGCTGCTGCGCTACCTCGAAGTGGAGCTGAACGACGGGCGCCGCCGGTTGATGCCGGTCTTCTTCGCCAATGTCAGCCCGAAGTTCCGCCGGGTGAAGACGCGCTCGATCTACGCCGAGCAGTTCGCCGCCATCCCCGAGCTCAAGGATCCCGACCGGATCACCGCCCGGGAGGAGGATCGGATCAGCGCGTACTTCGCCGGGGGCAAGATGTTCGCCGAGGGCGTGCGCCGGGGCAGATTCGGCGGCCCGCCCCGCGACGATCTCGGCCGGAGGAAAACGGCATGACGATGCGCATACCCCACTCCGCTGCCCCGGCCGGCGCTCCCCCGCGCCCCGTGGGCGTCCGCCTGGAGCCGGGCGAGCGGATCCTGTGGCAGGGGAGACCGCTGGCCTCGGCCCTGCGCCGCCACCTCCTGAAGGGCCGCTGGCTCGCCGCCTACTTCGCGCTCCTCCTCGGCTGGAAGCTCGCGCTGATCGTCTCGCTGAGGGGCCTGCGCCCCCAGGAGGTGTTCGACACCGCCGTGCTGCTCGCCCAGGGCGTGGCCCTCATGGGGATCCTTGCCTTCCTCGCCTGGGCCCTCGCCCGGAGCACGACCTACACCGTGACGACCCTGCGGATCGTCATCCGCCACGGCATCGCCCTCCAGGGTACCGTCGACATCCCCCTGCGCGCGCTCCGCAGCGTCGCCGTGCGGGTCCATCCCGACGGGACCGGGGACGTGGCGCTGACCGTGCGGGACGGGGGCGGGGTCGGCCTCAGCAAGCTGTGGCCGCATGTCCGGGGCCTCAGCCTGTCCGCCCCGGTGCCGATGCTGCGCGGCTTGCCGGACGCCGCTGTCCTCGGGACCCAGCTTGCGCGCCGTCTCGACGGTCCCGCCCCAGCCCTGAGCGAACAGGACGTCCGGCCCCTGGCGTCGCCCCGCGCGACAGCGGCCTGACGGACGCAGCCATGGCGAAGGACCTCCTCCAGGCCCTCATGGCCGCGCTGGTGCTCGGACTCGTCGGCGCCCTCTCCATCGCCGTGGGAGAGCCCCTGCTGGTGCCGAGCCTCGGCGCCGCGATCCTGCTGCAGGTCCACCTGCCGGATCTGCCGAGCGCGCGGGCCTGGAACACGGCCGTCGGCCAGCTCTGCGGGGCCGCCTGCGGCTTCGCGGCGCTCGCCGTGCTCGGCGCCGCGCACGACCCGAGCTTCAGCGGGCTTCATTCCCTGACGGTCGGGCGGGTGGCGGCGACGATGGCCGCCGTTGCCGGAACCCTGCTGTCGCAGGCCCTCCTCGGCGCGATCAACCCGGCCGGCGGTGCGACGGCGCTGATCGTCACCCTCGGCTCCGAGGCCGCCACCTGGGTTGGGGCGGCGCGTCTGACGGCCGCCGTGCTGCTCGTGACCGCCCTTGGGGAAGGTGCGCGCCGGCTCTCCCTGAAGCTTCGCGGCTAGACCCTCAGGCCGAGGCCCGCTCGTCGGAGCGCTGCCGGTCCTCATTGAAATGCAGGTAGACGGGATCGAACTCGGCCGTGGCCACGAGGCCCGGCCAGTCGCCGATGGTGAGCTGTCCGCCCTGGAGGACGATCCGACGCTGTGCCCGCAGGGTCCGCAGCGACCGGTTGAAATGCACCGCCGTGACGCCGACGGCATCGGCCAGTTCCGCCTGTGTCGGCGGCAGGGGACAGGACAGGTCGCCGGCCAGCCCCACGGCGCGCTGGCGCATGTACATTTCGCAGAAGAGATGGGCCGTGCGGCCCAGGGACTGCCGGCGGCCGAGCGTCATGATTCGCTCGCGGTAGACCGAGGCATCGACCAGCGTATCGCGCCAGAGCGCCGCCATCACCCCGGGCCGGCCGATGACGAGGGCCCTCATCGCCTCATGGGGGATGAAGGCCAGGGTGCACGCGGTGAGGCTCGCTAGGGAATGGTCCATCACCGGCAGGTAGAGATGCTGCAGGTCCGGGATGTCCCCGGCGATGTAGAAGGACAGGATCTGGCGGTCGCCCGTGGCGGTATAGGCGTAACGGTGAGCCCAGCCCTTGAGGACGAGGCAGCAATGGGCGGGTCGCTCCCCGACCGTGGCGATATCCTCATGGGGGCCGACCTGCCGGATCATGTGCGGCAGGGCGAGCACGGCCCGCCGCTCCTCGTCGTTGAGGCGGATGACACTGTCGAGCTTGCGCAAGAGCGGCGTCAGGGTCGGGAGGTGAGAGTCGGCCACCGTCACGCCTCGGCCCGGTTCGACCAGGCGGTCGTCAAAGTCAAAGTCGCATCCAGCACGGAGGCCCCGGTCGCATCGCGGACCACGATCGCGATGGTATGCCGTTCGTGAGCGACGGACTCCTCCCCCGCGATGCCCGTGAGCGTCCGCACGGCAATGGCCCGGACCTCGTCGAGATCGCGGCATTCCGTGCCGGTCTCGTCCTTATGCAGGCCGCCCTTTTCAATCTCGAAGAAATAGCGTGCCAAAGCGAAAATCTCGGGGCGGGAGGATTCGGTCCAAACTGAGCGCAACAGGAATGGTTGCAGGTCGTCCGCTTCCGGTCACACGGCCGCTGGCGCGGGAAGCAACTGCGCAGGATCGGTGAGGCAGGCATCGGCGCCCCACATCGCGGGCTCTGCGCCACCCCGGGCGACGAGGGCGCCTCCGACAACGATGCGCAAGGCGGGATTGCGCGAGGCACGACGGATCGCCGGCATCGCCTGGCTCAAGGCGGGGGAATGGACATCGCAGGCGAGGGAGAGACCGAGGGCATCGTACCAGCCGTTGGCGAGGTCCGCGAGAAGCGTGGCCAGGGAATCGGTGGGCGTTCCGCCGACGATCGCGGTCGCCCAGCCCGCATCGCGGAGATGCCCGGCCACGGTGCAGAGGCCGAAGGTGTGGGTCTCTCCCGGCGCTGCAGCCAGAAGAATGCTGCCCCTAGGCTGCCCAACCCCATGCCCGACCTGCGGCGGGATCGCCTCCCGCAGGAGGGATTGGAGCCGTCCCATCGCCTCCGTGACTTGGAGGAAGTCGCAGAGATCCTGCTCCCACATCACACCGAGATTTTGCGCCACCGGCACCAGCATTTCCCCGGCCAGGACGTGCCATGGGGTGCCGCCGACCGCGTGCCGGGTGACTTCCGTTTGAAACCCACCAGGATTGTCGAGCAGAAGCCTCGTCAGTGCGTGAATATCCCGCGCAGCGGCCTGAACTTGCGGGCGATGGAAACCGCGAAGTTTCGGAAGGATCTCTCGCTCGACGAGGCCCGATAGGATGTTGGTGGACGCGCCGACGGCGAGACTGTGCGCTCGCCTCTCAGGCTCCAGCGAGAGGCGGCAGGAATTCCGGCATCGTCTCGCGTCAAGATATATCGATGACGATCCCTGCGGTCGAACAGGATCGTCTGCAAACGGCATACTCATCGATCAATCGATGGCACATGCCAGAATGAGCCACATTGATAAAAGTCAACCCACCTTTTGCGGGTATTAAGGTTGAACATGCCGGCCGATAAGCTGGCGGCATCACTTCGCGTTAGGGTGCAAAATGTTGTTACCCCTCAACGACAGGTAGATAGAGTTGCGGCTGTCAAGCCAAGCTTGGTGAGCCGCCTCCCTCCAATTCATCAGCCGACCGCCTTCGTTCGTCCGCGAAGGCGGTCGATCGGAATTACGTCGTTCGCATCAGACGGTGCCGTTTCCGCCGGTCGCCCCGTAGACCTCTCCGGTCACGTAGCTCGCCTCCTGGCTTGCCAGGAACACGTAGACCGGCGCGAGCTCGACCGGCTGCCCGGGGCGGCCCAGCGGGACGTCGGAACCGAACTTTTCGACCGCCTCTTGCGGCTGGCCGCCAGACGGCTGCAGGGCCGTCCAGAATGGCCCCGGCGCCACCGCGTTCACGCGGATGCCCTTTGCAATCTGCTGCTTCGCCAAGGCCTTCGAGAAGGCCACGATGCCGGCCTTCGTCGTCGCGTAGTCCACGAGGATCTGCGGTGGATTGTAGGCCACGACCGAGGCCGTGTTGATGATCGACGCGCCCGCCGGCATGTGCGGCAGGGCGGCCTTGGTGATCCAGAACATCGCGTACAGGTTGGTCTTCAGCGTCCGGTCGAACTGCTCGTCCGTGATATCGCCGATGTCCTTCTGGTTCGTCTGCTTGCCGGCGTTGTTGACCAGGATGTCGAGGCCGCCCAGATCGGCGACGGCCTTCTTCACGAGCATGTCGCAGAACGCCTTGTCGGTGATGTCGCCCGGCAGCAGGACGGCCTTGCGCCCTTCCGCCTCGATCAGCTTGGCGACCTCCCGGGCGTCGGGCATCTCGTCCTCGACGAAGCTGAGCGCCACGTCGGCACCCTCGCGGGCGAACGCGATCGCCGCCGCCCGCCCGATGCCGGAGTCGGCACCCGTCACGAGAGCTTTCCGGCCTGCGAGACGCCCATGCCCCCTGTAGCTGGTCTCGCCGTGGTCGGGCTTCGGGTCCATCGCCTCGGCCAGCCCCGGCGCCACTTGCGGCTGCCGTGGGAACGGGGGCTGCGGGTACTGCGTGCGGGGGTCCTGCATCGCGAGGCGCTTGTCGGCGGAGTCGATCATCGGATGTCCTGGGATCTGAACGCGCGACCGGGACGACCATCGCCGCGGTCGCAATGGAGTGGGTCGTAATTCAGGGCCGAACGAGGATGTTCCTGCCCGCGCATCCGAAGTCGTACCGTCAAATCCAGCCGATCGAGGCATGTAAGCCGGCCAGACCGGATCACGCAGTTGTCATCACCCGAAAACAGACCGCGCTTCAAACGACGCCAACCCGTTCGCATCCTTCGTGAAACTACGACACATCGGTCAAATGCGCCGCAGTACATCTATTAGGCAACACGAGATCTAGTCTCAAATGCCGCAGGCTCTCGACTTCCCGGCCCGGAAACGAGGCCAGGCGAGCGCAGTTGCCCAAACCGCAGCCGCCCTATGCTGCCGTTCAGCGCAACTCTGCGCCCATCTTAGGCTTCCTGCGCCATGCGACTGCCACCGGATGATCGCGTGCACCCCAGCGCGGAGGCGTTCCGCGCCTTCATCCGTGACGCCCCGTTTCCCTGCGTAGGTGCGAAATCCGCCCTCTCGCGGGGGCGGTTGAGGATTGTCGTCGCCCGCGACATCCGGTCGGGCTGGGACGACATGCGGATCTACCCCGCCCTGCTCGCCTTCATCGCGAGCTACAAGGCGCAGCCCGATCTGTTCCAGAGCTTCGCCGTCGTCTTCGAGGGGCCGGGCGACCTCGACGAGGCGGGGTTCGAGGATCGGCTCTGGCGCCGCGTCCAGTCGCTTTCGGACAAGGACGCGTCCCTCGGTCTCCCCCACGACGATCGGGTCGCCAGCGATCCCGAGAACCCGCATTTCTCGCTGAGCTTCGGCGGCGAGGCCTTCTTCGTCGTCGGCCTTCACCCCCGGGCCAGCCGTCCCGCGCGGCGGTTCGCATCGCCGGCGCTCGTCTTCAATTTACACGCGCAGTTCGAGCGCCTGCGCGCCGAAGGGCGCTACGAGAAGCTGCGGACCTCGATCCTCGACCGCGATCTCGATCTGGCGGGCAGCCTCAACCCGATGCTCGCGCGCCATGGCGAGACGTCCGAGGCCCGTCAGTACAGCGGACGGGCGGTCGGCGAAGAGTGGCGCTGCCCGTTCCGAGGGCGGCCGGACACATCGCAGGACAAGGCTGGACGACGACAACACGACCAGCCGTTCGACCAGCTGTTTCCGGTCGGCGGTCCATGGCGTTCGGCGCAGGCGGGGGAGAAGACGAGATGATGGACCAGTCCAAGGCGCCGATCCTCGACGCCCTCGCGGCCGTCGAGCGCGGCAGCATCGCGGGCTTCGGCGGTCCCGGTCACGACGAAGGACGGGCGGCCTCGCCCGACATTGTCGCCCTCCTCGGCAAACGGGCCTTCCAGGCCGACGTGCTGACGCCCAAGGGGCTCGACGACCGCACGGAGTCCTTCGGGGTGATGCAACAGGCCTATCGCCTTGCGGCCGAGGCCTGGGGCGCGGAACTCTGCCGGTTCTCGACCGGTGGCTCGACGCAGAGTATCCAAACCGCCGTCGCAGCGGTCGCGGGCCCCGGCGACACGGTGCTGATCGCCGCCAACGAGCACAAGGCGGCCTTCAGCACCGCGGTGTACGCGGGCGTGAACCTCGTCGCGATCCCGCCGGTGATCGACCGGGAGCGGGACGTCGAGCACGGCACCGATCCCGCGGCGCTCGCCCGGCTTCTGGATCTCCATCCGAATGCGAAGGCCGCGCTCGTGATCAGCCCGACCTTCTTCGGTGTCACGAGCGACATCCGTGCCCTTGCGGAGGTCTGCCACGCCCGCGGCGTTCCCCTGATCGTCGACGCCGCCTGGGGCGCGGCCTACCCGTTCTGCGACCGCCTGCCGGACAACCCGATGGCGCTCGGCGCGGACGTGATGGTGGTGAGCGTGCACAAGACGATGGGCGCGCTCGCGCAGGGCTCGTTCATGCTGGTTTCCGGCGACCTGATCGACCGCGAACGGTTCGTCTGGGCGTTCGAGATGCTCCAGTGCACGAGCCCCTCGGTGCCGATCCTGGCGTCGCTGGACGCGACGCGCCGTGTCCACGTCGCCGAGGGCCAGCGACTCTGGCAGCGTGTGGTCGACCTCGCCGACTCGGTCCGGGATCGTCTCGCGTCCGTTGACGGGATCGCGATTTACGGGCGGGAGATGATCGGCGGTCCCGGCGCGCACGACCTCGATCCGACTTTCCTGATCCTCGATGTGCGCGGGCTCGGGATGTCCGGCTACGAGGCCGACGAGTGGCTCCAGGCCGAACGTAAGGTGAGTGCGGTGCTGGGCGACCTGCGCCATATTGGTTTCAGCTTCTCGCTCGGCACGACCGATGCGGACGCCGAGCGTCTCGTCCAGGGCGTCCGCGACTTGGCCGCTGCGGCCAAGAGGGGAGATGCCTGCTTCCACGCGATCCCGGACGACGCACCGGACTACGCCTCGCTCGCGCCAGCAATTCCGACGGCGCCCGCACTTCCACCCCCGCAGGCCGCAGCGGCGAAGTTCGATCGCGTGCCCTACGAGCAGGCCGTCGGAAGGATCGCCGGGCAGTCGGTCGCGGTCGTGCCACCGGCCATTCCCCGCCTGCTCCCGGGGCAGATGATCACCGCCGCGCATGTCGCCTTTCTCCGGGCGAACCTGGGGGCCGGAGCGTTCATCCTCGACCCGGACGAGCATGGCGACGGCTTGGTCCGCGTCGTGCGCGAAAACTGACCTGCCAGCGGGAGAAGGGAAAGGGCGTGTGCCTTCGCGGCCCCCGATTTGCGCCAACCAAGTCGAAACACTTCGGGGTCGGCGGCCGCTCAGATCAAGACATCGGACAGCCCGAGCCACATCGCCATCGAGTTCAGTTCCTCGGACAACCGTTCCCTCGTCTCCGCCGGCGCCCCGGGCTCAAAGTGCGTGCGCAGGACGATCAGGGCGCCGGCCCTGCGATCCGCCTTCAGGTCGACGCGGGCGACGAGCGCGCCGTCCATGAGGAACGGCAAAACGTAGTATCCGTGCTCGCAATTATGGGCGGGCGTGTAAATCTCGAGGCGGTACCGGAACCCGAACAGCCGCTTGGTCCGCGGGCGGTGCCAGAAGAGCGGGTCGAACGGCGACAGGAGAACCGCCCCGCGGTGCCGGCGGCCGGACCGCGCATCCAGGTGCAGATGGGCCTGCGACTGCCACCCGCGAACGCTCGTGGGAATGAGGACGCCCTCCTCGACGAGTTGCTCGATGGAGAGACGCGCGTCAGCTGGCGAGAGCCGGTAGTAGTCGCGCAGGTCGTTCGCGGTTCCGACGCCGAGCGCCTGCGCCGATCGCGCCACGAGCTCCCGACGGGCATCCGCGGGATCTGGGGTCGGCCGGGCGAGGACGGACCGCGGCAGCACCCGTTCGGGTAGGTCGTACACGCGCTCAAAGCTACCCCGCCGATGCGTCGACGCGACCAAGCCCGCCCAGAAGAGCCATTCGAGCGCGTGCTTGGCATCGCTCCAGGCCCACATGCCCCTGGAAGACTTCGGTGACGCGATCTCCGAGGCCGCCAACGGGCCTTCCCGTTCAATACGGGCGAGTAGGGCGTCGGCCTCCGCGCGCCGTGCGCCCGCGAACGGTTCGAGCCGGCTCCAGACGCCGCGGCCCGCGCGAGCGCGGTCCATGCGCCAGCGCAGCAGGGGCTGGAGTTCGATCGGCAGCAGGGACGCCTCGTGGCCCCAGTATTCGAAGACGCATTTCGACCGAGCGGTCGTCAGAGTGTCGAGCGTGCCGCGATCGTAGGCTCCCAGATGCGAAAACAGCGGCATGTAGTGGGCACGGACCAGGACGTTCACGCTGTCGATCTGCAGAAGGCCGAGCCGGCCGATTGCCCGGCGCATCCGTGCGGCGTCCACATCGAACGATTGCGGCCGCGCACCGAAACCCTGCGCGGTCAGGGCGATGCGGCGTGCCTCGGGATCTGACAGTTCGGTTGTCAGGATGCCCTCCGGATCCCGTGCGGCTGATGGGCAGGGCGGAGCCAGATCATCCGCATGTCGCGATCGATAGGGCTCTGGGACAGTTCGTGGCAATTCGGGTCTTCGTGACGGCTAAGATTATCGTCTTATTCTCGGACCGATGATGAACGAGCCGGCGTCGTGCGCTCGACCTGCCAGACCGCCATTTCGCTGACGATCTGCGGCCCGGGGTTTGTCTGCTTTTAAGGAATTGAAGGAAACCGTTGAGTGGCCGAGATGGGCGCAAAGCAGCCCAACTAACGGCCAAGTTTGGACGGCAGCTTCGCGCCCATCTCGGCCATTCGATGGCGATCGGCGGCTTTTCCGAAGCGGCCATCGTCTTAAGCCTGATCACAGATCGTCCAGGAGGCAGTCGCGATGGCAGAGTGCAAACGACCTTATTGGCGTTGCCGGCGGAAGGACACGGTAGGGCCGCGATCGAAGGCATGGCACAGGCGATGCGGGATCGCACGGTCCGGGACGTCGTGCTGGGCAGTGACCTTGCCCCGTGTTTGCCCCCATTTATGAGCAAAGTCCGTTCTGCCTCTTGTCCTATCGGAACGGGGTATCAAACGCGTTTGGGGTGAGCCCGCCGAGGCGCGGGCTCCTCCGACTGCTCAACGCGAACGGAGGCCCTGACCGGATCCTCGGTGCAGGGAGAGCCAGAGGCCGTTAGGTGGTTCGTCCCGGCCCACAATACACAGGAGAAAGCCCGGCATCTCGTGCGCCGATCGTCTGACGATATCCTCGATGCTAGCGAGATCCCGTGGGGAAGGCGACGGCGTATCCTCAGGGTGCGTATGCCAGTCTCCAAGGTAGTCGAGCCCCTGCGCGTGGAAAGCGGCGATCTCGCGCTGCTCACGCCCCCGGTCCGGCACGAAGCGAAGGCGGCACCTCCAGTCGCGGCGGTTCGGCCCCGTCGCATGGGTGACCTTCCACCGCTTTCCCCCGGAGCGACCGAACAGTTGGCCACCGGCCTCCCGATGGAAGAGGCGGGTTTGACGATGAGCGGCGAATACTTTTAGCGGGCCAGCCTCGACTTGCACCTCGATCTCGTCCACTTCGAAGACAAGCGTCCCCTTCACGGTTCCGCCCACGGCCCGACCTGCATCTGTCCGAAGGGACCTGGGATCCCTCGCGCGGCGACCCAATCGTCCGTCCAGCGCCCGCCGGCGTCGGCGAGAGCCGCCGCGTCGGTCAACCAAGACCACCAAGTCGTTTCCGCTGACCGGCCCCTTAGGAAGTCGATCGCGAGGCGCGCCGACAACATCTCGGCTTGGGCGAGCTCGACGGCACCGAACGGTGAAGCGGACGCTCCGCATTCGGCAGAAATCGGCTTGTCGCTGATCGAGGCAGTGATCCCGGGGTTCCCAGCCTCATCGTAGCCAGCCCTGTAGGAGTGGCCGGGCATGATCAAGACAGCGTGGGCGGCGAGTGCGTGTGCCTCCATCCACGCATAGAGGACCGGGATCCCGCCGGCCTGTGTCACGAACTGGTCCAGTGCGCAATTCGCGGACCAATCGGCTGTGCAGGCGAGCGCCAAGTCGACGCCTGCCAACGCCCCTGGATCCCGCGCGAGCAACCCCTCGATCGCGACATCAAGCGCCCGGACGGAGCCGATATCTGGGTTCTCGCGCGCGAGTGTCCGGCCGAGCGCCGTTGCCTTCGGCATGCCGACGTACTCCGCCCCGAGCCGATGTCGGCGGATGTTCTCCCAGCCCAGCGTCTCGGGGTCCACGAGCACAATGTGACCGATTCCAGACTTCGCGAGGAGCCGCGCCACGCCCGAGCCGAGTGCGCCACAACCTACCACCGCTACCCGTGCGGCCGCGAGCCGATCGTGCTCGTCATACGGCAGGCGCGTTTTGGAGGCGTCGAGTGCGTCCGTGGCGAGGCGGGTGACCCGCATCCGGGTGCAGTGCACCTCGGCGGGCATGCTGCAGCGTGCGTAACCCCGTTCAATTAGCCGGCGGTTCACCGGGCGGCCGCCAGCTTCCGGGAGACGCGCGAGCATCAGGCCGACCGCGTGGCGACGGCCAGAGGGCGCGGTGCCAGCCAGGACCACCAACAACCATTTGGGCATCTGACCCAGGAGATCTTCAAGGAGTTTCGTCCCGCCCATCGACCGGGAGGCGACGAGTTCCCAAAGGTCGGAGCCCGTGAAAGGGTAACCATCCGGATGTGGGAGTTCGTCAAGGATGACGAGAGCACCCTGTCGCACTTTCGTCTTGTCTGTTCCGAAGCGATGCGACCACCACTTCCGCAGGGCGCCCGGGGTGTCGAAACCGTAGACAGCGGAATCCGCCGCAGTCCATGCGATGGGCCGAGAAGCGTCCACGTCACGAAGAAGCAGGCTCGCGCGGTAGCCGCCGTCCGCCGCGTATTCCCAATAGAGGCTGAAATCCTCTTCAAAATCGCGATCCTCCGAGCCCGCGGTTATGGCGCGCAGGAGGCTGCGGGCCTCACGGAGTGCCGCGGCGACGGCGGCTTGCGGATCGGATGGCACCGCGGGGTTCCGCAGGCACAATCGTCCGCGCCCCTCGACGTGTGGCATTGCCCGCCGTTCGCCGCGAAGGTGAACTTTGGGCGCCGAATAAGGGAATGCAGCGTCAACGACCACCACCAATTCCCGCCCGAGGGTCGAGACGACCCACGCAGCGGCACCCTCGGGCACGAGCGGGTCGCCCGGAAGTAAACGTCCGCGGAAGGAGGTGCCGAGCGTGGTGAACCACGTGTCGGCGAGCGCTAAAGCATCCACCGGGAGCGGGCGGACGTGGGCGGTCATGCGTAGCCCTGGCCTCCGACCTTGATGGTGGGCCCGCGGGTGGTCTTCGAATCCAACTCGTCCTCGTCGTCGGGATCGGGCTGGTTGGTGAACCAGTCGGAAAGGAAAAATTTGTCCCAGGCCTTCATGGCCAGCTCGTGAGTGCAGTTCGGGGCGTCGAGCACGTCGAGTAGGGGGAGCTTGTCGCCGAGCTTTTTGCGCAGGAACTTCGCCTTCGCGCTGCCCACCGGCAAGATGTTCTCGTTCAGGGTCGGGTGCGCCACCCAATCCTTCCACGCGAGGCGATCTTGGATTGCACGGAGCACGTTGCGGAGTGCGACATCGTCGCGGTCCACGCTCTCGACGAAGTGGTCCGATACGAGCCGCGATAGGGCGAACCCACCGGCGATCTTACCACTCCAGTGGGGACGGCTGCGCGCGAAGGCCTTCACGAGACGGACGACGCGAACGAACTGTCCCTTGTCGCCGTCCCTAGACGTGTCGCCGCTCGTTTCCTCGTTGCGCTTCTTGAACCACTTGGTCACATTCAGCGCATCGGATTCCTTCCAATCGGCGCTTGCCAATTCGTATTTGTCCGTGATTACACCCGTGTACGGGTGCTTCGTTCGGTTTCGACGGTAGATTGGAACGTCTACGTGGTAGCTGTTGGGCTTCGCATATTGGATGCGGACGCAGTTGTTCCTAACCTCCGGTTTTTCGCTGAAACGCCTGTCTTGAAGGGCGTCGCAGACCATCTGACGTGCGGCGAGCGCAGAAATTACCCCGCCGTTCGGGCTGACGAGGTCCTCTTTGGCGAAGTAGACCCCGTCGTCGACGTCGTAATCTCCATCGTCGTTCTGGATCATCGTCCGCATGGCGTAAGATCCCTGCGTCGCCGAACCGACCGGCGTCGGTTTTCCATCGCGGGCTAAGCCGTTCCGCAAACGGTTGCGGTTCGACTTGGCCTTGCCGTAAATGTCCCGGCGGCCCATTGCATCCATCCAGACGCGGTCTCCGTGAAAACGGCGAAGCTGTTCGTTCGTGTCCCTCGTCATAGCGCACTCCAATCAACGCCCGTCGCTGGCATAGCCGGCAGGTCCATCATCAGGGCTCTCACCATTCGACCGTCGGCGTTGTTCAGGTCGTCGCACGCGCTCTTCGTCACGTCGGCATCGGAGTTCGCCTGCTGGATCAGGCGATCCACGGCCGCCTTTCTCGCGTCATCGAGGGCAAGGAATGGCATCATCTCTGCCGGCACATCCTTTTTGGGAAAGCGCAGCGTCCGCACGGGCCTGCCCGCTTGCGTTAGAATGCCGGCAAGGAACCGCGCCATGTTGTCGAAGGCGAACTCCTGCGCGGTGATGCTGAGGGGGGCCACGTCTGCCCCGAGCTTCCATTTCAGCATCGAGCGGTGCACCTCACGCTCGGTGAGGTGCTCGCCCTCGGGGCGGGAGCAGGTGCCGAGCGAGAACACCTCGATGGGCTGTCCTGGCGGTGCGACCGCCAAGGCGTCAATCATGCCAACCAGGATTGGGTTGTTCGCCCAAAGGCCGCCGTCGGCGAAGATCTGCTTGAGCCCGTGCTTGGCCATGGGGTCGTCGATGGCCGCGAGAGAACGGTAGATGGGTGCAGCGCTCGACGCCATGCAGACGTCCACCAATGGGTAGAGATCGTCTCGCGGGCCGCTCTTCGGCGTCTTCTTGAAAACCCAGGAACGATGGGTCTTCATCGCCACGGTCGGCACCGAAAGCGAGATCTCCCGACGCTCGTAGACATCGATTACGCGAAGCTCGCCGAGCACGCCGACAAGGGCTTCCCGCAAGGCGTCGTCGCCGGCTCGCACTACCGTTTCGCCAAGCAGGAGAGCGCGGTAAAGCGCGCTCAGAACGCCTTTGATGCGGTGGGGAAAGATGTGACGCCCGTTCTCCTTGTAGAGTTCGACGACCTCATCCAACGGCTTTCCAATGGCTAAGGCGCAGGCGACGATGGCACCTGTGCTCGTACCCGTAATGAGGTCGAAGCCCTTGCCGAGATCGAGTGCTTCCTCGCCCCTGATACGCGCAAAGTAGCTGGTCAAGCGGTGCAGGAACTCGGCAGTGTAGACACCTCGCATCCCGCCACCGTCAAGACTTAGCACGCGGTACGGTCGCATCGCCGTCTTCGGTAGACCAGCGGCGGGCTGCTTTACTTCATCCACCTTGGAATCCTTCCACCCCTTCTGTGCTACAGCTAAGCTTGATCCCGTTTTGTTCTTTGAAGCATCCGGCGGCGGGCTACGCCCGCCGCCATGTCGGTGCTCGTTAGATCAGTCTCTCAGTCGTTTTCCCGGTTAAGACCGCCAGTGATACTCGCGGACTGATGCAGTTCGGGGCCCTGTAGCCGCAGCGAGCTAGCTGACGGCCGAGCTAATTTGGCAAGTTATGCCTTTCGGCGGCGGGCCTTTGAGAAGCAAAAGTGATCATCTTGCGCCTCACGCTACACACAACAGGAGCCATTGAATTTTAAGGCTCGGTCTTGTGCTCCCGCAGCTCTTGCATTTTGAGCAGAGGCCATTTCGGACTAGCCCAGAGCGCGCCGCCTCAGGCAAACTTTTGGTGCTCTAGGAACTCCAAAACCGGCGAAAAACACCGAACTTAAAGGCGGCCCACAGTTCAGAGGGCCGTCGCCGTGTCCGAACAGATCCCCAACGCACACCAGCAACCGCGTTAACGGCCGCAGGTAATCCCTCTTAGTCGGCGGCCCCGAAAGGGGCCGCAACCAAACATCCCTATGGCGTGCTACCAAACATCCCCTTCGCACAACCAAACTCACCTGTTCGCTACATCAGTGCAAGGGCGCGGAGACTACGAGCAGCCGGTGGTGCCGCCGCAGGTGTCGCACTTCAGGCAGGTGCCGTTCCGGACAAGCGTGAAGTTCGCGCATTCCGGGCAGGCCTCGCCGACATAGCCCTTCATCTTCGCCTCGGCGCGCCGGTCGGCGACGCTCCGCTCCGCCTTGGCAAAGGGGAGGGTGTCGGCGATCGTCTCGGCCTGACCGGCCGCCGCCGGCTCGGTCTTCAGCGCCGTGCTGCCGCGGATCGCGTGGACCGTGCCGCCGGCCGGCGCGGTCTGTCCGGCGCTCGCCGCGCCGACGCCGACCGTCCCACCGGCCGGGCCGCCCTGGATCAGGGTGAGCCGGTCGGCCGAACCGCGCAGCAGGCCGCGGGAGACCACCGAGGAAGCCGGCGCCGGCTTGGGACCCTCGCGGGTCGTGTCGCCGCTCTCGCCGCCGCCGATCACCGTGCCGCCGATCTCGGCGGGGCTGACATGGGCGAGGTCGGCGCGGCCGAGATACGAGACCGCCAGCTCGCGGAACACATAGTCGAGGAGCGAGGTCGCGTTCTTGATCGCGTCATTGCCCTGGACGAAGCCCGCCGGCTCGAACCGCGTGAAGGTGAAGGCCTCCACGTACTCCTCCAGCGGCACGCCGTACTGGAGTCCGAGGGAGATCGCGATGGCGAAGTTGTTCATCAGGCTCCGGAAGGTCGCGCCCTCCTTGTGCATGTCGATGAAGATCTCGCCGAGGCGTCCGTCGTCGTACTCGCCGGTGCGCAGGTAGACCTTGTGGCCGCCCACCACCGCCTTCTGGGTGTAACCCTTCCGGCGGGTCGGCAGCTTCTCGCGGGAGCGGATCCGCTCGACGCGCTCGATCACCCGCTCGACGATCTTCTCCGCGACGGCGGCGGCCTTGGCGGCGGCCGGAGCCTGGATCAGGGCCTCGATCCCCTCGTCGGCCTCGTCCTCGTCATCCGAGATGAGAGCCGAGTTGAGCGGCTGCGACAGCTTCGACCCGTCGCGGTAGAGGGCGTTCGCCTTGAGGGCGAGGCGCCAGGACAGCAGATAGGCCGCCTTGCAATCCTCGACCGTGGCGTCGTTCGGCATGTTGATGGTCTTGGAGATCGCCCCCGAGATGAAGGGCTGCGCCGCCGCCATCATGCGGATGTGGCTCTCGACCGAGAGGTAGCGCTTGCCGATCCGGCCGCAGGGGTTGGCGCAGTCGAACACCGGGTAGTGCTCGGTCTTGAGGAAGGGCGCGCCCTCCAGCGTCATCGCCCCGCAGATATGGGTGTTGGCGGCCTCGATCTCCTTCTTGGAGAAGCCCAGGAAGGGCAGCAGCTCGAAGGTCGGGTCCGACAGCTTCTCCGCGGGGACCTTCAGGGTCTGGGTGAGGAAGTCGTCACCCAGCGTCCAGCGGTTGAACACGAACTTGATGTCGAAGGCTGAACGGAGGCCCTTCTCCACCGCGGCGATCTTGTCGTCCGAGAACCCCTTGGCACGGAGCGTCGTCGGGTTGATGCCCGGCGCCTGACCCATCGAGCCGTGGCCGACCGCGTAGGCCTCGATCTCGGCGATCTCGGATTCGCGGTAGCCGAGCGCTCGGAGGGCGTCCGGGGCGGCCTGGTTGATGATCTTGAAGTAGCCGCCGCCTGCGAGCTTCTTGAACTTCACCAGGGCGAAGTCGGGCTCGATGCCGGTGGTGTCGCAATCCATCACGAGGCCGATCGTGCCGGTCGGCGCGATCACGGTGGCCTGGGCGTTGCGGTAGCCGTGCTCCTCGCCGAGCTTCAGGGCCCGGTCCCAGGCGGCACGGGCATGGTCGCCCAGGTCCGCCTGCGGAATGTTGGCGTGGTCGAGGGCGACCGGCGCGACGTTCAGGAACTCGTAGCCCTCGGCCTCGCCGTGGGCGGCCCGACGGTGGTTGCGGATGACCCGCAGCATCGCGTCGGCATTCTCGTCGTAGCCCGGGAAGGTGCCGAGCTCCGCGGCCATCTCGGCCGAGGTGGCGTAGGCCACGCCGGTCATGATCGCGGTGAGCGCGCCGGCCAGAGCCCGGCCCGCGTCGGAATCGTAGGGCAGGCCCATGGTCATCAGCAGGCCGCCGATATTGGCGTAGCCGAGGCCGAGCGTCCGGTACCGGTAGGACAGCTCCGCGATCTCCTTCGACGGGAACTGCGCCATCATCACCGAGATCTCGAGCACCACCGTCCAGAGGCGGTTGAGGTGCTCGAAGGCCGCAACATCGAAGCGCTTGGTCTCGCGATCGTACATCGTCAGCAGGTTCGCCGAGGCGAGGTTGCAGGCGGTGTCGTCGAGGAACATGTACTCGGAGCACGGGTTCGAGGCCCGGATCCGCCCGCCCGCCGGGCAGGTGTGCCAGTCGTTCATCGTGGTGTTGAAGTGCAGGCCCGGATCCGCCGAGGCCCAAGCCGCCTCGCCGATCCGCTCCCACAGGTCGCGGGCCTTCAGGGTCTTGGTGACCTTGCCGGTCGTGCGGGCCTGGAGCCTCCAATCAGCATCCGCCTCGACGGCGCGCAGGAAGTCGTCGGTCAGCGAGACCGAATTGTTGGAGTTCTGGCCGGCGACCGTGAGGTAGGCCTCCGAATCCCAGTCGGTGTCGTAGACGGGGAAGTCGATCTTGGTGAAGCCCTGCCGGGCGAACTGCACGACGCGCTTGATGTAGGCATCCGGCACCGAGGCCCGGCGGGCGGCCTTGATCTCGCGCTTGAGGGCGGGGTTGCGCTCCGGATCGAAGCAGGCATCCCCCTCGGCCTCGCACTGGGTGCAGGCCTTCATCACCAGCGTCAGGTGCTTGGAGACCACCTTTGAGCCGGTCACCAGGGCGGCGACCTTCTGCTCCTCCTTCACCTTCCAATCGATGAAGGATTCGATGTCCGGGTGGTCAATATCGACGATCACCATCTTGGCGGCGCGGCGCGTGGTGCCGCCCGACTTGATCGCGCCGGCCGCCCGGTCGCCGATCTTGAGGAAGCTCATCAGGCCCGATGACTTGCCGCCGCCGCCGAGCCGCTCGTTCTCGCCGCGCAGCATCGAGAAGTTGGAGCCGGTGCCCGAACCGTACTTGAACAGGCGCGCCTCACGCACCCACAGGTCCATGATGCCGCCCTCGTTCACGAGGTCGTCCTGGACCGACTGGATGAAGCAGGCATGCGGCTGCGGGTGCTCGTAGGCCGAGGCCGACTTGGTCAGTTCGCCGGTCTGCGGGTCGCAGTAATAGTGGCCCTGGCTCGGGCCATCGATGCCGTAGGCCCAGTGCAGGCCGGTGTTGAACCATTGCGGCGAGTTCGGCGCCACCATCTGGCGGGCCAGCATGAAGCGCAGCTCGTCCAGGAACGCCGAGGCATCCTCCTCCGACGTGAAGTAGCCGCCCTTCCAGCCCCAGTAGGTCCAGCAGCCCGCGAGCCGGTCGAAGACCTGCGTGGCGGAGGACTCGGAGACGAAGCGCTCGTCCTCGGGCAGCTCGGCCAGGGCCGCCTCGTCCGGCACCGAGCGCCAGAGGAAGGACGGGACGGCGTTCTCCTCGATCTTGCGCAACCGGGCGGGCACGCCGGCCTTGCGGAAGTACTTCTGCGCGAGCACGTCACTCGCCACCTGGCTCCAGCTCTCCGGCACGTCGATGCCGTCGAGGCGGAAGACCACGGAGCCGTCGGGATTGCGGATCTCGCTCAGCGCCTTGCGGAACGCGATGCTGGCGTAAGGCGATTGTCCGGCCGTGGTGTAGCGACGCTCGAACCGCATGAAACACACCTCTCCCGACGGGACACGTATGCCCCGGCCCCGCGCGACGCGGGGTCTATGCCCGATAGTGGGACGCGCACCCGGCCACGCCCATAGGTTGAGCGAACCCCGGATACGCTGATGAAATCGTGGAACGGCCGCCCCTGCCCAACGCGCCACTCCGCAGCGCGACCGATGCCGAGAGATTACCGCTGCCTACGCTCTCACGTCAACAAGTGGTGTGCGCCGACTCGGTTCCACGCTAGATCTTGTGCCGGCTCGCATAATCCTGTGGATATCGCGACGGCCGCCGATAAGTGCCCATCCGGCTTCCGGGAATCGGATCGGGATTATTTTCGATTCACAGCCCCCGATCGGCCCGGTCAGGATCGACAAGTTGTACGGTCCCGAACCGGACGGCGGGCGTTGCCGACGGGCGACACAGCGTGTCACCCGCTGGACTCGCGCGCGCCTGGTCACCATAAGGACGCCCAACGGCGCCCGGGCGGCGCGGCTCGATTCTGGGAACGACGATGGCGCTGAAGGACACTCTGCTGCGCGTCTTCACGTGGTGGAACGGGCAGACCGTTTCCCTGGCGCTCCAGACCGCGCGCACCGGCATCTTCGTCGGCGAGGACGAATACGGCAACAAGTACTATAAAGCCGAGGGGGCGATGATCGACCGCTCGGTCGGTTCGGAGCGGCGCTGGGTGGTCTATAACGGCTATGCCGACGCCTCGAAGGTGCCCCCCGGCTGGCGCGGCTGGCTGTGCCACAACGTCGACGTCGCCCCGAGCGAGGAGACCTATCAGCCCCGCGCGTGGCAGAAGCCACATATCGAGAACCAGACCGGCACGGCCAACGCCTACCGTCCGCAGGGTTCGCAGCTCTCCTGGGGCCAGCGGCCGGCGGCGACGGGCGATTACGTGTCCTGGACGCCGGGCGAGTAAGACCGGGCCTCTCCCCAGCGCAGGCGCCCTTTTGCCGCCACCGTTCCGGTGTTGATGGCGGGCCAACGACATGTCCGCCGCGCATCCATCGGCGCGGCCGGCCTCCCTCGCCTAGGGATCTGCGCCTTGAGCCGCATCACCGCCCTCGCACGCCTGGCGCTCGCCCCGAGCTTCGCGCTCGCCCTCTGGGCCGGCCCGGCCGCCGCCGACAAGATCAAGAACCCGACCGCGGTGTTCTCCGGCCTCGACAAGATCACCGGCCGGATCGTGTCGTTCGAGGTCGCGGTGGACGAGACGGTGCAGTTCGGCGCTCTGCAGCTCACACCGCGGGTCTGCTACACGCGCCCGCCGACCGAGAGCGCCAAGACCACGGCCTTCCTTGAGGTCGACGAAGTCACCCTCGACAACAAGTATCGCCGGATCTTCACCGGCTGGATGTTCGCGTCGAGCCCCGGGCTGCACGCGATCGAGCACCCGATCTACGACGTGTGGCTGGTCGACTGTAAGGGCGGCGCCGACGTGATCGCCGAGGCCAAGGAGCAGGAAGACGTTCCCGCGGTGGCGGCCAAGCCCGAGAAGACCAAGCGGGCCGGCAAGGATTCCACCAAGACGGCCCAGCAGATCAACGCCGCCGGTCAGGTGGATGTGGAGGCGCCGCGCGGCGTGCCGGTCCAGCCCCGCCAGAAGCCATCGCGAAAATTCTTCCCGTCGAACGAGGGGCCGGCGCCGGCCCCGCCGCCTCCGCCGCAGCAGCCGCAGAACCTGTTCGACGCGCTGTTCCGCTAAAGCGGCTCTACGCGTCGGCGGAGGCGCCGAGCGCCTCCAACACCTGCGCACCCGTGATCGAGCCGTCGCCCGGCCAGACATTCCAGTCGGCGCCCTGATCGAGCGCTTCGGCGAGGCGGCGCTTGTAGACGTGCCGGGGCAGCTCCTCCGCGCCGAACTGCGCGAGATGGTCGGTCACGAACTGCGTGTCGGCGAGCCGATAGCGCCCGGCGCGCAGGCGGCCCATCAGATGCACCAGCGCGACCTTCGAGGCGTCGCGCACCTCGTGGAACATGCTCTCGCCGAAGAAGGCCGCCCCCAGCGAGACGCCGTACAGGCCGCCGACCAGCCGGCCCTCCGCGCCCGCATAGACCTCGACCGTGTGGACATGGCCGAGGTCGAACAGCGCGCCGTAGAGATCGCGGATCCGCCCGTTGATCCAGGTCCGCTCGCTGTCGCGGCGGGGGGCCGCGCAGCCCTCGATCACGCCGTCGAAATTGGTATCGCACCGCACCGCGAACTGGTCGGCCCGCACCGTCCGGGCGAGGCGCTTGGGCACGCGGAACGCGTCGAGGGGGAGGACGCCGCGCGCCTTCGGCTCGACCCAGTAGAGGGTCGGGTCGTGCGCGTCCTCGGCCATCGGGAAAATACCCGCCGCGTAGGCCTTCAGCAGGATCTCGGGGGTGATGTCCACGCGGTGGCTGTCGTGCATGGCCGGAGTGTCGCGCGCGGGCGGCGCGAAGACCAGAGGCGCCGCGTGCCGGCGTCGCCGCAGCTCGGGTTCAGGCCTTCATGCCACCGTCTTCGAGGAAATGCTCCAGCCAGTGGATGTCGTAAAGGCCGTTCTGCACGTCCGGATTGCGGACAAGGGTCCGGAACAGGGGCAACGTGGTGTCGATGCCGTCGATGACGAACTCGTCGAGCGCCCGGCGCAGGCGCATCAGGCACTCGTTGCGGGTCCGGCCGTGGACGATCAGCTTGCCGATCAGCGAGTCGTAGTTCGGCGGAATCCGGTAGCCCTGGAAGGCCGCGGAATCGACGCGCACCCCGAGGCCGCCCGGCGTGTGGTAGTGGGTGATCTCGCCGGGGGAGGGGCGGAAGGTCTCCGGGTGCTCGGCATTGATCCGGCACTCGATGGCGTGGCCCTCGACCTTGATGTCGGACTGGCTGACCGAGAGCGGACCGCCCGAGGCGACCTGGATCTGCTCGATCACGAGGTCGATGCCGGTGATCATCTCGGTGACCGGATGCTCGACCTGGATCCGGGTGTTCATCTCGATGAAGTAGAATCGACCGTCCTCGTACAGGAACTCGATGGTCCCGGCGCCGAGATAGCCGAGTTCCTTCATGGCGTTAGCGCAGATGCCGCCGATCTCGGCGCGCATCGACTCGTTGAGCGCCGGCGAGCCGCCTTCCTCCCAGACCTTCTGGTGGCGGCGCTGGAGCGAGCAATCGCGCTCGGCGAGGTGCACGGCGCCGCCGCGCCCGTCGCCCAACACCTGCACCTCGATGTGCCGGGGCTTCTCCAGATACTTTTCGAGGTAGACCGCGTCGTCGCCGAAGGCGGCCTTGGCCTCGGACTTGGCCATGCCGATCGCCTGCTCCAGGTCGGCCTCGGTGCGCGCCACCTTCATGCCGCGCCCGCCGCCGCCCGCCGCAGCCTTCACCAGCACCGGGTAGCCGATCTCGGCGGCGACCCGCTTGGCGGTGTCGATATCCTCGACCCCGCCTTCGGAACCCGGCACGCAGGGGATGCCGAGCTTCAGCGCTGTGCGCTTCGCCTCGATCTTGTCGCCCATGGTGCGGATGTGCTGCGCCTTGGGGCCGATGAAGCCGATCTGATGGTGGGCCAGCACGTCGGCGAACCGGGCATTCTCCGACAGGAATCCGTAGCCGGGATGGACCGCGTCCGCCCCGGTGATCTCGCAGGCCGCGATGATCGACGGAATGTTGAGGTAGCTGTCGCGCGCCGCCGGCGGGCCGATGCAGACGCTCTCGTCGGCGAGCCGCACGTGCATGGCGTCGGCATCGGCGGTCGAATGGACCGCCACGGTGGCGATCCCGAGTTCCTTCGCCGCCCGCAGGATGCGCAGGGCGATCTCGCCGCGGTTCGCGATCAGGATCTTGTCGAACATCGGACCCGTTAGGCGTCCTGACGGTTCCGGACCGCGCAGGAGGCTCTATCCTCTGGTTAAGCGGCGTCGACCCGGTGGAGGGCGTTCTAGCTGATAACGAGCAAAGCCTCGCCGAACTCGACCGGTTGCCCGTCCTCGACGAAGATCGCGCTTACCGTGCCGGCCCGGGGCGCCACGATCTCGTTGAAGGTCTTCATCGCTTCGATCAACAGGAGCTTGTCGCCGACCGCGACCTTCGAGCCGACATCCACGAAGGCCTTGGCGTCGGGTGAGGGGCGCAGGTAGGCGGTGCCGACCATCGGCGAAGGCACGGTTCCGGCCTGCGTCCGGGCCGGCTCAGCCGGTGCCAAAGCGGATGGGGCAGACGGAGCCGGTGGCGGGGCCAGGGCGGCGACCGGCGCGGCGGCCGCCACTTGGACGCCCACGGGTTCGAGGCGTCGCACGACGCGGATGCGCAGATCGCCCTTCTCGACCTCGATCTCGGAGAGGCCGGTCTCGGTGACGAGGTTGGCGAGCTCGCGCACGAGCTCGGGATCGATGGCGTCGTTCTTTGACATCCGGCCTACTTCATATCGCGGCGCGTCGGTCCGTCCCAGTGAGTCGGCGGTGGACCGGGCCCTGCGGCTGGCGGCTCTTAGACGAAGGCGGTGCGGCGCGACAAGGCCGCACCCGCCTTTGCGGCGGATCGCCGGAGAGCCCGTTCCCTCAGCAGGACGCGTGGCCGCACTGGCGCACGTCGGCGATGGTCTTGCGCATCGGGTCGACACCGACGGCGCCGGGGATCACCTCGTCGCCGATGATGAAGGCCGGCGTGCCCGAGAGGCCGAGCCGGTCGCCGAGGCCGCGGTTCTCGCTGAGCGCGGCCTTCACCTCGGGGGAGGCCATGTCCTTCTGCAGCTTCGTGGTGTCGACGCCCATGTCCTTGGCGACCTGAATCGCCCGGGCGCCGTTCACCCGGCCCTTGGTCTCGAGCAGCTTCTGGTGAAACTCGAACAGCTTGTCGCCCTTGAGCTGCTGGCGCACCGCGACCGCGACCTGGCTGGCTTCCAGCGACTCCGGGCCCAGCACCGGGAAGTCCTTGATCACCACCCGCAGCTTCGGATCGGACTTGATCAGCGCCTGGACGTCGCCGAGCGCCTTGCGGCAGTAGCCGCAATTATAGTCGAAGAACTCGACCATCGTGACGTCGCCCTGGGGATTGCCGGCCACGACATCGTGCGGGCCGTTCATGAGGGCGTCACGGGATTCCTTCAGGGCGGCCGCCTGGGCGAGGCGCTGCGTCTCGGCCTGCTGCTTCTCGGCCTCGGCCAGCGCCTCCTGCAGCACCTCGGGATGCTTGATGAGGTAATCCTTGACGATCGCCTCGATCCCGGCGCGCTGCGCGTCCGTGAAGGGTGAGGCGGCGGGCGCTGCGGCGTTCTGCGCGAGCGCCGGGACGGCGACGAGGCCGAGCGCCAGGGCCAGCGCGGGCAGGGGGCGGATGAACGGCATGGATCCTCGCTTGCGGGGCAAGCCGGCCCGCGCTGGGCGCGAGCGGTAGGCGCTGGGTTTGGCGTTTTCGCGGCACCGGGTCAATCGGTTGCGCGCGCGGCGATTCGGGCCGGGCCGGCGCGGTTGAGGCCTCGCGTCGGGCGATCTAACCTCCGGGCCCGACCGGACGGCCGCCGCCGCGCGGCCGTGCCCGGCTCTCCGAAGGATCCAATGACCCCGATTTCCCGCCGCGCCGCCGCCGTCCAGCCGTTCCTCGCCATGGACGTGATGGCCGCCGCCGCCGCCAAGGCGCGGGCCGGCGCCGACGTGGTGCGGATGGAGGTCGGACAGCCCTCGGCGCCGGCGCCGCGGCCGGTGATCGCCGCCGCACAGGCAGCTCTGTCCACCGGGCGCGTGCCCTACACCGAGGCCCTCGGCCTGCCCGCCCTGCGCGAACGCATCGCCCGGGACTACGCGGAGCGGTACGGCGTATCGGTCGCGCCGGAGCGGGTGGTGATCACCACCGGGTCCTCGGCGGGCTTCGTGCTGGCCTTCATGAGCCTGTTCGATGCCGGCGCGCGGGTCGCCGTGCCGCAACCCGGCTATCCGGCCTACCGCAACATCCTGGCGGCCCTCGATCTCGTGCCGGCGCCGATGGTCCTGCGCGCGGAGGACCGCTTCGCCCCGACCGCTGCGCTGCTCCGCGAGACCCACGCCCGGGCGCCCGTCTCCGGCGCGCTGGTGATGAGCCCCGCCAACCCCTCCGGAACGGTCATCACCGAGGCGGCCCTGCGGGACCTCTGCGCCGCCACGCGCAGCCTCGGCCTCCCGCTGATCTCGGACGAGATCTATCACGGCCTCAGCTACGGCCAGCCGACCGTGACGGCGCTCAGCTTCGATCCCGACGCAGTAGTGATCAACTCGTTCTCGAAATATCACTGCATGACCGGTTGGCGCGTCGGCTGGATGGTGGTCCCGGAGGTTCTGGTCCGTCCGATCGAGCGTCTGGCGCAAAATCTCTACATTTCGGCGCCCTACCTGTCGCAGATCGGGGCGCTCGCGGCGTTCGACGCGACGGAGGAACTCGACGCGGTGCGCGATGGCTACGCCCGCAACCGCGCCATCCTGCTCGACGCGCTGCCCGGCTTGGGCCTGGGGCGCGTGCATCCGGCCGACGGCGCCTTCTACCTCTATGCGGATGTGGCGAATCTCACCAACGACGCCGCGGGATTCTGCCGCCGGATGCTCGACGAGGCGCATGTGGCGGCGACCCCCGGGCTCGACTTCGACCCGGACCTTGGCAGCCACCATGTCCGGTTCTCGTTCGCGGGCTCCGAAGCGGAGTGCCGCGAAGCCGTGAGCCGGCTTCGGAGCTGGTTGGCCTGACGGCTCAGGCGGCCTTCGCCGGCACGAGCGCGCGGATCGCGGCCGGAAGCTCGGAAAAATGCTCGATCACCCGATCGGGCCCGAGTTCGGTCACCGGCAGGTCGGTGTAGCCGAAGGTCACGGCGACCACCGGGATGCCGGCCGCCTTGGCTGTGTCGATGTCGGTGCGGGAATCGCCCACCATCACGGCGCGGGCCGGATCGCCCCCGGCCCGTTCGATTGTGCCGGTGAGATGGCGCGGATCGGGCTTGAAGCACGGGAAGGTATCGCGGCCGCAGATCGCCGCGAAGCGATCGCCGATCCCGAGGAGCCGCAGAAGCTCGACCGACTGCCCCTCGTACTTGTTGGTGCAGACCGCGAGGCGGAACCCCTCGGCCTCCAGCACGTCGAGCGCCTCGACCACACCGGGGAAGAGATGCGACGTATCGGCGAGGTGCGCGCCGTAATGGGCGATGAACGCCTCGAACAGCCGCTCGTGATCCTCGGGGGAGAGGGTGCGCCCCTCGGCCTCGAAGCCCCGGCGGATCAGCGCCTTGGCGCCCGCGCCGATCAGCCCGCGGGCCTGCGACAGCGGCAGCTCGGCCAGGCCCTCGCGCCGCATCAGCACGTTGAGCGTGCCGATCAGGTCCCCCGCGGTCTCCGCCAGGGTGCCGTCGAGATCGAACACGGCGATGGGCGGGCGGGTCGTGGAAGCGGCGGACATTCTCGGGGGCACTCCTGACTGGTACGGGCCTCGCTAACGGCGGGCGCTTTGGTGGGCAAGCCGGCTTCCCTGCGCCCCTGCGCCTCGCCAAAGTCGGCCCGCCATCCGTCTCCGCGCCCCAGACTCGCCCGAAAGCCCGGCGAAAGGCAGCGCGTCACCGCCCCGGAACCCGCGATGAAACCGTCCCTGCCCCTCCTGGCCGCCTGCGCGGCATTCCATGCCCTCCCGGCCGCCGCGACCTCCTACGAGTTCGTGCCCGCGCCGCAGACCGACCTGAACCGCATGTACCGGGTCGACAAGGTGACCGGCGAGGTCACCTCCTGCCAGTACGGCCTGCAGGAATCGGCGGGCGGCATCGGCCAGACGGTCTGCTTCGGAGCCGGGGAGGGCGCCGGCCCCCAAACACCCTCGGAATACGGGCTGGTCGCGAGCCGCCATACCCGCGAGGCCGGCGTCTTCCGGGTGAATTACCGGACCGGCGAGATGAGCATCTGCTTCGTGCTGGTGAAGAAGGAGCAGGTCGTCTGCACCCAGCAGGGCAAGCCCGGCGCCGACGGATCGTCCGACGCGCCGCTGACCGGACCGGCCCCCGGCCGGGCCGGGGCCAGCGCGACCCCCGCACAGGGCGGACGTCCGTGACGCGGCCCTGTCGGCGCGGGCGTTCCGGTCCGCCCGATGCCGTGCTAGGGGCCGCGCGATCGTCGCGGAAAGGCCGGCCCACCATGATGCGCGTCCCCTCGATTCTTCCCGCCGTCCGGGCGTCGTTCCGGTGAGCGGTCCGGATCTGCGCCGGGCCGCGGCGGCGCGCGCCCTCGACCTCGTGACGCCCGGCATGCGGCTCGGACTCGGCACCGGCTCGACGGCGGCGGCCTTCGTGGCGCTCCTGGGCGAGCGGGTCCGCGACGGCCTCGACATCCTCGGCGTGCCGACCTCGGAGGCGACGCGGGTCCAGGCCGAGGGCCTCGGCATCCGGCTCGCCACCCTCGACGAGCAGCCCGAGCTCGACCTGACCATCGACGGTGCCGACGAGGTCGACGATCAGCTGCGCCTGATCAAGGGCGGTGGCGCGGCGCTCCTGCGAGAGAAGATCGTCGCCTGCGCGAGCCACCGCATGGTGGTGATCGCCGACGCGGCCAAGCGCGTCGACCGGCTCGGTGCCTTCCCGCTGCCGATCGAGGTCAATCCCTTCGGCCTCGCCGCGACCCACCGGGCGGTGGAGCGCGCGGTCGCGGAGGCCGGCTGCTCCGGGGCGGTCCGGCTGCGCCAGCGGCCCGACGGATCGCCTCTCGTCACGGATGGCGGCCACCACATCCTCGATGCCCATCTCGGCGCGATCCCCGATCCGGACGCGCTCGGCGCCGCACTCTGGGCCGTGCCGGGGGTCGTGGAGCACGGCCTGTTCCTCGGCATCGCCGATGCCGCGATTCTGGCAGCCGCGCGGGACGGGCAGGCCGACATCACCGTTCTCGGCAGCCTCGCCTGAGCCGCCGATCTCCTCGCACGCCTTCCTCGCAGGATCATCCCGCATGTCCCGACGCCTCATCGCCACGCTCGGCCTCGCGCTCGGCCTCACGCTCCCGTCCGCCGCCTTCGCCCAGGCTCACAAGCCTGCGCCGACCAAGCCCGCGCCGGCCCAGCCCAGCACCCCCGCGGCGAACACCCCGGCGCCGGCGGCCATCACGCCGAGCCACCTCGCGCTGGCCCGGGAGGTGATGCTCTCCTCCGGCATCGCACGCTCGTTCGATTCGGTGCTGCCCGCCTTCGCCGACCAGATCCGCAAGCAGGCCGTCACCCGGCCGGAACTCGCCAAGGACCTCGACGAGGTCCTGGCGTCGCTGCAGCCCGAGATGGAGCTGCAGAAGCAGCGCATGATCGACATCGCGGCGCGCACCTACGCGTCGAAGTTCTCGGAGACCGAGCTGCAGGAGATCGCCACCTTCTTCCGCTCGCCCGCCGGCAAGCATTACGTCGAGGCCCAGCCGCAGCTCCTCGACGAGATGGTGCAGGAGATGCAGGACTGGACCCAGGACGTGTCGGAATACGTCATGGTCCGCGTCCGCGCCGAGATGGGCAAGCGCGGGCACCAGATGCAGTGAGGGCCCCGCCCCATCCAGGCGTCGGCCGCGGCTTCGAAACCATCGCCGCGGACCTGTTGGGCATCGCCCCTGTCCCGGGCGCGCGGAGCGCGAGCGGAATGCGACCCGGGATCCAGCACAGAATTTTGCGTAGCGTCGATTTGGATCACCCTATGCCGCTGACGCGGCGCTTCTCGTGCTGGATCCCGAATCAGCTTCCGCTTCGCTGCGCCGGTCCGGGGCAAGGGCGCGCGTTTGCTGACCGCAGGCTACGATCCCGCGCGGCGCTCGGGCTCACGCCGTGAAAGGCCAGCCGTGAAAGCAACCGTGATCCCCTCCGCGGCGGCCGCCGGCCGTCTCTATGCGGCCGGTGGGGTCTGCCTCGCCGTCATGCCGCTGGCGATGGTGCTGGCCAACCGCTCGAGCCCGCTCGTCATCGGGCTGGCGGCGCTGGCCTTTCTGGCGGGGCGCACGGTCGAGGACCGGGCCGGTACGGCCCAGAGGCTCCTTGCACCGTTGACGAGGCCGCTCGCGTGGGCGGCGCTCGCCTTCCTGGCCTGGAGCCTCCTCTCGCTGGCCTGGAGCCCGTTCCCGGCCGCGTCCCTCCGGGTGGGGGGCGAGTTCCTGCCGACACTCGTGGCCGCGTACATGCTGGCGTGCCTCGCACCCGGCCGGATCCCGGCTTTCGCACCGCGCCTCGGGGCGGTCGCGATCGCGGCCGCCGGCCTGCTGATCGCCGTGGATCTCGCCCTCGATCTCGTTTTGGAGCGGGCCTTGGGGCATCGGGCCGCAGCCTTCGTGCACAACCGGCCGGTGCTGACCCTCGATCTCGTGGCCGGCCCGGTCGCGCTGGTCCTCTGGCGGCAGCGCGACCGCGGCTTGGCGGCAGGGGCGCTGGTGTTCGCGGCGCTCGGTGTCCTGCGCTCCATCAGCGGCGCCGCGCAACTGGGCCTGCTCGCCGGTGCGGCGATGTTCGCAGCCGGCCGCCTGCTGCCCCGACGCGCCGGCATCGGCCTCGCCGGCCTCGGCCTCGGCCTCGCGGTGGCGCTGGCCCCGGTCGAGGGCGATCTTCTCGCCCGGACCATGCCGGAGGCGGCCCATGAGCGCCTCGTGCAATCCTCCTCCCGGGCACGGGTCGCCATCGCGCGCAGCTTCGGGGCGGCCGTGGCGGCCGATCCCTGGCGCGGCGCCGGCTTCGGCACCAGCGCGCGCTTTTCCGAGACGCCCGTCGCGCAGGCGCTGCCTGACGAGATGCGGGTGCTCCTCGGCGTCGGGCACCCGCACAACAGCTTCCTTCAGGTCTGGGCCGAGCTGGGCCTGCCCGGTGCGGTCCTCGCGGCGCTGACCCTGATGCTGATGCTCGCCCGCATCGCCCGGCTGGACCAGCCGGACCGCGCGACCGCGCTCGGCCTCGTCGCCTGCGCGACGGCGATCGCCTTCGTGGAGCATAACGGCTGGGCGGCGTGGTGGACGGCGGGCCTCGGCGCTGCCATCTCGTGGTTGCGCGAGGCATCCCGGCCGCGCGCCGAGACGACCTCCCGGATGGACGATCCCGCATGAGCGATTTCGACGTCGACCTCTTCGTCATCGGCGGCGGTTCGGGGGGCGTGCGCGCGGCGCGAATCGCGGCGGGCTACGGCGCCAAAGTGATGCTGGCCGAGGAATACCGGGTCGGCGGCACCTGCGTGATTCGCGGCTGCGTCCCGAAGAAGCTGATGGTCTATGCGGGCCGCTTCGCCGACGAGTTCGAGGACGCTGCCGGCTTCGGCTGGACGGTGGAGAAGCCGCGCTTCGATTGGGCGAAGCTCAAGCAGCGCCGCGACGCCGAGGTGACCCGGCTTGAAGGCATCTACGACGCCAACCTGATTCGGGCCGGGGTCGAGATCGTCCCCGAGCGGGCGGTGATCGAGGGTCCGCACACGGTGCGCCTGCTCAAGTCCGGCCGGACCGTCCGGGCGGAGCGCATTCTCGTGGCGGTCGGCGCGCATCCGGTGAAGGAGCCGGCGGTGCCCGGCATCGAACTCGCGATCACCTCGAACGAGGTGTTCGAGCTGGAGAACCTGCCCGAACGGATCCTGGTCATCGGCGGCGGCTACATCGCGGTGGAGTTCGCCGGCGTGTTCGCGGCGCTCGGCAGCGCCACGACCCTGCTGCACCGGGGTGACAAGCTGCTGCGCGGCTTCGACGACGAGGTGCGCGACGCCCTCGCGGAGGCCTATGCCCACCGGATGGACCTGCGGCTCGGCCGCACCCTGACGGGCATCGAGCGACGGGACGGCGCCCTCTGCGCCCGCCTCGATGACGGCAGCGAGATCCGCGTCGATCAGGTGCTCGTCGCCACGGGCCGGCGGCCCAACGTGGTGGGTCTCGGCCTCGACCGGGTCGGCATCGAATGCGACGCCGCCGGGGCGATCCCGGTGGACGCCTATTCGCAGACCAAGGTGCCGTCGATCTACGCGGTGGGCGACGTGACCAACCGCGCGAACCTGACCCCCGTGGCGATCCGCGAGGGCCATGCCTTCGCCGACACGGTCTATGGCGGCAAGCCGGCCTGCGTCGATCACCACCTGATCCCGACGGCCGTGTTCTCGACCCCGGAGATCGGGGTCGTCGGCCACAGCGAAGCGGCCGCCCGGGAGGTCTGCGGCAAGATCGACGTCTACAAGGCGCGCTTCCGCCCGATGAAGGCGACGCTCTCCGGGCGGGACGAGCGGATCCTGATGAAGGTGATCGTCGCGTGCGCCACCGACCGGGTGGTGGGCGTCCACATCTTCGGCCACGATGCCGGCGAGGTCATCCAGGCGGTGGGCATCGCCGTGACCATGGGCGCCACCAAGGCCGATTTCGACCGGACCATCGCGGTCCATCCGACGGCCGCCGAGGAACTCGTGACCATGCGGGTCCCGGAGGTGACGAAGCATCCGGTCGGCGTCGGATAAGGACGCCGCAGGCTCCAGACCTCGACGCCAAGCCCGACCGAGCCATATCAGGGGCATGGGCAAGCAGGGCGCAGGCAACGGACGAGGGGGCGACGACGCGCATGCGCGGCGGCAGGCCATCATCGACGGCCTTTTGGCGGACGCGCTCCGCCCGGTCTTCCACCGTCCGCCGAGCCACGATGCGCTGCCGCCCGACATCCGCCGGGCCATCGACCAGCTGCTCGCCAAGGCTGAGACACAGCGCCGCCGCTGCTTGACCTACGACGACCTCGAAGAGGCCTTGCCGCCCCGGGACGTCTCGGCGGAGGATCTGGAGGCGATCTTCTGGATCCTGGCCGAGCACGGGATCGAGGTCGAGGACGGCGAGGCCTGAGCGACGGGCGCGCCTGCCCCTCACAATCCGGCACTCGCAACCGCGCGGGAACCTCTCTATAAGCCGCGCTTCGCGCGTAATGCGCGGTCGCACGAAGAGGTGCGCGGAGAGAGGCCATGGGCGAGCGTTGGACACCGAAGAGCTGGAGACATCTGCCGATCGAGCAGGTCCCCTCCTATCCGGACGTGACCGCCCTGGGTGCCGTCGAGTCGCAGATCGCGAGCTTTCCGCCGCTGGTTTTTGCCGGTGAGGCCCGCAAGCTGAAGGCGGCGCTCGGACGCGTCGCCGCGGGCGAAGCCTTCCTCCTCCAGGGCGGCGACTGCGCCGAGAGCTTCGACGAGCACTCCGCCGACAACATCCGCGATTTCTTCCGGGTGTTCCTGCAGATGGCGATGGTGCTGACCTTCGCGGGCGGTTCGCCCGTGGTGAAGGTCGGTCGCATCGCCGGGCAGTTCGCCAAGCCCCGCTCCTCGCCGACCGAGACGCTGGAGGGCGTGAGCCTGCCGAGCTACCGCGGCGACATCATCAACGGCATCGGCTTCTCGGAGGAGTCGCGGGTGCCGGATCCGCGCCGTCAGCTCGAAGCCTACCGGCAATCGGCCGCGACGCTGAATCTGCTGCGCGCCTTCGCGACCGGCGGTTACGCGAACCTCGAGAACGCGCATCGCTGGATGCTGGGCTTCGTGAAGGATTCGCCGCAATCCTCGCGCTACCAGGACGTGGCGGGCCGGATGACCGACGCGCTCGACTTCATGCGGGCGATCGGCATCAACCCGGAGACCCATCCGGAGGTGCGGACCACCGACTTCTACACCAGCCACGAGGCCCTGCTGCTCGGCTACGAGGAGGCGCTGACCCGCGTCGACTCGACCACGGGCGACTGGTACGCGACCTCCGGCCACATGCTGTGGATCGGCGACCGCACCCGCCAGCCGGACCATGCGCACGTGGAATACGCCCGCGGCATCAAGAATCCGATCGGCCTCAAGTGCGGCCCGTCCATGAAGGCTGAAGGGCTGATCCGGCTGATCGACCTGCTCAATCCGGAGAACGAGCCGGGCCGCTTGAGCCTGATCTGCCGGTTCGGCGCCGACAAGGTGGGCGACCATCTGCCGGCGCTGATCCGCGCGGTCGAGCGGGAAGGGCGGAAGGTCGTGTGGATCTGCGATCCGATGCACGGCAACACGATCCCGGCCGGCCGCTACAAGACGCGACCGTTCGAGCGGGTGATGCAGGAGATCGAGGGCTTCTTCGGCGTCCACCGGGCCGAGGGCACCATCGCGGGCGGCATCCACCTGGAGATGACCGGCAAGGACGTGACCGAGTGCACGGGCGGCGCCCGCGCGCTCACGGCCGACGACCTGCAGGACCGCTACCACACCTACTGCGACCCGCGCCTCAACGCGGAGCAGGCGCTGGAGGTGGCGTTCCGCACGGCCGAGCTGGTGAAGGCCGAGCGCAGCCACGTGGAGCGCCCGCGCCTCGACGCGGCGGAGTAGGGCAGGGGGCGCAGGGCCACTCCCTCTCCCTGTGCGCTAGAAACTTTGCCCGTCAGAGGTGAGGCCCGCACGGACCGCGTCGTCCGTGAGGGGAGCGGAGGCGAAGCCTGAGCGACGGTGAGGGGGCGATTCCGGAAGTGACTCGTTCAAATTCGCCCCCTGACCTTCGGCTGCCGCCTCGCTCCAGCGACAACAGGGTCGCCGGAGACCCCCCCGCAAAGGGGGCGAGGGGTTGACTGCCGCGCTCGCCGGCGCAGCGTAACGAGTAGAGATCTTCAGGCCTGTTTGCGGGCGGAGAATGCGTGTGGCAGTGCCGCTCACGCGATCGCCCGGCTGGCTCCGTTCCAGCGGTTGATCACCGCGGCGACATCCGAGACGGGCACGGGGCGGCTGAACAGGTAGCCCTGCACCTCGTCACAGCCTTCGGCCCGGAGCTGGGCGAGCTGCGCCTCGGTTTCGACGCCTTCCGCCGTTGTGGTCATGCCGAGGCTGGCGCCGAGGCCGATCACCGCGCGCACGATGAAGTCGGTGCCGTTCTTGATGCACAGGTCGCGCACGAAGGACTGGTCGATCTTGATCTTGTCGAACGGGAAGCTGCGGAGGTAGCTGAGCGACGAGTAGCCGGTTCCGAAATCGTCCATCGCGACCCGGACGCCCAGCGCCTTCAGGCTGTGCAGGATCGCGGTGGTGGCCCCGGGATTGGCCACCAGCACCGACTCGGTGATCTCGAGCTCCAGGCGCCGGCCGGGCAGGCCGGTCCGGCGCAGCGCCTCCCGCACCACGTTGATCAGGCTCGCCGAGGTGAACTGGACGGCCGAGACATTGACGGCGACTTTGAGGCCATCCGGCCAGCGGGCGGCCTCCTCGCAGGCGCGGCGCAGGACCCATTCGCCGAGCGGCACGATCAGGCCCAGCTCCTCGGCGATCGGGATGAACTCGGCCGGGGAGATGAAGCCGCGCACCGGGTGATTCCAGCGCAGCAGGGCCTCGAAGCCGCAGATCCGGTCGGCGTCGAGACTGTAGATCGGCTGGTAATAGACCTCGAACGATTCCCGGGCGAGCGCCTCACGGAGGTCCCGCTCCAGGATCCGTCGGGCCTGCAGGCGGGCATCCATCTCGGGCTCGAAGAACCGGAACGAGCCCCGCGCCTCGGACTTGCCGCGGTCGAGGGCGACCTCGGCGTTCTTCAGGAGCTTCTCGCAGCTCGTCCCGTCGCTCGGCGCGAGGGTGATGCCGATGGTCAGACCGACGCTGATCTCGTGGCTGCTGAGGCTGTAGGGCGCACCCACCACTTCGATGATCCGCCGCGCCAGGACAGCGGCGTCCTCCGGCCGATCGATCCCACGCTGGATCACGATGAACTCGTCGGCGCCGAGCCGGGCGACGCAATCGATCTCGCGCACGCAGGCGGTCAGCCGGTTGGCCACGGCGGCGAGCAGCTCGTCGCCGACCCCGTGGCCCAGGGTCTCGTTCACCGGACGGAAATCATCGAGATCGATGGCGAAGACCGCGAAACCGTAATCGCGGCCCGCCTGCGCCATCGCCATCTCGATCTGCTGGCCGAGGGCGATGCGGTTCGGCAGCCCGGTGAGCATGTCGTGATGCGCCAGGAAGGCGATGCGCGCCTCGGCCTGCCGCCGCTCCGTGACGTCCTCGTAGGTGGCGACGAAGCCGCCGTCGGCGGTCTTGCGCCGCTCGATCGCCACGATGCGGCCGTTGCACAGCTCCTGGAAATGCGTGTGCCAGACGCCGCCGTAGAAGGCCTCGCGCTGTTCGCGCAGCAGGGTCTCGATATCGCAGCCCGGGTGGTTGCCGGCCATCAGGCTGGCATTCATCACCTCGACGGCGCTCATGCCAGGGGTCACCGCGCCGGGAGACAGACCGTAGATCTCGGTGTAGCGCCGGTTCACCACCATCAGGCGGTCCTGCGCGTCGTAGAGGCACAGACCCTGGGACATGTTGTCGAGGGCCGCGTCGAGGCGGAGGTTGGTCTCGGTCAGCCGATCCTCCTGCTCCTTGAGCAGGCTGATGTCGCTGCACACCGCGATGAAGCCGCCCTGCTGGGTGGCGCTGCGGCTCACCCGTAGCCACCGGCCGTCCGCCAACCGGATATCGCCATCACGGGCGAGCGCCCGGGAGCAATCGACGAAGGCACCGGTCTCCGTCGCCTCCGTGCTCCCCCACAGGGAGACGCAGGACTCGATCGCCTCGCCCAGCCCGTTGAAGAAGCGCTGGGCCTGGGCGTTGGCCAGCGCGATCCGTCCCGCCGCATCGACCACGACGACGGCCTCGCGCGAGCTCTGGAGCGCGTCGGTGACCAGCGCCTCGGCGCGGCGCCGCTGGCTGACCTCCCGGGCCATCATGGCCTGGATGTTGTCGCGCATGGCCGCCATGGAGCGAAGCAGGCTGCCGAGTTCATCGCGCCCGCCCGCCGGGATCCGGTCGTCGAGTCGGCCGCTGGCGATGTGCTCGGCGGCCGCCGAGGCCGCGGCGAGGGGCCCGGTGATGCGGCGGTTGAGCAGCCACGCGACGAGCGCGCAGGCGACGATCGCCAGCACCGTCGCGATCGCGTTCACGTGCATCTCGCGGGCGACGAGGGTCCGCGCCGCCTGCCGGAACGTGAAGCCGTCGCCGGCCGTGTAGTTGACGAGCAGATCGATCTGGTTGTCGACCACGCTGGCCTGCTGATCCAGCGCATCCCAGCGCTCCGGCCGGGCGGTGGCGGGATCGAGCGTGCGCCGCATCTCCTCCCAGGCACTGACGGCCGCCTGGACCGATCCGGCGGTGCGCACCGCCCGATCGGATTGCGAGCGCTCGACCGCGATCGTCAGATCCTCGGCGAGCGTCGTCGACAGGTCTTCGATCTCGGCATTCAGCTTGGCCGTCTCGGCGCCGTTGTGGATATGCATCCGGCGGGCGAAGGCCGCGCGCATCTTGGCAAAGTCGGCCGCCGTCGCCCGGGCGTAATTGATGGACATCAGCGACTCGTCGTAGGTCCGATTGACCAGAGTGCCGACATGCGAGATCGCGATCACCGCGTAGAGGCCGAGCGCGCCGGAGAGCAGACTCATGCTCAGGAAGGCGACGAAGATCCGGCCGCGAATGGTGGTGAAGAAGCCCGAGAGGCCGCGCGCCGCAACCAACGGCTTCCGCGCGCTCCTCTCCACCGTCGCCGTCTCGGGGTCTTCCATCGCATCGGCCGCCGCGCCACAGGTTCGACCATCTGTAGTTGCGACATGTTAAGAGGGGCTTAGCTCGTGGATCGATCAATTCGATTTAACTTCACGGTCGAAACAGGTCGTACTCCGAATGATCGATGCCAATGCGATCGAACTTCGGCTTTCGATGAATGATTTTTCAATGAAGTCCGTGCGACCCTGATCCTCGCAACCTGAGTGATCACATGTTCGCTTCCGTATCCCGCATCGCCGCGACCCTGCGGTTGCCGATATCGGTCCCCGTCGTGCTGGCCCTGGCGCTCGGTGCAGCCTGTGGCCTGCTGGTGACCCAGCAAATCCAGGCCTCCGGCATCGCCGTCTCCCAGAAAGGCCGGATGTTCCACCCCGACAACCTGTCGGTCGCCCGGGGCGAGGTCGTGACCTTCGTCAACGACGACAGCGACCTGCTGCATCATGTCTTCGTCGAATCGGAGACATTCAACTTCGATTCCGGCGATCAGGAACCGGGCAGCCGCACGCCGATCACCTTCACCGAGCGCGGGACGTTCCAAGTGCTGTGCGGCATCCACCCGAAGATGAAGCTCGTCGTCCGCGTGAATTGAGGCTGCTCGAGCCGTTGCCGACCGCGTTGCGCGCGGGACGCGAGAGAGCCCGATAGCAGAATGATCCCATCCAACCCCCGCATTTTGAGGCGTGGCGGAGCCGCCTCGAAGGCGGGCTCCAGGGATCGCAGGGCCATCTGAAGGACACCTTCAAGGCTTCCGCTGCGCCCCGGCACTCAGGATGAGGGCGAGGGTTGGAAGACCGATCAGAGGCTTTCCGGTCGTGGACCGTAATGCGACGCCACTAGAATTCGCTCTGGGATCTTCTCAATCGTTCAGCGCTGGGCCGAACGCATCGGTGCCGGCGGCGGCGCCGTGAGGCGTTCGATCGCCTGACCGTCCCGGAGGTCCGGCGGCGGGCTGTAGATGATCCGGCTGTCGGCCGAGAGGCCGGATTCCAGCTCCAGGGTGCGTCCCAGGTCCCGCCGGACCTTGATGGTCCGCCACGTCACCCGGTCGTCGTCGCCGACCTGCGCGACCTGGAGACCCTTCGCGTTGAAGATCGTCGCCTCCGCGGGCACCGAGACCCCGGGCTCCGTGCGCGGGATCTTCAGGGTCACGTAGGCGTAGAGCCCGGCCCGCAATTGCCGATTGGGATTGGGCACATCCACCTGGGTCGTGAGCGTGCGCGAGGCGGCGTTCAGGGCGACCGAGCTGCGCTCCACGAAGCCGTCGAAGCTCTTGCCCGGGATCTGCGGCACGGTGATCACCGCCTTCACCCCCGGCTTGACGCCAACTGCGTCGTTCTGCGGGACGTTCACGGTGATGCGCAGGATGCTGTCCTGATCGATGCTCAGGAGCGGTGTGCCGCCATTGTCGGCCCGGACGAGGTCGCCGACGTCGACGTTGCGGGTCGTGACGACGCCGTCGAAGGGCGCCACGACGCGCTCGAATGCGGCGAGCGCCTTCAGGCGATCGACCACAGCGTCCTGCGACTTGATGTTGGCGGTCGCGACCTTCACGCCGGCTTCCGCGGCCGCCAGCGTCGCGGCCTGCGACAGGACGCCGGCCTGCGCGGTGTCTGCGTTCTGCCGGGAGGCCCAGCCCTGCGTCGCGAGCGTCGTGGTCCGGTTGTTGGTGAGATTGGCCAGATTGACGCTGGCACGGGCCTGCTCGACCTGCGCCTGTGCCTGCAGGAGCTGCGCCTTCAGCTGACCGACCTGCGCCTCGGCCTGGGCAAGCTGCTGATCAAGGTCCGGGGCCGCGATCCGCAGGAGGAGGTCGCCGGCCTTGACCCGCGAGCCGATATCGACGCGGCGCTCGGCGATGTAGCCGGTGGCCCGGGCGGCGATCGCCGCCGTGGTGAAGGCCTGCATCTCACCCGGCAGAACCAGATCGAGCGGCCCCTCGGAACGCTCCGCCGTCACGGTCCGTACCTGCGGCACCAGGGTCTTGATCCGCTCCAGCGTCGCGCTCGCCTCGGCGTCCCGCTGCCAGTGGCCGTAGGCGCCCCAGGCGATCAGCCCCGCACCGACGAGAGCGACGAGCAGGAATGGCGTGATGCCGGGGGGCGGGGGGACGTCCTGCGCCGCGTCGTGCGCCTTCATTCGGTCGGCTCTCCGCCCCGGCCCCCGCCCGGCTACGGCGAAGGTAGCGGCTCAAACCCGTCCCGACCAGAGCGGGTATTGGCCGCATCAACCGCCATGATCGCGCGGGGCCGCGAGGCGCGCGCGTCCGCTCAGACGCTTATGCAGGTGGACCATGAGGGCAATCCCGAACAGGGGCGTCAGCAGGTTCAGGATCGGCACCACCATCATCGCCGAGAGCAGGCAGCCGGCGCTGAGCGTCCGGACCGAAAAGGCGCGGCGCATGGCGGCGGCCTCGGGCAACGGCCTGAACCGGGCGGCCGCCATCTCGAAATATTCCCGGGCGAGCAGATAGGCATTGGCGCTGAAGAAGGCCGCGATCCCGATCACCGGCACGAAGAAGATCACGAGCGCCGCGAGGTTGACCAGCAGCGTCACCCCGGCGAACCGGACCGCGTAGAACATCGCGGTGCCGAGCGGCATCGCTTGGCCCGGCGGGTCGTTCGGAAAATCGGTGCGCTCGACGATCGCGGCCGCGTCGTCGAGGAAGAAGCCCGCCACGAGGATCGAGATCGCCGGCATCAGATAGGCGAGCGCTACGAACAGACCGAAGCCCGCGAGGTAGTAGGCGAGGGTGTCGAGGATCGGGTACTGGGACGAGATGTGATGACTCGCCTGGAACGCCTGGACCAGCCGGGTCAGGCCGAGCCAGACCAGGACCAGGAGCCCGAAGGTCAGGCCCAGCGATTTCCAGAGGATCGCCCGAAGGGGCGGCGAGAAGGTCTGGCGCAACGCTGCCGCGGCGGACTCGACGAGCATCGGGAGTATTCCGGTCGACGCCGGTCGCGGCGCGGGCGCGTTGTGAAGCGGGGCGGCCGGCGGCGCAAGGCTGCCCGTGCCGCAGGGCCGGCGACGACAGGGTCGGTGAGGGGACAAGGAGCACGCGTGCGGGACGCAACACGAGAGTTCTCTGCTCCGCGAAGTGCGGATCCTCCCTTGCGCCCCGCCTACAGGCCCCGGCTTGCGCCTCTCCCCGAGGCGCCAGAGGTCCTGATCATCGGGGCCGGTGCGGCGGGCATCGGCGCGGCCCGGACGCTTGCGGCCCAGGGTGTCTCGGTCGCGGTGCTGGAGGCGCGCGACCGGGTCGGTGGGCGCGCGCTGACGGTGAGCCTGCGCGGCCACGCCCTCGATCTCGGCGCCCACTGGCTCCATGCCGGGCCGATCAACCCCCTGGTGGCCCTGGGCCGCGCACGCGGCGAACGACTGCGCCGGGCGCCGCAGGACAGCCATGTCTGGGTCGGACGCCGCCCCGGGCGCCCCGACGAGGTCCGTGCCAATGCCCGCGCCTTCGCGCGCGCGGATCGGACGATGACCGGGGGTGCCGCGCGACCCGGGAAGGATCGTCCCGCCGCGCGCGCGCTGCCGCCGGGGCTCGGGCCCTGGGGCTCACGGGTGGCGCAGGTCCACGGACTCGTCTCCGGCCGGCCGCTCGACGAGGTCTCGCTCCACGACTTTCCCAGCATGGAGTACAGCGACAACTTCTTCCTGGCGGACGGTTACGGGAACTATCTGGCCCGCCTCGCCGACGGGCTGCCGGTGGCGCTGGAGACCGCGGTGACGCGGATCGACTGGTCGGGTGGCCGCGTCCGGGTCGAGAGCGCCGGTGGCGCGGTCTATCGGGCGCGGGCGCTGATCGTGACCATCCCCATGATGGTGCTGCGCGACGGCCCGGCCTTCTCGCCGCCGCTGCCGAACGCCGTCCGCGCCGCCATCGACGGCTTCTCCACCGGGATCTACGAGCACGCGGTGCTGCACTGGCCGTCGAGCCCGTTCCGTGGGCGCGACCGTCTGGCCGCGGTCCACGGCCGGCGCCGCACACCGCCGGGCCTGCTGACCCGCATCGACGGAACGCCGTTCCACTACTACGAACTCGACCTGCACGAGGCTGCGGCCCTGGATGCGGCCGGGTCCGGGGCGGACGGCGTGCGCCGGCACGTCCGGGCAGTGCTGGGCGACCTGTTCGGACACCATCGTCTGCGCGACCTGAGCATCCCGGCGGTCAGCGCGTGGCGGCACGATCCCTGGTCACGGGGATCCTGGGCCGTGGTCCCGCCCGGCCACGCGCCGGCACGGCGATACCTCCACGAATCGGTGGGTGGCACGGTCTGGTTCGCGGGGGAAGCCCTGTCGCGCGAGCAATGGGGCACGGTCGGGGGGGCCTATGCCGAGGGCACGCGCACCGCGGAGGCGGTCGCCCGGCATCTCGGCGCGGGGTCAGCCTGACGCGCGCAACCCGGCCGGAAGCCCGCCAGACGTCTTGCCGAGGCCCGGCAGGACGGGCATCCCCCGGCCATAAACGGCTTGGGGGCGACCATGGATTGGATCGAGGCGATCGGTTACCTCGGCACGGCACTGACGATCTCGGCCACCGCCATGAGCACGATGATCCCGCTGCGGATCATCTCGCTCTGCGCGAGCTGCGTGGTGATCACCTACGGGAGCATGATCGGCAGCATGCCGGTGGTGCTCACCGAGCTGATCCAGATGCCGTTCAATGCTTACCGGCTCTGGCAGATGCTGCGCCTCGTCCGCGACGTCGAGACGGCCGCCGACAACGACCTCTCCCTCGAATGGCTGCGCCCGTTCGGGTCGCGGCGGCCGTTCGGCATCGGCGAGGTGGTGTTTCGCAAGGGCGATACAGCCGACGAGATGTACTACGTCGAGAGCGGCGTGTTCCGGATCCCCGAAGTCGGGATCGAGGTCCGCGCGGGCGGGATCGTGGGCGAGCTGGGCCTGCTGTCCCCCGGCAACGCCCGCACGGCCTCGCTGGTCTGCGTCGAGGCCGGACACGCCCTCTGCGTGTCCTATTCGGACGTCAAGCAGCTCTACTACCAGAATCCGGAATTCGGGTTCTACTTCCTGCGGCTGACCAGCGAGCGCCTGTTCCAGGGCGTGCAGGGCATGGCCAAGCCGCAGGTGGTGGCCGGCGACGCGCTCTGACGGTGCGCCGTCAGAGCATGCTGGGCAGGATCCGATCCGGCGGCCGGTGGCCGTCCATGAAGGTCTTGATGTTGATGATGACCTTCTCGCCCATGTCGATGCGGCTCTCGTAGGTCGCCGAGCCCATATGGGGCAACAGGACCACCTTGCCCTGGCGGGCGAGCTTCACGAGGCGCGGGCTCACGGCGGGTTCCTGCTCGAACACGTCGAGGCCGGCGGCCGAAATCTCGCCGCCCTCGATCAGACGCGCCAGGGCGTTCTCGTCGATCACCTCGCCGCGGGCGGTGTTCACCACCACGGCCTCGGGCTTGAGCAGCTTGAGCCGGCGCGCCGAGAGCAGATGATAGGTCGCGGGCGTGTGCGGACAGTTCACCGACACGATGTCGACCCGCGCCAGCATCTGGTCAAGCGATTCCCAGTAGGTCGCGTCGAGCGCGCTCTCGATCGCGGCCGGCACCCGGCGCCGGTTGTGATAGTGGACCTGCAGGCCGAAGGCCCGGGCGCGCTTGGCGAGCGCCTGGCCGATGCGGCCCATGCCAACGATTCCCAGCCGCTTGCCGGTGATGCGGCGCCCGAGCATCCAGGTCGGTGACCAGCCCGTGGTCCACTCGTCGTCCGGGATGATCCGCGCGCCCTCGGTGATCCGGCGGGCCACCGCGAGGATCAGCGCCATGGTCATGTCGGCGGTGTCCTCGGTCAGCACGCCGGGCGTGTTGGTGACCGTGATGCCGCGCTCCAGCGCCGCCGCCACGTCGATATGGTCGACGCCGTTGCCGAAATTGGCGATCAGCCGCAGGTTCGGCCCGGCCTGGGCGATCAGCCCGGCATCGATCTCGTCGGTGACGGTGGGGACCAGAACATCGGCCTCGCGCAGGGCGTTGGCCATCGCGTCGGTCGCCATGGGCGCATCGTCGGAACTGAGGCGGACGTCGAACAGCTCGCGCATCCGCGTCTCGACGGCATCCGGCAGCCGCCGCGTCACGACCACCAGCGGCTTGCGCTTCGACACGTCTCTCTCCCCGTCAGCTCTGCGGCCCTGGCGCTCGGTGGGACTTCCCCGCGCAAGCGTCCGTTAACCGAATTCGGCCAGACAGGACCGGTCGCGCGGCGCCGGTTCCGGAGCCTGTCCCGGTCCTCTGGACTCTCTACCAGAGGTGGGCCGGAACACAATCGGATGCCGGCACGGCCCACACGCCGATAAGGCCTCGCTTTCGACAAGCCCGTTTCCGACCATCGGCCCGACCGGACAGGGAGATGACCATGCGCGTGTTACGCCTCGGCCTCGCGGTGGCGGCGCTGCTGGCGGGCAGCCCCGCGCTTGAAGCGCTGGCGGCCCCCGCCGCCCCGATCGAAACCGGTATCGGCCCGGTGACCAAGCTGCCGTTGCCGCGCTATGCCAGTCTGAAGACCGATCGCGTCAACCTGCGCGAGGGGCCCTCCAAGGATCACCGCACCCTTTGGGTGTTCCAGCGCGCCGGCCTGCCGGTCGAGATCGTCGGCGAGTTCGAGAACTGGCGCCGGATCCGCGATTCGGAGGGAACCGAGGGCTGGGTCCTGCACTCGCTGCTCTCGGGACGGCGGACGGCGATCGTCAACGCGGGCCCCGACAGGGGCATCGAGAAGGCGGCCATCTCGCTGCGCGCCAAGGCCGATGATGGCGCCGACGACGAGGCCAAGCTCCAGACCGGCGTGATCGGCAGCGTGAAGAGCTGCACCGGCACGTGGTGCCGCCTGATCGTGGCGCTTCCGAACAAGCGGGATGTCGACGGCTACATCCGCCAGAACCGGCTCTGGGGCGTCTACCCGAACGAGGTCGTGGAGTAGAAATCCGCACAGAGCCGACGCACGCGGAGGCTGTATCGTTCGCCGCGCTTGCGATGGCCGGGCTTTAAACCCCTCGCCCCGCCTGCGGGGAGAGGGGGAGTGCGCGTTTCACGCCCCGAGATTGAACGCTGGTCGCGCAATGAAGAAAGGCCCGGACAATGCCGGGCCTCGTCGATAGGTTTGCGGTTTGGGCCGCCGGTTCAGCCCTGACGGCGCGCGTTCGGCCGGGTGCGACGCAGGCGGACGATCACCTCGACGCCGGCGATCTCCATGCCCTCGGGCGCCTCGGGGAGCGAATCGACCGTGATGCCGCAATCGGGCATGTCGATCACCTGGCTCTCGTCCTCCAGGTAGAAGTGGTGGTGCTCACTCGGGTTCGTGTCGAAATACGCCTTCGACCCGTCGAGCGCGAGCTGGCGCAGCAGCCCGGCCTCGGTGAACTGATGCAGGGTGTTGTAGACCGTCGCCAGGGAGACCGGCACCTTGGCGCGCATCGCCTCGTCGTAGAGCATCTCGGCGGTCAGATGGCGGTCACCCCGGCCGAACAGGAGCCAGCCCAGGGACAGGCGCTGCCGCGTCGGCCGCAGGCCGGCCCGGCGCAGACGGTCGCGCAGGTCGGAGAGGGGGCAGCCGCGGCGCGGAGTCCCGTTTGCCTCCAGCTGAGGCATCGGGACCCGCCCGTTGAAGACGGCCTGAAATGGCACCGGTTCGGACATCGCTGGACTGAACGCTCGACGAGGGGCCTGACGAAGATTCCACTCAGTATATGGAACTGGCCATGTGGTCGCAACCCGAGCGTCGCCGCACCGCACAGGCCCGGCCGGCGGACGATGGCTTTGAACGCGCACCGCCCCGTGCTAACCCGCGCGCCAGAGCAGGGTGAGGATCGTCACCCGACCGTTTGCCGGCGCCCGCGCGTTTCGGTCCGCCCGCACGCAATCGCATCCGAAATCCGAGGAAACAGCCCACGCAATGCCGTCAGACGCCGACACCTCTGCGCCGAACGCGAGCCGCCGCTCGCATTATTCCTACGAGGATCTCCTGGCCTGCGGGCGGGGCGAACTCTTCGGAGCCGGAAACGCGCAGCTGCCCCTGCCGCCGATGCTGATGTTCGATCGGATCACGTCGATCGCCACCGACGGGGGCGCCCACGGCAAGGGCCATGTGACCGCGGAACTCGACATCCGCCCGGACCTTTGGTTCTTCTCCTGCCATTTCCAGGGCGACCCCGTGATGCCCGGCTGCCTGGGGCTCGACGCCCTGTGGCAGATGCTCGGCTTCCATCTCGGCTGGCTGGGCTCGCCCGGCCGCGGCCGGGCGCTGGGCGTCGGCGAGGTGAAGCTCGCCGGCCAAGTGCTGCCCACGATGAGGCGGGTCGTCTACAATGTCGACGTCAAGCGCGTCCGGCAGGGCAAGCTCGTGCTCGGGATCGGCGACGGCTGGCTGGAAGCGGACGGCGAACGGGTCTACCAGGTCCAGGACATGCGCGTCGGCCTGTTCCAGAGCTGAAGACGCCGTTTCGACGGCGCGCTCGCAAGCTCGGCTGCAACGCCGGACGGTTTCGGCGGTTGAGATTGTGGCCGCGTCATCTTAGCTGACCGGGACGCGGCGCGGACGAGCGACGCCGCGACGGAGGTATCGTCACCATCATGCGCCGTGTCGTCATCACCGGGATGGGCATCGTCTCGTCCATCGGCAACAACACGCAAGAGGTGCTGGCCTCCCTGCGCGAAGCCCGCTCGGGCATCGCGCGCGACGCCAGCTACGCCGAGCATGGCTTCCGCAGCCAAGTCTCCGGCGCGCCGAGCCTCGATCCGGAGGGCGTGGTGGACCGGCGCGCCATGCGCTTCCACGGCGGCGGCACCGCTTGGAACCACGTCGCCATGGATCAGGCGATCGCCGATGCGGGGCTGGAGGCGGGCGATATCTCGAACGCCCGTACCGGCATCATCATGGGCTCGGGCGGTCCCTCGACCCGGGTGATCGTGGATGCCGCCGCGACGGCCCGCGACAAGGGCCCGAAGCGCATCGGCCCGTTCGCGGTGCCCAAGGCGATGTCGTCGACCGCCTCGGCGACCCTCGCCACGTGGTTCAAGATCCGCGGCGTGAACTACTCGATCTCGTCGGCCTGCGCGACGTCGAACCATTGCATCGGCAACGCCGCCGAGATCATCCAGGGCGGCCGGCAGGACATCATCTTCGCGGGCGGCTGCGAGGATCTCGATTGGACCCTCTCGGTGCTGTTCGACGCCATGGGCGCCATGTCGTCGAAATACAACGACACCCCGGCCCGGGCCTCGCGCGCCTACGATGCGAACCGCGACGGCTTCGTGATCGCGGGCGGCGCGGGCGTCCTCGTGCTGGAGGAGCTAGAGCACGCCAAGGCGCGCGGCGCGCGGATCTACGGCGAGATCGCCGGCTATGGCGCGACCTCGGACGGGCACGACATGGTGGCGCCGTCGGGCGAGGGCGCGATGCGCTGCATGCGTCAGGCGATCGAGGGGCTCAAGGGCGCGCGGATCGACTACATCAACCCGCACGCGACTTCGACGCCGGTGGGCGACGAGAAGGAGATCGAGGCGATTCGCGAGGTGTTCGGCCGGGGCGAGGCCTGCCCGCCGATCGCCGCCACGAAGTCGCTGACCGGCCATTCCCTGGGTGCCACCGGCGTTCAGGAGGCGATCTACAGCCTCCTGATGATGAACAACGGCTTCATCTGCGAGAGCGCGCATATCGATGAGCTCGATCCGGCCTTCGCCGACATGCCGATCCTGCGGAAGCGCCGGGACGATGCCAAGCTTGGCCACGTGCTGACGAATTCCTTCGGGTTCGGCGGCACCAACGCGACGCTGGTGTTGAAGCACGTTGACGCCTGACCGGGCCTGCCGGAACCCCTCAGGCGCGGTCGGCGTTTACCGGGCGTTGAGATTTGGTGGGGGCCATGGGGACATTTCTCCTCGGAACGCTGAGCGGATTGATGATCGCCGGATGCGCGGCGATCTACGCCAAACAGGCGCTGCTCGAAGACGCCAGAGCGCAGACCGACGGCCACTTCTGACGCGGTCTGCAGAAATCTGAGTGCCCCGCCGTGAGGTGGGGCTTTTTTTATTCGCCGCGAAGCGTCGGCACGTTTGGAGCGTGGGGCGAGGCGCGCTAAGGCACCCTGTCGCGGTTCGGTCGAGCGCATCGCGACCCGGCCCGGCCGTCCGGGCGCGGCGGGCTCGTTCAGGATAAGGTCGGCATGACGGGTTTGATGGCGGGCAGGCGCGGCCTGATCATGGGTGTCGCCAACGATCACTCGATCGCCTGGGGCATTGCCAAGGCCCTGCATGCCGAGGGCGCCCAACTCGCCTTCACGTATCAGGGCGAGGCGCTGGGCCGGCGTGTGACGCCTCTGGCCGCCCAGCTCGATTCGGACATCGTCCTGCCCTGCGACGTCGAGGATCTGCGCTCGGTGGACGCCACCTTCGAGGCGCTCGACGCGCGGTTCGACGGCGGGCTCGACTTCGTGGTCCACGCCATCGGCTTCTCCGACAAGGCGCAGCTGAAGGGCCGCTACGTCGACGTCACCACGCGCGAGAATTTCGTGCGCACGATGACGATCTCGTGCTTCTCCTTCACGGAGATCGCCCAGCGCGCGGCCAAGCGGATGAAGCCGGGCGGCTCCCTGCTGACGCTCACCTACGGTGGCGCGACGCGTGTCATGCCGAACTACAACGTGATGGGCGTGGCCAAGGCGGCGCTTGAAGCGTCGGTGCGCTACCTCGCCGGCGACCTGGGTCCCGATGGGATCCGCGTGAACGCCCTTTCGGCCGGCCCGATGCGCACGCTGGCCGGCGCCGGGATCGCCGACGCGCGGCTGATGTTCAACCACCAGCGCGCCCATGCCCCGCTGCGGCGCACGGTTAGCCTGGAGGATGTCGGCGGCTCGGCCCTCTACCTGCTGTCGCCGCTGTCCGGTGGCGTCACCGGCGAGGTCCACTTCGTAGATGCCGGCTACAACATCATCTCGATGCCACGCCCGGACGTGCTCCAGGCACAGGATGCGGCCGGCGTCGTCGGCGATTCCTGATCCACGTCACTCCTCGGGGATGCGCCCCGGCGGCAGCGGCGCGGAATGCGTCCCGCGCTCGCCGCGGCCGGCGCGCCGTTGGCGCTCGGCCCGAATGTCATCGGCCGTGGGCGGCGCCGACGGATAGTTCGACGCGAAGGGATTGGGCGGCGCCCCCCGCGAGGAACCGCCGAACAGCTTGTCGAAGAAGCCGTCCTCGGCGCTGGCCGGTCGCGCCGCCAGCAGGAGCGTCAGGGCGAGGATCGTTCTGAGCTGCATGTTCGTCGTGGCGCCAATGGGATCCGACGGCCTTAGCGGCACTTTCCGGCGGATCGGAGGCCGATGCGAGAACACGCCTGGAACCGTGGCGCATCCGGCGGGTTCGCGCTCAACGAGAACGGGCGCGTACAGGAGGCGTAATGTCTGAGGTTACCTATCGCATCGTCGAGCATGACGGCGGCTTCGCCTACAAGGTCGGCGACGTCTTCTCCGAGACCTTCCCGAGCCGGGAGGAGGCGCTGCAGGCGGCTCAGGCGGCGGCGGCCGAGCAGCAGGTGCCGGGCTCGACGGAGGGGATCCGCTACCAGGATCAGGCCGGCGGCTGGCACGACGAGACCGCCCAGGGTAGCGACCGGCCGCGCGCCAAGGTCGTCGAGTAGATCTCGGCGGGGCGGCGTGCGGATTCGCGCACATCGACAGGAGCGGTCGTGGCGCGAACGCGTGCGGTGAAGGGCAACGCCCCGTCAACAAAGGCGCCGTCAGCCAAGGTGCCGTCGAAGACGCCGTCGACGAAGGCACCGGCTCTCCCAAAGGGCGCGCGGCGCACCACGCCGTCGCCCGAGACGCTCGCGGCGCTCGGAACCGACCGGCTGATCGGCCTCATCCTCGGCGAGACGGCGCGCAACGCCGGCTTCAAGAAGCTCGTGACGGCGGCGCTGGCCTCGCTCCAAGGTCCGGAGGCCGTCGCGGCGATCATCGACCGGCGCTTGACGGCGCTCGAAGGGGCCGAGAGCTACATCGACTGGCAGCGGCGCCGGGCCTTCGCGGCCGATCTCACCGCCCTCGTCACGATCATCCTCGATGAATTGCGCCCGCTCGATCCCGCGGCGGCCCTCGACCGTCTCCGCCGGTTCCTCGACGATGCCGACGCGGTGCTGGACCGGGTCGACGACGGGAACGGCGCGATCCAGGGTATCTTCGACCGCGCCGCCGCGGGGTTCGTCGAGATCGCGGGCGCATTACCGCCCGTTGCTGCAGCCGGCGTCGCCTTGAGTCTCGTAGGTCCCTTCACGGATGATCCGTCGGGGCCGCTCGGTGCGCTCCTGAGCGAGATGGTCTCGGTGCTCGCGGTGGACGCCCTTGCGGAGATCGATAGTCGCCTCGCCGAGGCGGCAAGGCGCTCCGAGGCCGACCGGAACAGGCGCACGCACTCTGCCCGCTACCGCCTCGACAATCGCAGCGCGATCCTGCGCCTGCGACAGGCCATCGCCGACCGCCGGGGCGACCCGGACGCCTACTTGGCCCTCGAGAGCGAGATCGACCCCGGGGCCGAGAACCAAGCGGAGATCGCCCGGCGCCTGCTCGGCGCGGGCCGCGCGCAGGACGCCCTGGATTGGATCCGGCGCAAGCAGGATCCCGACAAACGCCGGGCGACGACGCGGGAAGACCTGATCGCTTTCTTCGATCCGCGGATCCCCGAGCGCGAGCGGCTGGTCGTGGAAATCGACATCCTCGACGCGCTCGACCGGGGCGCGGAGGCGCAGGATCTGCGCTGGAAGCGATTCGAGCAGGAGCTCGATGCGCCGATGCTGCGGGGCTTCCTCGCCAAGCTGCCGGATTTCGAGGACGAGGAGGCGCTCCACCGCGCCCTCGACCATGCCGCCGCCTTCCCCGATCACCACCGGGCGCTCGCCTTCCTGACGGCGTGGCCGGATTTGCGCCGTGCCGCACGGCTGGTGACCGATCGGCCGGCGATCTGGGATGGAAGCCTGCGCTACGCCATCCTGGCACCGGCCGCCGAGGTTCTGGCCCAGGACCATCCCCTGGCCGCCGTCATCCTGTACCGGCGGCTGATCGACGGGATCCTCGATTACGGCCGCAGCCCGGCTTACCCGCACGCGGCGCGCTACCTCGCGGAACTCGACGGCTTGGCGCCACGGCTCGATGTCGATGCGATCGCGCCGGATGCCGAAGGTTACCGCGCGAAGCTTCGGCAGCAGCACGGACGCAAGTCCGGCTTCTGGTCCCTGGTTCGAACCTGAGCCCCGCGGCGATCAGTCCGTCACGTCGATGGCGTCGACCCGATCCGGATAGAACGCCACACAGTCGCGGATCGCCGCGACCGCGGGATAGGGCGCTTCGTAGCTCCAGACCGCGTCGGGCCGCCGCGTTCCAGCCACGTCGAGATCGAAATAGCGCGCATCGCCCTTGTAGGGGCAGTGGCTGGTTCGCGCCGACGGCTTGAAGAACGCGGCGTGCGTGTCGCGGCGGGGCACGTAGAAGACAGGCGGGTAGCTTGCCTCCTCCAGCCGCAGGGCGTCGCGCGTCTCCGCTACGACGGTGCCGGCCACCACGACGCGGACGCGGCGCGGCTCCGGCGTGATGGTGATGGGGTGATCGGGTCCGGGTATCTTCATGGCGATCCTGGTTCCTCCGGCTTCAGCTCGATCGTTCCGAGGGCATCGGCCAGGCGCGATTTGGCGCTGCCCGGCCGCAACGGCTTCTGCTGACTGGCGTGCGGCACCCAGCCCGAGAGCCACAGCACCTCGAAAGTCGCGCGCACGCGCCCGTCCGGATCCGAGAAGCGCTCCGCGTAGATCTGGGCGGCACGCAACAGGGTGGCACGCCGCAGGGGCGTGCGCCGCCGCTCGGTCAGGGCGTTGGTCATGCCCATGGCGCGCAGGTCGCGCATCAGGCTGAAAGGATCCGCGTAGCGCACCGTCAGCATGTCGGTGTCGGCCACCGGGAGCGCGAAGCCCGCCCGCTGCAGCAGGGCACCCGCCTCGCGAACGGCCGCGAAGGGCGCCACCCGGGGGCTGATGCCGCCCTCGATCTCGCTCTCGGCCTGCCCGAAGCTCTGGCGCAGCTCAGTGAGGGTGGCGCCGCCGAGCAGGCATCCGACGAACAGACCGTCCGGCCGCAGGGCGCGGCGGAGCTGGATCAAGGTACCCGGGAGGTCGTTCACGCCGTGCAGGGCGAGCAGCGAGACGGCGAGGTCGAGGCTTTCGGGCGCCAGCGGCAGCAATTCCGGATCGCCGACGATCCGGTCGCCGCCTGTCTCGGGCAGCGGTGCGAGCCGGATATGTTGCGCCTGCGGATAGCGGCGTCCGAGGATCGGTGCGGCGACCGGGATCGGCGTGGCGAGATCCAGCACAGTCGAGAAGCTGCGCAGCACGGCGCCCAGCCGGTCGTCCAGATCCTCGGCAAGCCGGTCGAAGAGGAAGCCGGCGTAGCCGCTCCGGACGGCCCGGGCGAGCCGCAGCCGGGCGATGGCCGTATCGAACAGGGTGGCGGAGGAATCCATCCCGCGCAGATGGCGCACACGACGGCTTCCCGCCAGCACCCCGAGGGCATGATGCCGCCGCGCATGCACGGATTCGTGAGGTACGCTGGAGGGCCGGAACGACTCGGCAGTCGCGCTGTTGCTGCTCCAGCTGGCCGTATGGCCGAGATTGATCGGGAGAAGTCACCATGAAGCGCACCCTCCTCGGAGCCACAATCGCCCTCGCCGCCCTCACCGCCGCGGGCGGCGCCGAGGCCAAGGGCTGCATCAAGGGCGCGATCGTCGGCGGCATCGCCGGCCATTACGCCGGGCATCACGGCCTCGTCGGCGCCGCCGCCGGCTGCGCCATCGGCCGCCACCGGGCCAATGCCCGCGCCCGTCAGATGGATCAGCAGCAGATGGGGCCGCAGGCGCGGCCCGTCTCGGCCCAGTAAGTTCGGCTGACCGAGCCACGGTCAGGATGACGGCGATCCAAACGGTCGCCGCGGCCCTGCGCGGGATTCCGCGCGGGGCTTTGTCGTTGATCTACCCGCCGACCTGCTCGGGCTGCGGTGCGGCGACGGCCGATCCCGGCGCCCTGTGCCCGAACTGCTGGTCCGGCCTGCGCCTGATCGAAGAGCCGGTCTGCCCGCGATACGGAACCCCCTTCGCGGTCGATCTCGGCATCGGCCCGCTGCTCTCGCCCCGGGCCATCGCCGACCCGCCCGTCTTCGACCGCTGCCGGGCCGTGGCACTCTATGACGGGGAGGCGCGGCGCTTGATCCACCGCCTCAAATACGAGGACCGCCTCGATCTCGCAAAGGTCATGGCCCGGATGATGAGCGCGAGCGGGCGCGCCCTGATCGCCGAGGCCGAGTGCCTCGTGCCGGTTCCGCTCCACCGCGCCCGCCTCTGGCGCCGCCGATTCAACCAAGCCGCCTTGCTGGGTCGGACGATCGCCGCGGCCGCGGCGCTCCCGTTTGTCCCGACTGCGCTCGAACGGATTCGGCCGACACGCTCGCAGGTCGGGCTGAGTCGTGCCGCCCGGGCCGAGAACCTGCGCGGCGCCTTCCGTGTGCCGCCCGCCGAAGCCGCTCGAATCCGCGGACGCCGGGTCCTGCTCGTCGATGACGTCACCACGACCGGCGCCACCGGCAACGCCGCCGCCCGGGCACTCCTGCGCGGTGGGGCGGCCTCCGTCGATCTCCTGACCTTCGCGCTGGTGGGCGATCCGATCGGCTGAGCGACGTGGTCTCAGGCCGCGGTGCCGGATCCGGACCGGTTCGGGAAGCTGACCGCCAGGCTGAAATCGAACGCCTCGGCGATGCCCTCGTACCAGAGCGAGAACGGCGTGGGGCTCTCCAGATGGAGGGCGCCGTCGATCTCGCTGCCGGCATGCTGGAGGGCGGCCCCATGCTTCGCCGCGAGCCGAAGCATCGGCCCGTTCCCGGACAGGCAGCGCACGTGCAGATCGACCACGCCGCGGTGGCGCGCCGCCCGGGCGATCCGCGCGAACAGGTCGGCCCCGAGCCCGCGGCGGCGGAAGGCACGCTCCACCGCGAAGGCAGCCTCGGCCTGCGGGCCCAGCATGTAGCGGGACGGGCACGGCCCCATCGGCCGCAATTCGCCGAGCCCGCGAAGCACGCGGTCCACGAAGGCGCCGTACATGAGACCGTCCGAGGTGACGGCCTGCGCGGCATAGGCCCGCACGCCCGCCTCGCTGACATTGCCCATGAAGCGGCTCGCCCGGGTCTCGGGATCCAGGCGGAGGAAGTAGTCGAGCACCGCATCGCGGTCCGCCGGCCACAACCGCCTCACGGTGCGGACCGGTTCGTCGCGCGCTAAAACGGCCATGTTGGGTCTCCGGTCTGAGCGCTCGCGCGCAGAAATTCCGGACGTCCCTCCCAAGAATCATCGGGGATTTCGCATCCCCCCGGCAGTTGTGCAATGCAGCAAAGTGCGGGGTCGGCCATGCGTGCCGCCACCAAGCGCGGACCCGCCGATCCTTGTAATCGCCCCGTCGCTGTCACGACCGGATCCGCGCCCCGGACTTGATTCACCTTGGCCTTCCCCGGCACAGGGGAGGGCACGGACCGTCGGTTTTCGCGATGCGGGCGGGCGCCGGGACGGCGCGACAGAGGGCTGCGAGGGACCAGCGGCGTGAACGAGAGATCCGGCCTGCAGACCACGCCATCGCCGGAGGCGCGCGCCGGGGCCGTTTCGCCGGGGCCCGTGCACGAGCGCTACGAGGCCCTCGTCACAACGGGGGCGATCGAGCGGGATCCGGCGCAGGCCCGCCTCGTCCGCGGTCTCGATCGGCTGATCCAGGATCTCCAGCGCCGCAAGCGCGCCAGCAAGACCAGCGCGTTGGGCTGGCTGTTCCGCCGGAAGGACGAGGCCGAAACGCCGCGCGGGCTCTACATCTGGGGCTCGGTCGGGCGCGGCAAGACGATGCTGATGGACCTGTTCCACGAGGCTGCGCCCGAGCCGAAGCGGCGCGTCCACTTCCACGGCTTCATGGCCGACGCGCACGAGCGGATCCACGCCTATCGCCAGGCGCTGAAAGCCGGCACCGTCAAGGGCGATGACCCGATCGGACCCGTGGCCGACCAGCTCGCCGACGAGGCGACCCTCCTGTGCTTCGACGAGTTCACGGTGACCGACATCGCCGACGCGATGATCCTGGGCCGGCTGTTCGGCCACCTGTTCCGGCGGGGCGTGACCGTCGTGGCGACCTCGAACGTCGAGCCGGATCGGCTCTACGAGGGCGGACTCAACCGGGCCCTGTTCCTGCCCTTCATCGAGACGCTGAAGGAGCGGGTCGAGGTGCTCCGCCTGGATTCCCGCACCGATTTCCGGCTGGAGAAGCTCGGCGGGGCGGCCGTGTATCACGTGCCGGCCGGGCCCGAAGCCCGCGCCGCCCTCGATGCCGCCTTCAGGGGGCTCACCGGCAAGGCGAAGGGCCGGCCGGCGACCGTGACGGTCCACGGGCGGGATGTCGAAATCCCCGAGGCGGCCGGCGGCGTGGCGCGCTTCGGCTTCGACGATCTCTGCCGGAAGCCGCTCGGCGCCTCCGACTACATGGCCCTGGCCCGCGCCTATCACACGATCCTCCTCGACGGGATCCCGGTGATGGCCGAGGCCGAGCGCAACGAGGCCAAGCGCTTCATCACGCTGATCGACACGCTCTACGATCGGCACGTGAAGCTCGTGGCCTCCGCGGAGGCCGAGGCGCAGGACCTCTACACCGCCCAGACCGGCCGGGAGGCCTTCGAGTTCGATCGGACTGTCTCCCGCCTGATCGAGATGCGCTCGCGGGAATACCTCGCGATGCCGCACGGCAAACCGGATTCGGAAGCGTCAGGGGCGAGCACGGGCTTGGTCGAGACATGAACGCGCGCCCTGGGATCGGATCGATCTTCCGCCTGCGGCGGCGCAACTGGCGCGCTGCCGGACCGTTGGGGCCGCTTTTGAGCTCGCCCGCCGCCTTCGCTCTGCTCATCATGGCCCTGGCGGCCGGCACGGCGAACTACCTGTCCGGCGAGTCCGACCGCGCGGCCACCGCCCGCGCCAACGCCGTCATCGCCGATGTCGAGCGCCTGATCTCCGAGGTGAAGGACCTGGAGACGTCCGAGCGCGGCTTCGTGCTGGTCGGCAGCGAGGAATACCTCGCGCCCTACACGGCCGCCCTGCCGAGGATCGAGGCCGAGCTGGCGAGCCTCGGTTCGGCCGCGCAGGAGCCGGTCCGCGCCGGCGGCGCCTCGCTCGCGGGCCTGATCGCGCAGAAGCGGGATTTCGCCACCCGGGTCATCGCGGCGCGCCGCGCGCAGGGCTTCGACGCGGCGACTGATCTCGTCCGGACGGGCGAGGGCAAGCGCCTGATGGACGCGATCCGCATGGAGGCCGCCGCCCGCCAGGACGTCGCCGCCGCCGACCTCGCCGCGCTTCAGGTTCGGACGCATCGGCGCGGCTTGATCCTGTTCCTGCTGTCCGGAATCTCGGCGCTCGGCGCCATTCTGCTGCTCGCCCGCCTCGCCCTCGTGCGGCGCCAGGAATCGCTGCGCATGTCGCGGCTCCTCGACGGCGTGCTGGCGAACGCCCCTGTCGGGCTGGGCTTCCTCGACCGCGACCTGCAGATCCGCCACATGAACCGCGCGCTCGCCACGATGAGCGAGCGCGGGTTCGGGGCCGATCTCGGGGCACCGATCTGGGCGATGCTGCCGACGCTCCGCGAGGAGCTGGCGCCAAAGCTGGCCGCGGCCCTCAAGGAGGGTCTGGTTTCGCCCAACGTGCCGGTGGCGGTCCCGACTCCCTCGGCGCCGGGCGGATTGCGCCAGTTCTCAATGAGCTTCTACCCGCTGCGCGGCACCGACGCCGGGTCGGGTACGGCCGAACAGGCCGTCGAGGGTGTCGGCCTCGTCGTGGTCGACGAGACGATCCGCCACTTGGCGGAGGCCCGGCTGCGCCGCAGCGAGGAGCGTTTCCGGTCGCTGATCGAGGCCACCGCGGCGATCGTCTGGACCGCGAATCCCGAGGGCAGCCTCCAGCGCCGGCAAACCACCTGGAGCCGGTTCACCGGGCAGGACGAGGCGGCCTATGCCGGCCTCGGCTTCCTCGACGCCGTCCATCCCGAGGACCGGGAGCACACCCGGATCGCCTGGTCGAAGGCGGTCGCAACCCTGCAGCCCTACGTCACGGAGCACCGGCTCCGCGCCGCCTCCGGCGCCTACCGGCACATGAGCGTCCGCGCCGTGCCGATCCTCGAATCCGACGGCACCCTGCGCGAGTGGGTAGGCACGCATACCGACATCACCGAGCGGAAGGAGGCGGAAGCCGCGATCGAGGCCGCCCGCGCGGCCGCCGAGGCGGCCAACACCGCCAAGAGCCAGTTCCTGGCCAACATGAGCCACGAGCTGCGCACGCCGCTCTCCGCGGTGATCGGTTATTCCGAGATGGTGCAGGAGGAGCTCGAAGACCTCGGCGAGGCCGCGCTGATCGCCGACATGAAGAAGATCGAGTCGAATGCCCGCCATCTTCTCGGCCTGATCAACGACGTCCTCGACATTTCGAAGATCGAAGCCGACCGGATCGAGATCTACGCCGAGGATTTCGAGGTCGCCGCCGTGGTGCGCGACGTCGCCACGACCGTGGAGGGTCTGATCGCCAAGAAGGGCAACAGCCTGGCGCTCGATCTGGCCGACGACCTCGGCACCGCCCATACCGACGTCACCAAGGTGCGTCAGTGCCTGATCAACCTGCTCAGCAACGCCGCGAAGTTCACCGAGAACGGCCGCATCACCCTGGCGGTCGCCCGCGCCGGCGACGCGCTGCGCTTCGATGTCGTCGATACCGGCATCGGCATGAATGCCGAGCAGGTCGGCAAGCTGTTCGAGCGCTTCACCCAGGCCGACGCCTCGACCACGCGGCGCTTCGGCGGCACCGGCCTGGGGCTGGCCATCACCCGGGCCTTCGCCGAGATGCTCGGCGGCGGGATCACGGTGGCGAGCCGGGAAGGGGAGGGCACGACCTTCACGCTCACCCTGCCGCTGCGCGTTGCGGGCGCGGACCTCGCGGTCCCCGAGAAAACCGGCGCGATCCTCCCCGACCGCAACGCCGTTCTGGTGATCGACGACGATGCCGCGACCCGCGACCTGCTCGCCCGGTTCCTGGAGCGCGAGGGGTTCTCGGTGACGGTCGCCGAGGATGGGCGGCGGGGCCTCGAGCTGGCCCGGAGCCTCCGGCCGCGGGCGGTGCTGCTCGACGTGACCATGCCGCAGATGGACGGGTGGGACGTGCTGCGGGCGCTGCGGGCCGACCCCGAGATCGGAGCGACGCCGATCGTGATGGTGACGATCCTCGACGAGCAGAACTTCGCCTTCTCGCTCGGCGCGACCGACTATCTCCAGAAGCCGATCGACTGGGGCAACCTGCGCCAGATCGTCGACCGGTTCCGGCCGGCGGGCGGCGAGGGCCCGATCCTGGTGGTGGAGGACGAGGCGGATGTTCGCGCGCATATCTGCGCCTACCTGCAGCGCGAGGGCTTTCCGATCTGCGAGGCCGAGAACGGTGCCCAGGCGCTGGATCGCGTGGCGGAGGCGCGGCCGGGGCTGATCCTCCTCGACCTGATGATGCCGGAGATGGACGGCTTCACCTTCCTGCGCCTGCTACGGGAGCGCCCGGATTGGCGCGACGTGCCGGTGGTGGTGCTCACCGCCAAGGACATCACCGCGGAGGATCGGCGACGTCTGGCCGGTCAGGCCGATCGGGTCCTCGCCAAGGGTAAGACCGGGCTCGGCGAACTCGTCCGCGAGTTGCGCGCGCTGCTGCCGGCGCACGCCGACGCGGCCTGATCGTTTCCCGCTCAGAGCCCGCGGAAGGCCAGCGCCAGCGCCCCGATGGCGATGCCCCAGAGCGCGAGGGTCGACCAGATCGCCCGCAGGCGCTCATCCCGGGCGAAGCCTTCCAGCCGGCGGGCATCGCCGGTGCCGGCCTCGTCCAGACGGACCAGAACGCGCTTCAGGCGCATCGCGAGATCGGGGATGTCGCCGACCACGTCGGAGACCACCCGCAGGGCCTCCAGGCCGCTCTGGGCCCGGCCCACCGGCCCCATGTTGCGGGCGATCCAGGCGCGCACCACCGGCTCGGCGGTGGTCCACATGTCGAGCCGCGGATCGAGGGAGCGGGCGACGCCCTCGACCACCACCATGGTCTTCTGCAGCATCACCAGTTCGGTGCGGGTGCTCATGTCGAACAGGGCGGTGATGTCGAACAGGAGCGTCAGCACCTTCGCCATCGAGATCTCGTCGGCCCGGCGCTGGTGGATCGGCTCGCCGATCGCCCGGATGGCCTGCGCGAAATCCTCCACGGAATGGTGGGCCGGCACGTAGCCCGCCTCGAAATGCACCTTCGCCACCCGGCGATAGTCGCGCAGGATGAAGCCGAGCAGGATCTCGGCGAGGAACCGGCGCTCGTTCGACCCGAGCCGGCCCATGATGCCGAAATCGACCGCCACCAGCCGGCCCTCGGCATCGACCAGCAGATTCCCCTGGTGCATGTCGGCGTGGAAGAACCCGTCGCGGATCGCCTGCCGGAGGAAGCTCTGGATCACGGTCCGGCCGATCGCCTGCGGGTCGTGGCCCGCGGCGACCAGTTCCGCGGCGCTGTGCAGGCGGGTCCCCTCGATCCACTCCGCTGACAAGACCTCGCGGGCGGTCAGCTCCCATTCGGGCTTGGGGACACGGAAATCGGGGTCGTTCTTGGTGTTCTCGGCGATCTCCGAGGCGGCGGCCGCCTCCAGGCGGAAATCCATCTCCATCAAGACGGAGCGGGCCAGGATCTCCACGACCTCGCGGGGCCGCAGCCGCTCCGCCTGCGGCGACAGGGCGTGGACCACCCGGGCCATGAAGCGCATGACCTCGAGGTCGCGCATGAAGCGCTCCCGCACCCCCGGCCGCATCACCTTGACGGCGAGCGCGCGCTGCGTGCCGTCGGCATCCTGCACGACCGCCTTGTGGACCTGCGCGATCGAGGCGGCGGCGATCGGCTCGCTGAACGAGACGAACAGCGCGCTCACGGGCTTGCCCAGCGCAGCCTCGACCGTGCGCAGCGCGACCTCCTGCGGGAAGGGCGGGACCCGGTCCTGCAGCTTCTCCAGGTCGAAGGCCGCCCGCATGCCGACGATGTCGGGCCGCGTCGCCAGGAACTGGCCGAACTTCACGTAGGAGGGGCCGAGGCGGGTCATCGCCGCCGACAATCCGACTGCGCCGTCGCTGCGGCCGGGCTTCTCCAGCAGGCGTCCGATCCGCAGGGCGAGCCGCAGGTGCGGCGGCATGTCCGACGGGTCGGCGAAGGCCAGCGCCCCTTCGCGCGCCAGCACGAAGCCGACCTTGGCGCCGCGAAGAAGGTTGATGGCGGCGCTGATCATGGCCGCAATCTCCCTCCCCCCTCTGCGGGGGAGGGGAGCGCGCGCGTTGGAAGCAAGTTCAAGAGACCTTCCAGCCCGAATGGATCGCCACGATGCCGCCCGTGAGCGGCCGGTCGGTGACGTGGCGGAAGCCGGCGCGCTCGATCATGCCGGCGAAGGCCCCGCGCGTCGGAAACTTCCGGATCGATTCGACGAGATAACGGTACGAATCCGCATCGCCGGCAACCCGGGCGCCGATCCGGGGGATCACGTTGAACGAGTAGGCATCGTAGAACCGGTCGAGGAGCGGGATGTCGACGGCCGAGAATTCGAGGCACAGGAAGCGCCCCCCCGGCTTCAGCACCCGCCGCGCCTCGGCAAGCGCCACCTCGATCCGCGGCACGTTCCGGATGCCGAAGGCGATCGTGTAGGCGTCGAAGGCGGCATCCGGCAGCGGCAGGGTCTCGGCATTGCCGGTGACGAAGGCGATTCGGTCGCCGGCCTCATCGAGCTTGCGCTCCCGCGCCCGCTCGGCGCCGACGCGCAGCATCGATTCGTTGATGTCGAGCACGGTCACGCGGGTGCGCGGACCGCCCGCGGCCAGCACCCGGAACGCCACGTCGCCGGTGCCGCCCGCCACGTCGAGATGCGCGAAGGCGCGCGTCTGCGGCGGCCGCAGCATCGAGACGAGCTGCGCCTTCCAGGCCCGGTGCAGGCCGGCCGACATCAGGTCGTTCATGATGTCGTAGCGGCGGGCCACCGAGTGGAACACGCTATCGACGCGTCCCTGCTTCTCGTCGAGCGCGACGCGCTCGAAGCCGAAATCCGCGCTCGCGCGCTCGGACGCCCCGTCTTCGACCTTCATGACGCTCCCGCTTCTCGATCGGCGCGTCTTAGCGAAGCGCGCGGTACTCCGCCATGCGTCGAAACACACGGGTGCCGGTGATCCCCCGGCACCTGTCTCAGGACGGTCAGCCCACGCGGGCGCGCAGGGCATCGGCCACGGCCGAAGCCATGGCGCGGGTGCCCATCGGGTTCGTACCCGTGCCGGCGATGTCGGCGGTGCGCGCGCCCCCGGCCAGGGCATCCGTGATGGCCCCGTCCAGCGCGTCGGCCGCGTCGCCCAGGCCGAAGGAGTAGCGCAGGCACATGGTCAGCGAGCCGATCATGGCGATCGGGTTGGCCTTGTCCTGGCCGGCGATATCCGGCGCCGAGCCGTGGCACGGCTCGTAGAGCGCCCGGCGCAGGCCGCTCTCATCGACCGCGCCGAGCGAGGCCGAGGGCAGCATGCCGAGCGATCCGGTGAGCATCGCGGCGAGGTCCGACAGCACGTCGCCGAACAGGTTGTCGGTCACCAGCACGTCGAACTGCTTGGGCCGGCGCACGAGCTGCATGGCGCAGTTGTCGGCGAGGATGTGCTCGAGCTGGATGTCGGCGTAATGCTCGGCATGAAGCTTGGTGACGACCTCCTTCCAGAGCACGCCGGACTTCATCACGTTGTGCTTCTCGGCGGAGGCGACCCGGCCCGAACGCTTGCCCGCGAGGTCGAAGGCGACCCGGGCGATCCGCTCGATCTCGCCGGTCGTGTAGACCTGGGTGTCGACCGCACGCTTGGATCCGTCCGGGAGCGTGGTGATCTCCTTGGGCTCGCCGAAATAGACGCCGCCCGTCAGTTCCCGGACGATCATGATGTCGAGGCCCTCGACAAGCTCGCGCTTCAGGGCCGAGGCCTCGGCCAGCGCCGGGTAGCAGATCGCCGGGCGCAGGTTGGCGAAGAGGTCGAGATCCTTGCGCAGGCGCAGAAGCCCGGCCTCGGGCCGGTTCTCGTAAGGAACGCCCGCCCATTTCGGACCGCCGACGGCGCCGAGCAGGATCGCGTCCGCGGCCTTGGCCCGCTCCAGGGTCGCGTCGGCGAGGGGAACGCCGTGCGCGTCGAGGGCGCAGCCGCCGACGAGGTCGGTCTCGGTCTCGAAGGTCGCGAGGCCGGTCTCCTTGAGGGCATCCAGCACGACCTGCAGGCCGCCCGCCACCTCCGGGCCGATCCCGTCGCCGGGGAGGAGCAGGAGCTTGTAGCTGGCCATCATGGTCTCGCGGGTTAAGTCTCGACGGTGAGGCGGCTTTATCGAGGCGGGACCGCCATTGGCAAGGCGCAGAGTCGGCCGAAGCGGCGGCCGCTCTTGTGTTTCGGACGGCCGGGCGCTACGTCTCCGACCCATCGCGCGGATGCTGCCCATGCCGTCCGCGCCCGACCCGGGAGAGACGAGCCTTGGCCAGAGCCGGCTCAGCGACCGAGACCGCCAAGGCCGCCGTTCCGGCGCCGCGGTCGCGTGCGCGCCGCGCCGGGCTTCGCCTTCCGCTTCTGCTTACCCGCCCCTGAGGGCCGTCCGGGCGCGCGCCTGGGCCTTCAGGGGATTGTTCGACATTCGCGAACCCGCCCGCCTGGGCATCACGCCGCGCCGCGCCACACGCCGGGCGGCCCGCGACAGGGTAAGACCATGACCACAACCAGCACCACCGCCCGCGACCGCATCCTGATCTTCGACACCACCCTGCGCGACGGCGAGCAATGCCCCGGCGCCACCATGACGTTCGACGAGAAGCTGGCGGTGGCCGAACTCCTCGACACGATGGGCGTCGACATCATCGAGGCCGGCTTCCCGATCGCCTCGGTCGGTGATTTCGAGGCCGTGGCAGAGATCGCGAAGCGCACCAAGCGCGCCACCATCGCGGGCCTCGCCCGGGCGATCCCCGCCGACATCGCCCGGGCCGGCGAGGCCGTCCGGCACGCCAAGCGCGCGCGGATCCACACCTTCGTGTCGACCTCGCCGATCCACCTCGCGCACCAGATGCGCAAGAGCCAGGACGAGGTGGTCGAGATCATCCTCAAGACCGTGGCCCAGGCGCGCGACCTCGTGGAGGACGTGGAGTGGTCGGCCATGGACGCGACCCGCACGCCGATCGACTACCTGTGCCGCTGCGTCGAGGCGGCCATCAAGGCCGGCGCCACCACGATCAACCTGCCCGATACGGTGGGCTACGCCACGCCCTCCGAGTACCGCGACATGTTCGCGAATGTCCGCGAGCGGGTACCGAACGCCGACAAGGCGGTGTTCTCGGTCCATTGCCACAACGACCTGGGGCTGGCGATCGCCAACTCGCTCGCTGGCATCGAGGGCGGCGCCCGGCAGGTCGAGTGCACGATCAACGGTATCGGCGAGCGGGCGGGCAACGCGGCGCTGGAAGAGATCGTGATGGCTTTGCGCACCCGCGCCGACGTGCTGCCCTACGAGACCGGCGTCGAATCGACCATGCTGACCCGCGCCTCGAAGCTCGTGAGCCACGCCACGAACTTCCCGGTGCAGTTCAACAAGGCGATCGTCGGCCGCAACGCCTTCGCGCATGAGAGCGGCATCCACCAGGACGGCATGCTCAAGAACGCCGAGACCTACGAGATCATGACCCCGGCCTCGGTCGGGCTGACCAAGACCTCCCTGGTGATGGGCAAGCATTCCGGCCGGGCGGCCTTCCGCTCCAAGTTGGAGGATCTCGGCCTGCACCTGTCGGACAACCAGTTCCAGGACGCGTTCGAGCGGTTCAAGGCGCTCGCCGACCGCAAGAAGCACGTCTACGACGAGGACATCGCGGCGCTGGTCGACGAGAACCTCGCCACGGCGCACGACCGGATCCGGCTGGTCTCCCTGTCGGTGATCGCCGGCACCCGGGGCCCGCAGCGCGCGACCCTGCGCATCGCCGACGAGACCGGCACGCGGATCGAGGAGGCGGACGGCAACGGGCCCGTGGATGCGGTGTTCAACGCGATCTCGGCCCTGGTGCCGCATCAGGCGCAGCTGGAGCTCTACCAGGTCCACGCGGTGACCGGCGGCACGGATGCCCAGGCCGAGGTCTCCGTGCGCCTGCGGGACGGGGACCGCAGCGTCACGGCCCGCGGTGCCGACCCGGATACGCTGGTCGCCTCCGCGAAGGCGTATCTCTCGGCCTTGAACAAACTCGCGGCCCATGCGGTGCGCGTGCATGCACAGCATGCGGCGGCGGAATGAGAAAAAACGCGGGCCGGGGGTGGACAGTCCCCGGCCACGTTGGTATCAGCCCGCCACCCCAGCGGACTTGGTGGCCGCCGGGGCGGATCGCAGATGCGATCGGGCGCATAGCTCAGTTGGTAGAGCAGCTGACTCTTAATCAGCGGGTCCTAGGTTCGAACCCTAGTGCGCCCACCATCCTTTCAGTATCAGACAGCGTTCATGAGATCCGGCAAAGCAAAGCCGGACTTCGGCCTGTGTCACGCTCAACGTTGATGCCGCCTGCCTAGGCCGCGGCCCGCAGTTCCCCGGCCTCAGGGTCGGAACGCGAATCGTGAGGAGCCCGCCATCGTCGCGCTTCGGATCTCGATCCTGCTCTGCTGTTCGACGGCCCTCGGTGCCTGCGTGGGAACGTCTCCGACTGCGCCACCGTCGGCGGTTCTTGCCCCCGTCGCGATCTCGAACGGCGCCCTGCCGCGCAACGCCGAGCCCGGCCAGCTCCTCAGACCCGGCCTCGGCGCCGGCGGCGGTATCGATCCGACCGCCCAGCTCGACGCCTCCGTCCGCGATCGGGCCGGCTGGGCGCCGATCGGCGGTGAACCGGTCGGTCGCTCGGCGATCGCGCGGACCCGGACTGTGGGGCGCGCGGGCTCTGATGACGGGTCCGGCCCGAACGGCATGGCCAGTACGCCGCCCGGCGGTGACGGAACTCGGCGGGGCGCCGCACCGCCGGCCCGGGGACAGGACGCCGCCATGGACCGCCTCGAACGCGAGGGGCAGCGGACCGCCAAGCCGATCTGTGCGAACTGCTGAGCCCGATGAGGCGCACCCGGCGCAGTCAGGTTGGGCGCGCCGTGTGGATCGCGCGACTGGCCTGGGCCACTCCGCCGTCGTGTGCCGGAGCACTTCGATCCTGAAAGCTTGAGCTTACATCGGAGACACGCCGCGACGCTGACCGCGGACCCGATGGAGACCAGCGATGACCCTCACCACCCGCATCACCGTCGCCGCCGCTGCCGCCGCCGCGACCTTCGCCGTCCTGGCCGGCACCTACGCCGAAATGCTGGACCGCGCCCTGCCGCTGCATTTCGTCTGACCCCGGACGACGCATTCCGCATCAGGCGCAAACCCTGAGGCGCCGCCAGCCAACCGCGGCGCGCTCGACGCGCGGGGGGCCGATGATGATCCGGATGCCGCACCGGGTCTCGGATCACGCCCTGCCTGTCGCGGGCGGCTTCGACGCTCCGATCGCCGAGTCAGCCCCGGCTCCGCATCCGCAACTCCGATGACCGTCGGTCCGGACGACGACGCGCCCGTCAAACCGAGCCGGGCGGCGAACTGGTGTCGACGTGTCGGAGCGGGGCCCGCTACGGCTTCTGATTGCCCGGCGCGGATTGATCCGTCTGCGGCTCCAATTTCTGGGTGTCGGCCTTCGTCGGCGTGTTGTTCTGGGCCTGCTTGTCGTCGCAGGCCGCTAGGCCGAGGACCAGAAGGCCGAGGCAGGCAATCCGTTTGATGGTCGGCATGGATCCTCCCGTATTGCGACTCCCGACCGTCGAGCAATCGCCCGACGGCGTCCCTTACGCATCGCGATGATCAGTCCCGCTCCGGCGACCGCCGGGCGGGACATCGTCTCACCGGCGATTCCCGTCTCTCGGCGGCCCGTGGGACCGGGCTTCGATCCGGATCCGGCGTCGTTGGGGCCCGTGCTGTTGGTCGTCCCGGAACGGCTCATCGATCCCGTCGACGGCCCGCTGCCCTTCGCGCCCGGGCTCGATCCCGAGCCGGCATCATTCGGGCCGGTGCTGTTGGCCGTGCCGGAGCGGCTGGTTGCACCACCACTCTCGGCGGCCCAGGCAGGCGTAGCGGCGGCGATCAGGCCGGCGAGCGCCAGCGTCATAAGCTTCATGGCGTGTCTCCCTCAGGGGCCGGTCGCCGTTTCGTGAGCGGACCCGGTCCTCTGGGGAACCCTGCGACACCACGGCTGTTCCTGGGCCCGTCATCGGGTGGTCCCGTCACGACGCTCGGTCGGTCTCACCCGTCATTCCCGGCGCTGCCGCGGATGCCTCTTCGTCGGGCATGGTGTAGCCGCGCTCCCAGATGCGACGCTCATCGGAACCCGGCGCATAGGGGTTGGCGGTGACCGGATCGCCGCGGTCGCGTGCGTGCCGGCCCTCGTCGCTGACGGCGGTGGGTGAACGCGCCAGGATGGTCACGCGGCGTTCCTCGTGCTCGGCGCGATCAACGGACGATCGGACCCGGCGCGGCCTGCGACTGTGCGCGCGCACCGGTGACCCGCCAGACGGTGCCGCCGACATCGTCGGCGATGAGAAGGGCACCGTGGCTGTCGACTGCGAGGCCCACCGGCCGTCCGCGGGCCTCCCGCGCGTCGGTGACGAAGCCGGTGACCACGTCCTGGGCCTTGCCGGCCGGCTTGCCGCCCTCGAACGGGACGTAGATCACCTTGTAGCCGTTGAGCGGGTCCCGGTCCCAGCTGCCGTGCTCGCCCACGAAAGCGCCGCCCTGATAGGTCTGCGGCAGGGCGGACCCGGTGTAGAAGGTCATCCCGAGGGGCGCGACGTGCGAGCTCAGCGAGTAATCCGGCATGATCGCGGAGGCGACCAGCTCCGGCCGCTGCGGCATCACCCGCGGATCGACGTGCTGGCCCCAGTAGCTGTACGGCCAGCCGTAGAAGCCGCCGTCCTTCACCGAGGTCATATAGTCGGGTACCAGATCGGGTCCGAGTTCGTCGCGTTCGTTCACGACGCACCAGAGCGTCTTGGTCTGCGGCTCGAAGGTCAGGCCGTTCGGGTTGCGCAGGCCGGTGGCGTAGAGCCGGTGCGCGCCGGTCGCCCGGTCGATCTCCCAGATCGCCGCCCGGTCCTTCTCCTCGTCGATTCCGTTCTCGGTGATGTTGCTGTTCGATCCGACGCCCGCATAGAGCTTGGTCCCGTCCGGGCTGGCGGTCAGGCTTTTGGTCCAGTGGTGATTGATGTGGCCGGCCGGCAGTTCGGTGAGCTTGATTCCGGGCTCCGTGATCGTCGTCTCGCCGGTCTTGTAGGGGTAGCGCATCACCGCGTCGGTCTCGGCCACGTAGAGGTCGTTGCCGACCAGGGCCATGCCGAACGGTGAGTTCTGCTTGTCGAGGAGGATGGAGCGCTGCTCCGGCACGCCGTCGCCATCGGCATCCCGCAGCAGGGTGATCCGCTGGCCGGGGGTCTCGGCGGAGTGGGACTTCCGCTCCAGCCAGCCCATGATGATCTCCTTGGGCCGGTTGACCGGCGGGTTCGGGCCGCCGCTCTCCGCCACGAGGATGTCGCCGTTCGGCAGCACGAGGATCGAGCGCGGATTCTTCAGGCCGGTGGCCAGGGCCTTGATCGCCAGCCCCGAGGCGACCTGCGGGGTCTCCCCGTCCTTCCAGCCGACGGCCTTCGACACGTGCATCGGCGGAAGGAGATACTGGTGCGGCTCGGGCAGCGGCGGATTCGCCCCGACCTGGGTCTGCGGATCGATCGGATCCGGCCCGCAGGCACAGAGCGGCAGCAGGATCGCGGCGGCGATCATCGGACGGCCGTTGATCATACCCTGTCTCATGCCCGCTCTCCCGCCTGCACGCCCACGCCGTATCGATGCACGAGGCCAGCCCCCAACCATCCGGTGAGCCCCAGGATCAACACAACGACGGCCGACAGGATCAGCCCGGTCGGAACCACCGACGTGTAGGCGTCGCGGCTGTGCACGAAGACGTTGATGATGCTGAGGGCCAGAGTCACCGCGTTGCCGGCCGCATGGATCCAAGCCGTCCGGATGCGCCGGATCCGCCGGTCGCCGAAGAAATCGATCATTCCGGCCAAAGCCGCCAAGGCCGCCCCGATCAGCCCGACGCTGAGGAGCCAAACAGAGAAGTTCGCCCACTGCATGTTGGCGGTGAACCAGTAGGCGATATCGGTCACCAGCGTACCGACGAAGCACACGACCGGGATCGGAACCAGCATCGCGTGGATCGGATGCCCGGCGACCTGGGCGGTCGATTGCGGATTGAGCTGACTCAAGCGCGCGTCCTTCGTGACGGGGGAACTCATGCGGCGCCTGGATTACCGCGCGTCCGCATGAATGTTCCCGGGCGCTCCAGCCGGGTTTCAGGCAACCTCTCGCCGGAGCGGGGCGCCGGGCTGTCATGATGCGGCACCCGCGGCGTTGCGGCTTCCCGATCGCTGCTGCTGGGATCCCGGTGAAGCCCGTCGGCGGCCGAACCGGCACCTCCAGGCTCAACCTCCCGTGTAGCCCCGCGCGGCCGCCGCCTCCCTGAGGCGCGCGAAGGCGGTCGCGTAGCGCTCCCGGAGAAAGGTCGCGGACGGTGGGATCCGCGTGGGGACGAGGTTGTCCTCGGTGTCCGACATCTTCACCAGGATCGCCGGGAGATCATCGGCCGCGATCAAGGTCGTGATGCGCTCCGAGTAGGCGACCCGCGTCGTCGGCTTCGTGAGAAGCGTCACGGTCCGGACGATCGCAGGCCCAAAGCCGGCCGCACGCAGGTCCGATGCCGTACAAGGGGTGTCCTCCAGCACATCGTGCAGCAGCGCGGACTGCATGACTTGCATCGGGTCGACATCCAGATCGTCGACCAGCCGGGCGTGGCCGGCCCGGGCGAGGGCGGCGTTGGCGACGCGCTCCAGGTGCCGCATGCAGGGCTCCCCGCCCTTGTCGAGTTGGCCCGCATGCGCGGTCAGAGCGAAGGTATGGGCATCGAAGATCGTCGACACGGGTCTCCCCTCCGCAGACCGCCGGCGACACGAATGTGCCAGTCGTTCCAGAGCGGGAAATCGCCGCCGCGGCACCACGTTCCCGCGCGGAGAGGGCCGCACGCACAAGTCGGCTTGGCCAGCGGCGTACCACGTTTCAGGGATGCCGAATTTTCGCGATCCGTCAGAACGTTATCTTTGGCATCTCTATTGCCGAAACGCTCGAGCAACGCCATTTCTTGTCTCGGAAGCGGACAAGCGATGGATCGCAGTCCAGGATTGAGCCAATGGCGTCCGTTACTCTTGCGAAGCCGCTCGATGTTGGTGGACCGATCAGCCGCCGGGCGGCGGCGCTCGCCAACGTGAAATGGTTCCGGGCCCTGGCGTGGCGAGTCCTGCGGGAGGGTGGTCCGCAGGCGACTCTCCGCGCGGCCAACGCACGGGCCGCAGCCCGCATCATCCTGCGTCAGGCCCGGCGGGACGCCCTGGTGGCGCGCATGGCGCGCGAAGCGCTCGACGAGCAGATCTGAGCCGGCTGTGTGCCGCAGGACAGGCGCGGCAGTCACCCCCGCCTGCGGTGCAGACGGGGGCGCGCGCAGTGTATCTCCGCTACGAGATCAGCGCTTGAACTTGCCGTCGTACTTGAACTCGGGCGCCGCCTTCAGCTGATCCTTGGTGGCGCCGATGATCGCCTTCCACTTCTTCGCGTTGGCGTCGTAGCCAAGGGCGATGGAGGACGGCGAAACCGCCACGTAGTGCTCGCCCATGCCCAGGAAGCCGCCGACCGAGACGATGTAGCCGGTGAGCTTGTCGTGATCGATCACGAGATCCTTGATCTCCCCGACGGTGTTGTTCTGCGCGTCGGTGATGTTGAGCCCGATCAGGTTGTAGCTCAGCACCGCGTCCTGCGGGACGGACTCGAACTTCGGAGCGACGGTCGGGGGCGCCGCATTGGCGGCGAAGGCCGGGCCGGCCAGGGCTGCGGCGGCGAGGGTGGCGAGGACGAGGCGGCGCATCTGAGTCTCCAAGTGCCCGAAATGGGTCGCTGGTAAGCCCCGGCCCCTGGTATCGTTCCGCCTGCACGCGGAAATGTTAATCGCTGGAACATGGAACGATTCGCAGCCGTCGCGCCGGCGCCGATCCGGCGAGCGTCGTGACGCGCATCGGGTCCAACCGTACTGGCCCCCCGCCGGGACAGATCGATCATCCGGCGCGGCATCGTCTCTGGCTGCGCCTGCCGCGCGGTGTCACCGGACCGCCCTGGTATCAGGGGGAGGGACGCGTGGCGGGGCAGGCGGTTCAGACGACGTCGGTGTGGCAGCGCCCTGCGGGCGCATGGATCGACGGCCTCATCGGCGTCGCCATCTTCAGCGCGTCGCTCGTGGCGACGCGGCTCGCGCTGACCGGCATGGATGCCCTGTTCCTCAGTGCCGCGCGGGCTGCGCTCGCCGGGATCGCCGGCGCCGCAGCCCTGGCGGCCTTCCGGGAGAAACGGCCGCGCGCGAAAGACATCTCGGCGCTGCTCATAGTGGCGGCCGGCGTGGTGGTGGGCTTCCCCCTGCTCACGGCGCTCGCCCTGCGGACGGTCAGCGCGGCCCACGGCACCGTCTTCGTCGGCCTGCTGCCGCTCGCCACCGCGCTGTTCGGGGCCCTACGCTCCGGCGAACGGCCGTCCCCCGTGTTCTGGCTGCTGTCGATCTGCGGCGCCCTCGTCACGGTCGGCTTCGCCGCTCGCGGGCTCGAGACGCCGCTCGGGGCCGGGGACGCCCTGATGTTCGCCGCAATCCTGGTCTGCGGCCTCGGCTATGCCGAGGGGGGCGTCCTCGCGCGACGGCTCGGCGGCTGGCAGGTAATCGCCTGGGCGACCGTCCTGTCGCTGCCGGTGAGCCTGCCGCTGGCGCTGGTTCTGAGACCGGCGGCGTTCTCGGCGATCCCGCTGACGGCCTGGGCGGGGCTGGCCTACGTGGCCCTGTTCAGCATGCTGATCGGCTTCGTGTTCTGGTACCGGGCGCTCGCCCGGGGCGGGATCGCGGCGATCGGGCAGCTCCAGCTGCTGCAGCCGTTCCTGGGGCTCGGCGTCGCCGCCCTCGTGCTGGGCGAACGGATCGAGCCCGCGATGATCGCCGCGGCGGTCGCGGTCGCGCTCTGCGTGGCCCTGGCGCGCCGGTTCGCCTGATGCGGGCTTTGCCTCAACCCGTCTTGGCCACGACCTCGATGTCCCGGTCGAGCCCGCTCTCGACCTTGAATTCGCGGGTGTAGACCTGCCCGTCGTGGCGGGCGATCAGCACGTAGTCGCCCTCCGCGAGCGTGACCTGCGGGAAGGCGCCGATCGCCTCGCGGATCGTGTCGCCGCCGGGCGTCAGCACCGAGAAGGCCGTGCCCGCGAAGGCCTCCGCCCCCGGCGCGGAAACGAGCTTGAGGGTCACGGTCGCGGCACGGTGGTTGAGGGTCGCCTCGGTCACCTTGCCGTTCTCGACCCGGAGATCGGCCCGCTGGATCGCGTTGGACTCCCCGTAGATCGACACGACGTGATAGGTGCCTTCCGGCAGCCGCAGCAGCTCGCCGGTCTTGATGCCGGAGCGCACGAGCCGGCCCTCCGAATTGGTTCCGACCGGCACGAAGACCGAGAATGTCACTTGGCCCGGGGGAATCTTCTGGTCGCCGACGGCACCGGCGAGCTTCAGGGCGCCGGCCGCGACGCGCAACGTCTCGGTGATCGGCTGGCCCGCCATGACGATGCGCTTCGCGGCGCTGGCGAAGCCGTAGGTCACGGTCGCCGTGTAGGTGCCGGGCGGCAGGACGAAGCGCGGCTCGGCCTCGGTCGACCGCGCGACGATCGAAGGCCGCACGCCGTCGCCCGCTTCCTCGTAGATCCGCCATGCGAGGCCCTGCCGCAGCGATGTCCCCGGTCCCGACAACAGCGCCGACAGGGACAGCGGCGCCTCCGGCTCGGCCGAGGGGAGGGCGGGCGGCAGGTCCGGCGTCGTGATCGACGGCGAGGGCAGGGGGCCACCGAGCCGGTTCTGGAGGGGGTCCTGCTGGGCTCGGGCAGGCACGAGCGCGGATCCCGTGACGAGAATCGCCAACGCCGTCGCGGCCAGCCTCCTGCACATCGATCGGACCCCTTGCCTCTGTCCGGTGGTTCGCCCCGCCTCTGCATCCGGACCATGGCGGCGGCAAGGCCGTACTGTGCCGGCCGCTCTTCCCCGGGCGGCCGGCGCATGCCACATCCCGTTCGCATCGCGAACCCGGGACGGAGCGCATGACCGCCACCCTCGATCTCCTGAAGAGCCGCCGCTCGGTGCCGCCGCCGCTGCTGGACGAGCCCGGTCCGGACAAGGCGCAGCTCGAGACGATCCTGACGGCGGCCTCCCGCGTGCCCGATCACGGCAAGCTCGCGCCCTGGCGCTTCATCGTGATTGCCGGCGCGGCGCGGGACCGGGTCGGCGAAACGATCGCGGCGACCTTCGCGGCCGACAATCCGGACGCCACCCCCGAGCGCCTCGCGCAGGAGCGCGGGCGGCTTGCGCACGCCCCCGTCGCGGTGGCGGTGGTGTCGCGGGCGGGACCGCACGTGAAGATCCCGGAATGGGAGCAGGTGCTCTCCGTCGGCGCCGCCACCATGAACCTCGTGATCGCCGCCAACGCGGCCGGGTTTGCGACGTCCTGGCTGACGGAGTGGTTCGCCTACGACCGGCGTGTGCTGGACGCGCTGGGCCTGGCACCGTCCGAGAAGCTCGCGGGCTTCGTCCATATCGGCCGGGCCCGAGAGGTGCCTTCCGATCGGCCGCGCCCGGCGCTCGATACGATCGTCACCTATCTCTGAACGGCCCGCGGGGGTCCATCCGGCGCTTACGGGTGCTTCGATGACACAATCAGTTGCGGAATAGACGCCGATCGGGCGCCCTTCGCGAGCGCTCATGCGTTAAGGAACCGTCTGTGTCGCTACCGGAGATTGTGCCGGCGGCGCCCTGGAGGTCACCGGTGCATTACGATCTCGAAATTCCGCGCGAAGCGCGCACGCTCCCGCATAACCCGCTCAAGGCGATCGTCGCGCCCCGGCCGATCGGCTGGATCAGTTCCATGAGCCGCGACGGCAAGCTCAACCTCGCGCCCTACTCGTTCTTCAACGCCGTGGCCGACAACATGGTCGCGTTCTCCTCCTCGGGCCGGAAGGACGCCATGACGTTCGCCGAGGAGGGGCGCGAATTCGTGTGCAGCCTCGCCACCTGGGACCTGCGCGACGGGATGAACGATTCCTCGGCGCCGCTGCCGCGCGGCGAGAGCGAGTTCGCCTTCGCCAACCTCGCGACCGCCCCCTCGCAGAAGGTGCGCCCACCGCGGGTCGCGGCCTCGCCGGCCGCCCTCGAATGCCGCTGGCTGCAGACCGTGCCGCTGGTCCCGCTCGAAGGCGGGGAGGCCGAGAACTTCCTCATCATCGGCCAAGTGGTCTCGATCTATGTCGACGCGGCCTTCGTGAAGGATGGCATGGTGGATACCGGGGCCATGCACCCGATCATGCGCGGCGGTTACTTCGATTACTTCCATGCGACCGAGGAAACCCGGTTCCAGATGCGCCGGCCGAAGGGCGCGGGCGAGTTCTCTTCGTCCTGAAAACGGACCCGGTCCAGCGCGTGCGATTGAGGACTTGTTTACCATAGGGAGCGCAGATTCCCGGGGTCTCCAGCCCCCGTGCGCGCCCGGATGTTCCTGTTCACCACGCCGTCCAGCCCCCCGGAGAGCCCGCCGCCCGCGGCACGGGTGATGCCGGGCTCGGCCGCCTCCGGACCGGTGGTCCAGGCGATCCGCGACGGGGCCATGGCGAGCGGCGTCGGGTTCGATTACCTGCTCGCCACGGCACGGCGTGAATCCGCCCTCGATCCCGCCGCCAAGGCCGGGACCTCGTCGGCCACGGGGCTGTTCCAGTTCATCGAGCAGACGTGGCTCGGCGTGATGAAGAATGCCGGGCCGCGGCTCGGGCTTCAGGCCGAGGCCGACGCCATCACCCGGCAGGCGGATGGCAGCTACGCGGTGGCGGATGCCGGGCAGCGGCAGGCGATCCTCGATCTGCGCCGGGACCCGAAGGTCTCGGCGACGCTCGCCGGCGCCCTGACGCAGCAGAACGCGGAGGCGCTCGCGGGGGCACTCGGCCGCGATCCGACCCCGGGCGACCTCTACGTGGCCCACGTCCTCGGCGCCAAGGGCGCGGCCGCGCTGATCGCCACGGCGCGCGCCTTCCCGGCCCGGGCCGCCGCCCTCGACCTGCCGGAGGCCGCCGCGGCCAACCGCGCCCTGTTCTACGACCGCACCGGCCGCCCGCGCAGCGCGGCCGAACTCTACGCCAGCCTCGCAGCGGCCGCCCAGGGCGCCGCCGCCACCGATCTCACCGGCCTGCGCCAGGATGAAACGGGCGCGCCGCAGGCGGTCTCGGCTTACACGAGCACCGCGACGGCCTTCGGCGGCACCAGCGACCTGCGCAGCCTGTTCCAGACGGATCCGCGCGTGGCCGCCACGGATGCCGCCGCGCGGAACCTGCAGGCGCGCGTCCAGGCGCAGCAGCCCGCGCACGCCGCGCCGACCTATTTCCCGCGGACCGGCTCCGATCCGTTCACGGGCGCACCCGATCCGGATCCGGCGGTGACCAGCGCGCTCGCTGCGCCCGTGGCCACGCCGCCCGGCAACGCGCTTGCCAACCCACCCTTGCCGCCGCGCCGCCCGGCCGAACTCGCCGCGGCGAATTCCACGGCCGGCGTCAGGAACAGCCTGTTCGCACCCCGGAGGGGTCCATGATCATCCGCGAGTTCCTGACCCGGACGCAGACCGCCTCCGCGTCCCGGCGCGCCGAGGCCGCCACCGTGCTGGCGCGGGCCTACCTCTACGGCAATCTCGCCCCGGACGAGGCCTGGGAAGCCAAGACCGCGCTGCTCACCCTCCTGGACGATCCCTCGCCGGTCGTGCGCCGGGCCCTGGCGGAAACCTGCGCGGCGTCGGCGCGGACGCCGCGGCCCCTGGTGGTCGCGCTCTCCTGCGACGTGCCGCAGGTGGCGCGTCTGGTCCTGGCGCGCTCGCCGGTGCTCACCGATGCCGACCTCGTAGACGCGGCCGCCCTCGGCGACGAGGCGACGCGCGCCGTGATCGCGGGCCGGCACCACCTGTCCCACACGGTGTCCGGGGCGCTGGCCGAGATCGGCGAGGTCGAGACCCTGATCGCGCTCGTTCGCAACCCGACCGCCAAGATCACCGCGGGCCGGATGCTGCGCATGATCGAGCGTCGGGGCGAGGAGGCCGATCTGCGCGAGGCCCTGCTCGGCCGCGCCGACCTGCCCCCGGAGGTGCGGCACGCGATCGGCCTCGCCGTGGCGCAGGCGCTCTCGTCGTTCGTGATCGATCGCGGCTGGCTCGGCAACGAGCGCTGCGACCGGCTGCGCCGGGAAGTCGGTGAGCGCGTGGCCCTCGAAGTCTGCGAAGGCTCGGGGGCCGCCGGAATCGCCCGGCTCATCACGCATCTGCGCACGAGCCATCAGCTGACCGCGGGCTTGATCCTGCGCGCCGTCCTGTCGGGGCGGACCGATTTCGCCCTCGCGGCCCTGGCCGATCTGTCCGGCCAGGATCATGCCGGCGTCGCCCGCGCCATGCGCGATCCACGGGCCTTCGCCGACCTTCACCATCGGGCCGGGCTGCCCGACGCGCTGCTGCCGGCGATGCAGGCCGCACTCTGGGCCTGGCAGGACGTCGCCCGGCGCGCGACCCCCGTCCGCGGCACCGGCCTGTCGCAGCGGATCATCGCCTGCGCCATCGACGCCTGCAGCACCCTGCCGGGGGCCGAGATGCAGCCGGTCCTGGTGCTGCTCAACCGCTACGAGGCCGAGGCCGCCCGCGACGAGGCCCGGGAGGCCGCCCGCGCCATCGCGGCGGCTGCGGTCGCGCGCGAGACCGCGCGCCGGGAGGCCGAGGCCCTGGACGCCACGTGGCGCGCCGCCCTGGATGATCAGCGCCGGACCGCCTTCTCGTCCGAGGCCACGCCGATCGTCGTCGCGGAAAGCGTGGTCGGGACCGCGACCGCCGGAGCATCCGAGTCGATCAACCCGGTGGGCGCGATCCTTGATGCGCTGCCGGAGCAGATCCTGGCGTGGTACCGGACCGAGGCGCCGGCATCCGACCCGGCAGCGGAAGCCGCCACGGAAGCCGTGCTCAACGGCCTCGGGGACAGCCTGCTGGATCAGTTCCGCGCCAGCCGCGGCGTCGTGGCACCCAGCGCTGGAACGGGCGAGGCTGACAAGGCGGACAAGATCGCCGCCTGAGGTCCAAAGGACATCGGGCTTTGAACCACTCTCCGGCCGGAAGGCGCTGACTACTCGGCCGCCTTGGCCGTCGCGACATCCGTCCCATCCCCGAGGCCGTAGCGCGCGATGCTGTCCTCTAGGCGCAGCGCCGCGTTGATCAGCGCCATGTGCGAGAATCCCTGGGGCGTGTTCCCGCGCTGCTCGCCGGTTTCCGGGTCGATCTCCTCGGCGAACAGCCCGACATCGTTGCCCCGGGCGATCAGCCGCTCGAAGGCCGCCTTGGCGTCGGACGTGCGCCCGTCGAGGGCGAGGCAGCCGACCCGCCAGAACGCGCAGGCCGTGAAGGTGCCCTCGTCGCCGACGAGGCCGTCCTCCATGCGGTAGCGGTAGATCAGGTCGCCGACGCCGAGTTCCCGCTCCACCGCGGCGAGCGTCGCGCGGGTGCGCGGATCCCGCGGCTCCAGGGCACCGAACAAGGCGACGCGGAGGACGGCCGCATCGAGGTGATGCGAATCGTAGGCGCCGACATACGCCTGTTTCTCCGCGCTCCAGCCGCGCTCGAGATACTCCGCCCGCACCTCCGCGGCGATGCGCTCCCACACGGCGATCTTCGCCTCAGGGACGCCCTCGATGTTCCGGGCGATCCGGGCCGCATCGGTCAGCGCCACCCAGATCATCGCCTTGGTGTGGATCTGATGGCGCGGACCCGTCCGCAGTTCCCAGATGCCGTTGTCCGGATCGTGCCGGTGGCGGATCGCCCGCGCCGTCAGGTTGTCGAGCACCTCCGGCAGGCGGTCGTTGACCTTCTCGGGCGGGTCGTAATCGACCGCCTCCAGGAAGACGCACAGGGCGCGCAGCAACTCGCCGTAGATGTCGTGCTGGTCCTGCCCCTCGGCCAGATTGCCGATCACCACCGGGCCCACGCCGTTCCAGCCGGAGAGATGGTCGAGTTCCTCCTCCGGCGGCATGCCGTCCGCCATGCCGTACATCAGGCGCGTCTCGCGGCCGTAGGTGCCGTCCCGCTCGCGCAGGAAGCGCAGGAATTCGGAGGCCTCGCGCACGTAGCCCAGCATCACGAAGGCCGTCACCGTGAAGGAGGCGTCGCGCATCCACGTGAAGCGGTAATCGTAGTTGCGGTTGCCCGGGACCGCCTCGGGCAGCCCCGCGGTCGCGGCGGCCAGGATACCGCCGGAGGGCGAATAGGTCAGGAGCTTCAGACAGAGGGCCGAACGCATCACCACGTCGCGGTAGGCCCCGTCATACGTGCTGCGGGCGCACCAGCGGTGCCAGTACTCTTCCGTGGTCTTGAGGCGGCGCTGAGCCCCCGCGAAATCGTCGATCGAGGCGTCCTGCTGGTCCTCACCGTGGGTGAGGACCAAATAGGCGGTCTCGCCAGCCGACAGGGTGAAGCGGATCTCGGCGCGATCATCGATCAAGGCCGGCTGCGGGTGCGCGTTGACCCGCAGGCGCCAGTCGCCCGCCTCGAACAGCACGGACGCCCCATCGACACTGGGGATGCAGGGTCGGCGTGCGTAATCGAAGGTCGGGCGCACCCGGAAAGTCCCGCTGACGCTGCCCGCGTCGCAGGTCAGCATGCGGATCAGCCGGCTCTCGCCCTCGCCGTCCGGCCCTTCCTCGGGCTCGGGGCTCGGGGGATTCACCGGCATCACGTCGACCAGGCGCGCCCGCCCCGTCCGCGTCGTGAAGGTGGTCTCCAGGATGTTGGTGTCGGGCAGGTAGCGCCGGGCCGTCCCATCGAGGTTATCGAACGCCACGCTGCAGGCACCGCCCTTCTCGTCGTCGAGAAGTTTGACGAAGAGGGCCGGCGAATCGTGGCGCGGCCAGCACAGCCAGTCGATCGAGCCGTCGCGGGCGATCAGCGCACAGGAATGAGTGTCGCCGATGAGGGCGTAGTCGCTGATGGGCTTCGACACGGAGGCTTCCGAATAGCGGCCGCGCCCGTCACGCTGGGCGCGCTGATCCGGGGACTTAGCCGGGGTGCACCGCGTTGGGAGTCCGGCTCGACGATTCGCCGCAGTGCGGAAAAGCGCCGGGACCGCGGCGGCACCGACGTGAATCATGTTCCTCGACCCATGGAGGGGAGCTGTTGGACTCCCGGCGGGTCGTTTCAGAAGCCAGCAGGGAAACACGCGCTTACAAATTGGTTCCGCCAGCCATCTTCGAATAATCGCGCGTTCAGGGCATGATAGGCCCATGATGCAGGCCGACCCGCACACAGACTCCGTCGCGATGACGACACCGGCGACACCCCATATCCTCGTCGTCGAGGACGATCGTGAAATCTCGACCCTGATCGCGCGCTATCTGCGCGGGAACGATTGCCGCGTGACCCTCGCCGGCGACGGGTCCGAAATGGACCGGGCACTCACAGAATCGCGCATCGACCTCATCGTGCTGGACCTGATGCTGCCCGGCGAGGACGGCTTGAGCCTGTGCAGGCGCCTGCGCGAGACCTCGCAGATCCCGATCCTCATCCTGACGGCCAAGTCGGAAGACGTGGACCGGATCCTCGGGCTGGAACTCGGCGCCGACGACTACCTCACCAAGCCGTTCAATCCCCGGGAACTGCTCGCCCGCATCCGCGCGATCCTGCGCCGGGTCGCCGCCGAGGCGCCCGACACGGATGACCGGCGCCGCCTGCATTTCTCGGGCTGGACGCTGGACATCTCCCTGCGGCAGGTGCTCTCGCCCGAGGGCGCCCGCATCGCCATCACGGGGGCGGAGTTCGACCTGCTGCACGCCCTGTGCCTGCGCCCCGGGCGGGTCCTGTCGCGCGATCAGCTCCTCGACCTGACGCAGGGCCGGGCCGCCGGCCCGTTCGAGCGCAGCATCGACGTGCTGATCTCGCGCATCCGCCAGAAGATCGAGCGCGACACCCGAAACCCGGAATTCATCCGGACGATCCGCTCCGGCGGCTACCTGTTCACGCCCGAGGTCACCCGGTCATGAGCATCCTGCGCCGGCTGCGCGTCCGGTTGCGGCCGACGACCATCGCGGGCCAGATCGCGCTGCTCGTGGTGGCGGGCATCGCGGTCGCACACGTGGTCGCGACAGCCGCGTTCCTGCTGCTGCATGAATCCCAGAACCCGGACACGCTGCCCGGCGTCGCGGCGAGCCGCCTCGGCATGCTGGCCCGGCTCCTCGATACGGTCGATCCGGCGGCCCGGCCGGCGCTGCTGGCCAGCGCGCGCAGCCTGCCGCTGATCCATGTCGAAGCCTGGGACGGCAAGGCCCCGCCCGGGGCCGGGCCGGCGCCGGATCTCCCGGTCATCCGCCGCCTGCGCAACGGCGCCGGCCGGCCTGTCACGCTCGTCGATCTGTCCGGCGCCGACCCGGAGCAGGTGCGCTCCTCCGACCGGCTCCATGTCGGGATCGTCACGGCCGGCGGGGCGACGCTCCAGGCGACCCTGCCGAACGATCCGCTCCGGGGGCCGAAGCAGGGCGCCCTGATCTTCACCGTGGTGTTCCTGGCACTCACCCTGGCGCTGCTCAGCGTCTGGGCGACCCGCGCGCTCACGGCGCCGCTGAAGCGCCTCGCGGGCGCCGCCGAGGCGTTCGGAACCCGCGACGATCACGTGGCCCTGCCGGAAGCGGGCCCGCGCGAGGTGCTGGCCGTCTCCCGGGCGCTCGACCGGATGCGGCTGCGGGTGCGCCGCCTGATCGACGACCGCACCCAGATGCTCGCGGCGATCAGCCACGATTTGCGCACACCGATCACCCGCCTGCGCCTGCGCGCCGAGTTCATCGAGGACGACAATGCCCGCGCCGCCACCCTGCGCGACCTCGACCAGATGAACGGCCTCGTGGAGGCGGCGCTGTCCTTCGTGCGCGACGGTCAGGTGCGGGATGCCAGCAGCTTCACCCTGGTGGATCTCGCCTCGGTGGTTCAGACGGTCTGCGACGACTTCTCGGATATCGGCGCGCCGGTGAGCGTCGGCCGCAGCCGGCACGTGCTCGTGCGGGGCCGGCCCGAGGAACTGCAGCGCGCGGTGACGAACCTCGTCGACAACGCCGTGAAGTATGGCGGCCGCGCGGAAGTCCACATGGAGGCGTCCGAACGCGGAGTCCGCGTCTGCGTGCGCGATGCCGGTCCCGGCATCCCGGAGGCCGAGCGGGAAGCGATGCTGCAGCCCTTCGTCCGCGGCGACCGGGCCCGGAACCTCAACGAGGCGCGCGGCTTCGGCCTCGGCCTCTCGATCGTGCAGGCCATCGTCGAGGCCCATGACGGTCGGCTGGGGCTGGAGAACGGCCGCGAAGGCGGCCTCAATGCCGTGATCGAACTGCCCCTCGCGGCGCAGGTCTTCGCCGGACAGGCGGCCCGGCACGCCGCGCCGGCCGCGGCCGAGGCGGCCTGATCGACCCCGGCGAGGGCCCGCTCCGCCGGAGAGGACACCAATCGAGCGCGAGCGCGTCACACTCAGGACCGAGGGCCGTTCCCGAGCGTGACGCGATCCGGGCCGGGCCTACGCCGCCCGGATATGGCCCAGGAACTGGGCGACCTGGGCGCGAAGCTGCTCCGCGCGGGCCGCCAGGGTATCCGAAGCCTGCGCCACCGACGCGGCGGCTTGGCCGGCATCGTCGGCGACCCGGGCGACCTCCGCGATGTCGGCCGTCATCATGCCGGTCCCGGCGGACGCCTCGCTCATGCTGCGGACGATGTCCTGGGTGGTGGCGCCCTGCTGGTCCACGGCTGCCGCGATGCCGGTCGACACCGCGTTCATGGCCTCGATCTGCGAAGCGACCTCCCGGATGGCCGTGACGGCATCTCCGGTCACCGTCTGGATCGCCGCCACCTGCCGCCCGATTTCCTCGGTGGCGCGGCTCGTCTGGGTGGCGAGCTCCTTCACCTCGGCCGCGACCACCGCGAACCCGCGCCCGGCATCGCCGGCCCGGGCCGCCTCGATCGTGGCGTTCAAAGCCAGCAGGTTGGTCTGCCCCGCGATGGTCGAGACGATCCCGACGACGTCACCGATCCGCGTCGCCGCCGTGGCAAGGTCGGTCATGGTCTGCTCGGCGCGCCGGGCCTCCCCGACGGCCGTGGACGACAGGCCGGTCGCCTGCTCGACCTGACGGCCGATCTCCCGCACGGTCGCGCCGAGTTCCTCGGCCGCCGCCGCGACGGTATCGACGTTGCCGGCCGTCTGGCGGGCCGTGCCGGCGACGCTGGTGGAGCGTTCCGAGGTGCCGGCGACGGCGACCCGCATGGTGTCGGACGCATCCTGAAGCGCCGACACGGCCTCCGCGAGGTCCCCGGCAATGCCGCCCACGGACCGCTCGAAACCGTCGGCGAGATCCTGCAGCATGGCGCGCCGGCCCTCCTCCTCCCGCAGGCGCACGGCCTCGCGCGTCTGCAGTTGCTGGGCGGCGTCCTCCAGCGACATGTCGTGGATCGTCACCACGGCCCGGGCGATATCGCCGATCTCGTCCCGCCGCTTGCTGCCCGGCACATCGGTCAGCGCCTGACGGTCGGCGAGCGCCTTCAGGGCCCGCGTCAGCGCACCGAGCGGCGCGACGATCGAGCGGGCCATCAGGAGGCCGAGCACGGCCGTCGCCGCCAGGATGCAGAGGCCGATCAGGAACAACGTGTACGAGAGGGCGCGGACCGCCACGATCGCTTCCGCCTCCGACTGCTCCGCCACGATCGTCCACGGCGCGCCGAGCACGTTGAGCCTGGAGGCCGCCGCGAGGTGCGGTCCATCGGGGGCCATGAAGTCGAAGTTGCCGTCCGCCTTGAGACGATCGACCGCGATCCCCAGGGGTGCGAGACTGCTGCCAGCCTTCACGCCGGGATTCAGCGGCGGATCGCTGCGCAGGCGATCGTCGACGCCGGCGGCGAAGATCTGCCCCGTCTCACCGAGGCCGGTGCGCTTGGCGAGCGTCTGATCGAACAGGGCCGGCGTGACCCGCATGACGATGACGCCGATCCGCTCCGCCGCCTGCGCGGTTCCCATCGCGACGTTGGCGCGCTTGGTCATGGCACGCCCGATGAAGGCGGCCGGAACGCCATCCACCGGATAGGCACCGAAATCCTCGAACAGGACCGTGCCCGGCTCAGCCGTCTTCAAGCGGGCCACAAGGCGGGCGAGGCCGGTCTGCGCGAGGTCCGAATCCGAGACCGCCTTGGCGAAGTCGGCGCCCTTGGTGGTCGTGTAGACGATACGGCCGCCCTCATCGACGAAGAGCAGATCGGCATAGCCCGGCTGGGCCACGAGCTTGCGCGCCACCTCCTGCACCTTGATGTGCCGGCGCGCGTACATCGCGGGCATGCCGCTGCCGTCGAGCGCGACCCGCTCCGCGGCCGTCTGAGGCGCCCGGAAGGTCTCGACGAGCGCGGCGGTGTCGGGTTTTCCGAGGTCCAGGGTCTCGATCAGATCCGGGAAGTTGGACACGATCTGGGGATGGGCCGCGACCGCGAGCAGATCGGCCTGCATCCGATCCGCCACCAGTTCGATGCCGTCCCGGCGTGCCACGGCCGCCAATTGCAGCCGCTCCAATGCCGCGCGAATCAGTCCGGACCGCGCCGTATACCAGCTGAACCCGCCCATGACGGTCGCACTCAGCAAGGCCAAGCCGATGATCATCGCGGGAAGCCGCACATTTAACCGGGACAACAGGGACATATTTTTCTGCGACCATTTGAGGGGATAATCGCACGCTATATCGCATCATTGCCTTTAAGTTTTGGTGACGGCGACGAAGCGCGCCAAACAAGCCGATCAGAATCAACCTGAAAGATTGAATACTTGCGATCGCCGACGCCGATCGACCAAATTTGACTGCTGTTCGGACTTAACCATGTGGGCTGTAGAAGTCATAGATCGACGAAGACAGGTTGCGATAGATTTCGCCAGCGAGCCGCAACCCGTCCGCCGGGCCGGCGTCGGATCTCCGCCCCACCATCCGCTGCTCCGGCCGCGACGCGTCATCGAACAGCGGCCCGCCGCCTGCTAGAGCGGGAGGGGTTTGAAGATCTGCGGGAGACGGGATGACGAGCGAGGCCAGCCCCGGCGGGGAATGCCGCATCGCGCTGATCGGCGCGCCGATCGAGGTGGGGACCAGCGAACCCGGCGCGCTGATGGGGCCGACCGCCCTGCGCACCGCCGGCCTCGTCCGCGCCCTGTCCGATCTCGGCTGTTCGGTCACCGACCACGGCGACATCGCCCCCGATGGCCCGGCCGGAGGCCGCGGCCTCGATGCCGTCGCCGCCTGGACACGCGCGTTGTCGCGCATCGTCGAGGACGTGCTCGATCGGGGGGCGGTGCCGGTGACCGCCGGCGGCGATCACAGCCTCTCGCTCGGTTCGATCGATGGCGTCATGCGGTACTGCGCCCGGCAGGGCCGGCCGCTCTTCGTGCTCTGGCTCGATGCCCATGCCGACTTCAACACGCCGGAGACCTCCCCCTCCGGCAACGTCCACGGGATGCCCCTCGCCGCCCTGTGCGGGGAGGCGGGCTTCCCTCAGCTGTTCGCCGAGCCGGCGCCGCCCGCGCTCAGCCCCACCAGCGTCCACCTGTTCGGCCTACGCTCCATCGATGCCGGCGAGCGTGCCCTGGTCACGGCCCGGCATGTCGGCGTCACCGACATGCGCACCATCGACGAGTTCGGCGTGGTCGCGCCCCTGCGGAAGATCCTCGCGCAGGTCGAAGCCCAGGGTGCGCATCTCCATGTCAGCTTCGACATCGATTTCCTCGATCCCGCGATCGCCCCGGGCGTCGGCACGACGGTGCCGGGCGGCGCCACCTTCCGGGAAGCCCACCTGATCATGGAGATGCTGCACGATTCCGGCCTCGTGCGCTCGCTGGACATCGTGGAGCTGAACCCCTTCCTCGACGAGCGCGGCCGCAGCGCCAAGGTGCTGGTCGAGTTGGCGGCGAGCCTGTTCGGGCGTCGCATTCTCGATCGCCCGACCGTCCCCATCGAGGCGGTGTCGCGCGACGCGGCCGAGCGCGCCTGATGCACGATCCTCTCGCGGCTGCGGACCCTTCCCCACCCACACGCCAGCGCTCGAACGGCCGCGTCCATCTGCGCGCCGGTCCGGCAGTCGCGGGCGGGGCGACGCGGATCCTCGACCTGGCGGAGGCGGGCCCCGCGCGCCTGCGCTTCCCACGCGGGGAGGGCCCCCTGGAAGCCGTCTTGGTCAACACGGCCGGCGGCGTGGCGTGCGGCGACAGCTTCACGATCGCGCTGGATCTCGAACCCGCGGGGGACCTCACCCTCACCACCACGGCGGCCGAGAAGATCTACCGGTCCGACGGGCCGGTGAGCCGCATCGAGAACCGCCTGAGCCTGGGCGCCGGCGCACGTCTCGCCTGGCTGCCTCAGGAGACGATCCTGTTCGATCAGGCCAGGATCTGCCGATCCTTCGAGGCCGATCTCGCCCCCGCCGCCGCCCTGCTCGCCGTGGAGATCGTCGCCTTCGGCCGCGTGGCCCGGGGCGAGCGGCTGACCGCCGGTTTGTTCTCGGATTCGTGGCGCGTACGCCGCGCCGGCCGGCTCATCTATGCCGACACCTTCCGGATCGAGGGACCCATCAGCGACCTCCTCGCCCGCCCGGCGATCGGCGGCGGCGCGCGTGCCTGCGCGACGCTCCTCGACGTCTCCGAAGGTGCGGAAGCCCGCCTGGACGAGGCCCGCGCCCTCCTGGCGGCGGCGGATCAGCCGGGAATCGAGGCGGCGGCGAGCGCCTGGAACGGGCATCTCGTGATCCGCATCCTCGCGCAGGCCGTGGGTCCCCTGCGGGCCGTGACGGCTCGCTTTCTCACCCCCTATGGCGGTCGCCCGATGCCGCGGGTCTGGCAGTGCTGACGCGATCCTGCACAACGGCCGCATCGAAGCCGTTGCCTGGGGCCATCGACCTCTGCTAGAGACGCGCACCCGGAGCTGTCCGCCAAGCTCCGCACGGCGCCGACGCGCCGTCAGGATGGCCTCGTGGCGGAGTGGTTACGCAGAGGACTGCAAATCCTTGCACCCCGGTTCGATTCCGGGCGAGGCCTCCATTCTTCCTTCTGACATCAGACCTTTCGCACGGCCCGCGACGCTGCGGGCCGCGCAGCGCCCGTCCGAGAGACGGCGATCGCCTCCGGGCCCAAGGCTCAGGCGCCGTGGACCTGGATCATGTAGGTCTCGATCGCCTGCTGCAGGCTGTGCGTCCCGGTGTTCACCCGCGCCGCGCTGCCGCGCACCTGACCGGCCTGCGCCTCGTTGGAGGCGGCGGCGGCGCGCACGCGGGCGACGCTCTCCGACACCTTCCGGGCGTCGGCCGCAGCGCTCACGATGGCCCGGGCGATCTCCTGGCTGGCGCTGCCCTGCTGATCGGTCGCCTCCGCGACCTCCGATGCGATCAGGCTCATGCGGGCGATCGTCTGCGCGATGGCCTCGATGGCGCTGACGGTCCGGTCGGCGGCGCCCTGAATGGAACCAACCTGCCCGGTGATACGGTCGGTGGCGACGGCGGTCTGGCCGGCCAGCGCCTTGACCTCGGCCGCCACCACCGCGAAGCCGCGACCGGCGGCACCGGCACGGGCCGCCTCGATGGTGGCGTTCAGCGCCAGCAGATTGGTTTGCTCGGCAACGTCGCGGATGAGCGTCACCACCGCACCGATCTCCTCCGCCGCCTGGGAGAGTGACCGCACCGTCTGCTCCAGGCCCCGCGTGTCGGTCAGCGCCGCGGACGCGATCTCGCTCGTGTGGCGGACCCGCCCCTCGATCTCGCGGGCCGACGCCGACAGTTCCTCCGCGGCACCGGCGATGCTGTCGACGATGCCCGCGGTCTGGCTGGAGGCATCCGCCACCACGGTCGCCCGGGCCGCCATGTCGCTGGCATTGCCCGAAAGCGTGTCGGCCGCCGCCTGCATGGCCTCCGCGGACCCCGCGAGATCGGCGACCGCGCGCTGCGTCTCGCTTTCGAACGCGTCCGTTGCCGCCACCAGTTTCTCGGCCCGGACGCGATCGCGGTCGCGCCGGGCCTGCGCATCCGCATCGAGATCGCGTTTCTCGATGAGGGCCCGCTGGAAGGCCGCGATCGATCCGGCCATCTCACCGATCTCGTCGCGGCGATGCGTGAAGGGAATCGGCTGACCCAACGCGTTGTTGGCGAGAGCCGTCATGCTCGCCTTCAGGCGATTCAGGGGCTGCCGGACCTGCGTCAGGATGATCCAGATCGCCGCGAGCGTCCCGAAGGCGAGGGCGATGGCCGGTACGGTGATCAGCGTGATCCGCGCCTGCCTGCGGTCGGCGGCATCCGCGGCGCGCCGGGCGTTCAACCGGCTGAGCACTTCCCGCCCCAGCAAGCCGATCTCCGCCACCATGTGCTCCCGGTTCTTCACCGTCGCCTCATCGGTCGCCTGGATGAGGGCGGCTTTGGGCGAGACCGTGAGGCCGAGCTCGGCGGTGTCGTTCTGATAGGCGATGAATTCCTTCACGAAGAGATCGAACCGACGGCGCCGATCCTCGGGAAGCTGGTCCTGCATGGCTTCGAGAAACGGCACACGCACCTGCTCGACGGTGGCGAGCGCCTCATGGAGCGCGGACAGGCGGGTCCGGGCCTCGGTCACGTCCTCGGACGTGAAGAGCGCCGTCGCCTGCCCCACTGCGTGCTCGATCGCCTGCCCGAGCGCACCGGCTTGCAGCCCGGCATTCCAGATCTTGTCGGTCGCGGCCGCGCGCTCCTGCTCCAGGGCGGACTGGCGCAACGCGAAGATCGCGATGCCGATGGCCACGACCGCCAGGAGGCCGACGACGACTGAGAGCTTGAGGCCCAAGGAAATGCGCATGGAGGCGAGGCCGCTACTGCATGGGGTTCGACGAGAGGAGCCATACCGCGATCCGATGTCTTCCGCAGTGAACCGTAGCCGGCAAAAGCATAAAAAATTGAATGCTGCTGATTTTGACGAATTTATGCGGGTATTACGGTCCAGTCCCACGACCAAATCTCAGCTTCGTACCTGGAAATAACGTGATGCTCAGGGGCCAAACCCCGGTTAGAGCTTCGACCTCGCCGAAAAACGTCCTTCGATCCGGAATACGGCGCGTTGCGCGCGTGGCGTTCAGTCCAGTGGGAAGACATCCGGGACCCCGGGGGTGCCGGGCGGGTGCGACGAGGCCCCGGCCGGCGTCCCGCAACCGAAACCCCCGACCGCGGACGTCACGCCACATTGCGGGATTGGATGCTGCGATTGACATCAAAGCCCTTGCGTCCGGCAGCGCCGGTGTGTAGAGACGCCTCCGTGATCCCCGATAGCTCAGTTGGTAGAGCAGGCGACTGTTAATCGCCTTGTCGCAGGTTCGAGTCCTGCTCGGGGAGCCACCGATCCTCCTGACTGCCCAATGCGATTGTTACCGGCGCAGCGATGTGCCGATCGATCGACCGTCGTGCGCAACGCGGCTTAGCGAAGCGGCGACTGGAACGCGCTCCGGCCCGAACCCTACACGTTTGCGTCTGTGGCCGTTGCAGCCAACGCGCCCCACCCGCCCGCCTCGGCGCCCGCGGGCGATCACAGGGGAACCGTCCGCCGTTCCGCACGATAGAAGCCGCGATGCCATTGTGCTGATCGGTAGATTACATCCGCGAACTGGACTGCAAATCGGTTTGCGATCATATACAAAAAGACAATCGATCTAAAAAAGCTCGGCTTGGCGTTGGGAGTGCCGCACGTTGTTATTTCCGGGCTTCTTCCGTTTGTGCCTTGCCCTGGTGGTCGTCGTACAGCACTTCAGTCGCGTCAGCCTCGGCGATGCTGCCGTGTGCCTATTCTTCGTGCTGAGCGGCTACTGGATTTTCATCATGTGGGAGAAGCAATACTCCCACACACAGCATAGATATTTTACGTTCTTGGTCTCGAGGTTCTGGAGGATCGTCCCGACGTTCCTCCTGTGCTCGGCCATAACGTTTGCGCTGTATCCTCAGTACATTCCGACTGAGTACACCGCGATCGCGTCAAGCCTGTTCGTCATCGGGTACCGGAACCTGGAGCACTTGCCCATCGTGCCCGCCTGGTCGCTGGATGTCGAACTGCAATTCTATATCATATTTCCGCTCCTCTATCTGCTGTTCTACCGAGCCGACCGCCGCGTGGCCGTGGCCGCGTTGGCCTGTTGGGCGCTGCTCTCGGTCGCGATCCTCTACGTCAGGAGCGGCGCCGTGATGACGGAGCCGCTTCCGCAAATTCTCGTCCTCTTCATGATCGGCGCGGCGGCGGCCCGGTGGCGATGGGTCCCCTCACGGCGCCTGGTCCTCACATCGCTGGCCCTCGTCGTGGGGATGCTGGGTGTGGGGGCCGGGGTACCCGCCATCCGCGATATGATCCTCGGCGGAAGCAACGCCGGTGCGAACTTCGTCTACAATCCGGTGTTCAACCTGGTGCTGGCGCTCGCTGCGGTTCCGCTTGCGATATCGACGGTCCACGTGAAGTCGTCCAAGCTGGATCGGGCGTTCGGTGATCTCTCGTACATCGTCTATCTGATGCACTGGCCGGCATTCATCTTCGTCCACAACCACTTCGGATCGCTTCCGCCGGTGCAGAGGCTGCCTTACGCCGGTCTCGCCATCGGGGTCGTCTTCGTCGTCAGCGTCGCGATCTGGGCGGTGTGGGATCGGCCGATCAATCGGATGCGGCATGCCTGGGTGCGCAGCCGCATGAGGCTTGGCCCGGTGGAACAGGGCATCGGTCAACCGGCAGAGTGACCAAGCGGCCTCCGCGCCCGCGTCCGTCGCGGGCGATGGCCCGTGAATCGGATGGCCTTGGCGCGCCGATTCAAGGCTGAATAACCCGACCGCAATCGGCCGGCCAACGCGACGGCGTGCTTCAATTCCCAAGCCGGACGCGCGATAAATGCGGCATGTTGCGTCGAGTCGGCCACAACTCTGAAACAGACAGCCTGTTCATCGCCCTCGTGAACGAGCTCGCGACGGGGATGCTTCCGGCCGCCATCATGGCCGCAACTTACTGCGGCGTCGCGAGCTTCATCGCGTTCCGGCTCAAGTCTTCGGTCTTGCTGCTGATCGCCGTCACCGGCACGCTCGTCGAAGCCTCGAAATGCGGCCTCAAACGGCGCCACCAGCGCGCCCTCAACGACGGCCCGTGGACACGCCGGCGGGCGCTGCGCTGGGAGATGGCGCATGCCGCACTCACCTTCGGCTTCACGGTCCATATCGGCTGGGTCGCCGCGCGCGGGTTCCTCGCTGCCGATCCTGCGTTCCCCGTCCTCGTGACCGGACTGATCTTCGGCTACTGCTCGGGGGCGGTGACGCGCCTCGCCTTCAGGCCGCTCATCGCGAGCGCTGCCGTCGGGATCGTCACGGTTCCGGCCATCGCGGCGGCGGCTTACCGGGGCGATGCGACCAGCCTCGTGATCGCGACAATGTTCACTGTCTTCCTCTGCGGAGGCCTGGAGACCATCCGGTATCTCTACCTGAACACGCGTCGCCAGATCATCCTGCGGCACGATATGGCGACGCTCGCCAAGAACGATCCGCTGACGCATCTGCTGAACCGCCTCGGACTGCGCGAGGCATTCCGCGGCGTCGCCGCCGAGGCGCGCGGATCCGTGATCGCCGTGCATTGCCTCGACCTGGACGGCTTCAAGCCGGTCAACGACCAATATGGCCATGCGGCCGGGGATCAGGTCCTCCTTGCGATCGCCGACCGGCTGCGGGCCGTCGCCCCGCCCAGGGCCGCGGTCGCCCGTGTCGGTGGCGACGAGTTCGTGATCGTCCACGGACCGGTCCTGCAGCCCGGCGATGCGGAGCGCCTCGCCCTGCAGGTCGACCGGGCGATCGCCGAACCGTTCCTGATCCAGGGTCGGGAAATCCACATCGGGACCAGCATCGGCATCGCCACCGCGCCGCCGGGTTCGCTGGAACTCGATCCTCTCATGGCCGAAGCGGATGCCGCGCTCTACCGCGCGAAGGCGGGCAAGGGCGACGCGGCCACGCGGCGAGCGGCTTGTCAGACCATCAACCCGCGGCCGAACCTGCACGCGGGTGCGGTGTCCTGATTCGGCTCCCGGAAACGCAGCTTAGGCCGAAGCCGTAACGGGGCTCTCTCGAGCGCCGCCTGCGGGCAACGGGCGACGCTCGCACGGACGCGGATCAGGAGCGGCAGCCCCAGGAGAGTGTTCGACTGCGCGGTCTCGGTATGCGGCGACCGAATGCACCTCTCGGCCGATCGTGGCGGCGATGGAAGCCCGGGAGGTCAGGAGCGCGGCCAGGCCTGATCACGATCCGTATCCCGCCCGCGCCAGCACCGGCACGGAGGCGCAGCATGGCCCCGTTCCGGTGGTGGCACATCGGGTTAGCCGTTTTGCTGTGTCTTCAGACTGCTCTGCGCGCCCGACTCGTCCGACTGCGGATTGGCCAGCCCGCTGGTATTGCCGTCCGCGTCCGGTGAGGTGCCGGCCTCGATCTGCCGATTGCCGGCATGATCCTGATACTGCTCGGTCTGAACATTCTTGCTATCGAGCCCCCGCTCATCGCTGTGGCGCGACTTGTCCCGGTTGCTGAGCACCATGTTCTCCGGCAGCACGCCCTCCGGCAGTTCCGCGAGGGCACCGCTCCCATCCCCCTTGCCTTGCGCGCCCGGACCGACCTTGTGCCGACTTGCATTGGCCATGTTCACTCTCCGCTGCGAGAATTGGATTCCTGGACGGCGACGCCAAATGTCGTCGCGACCGGCCGTCAGCGAGCCTGCTGATAGCCCTGGTGGGTGGTATTCACCTTTGCGTTCCCCGCCTGCCCGACCTTGTCGGGGTCCTTCGACTGCGTGCCTGCCTGCCCTTAGACGCTTGGCGCCTCGGTCGCGCTTCCAGGCCCCTTGTCGGACCGGTTCGCCGGCGGAACGGGCGGTGGCTTCGTGGTCATGGGATCCCCGTCTGGGCGTGACGTTCGAGTGAAAGGCAAACCCGGAGCCGGCCGCATCGTTCCGGGCGAAGCCTTTCCTGCAAAGCTTCACGATCTTTGGCCCGTTTGATTGGGAGCAGAGCGCAACAACATTGCGTTCTATTTAGACCGTCGACATCAATATGAGCGTCAAACGGTGGCAGTTCTTCAGATCAGCTTGTAACGCCGGCACCACAACGCGATTGGCCGTGCGGGCCCTGACGCAACGTCGCAGGGGTTGGGGTGTGCGGGTCGAGCCGATACCGCTCCGAGCTTGCGGCGGGCACCCGACGTCCTGGTACGGCTCCGCGCGCTGCCGAACGTCGTGCTCCCGGTGTTCCTCGCCCACCCCCGGTCTGTAGCCCCGGTCGGTCCCGTACGGGCCAGCCGCCCCGGCAGGATTTGCCGCGCGGCCGATCCTGCCGGCCTCCCACCCGGACGGGTCCTTGAAATGCAAAGCGAATTTCTGGAACGCCCCGTGCCTGCCAGAACCCCGGCAAGAGTTCGAGGGCTGATCATGTCGGTGAATGCGGTATCGGGAACGAGTCTCAGGCAGGATCTCGTCGGCGCCCTGCGGCAGGCACGTGCCGCCAGCATCCAGCCGATCGACGCCAGCGGCTTCAGCACGGCGAGCCAGGATGCCGGGACCACGCAGGCCACCGGATCCGCACCGCAATCGACGAGCGCCGCGAGCCCGGCCCTGTCCAGCGACCTGATGGCGTCGCTCCTCCAGCTGCAATCCGATTTCAGCCAGATGGGCCTGCAGACCGGCGTCACCTCGGCCGCGGACTCGGAGGACGCGACCTCCTCCGGCCCCAACGATGCGGGCCAGGCCGCGACCGGTTCGGCCCCCGTCCATCACCATCACGGCCACCATGCCCGGGTGCCGGAGCCGGATGCCGAGACCGCGCAGGCCGGATCGTCGGCCAGCGCGACGGAGGCGGGTGCGTCCGCGAGCACGGACGCGGCCGCGACCGGATCTTCCGCGGGCACCGATGTGGGCGATGGCCTGCAGGCGCTGTTCCAGCAGATGACCAAGGCGATCGCCGCCTATGCCACCGGCGGCCCCGTCGGCGTCGCAGCCGCCGCGCTGACGAGCTCATCGAAGGCCTGAGCCGCCCGACGGCCGAACGTCTCTGGAGCAGCGCCGCCTTCCCTGGCATGATCAGCCTGTGTGGAGGCCGCCATGTCCCTGACCGTGCCCGTGATCCTCGGCAGCGTCCGGCGCGACCGTATCGGCATCCGGGCGGCGCGCTTCCTGATCGCACAGCTCGAAGCGCGCGGCCATGAGGCTCCTCTGGTCGATCCGGCCGAGCTGAAGCTTCCGCTCCTGGACCGGATGTATAAGGAATATCCGGCCGGCACCGCGCCCAACACCCTGGAGCAACTGGCGGTGCTCTACCGGCGCTCCGATGCGTTCGTGATGGTTACGGCCGAGTACAATCACGGCGTCCCGCCGGCGCTCTCGAACACGCTCGATCACTTCCTGGAGGAGTATTACTGGCGGCCTTCGGCGATCTGCTGCTACTCCGCCGGGCAATTCGGCGGCGTCCGGGCCGCGATGCCGCTGCGGGCGATGCTCGCGGAAATGGGCATGCCCAGCATTCCCTCGCTCCTGCCGATCCCCCGGCTGCAGGATGCCATCGCGGAGGACGGGGCGCCGAGCGCGCCGCGGCTCGAAGCGTCCGCGGCGCGCTTCCTCGACGAGCTGACATGGTACGCGGAAGCTCTCGGCGAACGCCGCCGGCGCGGAACGCCTTACTGACGAGGCCCCGAGCCCGTCAGGTGCGCCCCCGAAGACAGGACGCGGCAGCAAGTACCGCTGCGACGGCAGACCCGTTTTCGCTGTTGCAAAAAGGTGGCTGCACGCCCAGCCGAATTATGAGACCTTAACCGTGCTCCCGGAACACGGATTGACTCCGATGAAGATCGACGAACGGGCGCTCCTGCAGGAGCGCGTGCGGACGCTTGTCTTGCGTCATGCCCTCCAAGCCGTCCTCGACCGCTTGGCCGTCGCGACCCGAAAGGCCGGGCAGGATGCGGAAGCCGAGCTGCTGACCCTGGAGCAGTCCCTGGTCGCGGCCGCCCGCGGCCTCGCCGATCGGGCGAGCGCCCAGAAGCTGGCCGTACTGGTCGCCGTCGAGGACGCCACCGCGACGATCCGGGCGGCCTTCGACAACGCGCACGACCGGCTCGAACTCCCGGCCCCGCCGCAGCTCGCCCTCGTCGAGGCGCCGGCCGCGGTGGCCGCCTGACGCAGCGGGCGTGGATTACTGCTTGGCGCGGTTGATGATCGTCCAGAGCGCCCGGGCCACCGGTTCGGTCACGGTGCGACGGTACTTGCGGTGAACCAGCTGGCCGTTGTGGAAGACATCCTGCTCGACGTAGAGCCTCTCGCCGTCCCACCGGACGATGTTGTCGGACTCGATCGTCTCCTCGACACCGAGATCGCCCCGCAGGATCGAACTACCCGTCTGATTCAGCATACGCGCGTCCTCGCTCACGCCATCGATTCACGGGAGAGCGCGTCTACGGCCCGTGCCGCTCATCCTGCCGTGCGTCACGGACGGCTCTCCCCAGGGGCAGCATAGGAGGGCGCAGCCGGACACGCCAGCGATGCCGTCGACGCAAAGGGCGCTCCGTAACGTGGACAGCCGATGCGCGCGGCCGACCGGCTCGGCCGCAAGCCCCGCTGCAACGCATGTGCGCTTTTGCACCTCGATCGCGGGGCCACCATGCGATGCTTCATCTGCGTGCCAGGGCTGCACACGGGACACGTCCTGTGGCCCATGAGCCCGCCACGGAGGCGCTCATGCTGGTTCGCCCATTCCGCTTCGTCGCTCCGGTGCTGGCCGCCCTCGGTTTGATCGGCCTGCGCCTGCTCAGCCCGATCATCGGGCCAGCGACGCCCCCGTCCTCCGGTTCGGTCGAGGAGAGTGGCGTGGTGTTCCGCCACTACCTCTGACGCTCGGGCTCGGCCACTCAGCCGCGGCGATCGAGAACCGTACCGGGCACGGCACAGGCCGGCTGCGCAGCCGGTCCCAGGATGATGTCCCCCTGCTGCGGGTTGTTGACCGTGAAGGGCGCCGTCTCCTGAAGGCCGATGAAGCCGCGTCCGAGCTGCGGGACGAAGAGATCGCCCCCGAACCGCACGAAGCAGCGGTCGAGCACCGCTTCGTAATCGAAGGTCCGCTGCTCGACGGGCGAAGCGCCGGCCTGCGGAATGCCGCAATAGGCGGCGAGGTTGATCTGACCCGGCCGCGACAGCCGCATCGCCACGGACTGGCCCGGGAGCAGCACGGCCGGCGGCCCGCCGTCCTGACGCGCCACGAGGACGAGGCTCGACCGGTTGTAGACCCGGCGCAGGCAATCGGCCGATGCGGGGGAGGGGACCGAGGCCAAGCCCGCGAGAGCGAGCCCGATGCCGGCCCAGGCGCACCAAACACGCTTCGTCACCGCAAACCCTCCGCCGGACGACCGCTCGATCAGTATCGGCCGTGTTTCACTTGAACAGCGGCCAGCGTGGCCGCGCAAGACGAACGCTGCAACACGGTAGAGCGTTCATCCGCGCGGTGCCGATCGCAGCGACGGCGGTGGACAACCGCCCTCAGCGTCGCTCGTAGAGCAGACGGGCCCGGATCGTGCCGGGGATCGCCCGGATCTCCGCCAGCAGCGACTCGGCATCCGCGTCGGTGGCATCGGTCTCGAGAACCACGTAACCGACCTCGCCATCGGTCTGGTAGAACTGCGCGGCGATGTTGACGTGCCCGCGGGAGAACACGTCGTTCAGCCGGCCCAGCATCCCGGGCAGGTTGCGCTGGACATGGATGAAGCGCGTGCCGGTGGGGCGGGCGGGGAGCTGCACCTGCGGGAAGTTCACGGCGCCCACCGTCGACCCGATGTCCGAGTAGTCGACGAGCTTGCGTGCCACCTCGGAGCCGATGCGCTCCTGCGCCTCCTCGGTCGAGCCGCCGATATGCGGCGTCAGGATCACGTTCTCGATGCCCTGGAGCGGGCTCACGAAGGATTCCGTGTTGGAGCCCGGCTCCACCGGGAAGACGTCGATCGCCGCGCCCTTCAGGTGGCCGTCGCGGAGCGCCTGCGCCAGCGCGTCGAGGTCCACCACCGTGCCCCGGGCGTTGTTGATCAGGAAGGCCCCGGGCTTCATCGCGCGGATCTCGGCCGCGCCGATCATATTGGCGGTGGTGTCGGTCTCCGGCACGTGCAGCGAGACCACGTCGCTCTGGGCCAGGAGCTCGTGCAGCGACTTGGTCGGCTCGGTGTTGCCGTGGCGCAGCTTGTCGGTGTGGTCGTAGAACAGCACCCGCATGCCCATGGCCTCGGCGAGCGTCGAAAGCTGCGTGCCGATATTGCCGTAGCCGACGATGCCGAGCGTCTTGCCGCGCACCTCCAGGGAGCCCACCGCCGACTTGTCCCAGCGGCCCGCATGGGCGCCGACCGAGCGCGGCACGATCCGGCGCAGCAGCATCACGATCTCGCCGATCGTCAGCTCCGCCACCGAGCGGGTATTCGAGAAGGGCGCGTTGAACACCGGGATGCCGCGGTGGCGCGCCGCCTCCAGATCGACCTGATTCGTGCCGACCGAGAAGCAGCCCACCGCCAGCAGGCGGTCCGCCGCCTCGAACGCCGCCGCGTCGAGCTGCGTGCGCGAGCGGATGCCCACCATGTGCACGCCCTGCAGCGCCTCGTGCAGGGCCTCCCGGTCCAGCGCCTTCGGCAGCCGGGTCAGGTTCGTGTAGCCGGCGGCCTGCATCAGCGCCACGGCGCTGTCGTTGATGCCTTCGAGCAGCAGGACCCGGATCTTGTCCTTGGGCAGGGAGAGCTTGTCGGGTGTCATCGGGATCGATCGTTCGGCGATGGGTCGCGGCAGCCGCGCCGCCGCCGCCCCAGGGGGCTGCACGGCACGGATACGAGGCCGTTCGGTGCGATGCAACACGGATGGCGGCACGGCTGCCGCGCGTGCGCCGGCTCTCGGAACGCCCGAGTCCGCGCTCTGCGGCTGCGCCGGCCTGCCGAACATTCGGGCACTCCGACGCCCGAAACAGCACTGATTTCCGGAACCGGTCGGGTGCTGGAGCTTTCTAGGGCTCTATACTGTTCTTGGTCCTGCTCGGCGCCGCGCCGATGCTCAATACGGTCCACGCCTATGCACATCCGTACCGGCTTCACGATCAGCTTCGACACGTTCGGCCCGACGCCGATGACCCTGCTCCTGAACGTGCGCCCCGAGCGGCAGGACGACCTGATCACCCCCGAGGTCGTCACCTTCGATCCGCCGGTGCCCGCCCATCAGCACCGCGATGCGTTCGGGAACGTGTGCACGCGCCTCGTCGCGCCCGGCGGCCGGATCACGATGACGGCGGATTTCACGGTGGCGGATTCCGGCGAGCCGGACGTGGTCGAGCCCACGGCGCGCCAGATCCCGGTGCAGGACCTGCCCGACGATGTGCTGATGTTCCTGCTCGGCTCGCGCTACTGCGACACCGACAAGCTCTCGCAGACCGCGTGGTCGCTGTTCGGCTCCACGCCCGAGGGCTGGGCCCGCGTCCAGGCCATCGTCGACTACACCCACGAGCGCCTGCGCTTCGACTACCAGCGCGCCGACGCCACCCGCACCGCCCATGACGGCTTCATGCAACGCGAGGGCGTCTGCCGCGACTTCGCCCATCTGGCCATCGCGTTCTGCCGGTGCATGAACATCCCGGCCCGCTACGCCACCGGCTACCTCGGCGACATCGGCGTGCCGAAGGACCCGGCGCCGATGGACTTCTCCGCGTGGTTCGAGGTCTATCTCGACGGCCCGTCCGGCCCGCGCTGGTACACGTTCGACGCCCGGCACAACCGCCCGCGGATCGGCCGCATCGTCATGGCCCGCGGACGCGATGCCACCGATTGCGCCCTGACCACCAGCTTCGGCACGGCACTCCTGGCGCGTTTCGACGTCCATACCGACGCGATCGAGGGGACGGCGGACGCCCTGGCGCGGGCGGCCTGAGGGTCGCCCTCGACCCGCGTCAGGCCGGCTCGACCGTCTCGCGCGCCGGGGCCGCCTGATCGATGGACTGGTGCAGGAAGGTCGGGTCGAACTCGGCCACCGCCACCAGCTCATCCCAATCCTCGATCGTGAGGACGCCGCCGGCCAGCGTGACGAGGCCGCGCGTCCGGAGCGTGCGCAGAACCCGGTTCAGGTGGACGCTGGTGAGCCCCAAGGCGTCGGCCAGTTCCGCCTGCTTCGGCGCCAGGGGACAGCTCAGGCCGCTGGTCAGCCCCATGGTGCGCTGGCGAAGATACAGCTCGCAGAACAGGTGGGCCACGCGACCTAGCGCCTGTCGCCGACCGAGGCTCGTGATCCGTTCCCGGTAGTGGGCGGCGTCGATCATCGTGTCCCGCCACAGGATGCCGATCAGGCTCGGATGGCGCTCGAAGACGCGACGAAGCTCATCGTGGCTGATGAACGCGAGCGTGCAGGCCGTGAGCGTGGCGAGGTGATGATCCATCCGGTGCAGGTGCAGGCTCTGCAGATCCGGCATGTCGCCGGCGATGTAGAACGACAGGATCTGCCGTTCGCCCTCTGCCAGGGCGGCGTAGCGCGAGACCCAGCCCTGGAGAACGAGGCAGCATTGGGTCGAATGCTGCCCGAACCGGACGATGTCGTGCCGTGCCGGCATCGTCCGAACCGTGTGCGACAGGCCGAGGATCGCGGCGCGCTCGGAATCGGTCAGGTGCGCGCAGCTGTCGAGCTTCCGGGCCAGGAGTTCCAGGGGCGTTCCATAGGCTGTCGGCATCGCGCGATCAGGCATCGGTCGATCCGACCGGGCAGCGCGGCCCGGGATTCTGAGCGCCGTCGACGCAACCTGTTCCCCGTCCCGCCATGGTCCGCTTTCGCCCGAACTGTGCCGGCATCGACCCTAACCCCCGGTCGCGTTCCGCGTCCGACACGGTCTCCCGTCGAGGGGCAGACGTACAGCGCTCCCGTCCCGGCGGGCAAGCCTCGAACGGCGCGTTCAGCCTGTCTCCCGCGCTTCGGCCCGTTCGGTTGAACTCCCGGTGGTGTTGCTGTAAGGGACCCGGGTCTTCCGGACCCGCTCTCGCGCGCTCGTCTTCTGGCGCGCCCGCCGAGCCGTTCGGACGGATCGCCCTCGTCATCCGTATCGACGCGTCGGCAAGCCGGTTCTCACGGGATCCGGTCGCCTCTCCCGAAACCACAGGGAGCGGCCGCGGCGGACAGGGGTGCTTGCAACGCGAGCCGCCGGCGCAACAGGTCTCCGAGGGAGGCCGTTCAGGAGATGGAATGACCGCAGGTACCGCTCTGGGGCACAGCCCGAGCCGCGACGATTTCGCCGCCCTCCTCGAGGAGAGCTTCCTCGAACACGAGATCACCGAAGGCTCCGTCGTCAAGGGTCGCGTCGTCGCGATCGAGAAGGACGTGGCCGTCATCGACATCGGCGCCAAGACGGAAGGCCGTGTCGCACTCAAGGAATTCACCGGTCCCGGCCGCGAGGGCGAGCTGAAGGTCGGCGACGAGGTCGAGGTCTATGTTGACCGGATCGAGAACGCGCTCGGCGAGGCCGTCATCTCGCGCGACAAGGCGCGCCGCGAGGAGAGCTGGGTCAAGCTCGAGAAGTCGTTCGAGAACAACGACCGGGTGATCGGCACCATCTTCAACCAGGTGAAGGGCGGCTACACGGTCGACCTCGACGGCGCCGTGGCGTTCCTGCCGCGCTCGCAGGTCGATATCCGTCCGGTCCGCGACGTCACCCCGCTGCTCGGCACCCCGCAGCCCTTCCAGATCCTCAAGATGGATCGCCGCCGCGGCAACATCGTCGTGTCGCGCCGGACCGTGCTCGAGGAGAGCCGCGCCGAGCAGCGCTCGGAGCTGGTGGCCAACCTCGAGGAAGGTCAGGTCATCGACGGCGTCGTCAAGAACATCACCGAGTACGGCGCCTTCGTCGACCTCGGCGGGATCGACGGCCTGCTGCACGTCACCGACATGGCGTGGCGCCGCGTGAACCATCCGTCCGAGGTCGTCACGATCGGTCAGACCGTGAAGGTCAAGATCATCAAGATCAACCACGAGACGCACCGCATCTCGCTCGGCATCAAGCAGCTGCTGGCCGATCCGTGGGAGGGCATCGCCGCCCGCTACCCCGAGGGCGCCAAGCTCAAGGGCCGCGTGACCAACATCACCGACTACGGCGCCTTCGTGGAGCTGGAGCCGGGGATCGAGGGCCTGATCCACGTCTCCGAGATGAGCTGGACCAAGAAGAACGTCCATCCGGGCAAGATCGTCTCCACCTCCCAGGAGGTCGAGGTTCAGATCCTGGAGGTCGATCCGGTCAAGCGCCGCATCTCGCTGGGCCTCAAGCAGACCCTGCAGAACCCCTGGGAGGCCTTCGCCGAGAAGCACCCGGTCGGTTCCGAGGTCGAGGGCGAGGTCAAGAACAAGACCGAGTTCGGCCTGTTCATCGGCCTCGAGGGCGATGTCGACGGCATGGTCCACCTGTCGGATCTCGACTGGAACCGTCCCGGCGAGCAGGTCATCGAGGAGTTCAAGAAGGGCGACATGGTCCGCGCCCAGGTTCTCGACGTCGATGTCGAGAAGGAGCGGATCTCGCTGGGCGTGAAGCAGCTCGGCGGTGATCCCTTCGCCGAGGCCGGCGAGATCAAGAAGGGCCAGATCGTCACCTGCGAGGTCGTCGAGGTGAAGGATTCAGGCGTCGAGGTGAAGATCGTCGACACCGACATGCAGACCTTCGTCCGCCGGGCCGAGCTCGCCCGCGACCGCGGCGACCAGCGTCCCGAGCGCTTCGCCACCGGCGAGAAGTTCGACGCCCGCGTCGTGCAGTTCGACCGGAAGGCCCGCCGCGTGCAGGTCTCGATCAAGGCCCTGGAAGTGGCCGAGGAGAAGGAGGCGATGGCCCAGTTCGGCTCCGCCGATTCGGGCGCCTCGCTCGGCGACATCCTCGGCGCGGCCTTCAACAAGAAGCGCTCCGACGACGAGTAAGACGCGATCCGCCGCCCGGCTCGTCCGGGCGGCCCGCCATCAGAACCCGCGCAGGACAGGCGTCCGGCGCGGGTTTTTCTTTGTCGACGGGCACCCATTCCAGGTTGATCCCGTCGGCTGGCCGGCGACCGCGAGGGGGGCGCGGACGCGGGCGGCGGACAATGCGATCATTTTCTTCGCCCGCCCCGTATCCACGCCCGCGGTAAATGCTTAGAACACCGGCCTCACCCGGTTCTGGCCGGGCGAGCCGAACGAAACCAAGGACTTGCCCGGCGCGGGACGTGGCTCCCGCACCCCTCGCGGGGGCCGGGCCGGGGGCTTCAGGGAAGGCACAGCATGGCAGCCGACGCCGAACTGCTGATCGACCGGCGGCGCCTCCGCCGCAGGCTCTCCCTGTGGCGCGTGCTCGGCATCGGCGGCCTGATCGTGGCGGTCGGCGCCCTCGGCTACCGCCTCCGCACCGGCGCGGAGGGCGGCTTCGCCGTTCAGCCCCAGATCGCCCGCATCTCGGTCTCCGGCTTCATCGCCGGCAGCGAGGCGACCGCGAAGCTGATGAAGCGGGTCGGCGACGCCGATGCCGTGAAGGCCGTGATCGTCTCGATCAACTCGCCGGGCGGCACGACCACGGGCTCGGAGGAAATCTTCCGCAACCTGCGCGCGCTCGCCGCCAAGAAGCCGATCGTGGCCTTCGTGGACGGCACGGCGGCCTCGGGGGCCTACATCACCGCCATCGCGGCCGACCATATCGTGGCGCGCGAGACGAGCCTCGTCGGCTCCATCGGCGTGCTGTTCCAGTACCCGGACGTGTCGGGCCTGCTCGACAAGGTCGGCGTCAAGGTCGAGTCCGTGAAGTCCTCGCCGCTCAAGGCCGAGCCCTCGGGCTTCACGCCGACCTCACCGGAGGCCCGCGCCGCCCTGGCGGCCGTGGTGAGCGACACCTACGCGTGGTTCAAGGGGTTGGTGGCCGAGCGCCGGGGCATGGATCCTGCCCAGCTCGCGACGGTCTCGGACGGCCGGGTGTTCAGCGGGCGGCAGAGCGTACCCCTGAAGCTCGTGGATGAGCTTGGCAGCGAGCGTCAGGCGGTGGCTTGGCTGGAGAACGCCCGCGGGGTGACGAAGGATCTCCCGGTCAAGGATTGGAAGCCCCGGTCGGAGAGCGATTTCTCGCTCTGGTCCGCCGCCGGCATCGGAGCGGATCTGCTGGGCCTCGACGGGCTCGCCGCGCGGCTCCGGACGGTCGGCGCCGAGGCGCAGGCCGCCCGCGGAGGGCTCCTCGCCCTCTGGCGGCCGGAACCCTGATCCTCCGCACCCGAAGCCCGCCCCGATCCTTCGAGAAGACCGGACGCCATGATCAAGTCGGAGCTCGTCCTCAAGATCGCCGAGCAGAACCCGCATCTCTACCAGCGTGACGTGGAGATCCTGGTCAACGCGATCCTCGACACCATTTCCGATGCGCTCGCCCGCGGCGACCGGGTCGAGCTGCGCGGGTTCGGTGCGTTCTCGGTCAAGCGCCGGGAGGCGCGCCGGGGACGCAACCCGCGCACGGGTGCCGCCGTTGCCGTGTCCGAGAAGGCGATCCCCGTGTTCAAGACCGGCAAGGAGATGCGCCAGCGCCTCAATGCGGCCGGCATCGGCGAAACCGCCTCGGCCGCAGAATAAAGGAGCCGTCAGCGCGATGATCCGTTTCCTGAAGAGCCTCGTGCTGCTGCCGATCGCCGCCGTGGTGATCCTGCTGGCAGTGGCCAACCGCGCACCGGTTCAGCTCTCCTTCGATCCATTCAACGTCGAGGCGCCAGTCTTCAGCGTGAACCTGCCGCTCTACGCGATCCTGTTCGGCGCGGTGGCGCTGGGCATCATCGTCGGCGGCATCTTCACATGGCTCGGCCAGGGCAAGACCCGGGCGCGGGCCCGCTACCACCGCCGGGAGGCCGTGCGTTACGAGCGTGAGGCGACGCGGCTGCGCGCCTATGCGCCGGAGAGCGAGGTGCCCGGTCCCTACACCGTTCCGAATACCGGCCGGACGGCCCTGCCGGCCCCGCGGTAGGCTCAGCGCGCGCCGCGCACGGCCGCCACAAAGGCCGCGATCCGGTCCGGATCCTTGAGGCCGGGCGCCGATTCCACCCCGGACGAGACATCGACGGCGCCGAGCCGCGTCCGCGCGAGGGCTTCGGCGACGTTGGCCGGGTCGAGCCCCCCTGACAGCATCGTGCCCGCCGGCAGGTCGCGATCGGCGAGGATCGTCCAGTCGAACCTGCGACCGTTGCCGCCGGGCAGGGCCGCGTCCGCCGGCGCCTTGGCGTCGAGGAGGAGGCGGTCCGCGACCGCCGCGTAGGCCGCGAGCGGCGCGAGATCCGACGGGGCCGCAAGGCCGAGCGCCTTCATCACCGGCCGGCCCGTCCGGGTGCGGATCGCAGCCACGCGCTCGGGGTTCTCCCGCCCGTGCAGCTGAATCAGATCGGGATCGACCGCCTCGACCGCGGCGGCGAGCAGGGCGTCGTCCGGATCGACCAGCAGGACGACGCGCTCAGCCCGGCCCTTCGCCCGGCGCGACAGGCCGGCAGCCCGCGCGAAATCCACATGGCGCGGGCTGCGCGGGAAATGCACGAGGCCGATCCAGTCCACCCCGAGCGCCAGGGCGGCGTCGAGGGTGTCGTCGGTGCTGAGCCCGCAGATCTTGATGCGGGCTGTGGGAACGGTCACGGCGGCCATGGGTGTCCTCTAGCCGATCCGGCAGCCGGGCGCATGCATTGGGCGCCAGGTTTGAATGGTCTGCGTGCCGTCAGGCCCTCAGTACAGCGCCGGCAGATAGACGTTCGGGATCGGGAAGCCGCTGAACACGACCTTGCCGTCGGTCAGCCGCAGCGGCGGCAGATCCTTCAGCGGCGTCGCGTCGGCCGGCGCATCCGGCGGCGGGCGTCGGCTCAGCCCGAGAAGGCCGCCGACGAGCTGGCCCACCAGCGCGCCGCGGTCCGAGCCGAAGCGCTGCCCGACGATGCTGCCGACGAGCGCATCAATTCCCGCCGCCCGCAGAGCGAGCTGACCGGCCGGCCGGTGGGCCGCGTCGAGGGCGAGCGTACCCTTCGCCTGGACGCGCTGCTGGCCCTTCGCCAGGGAGAGCCCGGCGATGTCCAGGGTTCCACCGGCCTGGCGCCAGCGCTCCAGCTCCCGCGGGACCGGCCCGGTCCGCAGGACGGTGGCCTGGGACAGGGTCACGTCGAGGGCGAGATCGGTCGGATCCTCGGTACCGGTCAGGGCGTCGAGCTGTGGGACATCCGCCCGGGTCAGGCGCAGGCTGACATCCACGGCGCCGTCGGAGGCGTAGCGGCCGGGATCGGGCCGGGCATGCAGTTCCAGATGCTGGCCCGAGACGGCGATCGGTCCGGCTTCCGAGCCGGTGACGGTGACCTTGGGCTCATTCAGCACGACCGAGGCGCGGGTGAAGCCGTCCGAGGCGCCGTGAAAGCTGCCCTGGAGGGCGCGCCAGGAGGCATCGCCGGTCAGGGCGCCCTGCTCGACATGGAACGGGCCGGCGCTCTCGAACACCACGAGACGCGGCTGATAGATCTGCGCGACCGCGGTGGTCGGCCCGAGGCGGAAACGGCCGTCCGAGCGCTCCAGGGTCACGGCGCTGCAGCGCAGTTCGATGCGGAAGGGGTATCCGGTAAGTGTCCGGTCGGCGCAGGTCCAGGTGCGGCCCGCGGCCGCCTCCCGTGCCATCCAGCCGTCGATCTCGCTGGCCGCCCGGCCGCGGATCCAGAACCAGCCGATCGACCACGCGACCACCACGATGGCCAGGAGGATGTAGGGAAGGAACAGCCCGAGCCGCGAGCGACGCCTGTCCCCGCGTGGAGACGTCTGCGCCGTACGTTCCGGCTGGGTCCGATCCTGCACCATGCGTTCCGCTCCCGCATCATCCCGTCAGGGACATCGCAACCTCGCCATGAGGCCACGCAAGGGGCGAAACTGGGGCGGCCGCGATGCGGGTCGACCGTTGACCGGTTCGAACCGCATGGGACGGGCCGCCATCCGTTCGCTCAAACCTGAGCCGGCTCCACCGTATCGACCTTCAGATCGTCCACGATCGCCATCCGCTCGGCCTCGGTATCGGCGAGGCGGTGAACGTGCATCTCGGTGGCGCCACCGCGGCGAACACGGTCCAGCCAGGTCCGGCGGAGATGGTCGCGCGGACTCTCCTTCGAGGTCGCGACCGAAACCATCTCGGCGATGCCGGAACCGTCGCGCCGCACGGCGATCACCACGGCCTCCGCCATCTCGTCGGCATCGAAGCCGCCGGCCGGATGGACTCCGACCACGTAGCGCCGGCCGGAGCGGCCGCGCCAAGCCGAGAGCGGAAGCGCCGGCGCGCCGCGCAGGCCCGCATTCGTCTTGAGACGTTCTTCGCGCACATCCTGCCTCCGGGTGCGATCGTCCTTCAGGTCGCGGAGCGCGGCCGACCAGGACAGGGCTCTTTTGTTCGCCATTTGTTCCAACCTAGCGCGTGATATCCACAGCCGTCAAGGGCGACGTTCCTAAGGCAGGATGTGGGGACGATACCCGTTATCCACAAGCCGGAGCGCCGGGCAGGCGACGCCGCAGACCGGGTCAGCGGCGGGGTGCGGCCGCCGCCGGTGCCTCGTCGGCCGGCACGGACTGCCCGGCCGCCGCGAGACCCTGGAGCCCGCCATCCACCAGGGCGTTCGAGGCGGTCTCGAGGCGCTCCTGCGCCAGGGTCTGGAACGCCTGCCGCGGCAGACCGGGTGGGATCGTCGGGAGGAATTCGATGATTGCGGTCCCGGGCCGGCGGACGAGGCTGTTGCGCGACCAGAACAGGCCGGTGTTCAGCGCGACCGGCAGGCAGGGCACCTGCAGCGCGGCGTAGAGATGCGACAAGCCCTGCTTGTAGGCCGGCGGCGCCCCGACCGGACGGCGGGTGCCCTCCGGGAAGATGATCAGCTGGCGGCCCTGGCGAATCGCCTCCAGGGCGGCGGCATTCATCAGGCTCATGGCCCGCGTGCCCTTCGACCGGTCGATCGCCACCATGCCGCTGCGGGACAGGTACCAGCCGATCAACGGGATGAAGAGCAACTCGCGCTTCAGGATGTAGGCGAAGTTCGGCAGCACCGTGCAGAGCGCCAGGGTCTCCAGCGCCGACTGGTGCTTGGCGGCCACGAGCAGCGGCCCCGGCGGGATGTTCTCCAGCCCGCGGAACTCGACCCGGGTCCCGGCGACCGTCTCCAGCAGCCAGAGGGTGATCCGGCCCCACAGGCGCGCCAGCCGAATCACCGCCCGCCCGGAGATCAGCGTCGGCAGGCCGATCAGCGCCAGGACCGTCGTGGCGGTGTAGAAGCAGATGTTGAAGGCGAGGGAGCGCAGGGCGAGCATCGGAATCCGGGGCGTGGCGGCTTCCCTGTAGCGCGCCCGGGCACCCGCGGCCAATCCAGGTTATCAAAGGGGGCGAGCCCTTTGGTGGGTTGTCAGGGCAAAGCCCTGACGATTGGCAGGGCTTTGCCCTGGACCCGCGAAACCCTCATCCGGCGGGCCGGTCGTCCCGGGTCAGGCCGGCGCCGCGGCCGGCGATTAGCCAGTAGACCAGACCGGCATTCGCGCCGACCACGAACAGGATCAGGGTCAGCCGCGCTTCGGCGGCCAGGAGGCCCGGATCCCGGCCGGAGCGGAGGGCGCCGCGGGTGAGCCAGGGGAGGGCGGCGGTCAGCGCGCCGCAGCCGACGCCGTACCAGAGCAAGCCCCGCCGACCGAAGACCTCGCCGCAGAGCCCGATCAACGCCGGCGGCACGACCAGCAGGACGAACAGCGCCTGGGCGAGGCCGACGACGAACAGGGCGAGGCCCTCCGGCGGCAACCCGGCCGAGAGATCGGACAGGGCCATGTCGAGGCCGGCGAGCGCGCCACCGGTCAGCCAGGCCTGTGCGGCCGGATCGAGGAGGAGGGCCAACACCAGAACGGTGAAGCCTGCCGGAACGGCGAAGACGAGGGCGAAGGCCCCGAGGAACAGGCGGCCGAGGGCGTGCATGCCGCAAGCCTCTACACGGCGCCCGGCCCCCCGTCGCGCGAAAGCCGCGCCCGATCCACCCGGATCGAACGCGGCTTCCCGGACGCGGAGCGGTGCCTCAGCCGTGGGCGGGCGTCGCGTCCCCGTGGTCGCCGGGACTATGCTTCTTGCGGAACCGGCCGAGCCAGAGGGAGAAGCGGCGGATCACCACGTAGAAGACCGGCGTCAGGAACAGGCCGAAGAAGGTCGCGCCGATCATCCCGAAGAACACCGCGGTCCCGAGGGCCTGGCGCATCTCGGCGCCGGGGCCGGTGGCGATTACCAGCGGCAGCGTGCCGAGGATGAACGCGAAGGCGGTCATCAGGATCGGGCGCAGGCGCAGGCGACACGCCTCCACCGCCGCCTCGACCGGGCCGCGGCGCTCCCGCTGCTCGATGTCGTGCGCGAATTCCACGATCAGGATCGCGTTCTTGGCCGCCAGGCCGATGAGCACGATCAGGCCGATCTGGGTCAGGATGTTGTTGTCCTGCCCCCGGAGCTGCACGCCCGCGAGCGCTGCGAGCACCCCGGTCGGCACAACCAGCAGGATCGCCAGCGGCAGCGCCCAGGATTCGTACTGCGCGGCCAGCACGAGGAAGACCAGCAGCACGCCCAGCGCGAAGACAGCGCCGGCCGTGCCGCTCGCCGCCTTCTGCTGATAGGCGATCTCGGTCCAGTCGTAGGAGTAGCCGTCCGGCAGGTTCTTCTTGGCGATCTCCTCCATGGCGGTGAGCGCCTGCCCGGTCGAGATGCCGGGCTTGGCCACGCCCTGGACCGGGACCGAGTAGTACAGGTTGAAGCGCTGCACGATCTGCGGCCCGGTCACGTCCCGCACCGAGGCGAGCGTTCCCATCGGCACCAGCGCGCCGGTGGAGGAGCGCACCTTGATCTGCGAGATGTCCTGCACCGAGGTGCGGAAGGCGGCGTCGCCCTGCAGACGCACCTGGTAGATGCGGCCCAGCGTGTTGAAGTCGTTGACGTAGGTGCCGCCGAGATCCGCCTGGACCGACGAAAACACGTTGGCCAGCGGAACGTTCAGCATCCGCGCGATGGTGCGGTCGATGTCGAGGAAGAGCTGCGGCGTCGAGTTGTCGAAGGTCGTGAAGACGCGCTGCACGTCCGCGCTCTGGTTGGCCTGACCGATCACCGCGCCGGCGGCGGCCATCAGCGGTCCGATCTCCGACGATTGGCGGCTCTCGATCTGCATCTTGAAGCCGCCGCCGTTGCCGAGGCCGCGGACCGGCGGCGGCGGGATCACGATCACCCGGGCCTCCTGGATGTCGGAGGTGGCCTTCAGCACGTCGCCGGTGATCGCCGCGGCGCTCCGGCCGGTCGTGGCACGCTCCTTCGCGCCCTTGAGCGTCAGGAACATCACGCCGGCATTGGTGGTGTTGGTGAAGGTCGCGCCGTCGAAGCCCGCGATGATCACCGCGTTGGCCACGCCGTCGACCGTGCGGGCCTGCTTGGCGGCGCGCAGGATCACGTCGGTCGTGCGGTCGAGGGAGGCGCCGGAGGGCAGCTGGACCACCCCGATCAGGTAGCCCTGGTCCTGGTCCGGGATGAAGCCCGTGGGCGTCGTCTGCGCGAGGTGGAGCGTGCCGGCGATCACCGCGGCGTAGATCAGCAACATCACGCCCAGGCCCACGATCCCGCCGGTGAGCACCCGGATGGTCCGGCCGTAGGCGTTCGACGTGGCGTCGAAGGCGCGGTTGAAGCCGTTGGCCAGCCAGTTCACGAACCGCGTCAGGAAGAACTTCGGCTCCTTCCGGGCGTGATGCGGCACCAGCAGCAGCTTGCAGAGGGCCGGCGACAGGGTCAGCGAGTTGAAGGCCGAGATCAGCGTCGAGGCCGCGATGGTCAGCGCGAACTGCTTGTAGAACTGGCCCGAGATGCCGGGGATGAACGCGGTCGGCACGAACACCGCGGCGAGCACCAGCGCGATCGCGATGACCGCGCCGCCGACCTCGTCCATGGTCTTGTGGGCGGCATCGCCGGGGGAGAGCCCCTCGGCCATGTTGCGCTCGACATTCTCCACCACCACGATCGCGTCATCGACCACGATGCCGATGGCGAGCACCAGCCCGAACAGGGTCAGGTTGTTGAGCGAGAAGCCGAATCCCGCCATCGCTGCGAAGGTGCCGATGAGCGAGACGGGGATCGCGATGACCGGGATGATCGCGGTGCGCCAGCTCTGCAGGAACACCAGCACCACGATGACCACGAGGCCGACCGCCTCGAACAGGGTCTTGTAGACCTCGTGGATCGATTCCTCGATGAACTCGGTCGGGTTGTAGGCGATGCGGTACTCGACGTCCGGCGGGAAGTTCTTCTTGACCTGCTCCATCACCTTCTTGACCGACGCCGCGGCGTCGAGGGCGTTGGTGCCGGGCCGCTGGAACGCGCCGATGCCGACCGCGGGCGTGTCGTTGAGGAACGAGTTGGTCGTGTAGTCCTTCTGGCCCATCTCGACGCGGGCGATGTCCTTCACCCGCACCAAGCGCCCGTCCTGCGCCTTGATGATCACCTCGGCGAATTGCTCGGGCGTCTTGAACCGTGCCTGCGACTGCACGACGAGCTGGAACGCCTCACCCTTGGCGGCGGGCGGGCCGTTCAGCTGGCCCGCCGCCACCTGCACGTTCTGCTCCTGCAGCGACGTGGTGACGTCGGTGACCGAGAGGCCGTAGGCGGCGAGCTTGTTGGGATCGACCCAGATCCGCTCCGCATACTCGCTGCCGCCGAACACCGTGATGTCGCCGACGCCGTCGAGGCGCAGCAGCTCGTCGCGGATGTTCAGGTAGATGTAGTTGGCGAGGTAGTTCTGGTCGTAGGTCTTGTTCGGCGAGAGCAGATGCACGACCAGCATCAGGTCGGGCGAGGCCTTGCGCACGGTGACGCCGAGGTTGCGCACGTCCGGCGGCAGGCGCGGCTGAGCCACCGAGAGCCGGTTCTGCACCAGCACGTTGGCGATATCGAGGTTGGTGCCGACCTTGAAGGTCACGGTCAGCAGCATGTTGCCGTCGTTGGTCGACAACGACGTCATGTAGAGCATGTTGTCGACGCCGTTGACCTCCTGCTCGATCGGCGTCGCGATCGTCGCCGCCACGGTCTCGGCGTTGGCGCCCGGGTAGGAGGCGCGCACCGTCACGGTCGGCGGCACGATCTCCGGGTATTGCGAGACCGGCAGGCTCTCGTAGGCCACGAAGCCGAGGATCAGGAAGATGATCGACGTGACGGACGCGAAGATCGGTCTGTCGACGAAGAAATGGGCGAAACGCATCGGTCAAACCTCTGAGGCCCGCCGGTCTCCCGGCTGGGGCCCTGCGTCGTCGGTGCGGGGCGCGCCGCAGGGCGCGCGCGGAGGCAGTGGCAGCGAGCCGGTCCGGCTCACGTCTTGCTCGGCGGCAACTCGATGGTCTCGGGCGTCACCTTCGCGCCTGGCCGCACCCGCGAGGTGCCATTGACCACGACCATCTCGTCGCCCTTCAGCCCCGACTGGATCACCCGGTAGCCGTCGACCTTCGGCCCGAGCACCACGTCCTTCTGCTGGATGACGTTCTCCGGACCGAGCAGGTAGACGATCCGCTTGTCCTGGTTAGCCGACACCGCATCGTCCGGCAGCAGGATGCCCTGGAACGGCTTGGTCGCCGGCATCGAGACGATGCCGAACAGGCCGGGCTTGATGAACAGGTCGGCGTTCGGGACGGTCGCCCGCAGCAGGATCGTGCCGGTGGCGTTGTCGACGCGGTTGTCGACGAAGTCGAGGGTGCCCTTGCGGGTCGGCTTCGCCTCGCCGGACAAACTGATCAGGATCGGCACGCCCTTGCCCTGCTGGGTCTGGCCCATGCCGATGCCGAGGCTGTTCTGGTATTTGAGGAACGCCTTCTCGTCGACCGTGTAGCTGAAATAGATCGGATCGAGGGAGACGATCGTGGTCAGCATCGTCTGGTCGGCGCTGACGATGTTGCCCTCGGTGACGAGCCGCCGGCTGATCCGGCCGTTGATCGGCGCCTTCACCTCGCTGAAGTCGTAGTTCAGCTGGGCGTTGTTGAGGGCGGCCTGGGCGCTGTCGACATCGGCCTGGGCGGTCAGCGAGGCCTGCCGGCGCTGGTCGGTGACCTGCTCGGAGATGTTGCCGCTGCGCGAGAGGGTCTGCGCGCGTTCCAGATCCGTCTGCGAGAAGGTCTGCCGCGCCTTGGCGGAGGCCAGGGCCGCCTGGGCCTGCTCCAGGGCCGCCTTGTAGGGGCGGCGGTCGATGACGAACAGGACGTCGCCCTTCTTCACCGTCTGGCCGTCGACGAAGTTGATCTTCTCGAGGTATCCGGTGACGCGGGCGCGAACCTCGACGTATTCGATCGCGTCGAAGCGACCGGTATACTGGTCCTGCTCGATGATCTCGCGCACGACCGGCTTCGCCACCGTGACCTTCGGCGGCGGACCGCCCGGGGCCTGGGCATAGGCCGGCGTCGCGAGCGGTCCCGCGGCGAGGCCGGCGGCCAGTCCGGAGAGCACGGTGAGAAGGCTGGGAAGCCGGCTGCGCATCGGGTTCTGCTGTCCATGGGCCGACCGACGGTCGCGCCGAGCTTGACGATAGTTCCGCCGCAGACGCGCCGTAACCCGCACGCAGCGCTGTTGCTTGTGCGCCGGCGCACACGGCGGTGCAGCGCGCCGGATGATCCGGAGACCTACTCGATGGGCTCGCCCGCGCCGTACCAGTCCTTGAAGCCACCCTTGTAGTGGCGGGTGATGTCGAGGCCGGCCTGCTGCACCGCCATCAGCGCCTGGACGGATCGGACCCCGGCGGCGCAGGAGAAGACGGGCTGCCGGCCATCCCCGGCCACGAGGGCTGCCACGGCCTGCGGATCGAAGCTGGACAGCGGGTGCGAGACCGCGCCCGGAATATGCCCGGCGCTGTATTCATGAGGTTCTCGCACATCGATGACCAGCATCGAGCCGTCGTCAAGCCCGCGCTTGATCGCGTCGCGATCGAGGTCGACCACCTGCATCCGCGGGATCTCCGTTCTGCCCGAGAGTCATCAGCCTGGCAGACTGACGCTTTTTCATATTCGTCAGGCCGGACCCGTGCAACTCGGCGCCGTTGCCCCGCCGTGCGCGCCGGTGGTCAGAGCGCCGCGAGGGTCGGTCCCACCGCGTCGAAATGGGCGGCCCAGGTCGGCGGCCGGTATCCGGTGAGGCGTCCGGCGAGGTCGCGCCGCAGGGGCGAAGCCGGATCGGACAACGTCTCGATCGCCGCGATCCAGCCGGGGCCATCGAGGGGATCGCGGAACAGGGCAAATCCCTCGGCGATCTCCCGGTGGACGGGGATGTCGGAGGCCACCACCGGCAGCCCGGAGGCCGCAGCCTCCACCAGCGGGATGCCGTAGCCCTCCGTGAAGGACGGCATCAGCAACGCGGTGCAGCTGCGCATCAGGGCGGCGAGGCCGTGCGTCGACAGGCCGGTCGCCTCGATCGTGTGGGCGCGCACGCCCGGGCACCGCTCCAGCATGTCGATGGCGCTCTCGGCCTCCCAGCCGCGCCGCCCGACCACGATCAGCCGGGGCGTGGCGGCCCCGTGGCGCTCGGCCAGGTGCCGCCAGATCTGGAACAGGAGCAGGTGGTTCTTGCGCGACTCGATCGTGCCGCAGGCCAGGAAGGTCGGCCGGTCGGGCTCGAAGCGCGGCCCGTCGCGGCCGAAGGCCGGCTCGACGCCGAGATGGCCGACCGCCACCGGCGGCCGCCCGAAGCCCTCGGCCGCGAGGTGATCGAGGGTGCGGTGCCCGGTATCGGCCGAGTTCACCAGGATGGCGGCGGCGTGCCGCCCGATCGTGCGCAGGCGTGCCCGGTGCCGCTCGGCCTCGCCGGCGCGGCCGTATTCGGGATGGGTGATCGGGATCAGGTCATGGACGAAGAAGGCGGCGCGCACGTCCCGGCGGGTGTAGAGCCAGTCGAAGCGCCGGGGATCATCGAGGCGCAGGTGCGAGGTGTGCAGATAGAGCGCATCCCGGGGGAGTGCGTCGACCGGGCGGCCGCGCAGGGCGATCTCGGCCGCCGTCCGGGCCTGGATCTGGCGACGCGCGCCGGTGCCGGCCCTCGGTGCCGGGGATTCACCCACCGGTGCGGACGCGGGACCGGAATCGCCGCACCGTACCGCCAATCGGCGATAGACCGGGTCGTCGGACGCCTCCCGGTCCTCGACCCAGCCGGCCGCCACGGCCTCGACGATCGCGAGCGCCCGATCCCGATCGAGAATCCGCGGTCCGAATGCGGTCGAGACGACGCCGACGCCGTCCCTGGCCCGGCCCAGGAAGGTGCGGGCATAGGCGAGGTCGACGCGATCGATTCCGGACGGGCTTGCGTGGCGCAGGCGCGTGACGAGGCGTGTGAGATCGAAGGCTATTGGTCGGTCGGTCATGGACCTTCGCGGATATCGGGTCTGCGCGCACCCCGTAGCGGCCGCACGGTGCGAGCGCCAGCGGTTCCGGATCCAGGCGCGCGACGGGGTGGCGCGAAGGGGTTGCACCGGCGCGGCGCGACCGCTAAGAGCCCAGAGCCCTAGCGGCGTCGGAGTGTAGCGCAGCCCGGTAGCGCACCTGTCTGGGGGACAGGGGGTCGTCGGTTCAAGTCCGGCCACTCCGACCATTCTTACCCTGCCGTCGCAGTGGTTTGGCCAACGGACCGGATCGGTTGGCCGATGGAAGATCGCCCTCGCCAACACGTCGTAAGCCACGGGTGCCCACGGCGCTGCGGCCGATCCGCGGGGAGCGCGGCGCGTTCAGGCGCGCAGGAGCCAGTCGACCGCGGGCGCGGCCATGACGACGTCCCGATACGCGTCGATCGGGTGCGGGCGCCCGGCCAGATAGCCCTGGATCTCGGTGCAGCGATGATCCTTGAGGAAGGCGAGCTGTTCCTGGGTCTCGATCCCCTCGGCGATCACCGGCATGTCGAGACTCTGGCCGAGGGCGATGATCGCCTTCACGATGGTCATGCCCTTATGGGTGATCCCGATCTGGCCGATGAACGTCCGGTCGATCTTGAGCCGATCGAAGGCGAAGGACTGCAAGGTCAGCAGCGAGCTGTATCCGGTCCCGAAATCATCGATCGCGATCCGCACACCCTGCTTCTTGATGCTCTGCAGGACGCGTCGGGCCCGCGTCGTGTCGTCGAGGAACAGGCTCTCGGTGATCTCGAGCTCCAGCCTGCGCGGATCGAGCCCGGTTTCGCCGAGGACGGTGCGTACGAAGTCCGGCAGGTTCGCCTGCCGGAACTGAGCGATCGACAGATTGACCGCGATGCCCAGCGGCTGCCTCCAGCCGGCGGCCTCACGGCAGGCCGCCCGCACCACCCACTCGCCCAGCGGCAGGATCAGGCCGGTCTCCTCGGCGACCGGGATGAACTGCGACGGCGCGATCGACCCGCGCACCGGGTGATTCCACCGCAGCAGGGCCTCGAAGCCGGTGACCCGACCGGTCACGACCTCGACCTGGGGCTGGTAATGCAGCTGCAGCTGATCCGTCCCGATCGCCGCCTGGAGATCGCGGGCGAGCTGGTGTCGATCGCGCGCCGCGCTGTCCATGGCGGGCTCGAAGTGGCTGAACGTGCCCTTGCCCTCGCTCTTGGCCCGGTACAGGGCCATGTCGGCGGCCCTGAGCAGATCCTCGTAGGTTTCGCCGTCGCGCGGGAAAACCGCGACCCCGACGCTGCACCCGACGTCCACGCGGGCATCGTTCAGATCGAAGGACGCCGTCAGGGCGCCGATCAGGGCTCGGGCCGCATCACTCGGTGCATCCGCCGATGCGAGCCCCGTCGCCAGCACCGCGAATTCGTCGCCGCCGAGGCGCGCGGCCGTATCCCGCGCGCCGATCCCGCCGCGCAGACGGTTGGCCACTTCGATCAGAACCGTATCGCCGGCCGGATGGCCGAACACGTCGTTGATCTGCTTGAACCCGTCGAGATCCACGCACAGCAGCGCGGCCTGGCCCTCGGTGGCCGCGAGGGCGGCGAGTTCGCGCTCGACGGTCTCCTCGAACAGCCGCCGGTTGGGCAAGGCGGTGAGGGCATCATGCCCCGCCAGGAATCGCATCCGCTCCTCGGCCCGCCGCCGTTCGGTGATGTCTTCGTGGGTGCAGACCCAGCCGCCCCCCGGGACCGGGGCCCGCGTGATATCGATGGCCCGACCATCCGTGAGTTCCGCGACGGTCCAGGCGCGACGATCCCCCGGCGGCTCCATCAGGTGGGTCACGGCATCCTGGTCCGCGACGATCTGAGCGGACACGTACCGGCGGATCGCCTCGGCCGTGACGCCCTGGGCGCGCAGGCGATCCGGTATCGCGTAGAGGTCGGCGAAGCGCGCGTTCATGATCACGAGATCACGGCGATCGTCGAACAGGCAGAGGCCCTGCGCCATGTTGTCGAGCGCGACGCCGAAGGCCGCGTGCTGGCGCCGCAACTCCTGTTCGGAGCGAAGCCGCTCCTCCGCGCGCCCCTTGTGCTCGCGATCCCGCAGCCGCCGCATGATCAGAACGGCGAGGCCGATCAGGCAGGTGGCGAGCAGAGCCGCGTTGATCACGATCGCAGCCGCCTGTTGGCGGAAGGGCGCCAGGGCCGCCTCGGCCGTGCGGCTGACGATGAGCATCAGCGGATAATTGTCGAGCGCCTGAACCGCGACGAAGCGGTCGCGCCCGTCGATCGGACTGACGAGGCGCATGGTCCCGTTGGGGACGCCCTGGGCGGCCACCAGCGTCGCCGAGCTGCTCGGATAGACGTTGCCGGTGGCGTCCTCCCGCGGCGGATACCGCACCAGCAGCACGCCATCCTTGCGGAAGACACCGATCACGTAATCTTCGGCCGGGACGATGCGGCTATACAGATCCTGAAAATAACTCAGCTGGACAGCGCCGAGGACCATGCCGAGGAACGTGCCGTCGGGGGCCGATACCTTTCGGGCGACGTAGATCGTCCACACGCCGTCGCCGCGGTTCCGCACCGGCCGGCTGACGAAACGCTGCAGGGATGGGTCGGACGCGAGCGCCTGGAAGTAATCGCGATCGGACAGATCGACATCCGGGATGGGCCAGTAGCGGCTGAAATTCAGAAGCTTGCCCCGGTGATCCAGGACCGTGATGGCATTGACCTGGGGCAAGGCTGCGATGCGCGTGCTCAGCTCGTGATGCAGCCTGAGCGTGGTCGCGGCGGCGGCGTATCCGGCCGTATCGGTGACGTGAGCCTCGCGGAACTCCTGGATCACCGCCTCCTGCGCAAGCTCCATGGCCTGGAGGGCGCGATCGGCCTGATCGGTTAGGATCGCAGAAAGGCTCGTGAGGCCGCGGGTGACGTCGCGCGTCGCTTGGCGATGGAGATCCACGACGATCACCAGGGCCGCGCAGGCGATCACCGCCGCGGCCAGGCAGCAGCTCAGGATCGGCGTCAGCCGCGGACGGCCCGACGCAGCCTTCAGCCATGAACGGACGCCTCGCATCTGGCCTGAACTCGAGTCCCTCAGAACGTAAAAGAGACATCGCGATAAGGCCAAACCGCGAATTTAGTGTTACTCAGCAAAGTCACGATAAGACAAAACGTAGTCACATCGCCTTGAGCAGCGCTCCCACCTGGATGGTGACAGCGCAGCAGAGCCTGACCGAGCGATCCGCATACGTCGCATCAGCGTCCTGAAACAGCGCGCCATACGCGACGCTGCTCGACGCGTTGATGGATCGGCCCCGCATCGAGAGGGTCCGGCGCAAGCGCTGATCGGCTCCGTGGCGGATCTAGCCGAACGCCCGCGTGGGCTTGGCCGAAGCCGCGGGACTTCATCAGACGAGGATATGACGACGTCGCTGCGACCGATCCGGATGGGCGACAGACGACGGAGGCTGAGTTGTCGGCCGTATCGCGGGCTTCGGCGCAAGGTGGGCCGAAGAAGCGCTTCTCGCCGCTCCGCAGATCAGCCGCCGACGCGTCTTCGCGGAGGCGCCCCCGTAAGCCTGTCCGGTTCACCGGCACGGCAGACGTTATCGCCCGCGGCCGCGCGCCGGGACGATCAACGCCTCGGTTCCGGCATGGCCCGGTCGACGTCCGCCATCCCGTCTTCGAGGCGCGTGGCACATCGTCCCGGCTCACAGGCCCATCGAAGGTTCCCCGCCCGATGGTCGAATCCGTGCGGGGTCCCTTGTCCTACCGGCCGAGCGACGGGCCGCCGGACGTGCCGCCCGTCCCGGGCGGTCCACTGGTCGGCGCACCGCCGATGTTGACGCCGGGGGTCGTGCCCGGGATCGGCGAGTTGCTGGGGTTGGCCTCGTTTCCGCGGGTGATCGGACTGGGGCCAAGATCCCTCGCTCCCGCGCCTGCGCCTCCGGTTCTCGCCGGTGGCGCGACACCCGTGTTTCCCGCGCCTCCGGTCACGACCTGCGCCGAGGCCGGCTGGGCGAAGAGGAAGGGCAGAGCCCCTGCGAGCGCCATGAGGGTGCGGGTCATGAAATCTTCCGTGCGCGTGTTGCGGCACAGGAACGGCTGATACCCCGTGAAGTTCAGAGGACGGGTGCGGCTGCGAGATCGCCGGCTGCGCCATCACCGCATTCGTACGGTCGCTCAGCACGAATGCGGTCCAGACGGCACAAGCTGCGCGCGTGGCGTCTGTGCAGACCGCGGGCGATCGAGATTCGACGGGCCGGGCTCCGGGCGTGCCGGTCGGGGCGTTCGCCGGCCGGCGCCGCTAGTCCCGATCCGGTTGTGACTGCAGGCCCGCCGTCGCCTTCACGATCGTCACGACGCTGGCCCGCGTGGCGCTGTCCGTGATGCGCGCGAAGGCCTTCACGAGTTCCATCGCCTGCGGATCCTCGAGGAAGGTTGCCGGACCCGGTTCGGACCCGGTCGATCCCGGCTCGCGGGCGAAGAAGGTCTCGACCGGGACCTTCAGGATGTCGGCGATCGTCTGAAGCCGGCCCGCACCGATGCGGTTGCGCCCCTTCTCGTACTTCTGCACCTGCTGGAAGCTGACGCCGAGGGCATTCCCGAGCGCACTCTGGCTCAAGCCCTGGGCCACCCGGAGCGCGGCGACGCGACTGCCGATCGTGCGATCGGCGTCGGTCGTCAGCTTCGGCGGCGTGGGAGCGGTGAGAGGGGCAGTCATGCGAACGTGGCCTTCGGATGGAATGGCGATGTCGATCGGTCTGTCGACCGTCTGACGAACAAGATGGTGAGCGATTGAGTTGCGCACAAATATGCAATCCAGGCGTGCGTCAACCTGCCAGCTCGCGTACAGCGCGTGAGAGGCTGTCGTATGCGCAGTCTACATCGTCAACCCGAACGACACCTCTCCACCACCCGCCCGGGAAGCCCCGGACGGGCCAGATCGACAGAGGCCACGGGCGCGCTGGGCCGCGCCGTCCTGATCTGGCCGCAGACGCGCGGCGACGTCATCCGGGATCTCACTGAATAGGCCGCGGATCGTCCCGCCCTCCGGCGCGCCGGTCTCGTCATCGGCCGATACCGCAGCGCCGCTGCGCCCGGGAGCCGCCTGGCCGTGTTCCCCGTCTCGTGAGCGCGCCGCTCTCCAACGACGCCGGCCCCTGACGCTTCCGGCAGCGCGTGAACAGCGGCATCGCGAACAACGTCATCATCGCACGCCTCAACCCGCTTCTGCGGAAGTCGGCGCAAGGCGATGTCGCCGTTCGCGTTTGTCCACGCTGTCCACACAAGTCCACCGCGCTTTCGGCACGGACGCCCGAACCGGTTGAACCACGGGGCCGCCCAGTGCTTTGTTCTTCGTATGTTCTATCTAGCCGGGGGCACGGGTGCATCTCAACCGGATCGACGCACTGCTCGTGGACAGCCCCGACGCCGTCCGCGTGCCGCTGATCGGACAAGCGCTGTGCGCCGGCTTCCCATCGCCGGCCGACGACTTCGTCGAGGATGCCCTTGAGCTGCCCCGCTGGCTCGTGCCCAACCCGCCCGCCACGTTCCTGTGGCGCATCAGCGGATCCTCCATGGAGGGCGCGGGCATCTACGACCGCGACCTCGCCTGCGTCGACCGCAGCCTCAAGGCCGCCCACGGCAGCATCGTCGTAGCGGCGATCGACGGCCAGATGTCGTGCAAGCGCCTCGTCGTCGAGGGCAACGTCGCACGGCTCGCCTTCTGCAACCCGGACCTGCCCGTCTTCGCGGTCGAGGAACTCGGCGAGGGCGTAATCTGGGGCGTGGTGCGCTTCTCGATCCGCTGGCACGTCGCCCGCGGACAGCGCGCGTGAGCACCCCCGAGGCCCGGCTGCGCGACCGGATCGGCGGCGGCCGCGCCGTGGCGCTGATCGACGGCAACAGCTTCTACTGCTCGTGCGAGCGCGTGTTCGACCCCAGGCTCGCCCGGGTGCCGGTGATCGTGCTCTCCAACAACGACGGCTGCGCCATCGCCCGGACCGCCGAGGCCAAGGCGCTCGGCATCCGCATGGGCGATCCGTATTTCAAGATCCGCGACCTGTGCCGGGCGCAGGGCGTGCGCGTGTTCTCGTCGAACTACACGCTCTATGGCGACATGTCGGGGCGCACCAACGCGGTCTACCGCCAGTTCAGCACGCAGGTGGAGATCTACTCCATCGACGAGAGCTTCCTGAACCTCACCGACGTGGCGCCCGTGCTGCGGGTCGAACTCGCCCGGGACCTGCGCGCCACCGTGCGGGCCTGGACCGGCATCCCGACCTGTGTCGGCATCGGCCCGACCAAGACGCTGGCCAAGCTCGCCAACCACATCGCCAAGACGGTGCGCGCCCTCGGCGGCGTGTGCGATCTGACCGACCCGGAGGCCTACGCGCACTGGCTGTGCCGGATCCCGGTGGCGGAGGTCTGGGGCATCGGCCGGGCCTCGCTCGCCAAGCTCGAAGCCATGGGCGTCGAGAGCGTGGCGGACCTGCGCGACCTCGACCCGCGGCCGGTGCGCAAGGGCCTGACCGTGGTGGGCGAGCGGATCATCCACGAGCTGCGCGGGCTCGCCTGCCTGCCGCTGGAGCTGGTACCGGCCCGGCGCAAGGGCTGCGCGGTGACCCGCTCGTTCTCCGGCCGGATCGAGGACCGCGCCACCCTGGAGGAGGCTGTGGCCGCCCACGCGACGCGGCTCGGCGAGAAGCTGCGGCGGGAGGGGCTGGGCACCGACCACGTGACGGTGTTCTACCACACGAGCGAGCACGACTGGGGCGCGCCGATGCGCTCGGTCTCGACGACGGTGAGCCTGCCGGAGCACAGCTCGGACACGCTGGCGCTGATCAAGGCGGCGCGGCACGGGGTGGCCAGGACCTGGCGCGAGCCGGGGGAGCAGCCGTGGCGGTACAGCAAGGCGGGGATCGTCACGAACGACCTCGTGCCACTGTCGCACAGCCCGCGGGCGCTGATCGGCGCGCTGGATCGGGCGCGGTCGGGCCCGCTGATGGCGGCGATGGACGCCTGCAACGCGCGCTGGGGCCGGGGCGCGGTGGTGCCGGGGCGGGCGGGGCTGGTGAGCCGGCGGGACTGGAACACGAAGTTCGAGATGCGCACGCCGCGCTACACGACGCAGATTGGCGAGTTGCCGGTGGCGCACGCGTAGAGCGCGGACCGCCCGGCGTTACGATGCTTGGAAGGATCGTCTGCCGTTCGGCTCCCAGGCAGGAGGGGGTGCGACGGACAGCAATTCCGCACCTGCCCGGCAAGCCGGCATTGAAATCATAGATTGTATACAATACTATCGAATTTTCAGCCCGCCACGACGGACGGCGAACAGTTCACCAGGCTGCGGATGCGACCGTTTTTCTCGACCGAGGAAGTTCATCCCAAGAACGCGTTCCGGCGTTGGCGGGAAATGGTTTGCGAGCGCTTGGCGCCCGCCGCGTTGCAGGCCGATGACGCCGAGCGTTTCCAGGGCAAGCTCGAGGTGACCAGTATCGGCAGCGTGCCGATCTCGCACCTCGCCTACACACGCCTGCGGACGGAAGCGACGGCCGACATGATTCGGCAGAGCCGTCGCGACAATCGGATCTATGCCGTCCTGAGGCTTTCCGGGAACGCCAGCTATCAGCAAGGCGACCAGGAGGCGAAGACCCGCCCCGGCGATCTCGTCGTCCTCAACGCGCGTCCGACCGTCTGCATGATGGATATGAACAGTTCGCTGCTGCTCGATCTGCCGCGTGAGCGCTTCGAGAACGTTCTCGGCCCGTCACGGCTGTACAGCGCTCACACGGTCGGTGGGCTCTCGCCTCCACGATCCTGGCCCATACCTACGTGCGAGAGCTTATCCGGGTGGGTAGCCAACTCAGCCCCGACGCAGCCGAACGCATGGCGTCGATCGGGATCGACCTGATCGTGGCCAGCCTGTCCGAACGGATGGCACAGGAGGTGCCGCGTTCCGTGCACGGCAACGTCACGGTTCAGCGCGCCAAAGCCTATGTCGAGGCTCATCTGGGCGATCCCGGTTTGGACCCGCCCCATCTGGCCGCCGCGATGGGGCTGTCGCTCCGCCGGCTACAGGAGTTGTTCCACGAGCGCGGCCGGCACATCTCCGACTATATCTGGGACCGCCGCTTGGAGACGGCGGCGAAGCGGTTGTCCGACCCGGCCTGCGCCCACCTGTCGATCGGCATGCTGGCCTATGGTTGCGGCTTCGCCAGCCAAGCCCATTTCGCCCGACGCTTCAAGGATCGCCACGGTCTGAGCCCGCGTGATTACCGGCGGACGCGAAAGCTGGACTTTTCGTCGATCGCGTCCGCGTTCGGGCCGTCATCCGAGGCAGCCGAGTGACCGCAGCGGGTCGTGGTCGGAGGGGCCGCCGTGGGCGGTTGTCTCCCGCCTGCCCTTGGTGAAAGCAACGTCCTGCCGGCCGCGACCGGCGCCGCGTTCCGGTCATGCAGGGGCCCTTGCGCCGCCTCTCTCCGGTCTGTCGGAGGCTGCACGTCCGGCTTCAAGAACCTTCAGGCCCGGTCCATCAGGCGACTTTCGCGTATGCCTCGTCGGCCGGGGCGTCCCGACGGCCCGCCCCACCGCTGCGCTTTGCGGCATACATCGCTTGATCGGCGGCGATCAGGATCTCGCTCGCGGTCGTTGCATGCGCGGAGGAATGGGCGACACCGATCGAGACGCCCACTGTAACGTCCCGCGTCTGGAGGCGGATCGGGGTCGCGATGGCCGCTGTCAGACGATCGGCAAGGGTCTTTACCGCCCGCCCGTGCAGCGCTGTGCGGAGAAGAATCGCAAATTCGTCCCCGCCGATGCGGGAAATGAGATGATCCGCATCGGTTGCCGAGCGCAACCGCTGCGCGATCGCGATCAGAACGCAGTCGCCCGCCGCGTGACCCAATTGATCGTTGACAGCCTTGAAGCCATCGAGATCGAGGTAGAGAACCACGAAACCGCTCTTGACGCTTTCCGACTGCTCGCAAGCGAGAGTCAATTGCTCGTGGAAATACGTTCGATTGGCCAAGCCCGTGAGACCATCATGTCTCGCCCGGTAAGAAGCTTCCTGGACCGCGATCAGTCGATCGACGACAAGCCGATGGAGGTGGAGCGTTGCCTCCAGCATGACGGGGATGAAGACAATCAGAAACAGACCCGCGAGCTTGATCGGGAGCTCCGGATTCAACAAAGCGCCGTAGATGGTCGGAACGAACATCACCAGCGTCGTGGCAATCGGGATCCAGGGTGTGACGGAGAGGCGTGCGGTGGCTCCGGCGCAGAAGGCGAGGACGAAGCCCAAAGCGAGCAGGGCGGCGGCCGTATCACCCGCGTTGAATGCAACGAGACTCTGAACGCCGATCGTCGTCGCCTGGGCGAGCAGGCCGCCCGCGTGCCAACGATACCACGGTCGAAGCGACGCGAGCGTCGGGGCCGCGCAACGGTGGCGTCGATACAAGAGCAGTACTGTCACGCGGCATAGCCCGATGGCAGCGAGCGCGATTGCGATGGCGAGATCGACGGTCGTTCCGGAGCGACAGGCCAACACCACCGCGCCGACGGAACTCGTGAGGCTGATACCGACGGCCTGAGGGAGGCTGCTCAGCAAATTCTGCAGGAGTTCGACCTTGATGTCATTTGATAGACCCGCTGCGCGCCCGGCAATCCGAAGTCCCATGCCCCGCTCTCCGCAACTCCAGCGAGTGAGCTATAGCGATCCAGACATCTCTACAGTGTTAATTGGCATATTCGACGCTGGCTACATTTCCCGATGCTGCGGATCGCGGTTCGCCTGATCGCGGACGCGTTGAACACGCGGACTATCGCGGCAGCCGCTGAACACCGGCCTCGACGATGCCGAAAATCCCGGCTCCAGCGCGTTGAACGTGGCTTCTTGCCGGTCCGGTTTGGGATCGCGGATCCGCCGAAGCCGACACGATGTCACCGGACCGGCGATCGTGCGGCCGGCGGGTGGAACACGGCAACCACAGGACGTTCCTGTCAACGCCGTACCTGATCGCTCATCACACACTTGAGCTTTGCGACCATAGCGCCGGCCGTCGCAGGCCCGGCGGAAGCGGGCCGTGTTGCGTTCACTTGATCACGAACCAAGCGCGATCGGGTTGGCAGCGTCGCGACAAGGACGCGACACACCGGCTGAGCGGACTTTGCAGCGAGCGTCTGGAACAAGGAACCAACAAACAACCTCGGCGCGCACGTATAAGATTAACAACCACAGGGTGTACTAACCTATAGCAAACACAATCCCGCGATCAGCGACGCTATTAGTTTTTGGTTTCACATTTTTTATAAGTATAGATTGTATATCTGACGTCGGCTTATGATAGAATATCAATGCCATACCGCAACAACGCGAAAATATTCGGGAGGATTGGCAGCGTTGCGCGACTAGTCTCCGGTTATACAGCATCAGATTTCGGCAACGTGGCTACGTTGTTTGCCTTTCTGTCGATTCCGATGCTCATGATCGGCGGAGCTGCTATCGACTACGGTTTTGCCACTCGGCTCGAAACCAAGCTACAGGCCGCCACGGACTCGATCGTTTTGCTTCTCTGTCAGACGCCGCTAAATACAACGGCCGATAATCTCAATACCATGGCCCAGCAAGCGATGAATGGAGCCATGGGAAGCCAAGGTTTAGTCGTTGATCCGTTGACGATAACGCAAAACCCGAGACAAATTACGTTAAAGGCCCACAAATTATCCACGGTCTTCTTCGGAAAACTGACGGGGACGAACGTCATCAATCCGGTGGCCACTGCGCAGTGCGCGACCCCCATGCCGAAAGTTTTCGAAATCGCTTTGGTTTTGGACAACACTGGATCCATGAACAAAGCGGGGGACGACGGAGTGACAAAAATTGCGTCACTGAGATCCGCTGCGAAGAATTTTATCAGCTACATATTCAACAACACCAGCTTTGCATCCGGAACCAAGATTTCCATCGTCCCGTTTGCCGCATCAGTTGCCGTCTCACCGTCGACGTATATGCGCAGAAACTGGGTGGATACGCAGGGGCTATCAAAGTATCACTGGTCGAATGTCGTGGGCGCAGCGTCGGCTGGGTTCAACAGCCGGTTCGATATTTTTGCGAAGCTGAGCAATCAATTCCAGAGCTGGTCGTGGGCCGGATGTTTTGAGTCGCTGCCATACCCCCAGAATGTGACTGACACCGGGGTATCTGGCAATGACAGCCTGTACATACCCTATTTTGCCCCGGACGAGGGTGGTTCTGGGACTGTTGCGCCGGGATACTTTGACGCAAATAAGACTTATGTCGGCACCAATTCTTATCTCGACGACTATACGAATGATCCGCGATGCGCTTACCAGCAGCCGCAAGGTAACAGCACCTCCTACATGACGGCTATGGGCCGTGCCTGTAAATACGCCAAGCCGCAAAACGCAAAGTCAGGCACCTATATTGCAGAGCTTGGACCAAATGGCCCCAACTTCGGATGCACCAGCCAACCGCTCCAACTCCTGACCAATAGCTCCTCTACGCTGTACAACATCGTCGACAACATGACCGCGGGGGGCGTCACGAATATACACGAAGGGTTCATGTGGGGCTGGCGGACGTTGTCTCCCTATAGCGTTCTGTATGATGGCACAGCGTCGGCATACGGATCGGCGACGGTCAATAAAATCATCATCTTGATGACGGATGGAACCAACACATGGCTCGATTGGGGGGCATCTCCCAACAAGTCGCTGTTCTCCTCCAACGGCTTTTTTATGAATGTCGATAAAACCGATCCTGATGCGCATTTTCCCGCGGCAAATCAAAACATCACAACTGGCTCACAGGCACGTGCCGGCTTGGATGCACTGACTCGATTGGCTTGCAGCAACGCGGGAACGGCGAATGTAGCGATATACACAATCGGCCTGAGCGTATCGTCCGATCCGATAGACAATGACGGCATTAGCCTCTTGCAAGACTGCGCCCGCTATGGAAACGGCCTGTACTTTCAAGCAAATAATTCCGATACCTTGATTGCCGCTTTCAGCAAGATAGCAAAGAGCATCGGCAGCCTCAGGATCACACGATGATCCTTCAATACCGCAACACCCTTGCTCAATCTGTATCTGAACGGTCCGTTGCTCAGCGTATGCGAGGGGTCCGTGCTGTACGCGCCCATGCGCTCGCTGTCCGCACCCGAGACGTCTACGACGGTGCCAAGAAGCGTTCCGATGTCAGAACAACGCGCTTCAGGCCGTGCGCGAGAACGTTCTCGTCGACGAACGATCCTTCGGATCTGAAAGACAGAGGCTTGCCGGTTCACATCGGACCAGGCCGACCTCGATCCGTGACGGCGCGGTCCCGCTGTGGGGACCGCACGTCGCTCAGCCTGAAGGCGATCACGATCTGGGGAGGCCGCATCCAGCGCGCTCGCAGCGATGCCGGCTGATCCGAGCCGCACCGCCGGTCGCCGGCGACGACGTCGCTACTCGTCGGCCGAAGCGGCGGGGCCGGAACTGAAGGCCGATGCGGTCAAAGTCACCGCGCCGGCCGCTTGCCGCAATTCATACCGCGCGATGCCGTCCGCGAGCTTGACGAAGCACGCGAGCAGGAACGCAAGCATCAGGCAGCGGCGGACAGTGAGCGCGGGGATCAGCATCGAGGGCGCCTCGGGAGACGCAGGCACCCTATCCGAGCCGGTGCGCGTTGGCTGCCGCGGCGAAAGCACAGCCGCACCGAATGAGAACGGCCGCGCCGTGGCGGACGTCGGGCAAGCTTAAGGCTCGGTGACCGCTTAGAAACGGGAACGGCGCGACACCGCGCTACGGCTCGGCATGCGCCCCGATTGCGAATCGGGCGATGTCATCGGCGGTCGGGGCCTGCACGCTGAACGGGAAGCTCAACGATCGGACGAGTTGTCCGTGGCCGAGACCGGGATAGACGTGCGTCTGCGGAGGGTCCGCGCCATCCTCCAACCGATTCGCGAGGGCGACCGTCCCGGACGGCCGCACGTCCCGATCCTCCGCGCCGGTGAGCAGGAGAAGCGCCGGATGCCGGCTGGCGACATGGTTGATCGGCTGCAGCGCAGGATCGGCGCCCGAGAAGACCTGCCTGTCCAGGGGATCGGTCAGCGCGGAGGTCGCGTAGGGGCCGGCCAGCCCGACGATGCCGGCGAGGTCTGCGGGGCTGGATCCGGCCTGCGTCAGCCACCGCGCGTCGAGCCCCAGCATCGCCGCCGCCCAGGCGCCGGAGGAGTGACCCGCCACGACGACCCGGCGGGGATCGCCGCCGAACTCGGATGCGTGGCCGATCGTCCAGGCGACCGCGGCGGCGTTGTCGGAGAGGATGTCGGTGAGGCTCGCGGCCGGGAAGTGGCGGTACTCGGGGATCACGACGACGAAGCCCTTTCGGGCGAGGGCGGCGCCGACATACGCCACATCCTCCTTGGAGCCGTTGCGCCAACCGCCGCCGTAGAGGAAGACCAGGACCGGGCTCGGCCCCGGGCCGGTCGGCCGGTAGACGTCGGCCTGATGCCCGGTTCCCGCGGCGTAGGCGCGGTTCGTGTCCACATGGACCTCGACCGGGGCGAGCAGGTTCAGGACCAGCAGGGTCGCGCTGACGAGCTTGTCACAGAGAAGGCCTAACATCGGTCGGTCCGTCGCGGTCTGTGGTCATGACCGCGTGCACCACGCGCGAGACCGTCGCGGGTTGCGCGATCCCTGGATCCCCTGCACCGGACAGACTGCCTCGCCTGCCCGAGACACCGTCCCGGATCCGCTCCCCGATCATGGCGATCTAGGGCGGGGAGCGCGCGAAATCTGTCCGTACGGATGGCCTACGTGATTTCCAGCACCCCGAGCCGGTCGGTGACCTGAACGGATACCCGCCGCTCTGGGCGAAGGCCTTCGACGCGCACCGAACCGTCATCCGCGAAGCGATGCAGGCGCAGGCTCCGGGGCTGCCGCGAGAGCAGGATATCGACCGCTCTCGGCGGCACGTCGGGCCGCGCCGCCAGACTGCGCCGATCCCAGCCGTCGATGCCGAGCCAAAGCGGCACCAGCAGCGTGCCGTCCCGCCGGGCGAAGCGGGCCGAGACGAGGTCCGGCGTCGGTGCGGCGGGTTCGGCCTCGATGTCCCCCGGACCGGATGCTGCGGCGCCCCCGCCGAACAGCCGGACGAGGTTGCGCACGGCCGTGAAGGCGGGCGTCGGCCGGCCGTCATAAGCCAGGAGACCGAAACGGCTCTCGGGGTCGCCGTCGCCGTGATCGAAGCTCGAGATCAGCTCGTAGATGTAGGTTCGCCGCACCCCCTGCAGGTAGCTCCACAGGAGCAGGCGCGGCAGGTAGCGGGCCCGGATGCCCTCGGAGACCGGAAGGTGCGCGCTGCCGGTGGCGAGCGCCGTGTGGTAGCCGTTCTCGGTGGCGATCACCGGCGCCGGCCCGAACACCGGCCGGGACGCCGCGATGAAGCGCGCAAGGCTGCCGCCGCCGCCAGTCTCCGGATGCTCGGCGCCCGGATAGGCGTGGATGTTGCCGAGATCGACCACGGCCGCGAGATTGTCGGCCGCCGCGACATTGCCCTGGATGTAGCTCGGTCCGGCGACCCACACGGCGGAGTCCCGCGCGTCCGCCCGCACCGCCCGGAACAGCGCGGTCTGATGATCGGCCGAGAGGCGCGGCAGATCGCGACGGCCGGCGATCGGCGGCTCGTTGCCGCCCTCCGCGATGACGAGGCCGCCGGCGGCCCATCGGGCGATCGCGGCGAATTGGTCCGGGGGGACGCGCGGACCCGGGGTCAGCCCGTCGTAGAAGACGAGGCTGAAGCGGTAGCCGCGTGCCGCGAGGGTGGCGATCCGCGCGAACTGCCCGGCCGGCTCGCCACCGGTGAGCACGATGTCGTCCCGCAGGTGCCGCACGCCGAGCGTGTCGAGGGCCTCCGCACAGGCCGCGAAGCGCTCGACATAGGGTGTGCCGCCATGGCCGAGATGGACGTTCACGCCGATCGCGTCGATCAGATCCTCGCACCGGTGCACGGGCGCGGCGGCCTCGGCCTGGCCGGCCGCGAGGGCACCCGCCGCCAGCGCCAGGGCCGAGCGGCGCGTCAGGGCGCTCATGCCCGGCCCGTCACGGCCTGCAACCAGCCCGACACGGTCGGGGCGGGTCGTTTCGCCTGCACCGCCGGGGCGCGCCGGACGGCGCGCAGGAGGTCGCGCACGGCCAGTCCGAGGGCGGCCTGAGCGTCGACGGAACCGAGGTTGTGGTCCGCCCCCGGCACGATCGTCACGGGCGCGCCGAGGCGCCTTGTGACCCGGTCGGCGTCGCGGCCGAGCTGGCGGCGCAGGGCGCCGAGGCCGGGGTCGCCCGCGCTGTAGAGCAGGCGGAGCGCGGCGCCGCGGCGCCGGATCGCGGCGACCCGCCGTGTCACCGATCCGCCCGGAGGCCCCGGACGGAGGGCGCGGCGCAGCCGCCGCAGCGCCGCATCGAGACCGCGCCGGGCCAGGACGCCGCCGATCGCGCGGACCCGGATCTGCCCGCGGATCAGCCGGCGCCACGTGTCGCCCTGCTTGAGGAGCGCCGCGTAGGTGGCGGCGCTGCCGTAGGTCTGGCGGATCACGCTGTCGACGCTCTGCTCCGGGTCCCAGTCGAAGCAGTAGAGATTGACCAGCAGCGCCCCATCGATCCGCGGATCCCGGCAGAGTGCGTGGAAGGCCGCATAGGCGCCGCTGCACCCGCCGACGAGCACGATCGGGCCGCCGCCGGCCGCGTGATCCACCGCCCGGATCACGTCCGCGAAGCCGTCCGGCGCGAAGAGCGGCCGGCTTCCATCCGGCCGGTCGACGCTGTCGCCGACGCCGGCAACGTCGAAGCGGAACGAGGCGACGCCCTCGGCGGCGAGGCTCCGGGCGAGCCGCGTGGTCTGCCGGCCCCAGCCGGAGCGGACGGTCATGCCGGTGGAGACGAAGAGAAGCGTCGGCGCACCGGGCTCCGGCCGCTGCGGCGCGCAGCCGATGCCGAACAGGCCCGGGGCGATTCGAACCGGCGCCTCGGTCCAGCCGGGGCCGGCCAGGGACGCCGGGGGCGGCACTGTCGCGGCCGCCTCCGCCGCAGCGGCTCCCTCCACCGCGAAGGCGGCGATGCGGGCGAAGTCGGCTTCCGGCACAGTCACGAAGATCGGATCGCCCACGAGATGTGGCAGGCCCGCGAAGGGGCCGGTCTCGACGGCGCAGCCGAGGGTGCTGAAGCGCGTGGCCAGCGCGCCCGGATCGGTGGCGAGGAGCAGAACGCCGGCCAGCGGCGCGGTCGCGATCCGCGCCAGGTTCAGCGCGGACAGCTCGGCCTGAAAAGCGGCATCCATGCGGAAGCCGCCGACCGTGAGGGCTTCGGGATCCGCGGGCGGGGCCGAGCCGTCGGGCAGGCGCCCGATCGTCTGCGCCCGCAACCGCATCTCGCGCAGATACGCGCGTCCGGTGGTGACCGGCGCCAGCAGGACGAGCCGATCGACGGGCTCTGCCTCGGCGGCGAGCGCCGCGAAGGCCGCGCCCAGGCGTAGGCCGACGAGGACGATCTCGGTGACGCCGGCCGTCTCGCGCAGGAACCGGACGGCGTGGCGAATGGCGGCCACGCAGGCCGCGACGCCGGTCGCGTCGGGATCGGTGGAATCGCCTTCACCCGGATAGTCGAAGCGCAGGGTCGGGCAGCCCGCCCCGGCCAGCCGCTCGGCCAGCGCCCGCCAGGGGCGGTACGCCGCCATCTGCTCGAACCCATAGGCGCCGCAGAGCACCACGCCCCGCCGCCCCGCGGCCGGATGGAGCCAGCCGAACAGACCCTCGAACGTCACCGGCGTCGGGTCGCGCCGGCTGGGGGAGGGGGCTGCGGCGGGCCGGGTCTCAGGCGTCATCTCAGACGTCATGGCCGAACTCCACGCACTCGGTGCCGTTGATGGCCCGCACGGTTCCGCGGGGCAGCCGCGGACGATCCGGAAAGGCGATGAGCCGGGAGGTCCCGGGCGCGAGATGGAAGCCGCTGTCGGCGGGGCGCGCGTCGGGGGTGAGGATCTGTACGCCGAACGCGAAGCGCGCGGCGCCGATCCGCAGGGCAGGCCCGGCCTCCGTCGTCACCGGCTCGGCGGTGAGGCCGATCGCTTCCGGGGTGATCGGACGCGGACCCGGAACGTGAAACGCCTCGGCGACGACCGACCCGCCAGCGTCGATCAGACACGCATGGGCGAGGTCATGGACCCGCGGGCCGAACCGGTAGCTGTCGGTGGCGTCGTAGAAGCGGCCGAGAAGCTCGGCCGACGTCAGTGTCAGCACCGCGCGGGCTTCGAGCACGACGGTGCGTTCGGCCCGCGCCGCGACGCGGCCGCCACGATCGGCAAAGGTGAGCGTCACCGTCAGGGCGCGGGTGTCCGCCGTCTCGTTGAGGATGTGGAGGTGCAGGCCGTCCAGCCCCTCGTCGGTCAGGATGACCTGCACGGGACGGAAGGCGCGCTTCAGGGCGTACCACGCGGATTTGGGGCGCTGCGTCCAGTCGATCACGCCCCAGCCGGCCCCCGGCCCGAGGTCGCGCAGCATCAGGACGAGGCCGCCGGCGGTCGGCGAACGCGGGCGGCGCCACTCCGCGAAGGTCGCCTCCATGGCCTCGGCCACGGCCGCGCGGCCGAGATCGAGATACCGCTCCGGGTCCTCGGCACGCAGCGCGGCAGGGTCGACGCCGTAGAGGTGGTCGACATAGTGATCGCGGACCGTCTCGAAATCCCAGTCGGCACCCCGGTCGCGGGGGATGCCGGCCATCCAAGCCGGATCGGTCGGACCCGCCGGGCCCGGGGTGCCCGGCTCGGGCGGGTTGGCGAAGGCGAGGCATTCGCTGGCGAACCCGACCTCGGCCCGGCGGGCATCGTCGAGGGGCCGGCAATAGGCGCCGACGCCGAAATAATGGGTGCAGCCGCCGCGCGGCGCGAAAGGGAGGGCGCCCCCGAAGGGCGAATTCGGCACGACCACGATGTCGGGGCGTTGGGCTGCCACCAATGCCGGCAGCGTCGTCTCGCAGAAGGCGTCGGCCCAGATCGCGCGCGGCGCGCCCAGCATGGCGGCCTGCTGCCAGACCTCGCTGCCGCCGCACAGGATGGCGAGGGACGGCGCTCCCTGGGTCTGATCGAGGAAGGCGGCGACCTCCCGGGTCAGGGCCGCAGAGAACTCGGGGTCGCCGTGCGGATAGTCGAAGTTGGCGAGCATCAGGTCCTGCCAGACCAGGATGCCGAGTTCGTCGCAGAGATCGAAGAAGTCGGTCGCGGGGTAGAGCGTCGTGCCGGGCACGCGCAGCATGTTCATCCCGGCCTCGCGGGCGAGCGTGAGCAGCGTCCGCGTCCCGTCAGAGCCGAGGCCGACGAGATCCGGCGGCGTCCAGACGGCGCCGCGGCAGAAGACCGGCACGCCGTTGACGGCGAGCGATAGGCCCGTTTCTGAGGGCGCGCGATGTTCACACGCCGGCTCTTGCGAGGCGCGACCGGCCCCCTCTCCCGTGCGGGAGAGGTCTGCTTTCGCAGAAAGCCGGGTGAGGGATGCGACCTCTCCGGACAGGTCTCGCCCCTCACCCTGTCCCTCTCCCGCACGGGAGGGGGGACCCGCGCCCCGTCCCGCCACCGTATCGCCGCGGACGATGCTTGAATCCGGACCCTCGAAGGGCCGAGTCAGCGACAGGGATCGGAAACCCACGCGGCCGAGATCGACGGTCGCCCCGTCAACGCAGACGGAGACCGCATGGAGATTCGGCACGCCATGGGTATGCGGCCACCAGGGGGTGGTTCCCGGCAGCACCAGTTCGCCCACGAACTGGCCGGGGGCGGTCTCGGCAAGCGCCGTCTCACGCCCGTCGCACCGGAGCGTGACAGCCCCGGCCCGACCCTCGACGGTCAGTCGGGCGGTCAGGCGACCGGTGTCGCCGTCGAGGATGGCGTGGAGTTCGGCCGAGACGACGCCAGGGCGCACGGTCTCTACGGTGATCGGCCGATAGGGGCCGACATGGTCGATCTCGGGGGCCCAGCCCGGCATGAAGCCCAGCGCGGTGGTGCGGACATGGCGCAGCGAGCCCGGCGTGATCATCCGCGGCCGCCAGCGCCCGCGCTTGGCCGGCCGGTCGAGCTCGGCGCGCAGGGACCGGAAGCAGAGCGCGAGGTCGGATTCGGCGGCGAGGTCGATCTCCACCGCGTACGGCTCGAACATCGAGCGGCCGGTGAGGATCGGCACGCCGTCGAGCCAGACCTCGGTAAGCGTCGCCAAGCCCTCGAAGCGCAGGCGGAACCGCCCGGGGCCGGCGAGCCGCGTCCGATACCAGACGTCCCGATCGTGGATCGGCGTCGGCGCCGTCTCCGACCAGCGATTGGCGGCGCGCAGGGCCGCTGCGGCGGTCCCCGGAACCGCGGCCGGGATCCAGTCGGTGACAGCGTCGAGATCGCCCGGCCCCGCGCAGGCGCCGGGAGGCGTCAGGGCGAGCCGCCAGGGACCCGGCAGGTCCTGAGGCGCCCGTCCGTCGACGCTGCGGATGAGGGCCATGGCCTGCCCTAGCGGCCGAGCGCGGCGTCCAGGGACGCGAAGACGCGGTCGTAGGTCGCCGCCGCCTTGTCGAGGCGCGGCGCCAGCCCCTCTGCCTTGCGCCGGTGGAAGGCGCGGGCGAGCTGGAACTGGAACGCCTTCGCCTCCCGGCTCAGCTCGGCGGCCGCCTCGGCGGCGGGCGCGAAGGCGCCGGCACCGTTGGCGTCGAGCCAGTTGAGGTGGCTCGCCAGCATCTCGAAATTCGCGCCGAGCTGCCGGGTCGTATTGAACGCGTAGGCGTGGAACACGCTGAGCGGCTGGACCACGAGGCCGTCGGCGGTGATCGCCAGCGCGTCGCGGAACGCCGTGACCGGATTGCGCGTCGGCGCCCGGGCGCGATGTCTCGCGAGCAACTCCAGCGCGACGCCCGGCAGCTCCGAGGCTGGCAGGGGCGGCGCGACCGCCTTCACGAATTCCGCGTAGGGCGGCAGCGTCGCGGGCCCGAAGATCCCGGCGTAATCGGCGCCCGAGAGCCGGAAGCGGCCGGCATTGTGCAGGTAGTCGAGTTCCGCGGTCTCGGGATCCAGGGCCAGGATGCCGATCGTCGTCTTGCCGTGGTCCCGGCCGTAGGTGGTGCCGTGCGTGTCGGGCAGGTGGATCGCGTCGACCTCGACCAGCACCGGCCGGCCCGCCGCCATCTGCATCAGGGCGTGCGATTCCAGGCCCGCATAGACCGCGAGTTCCAGCACCTCCAGGCCGTAGAGCCGCTCGATGTCGCCGGGCGGCGGCTTGAAGAAGGTGAACTGGTCGCCCTCGAAATCCTGCCGCAGGGTGAAGCCCAGCATCGCTTCGGGCACGAGGCCGCGGCCGTGCAGCAGCTCGATCCAGAGATCGACGTAGCAGTTGGTCTCGGGCCAATCCCGCGCCCCGTCATGGAGCGGGTGCGGGATGTAGGGGCCCGCGTTTCCGAGCCCCGCGGGCAGGCGCAACGCGGCGGTCATGGGCTCAGCCCCAGAGGGCATCGCGCACGGCCTCGGGCCATGCGGCGAGGTCGAGGCCGTGGTGCTTGAGCAGCGCCAGGGTGATCCGCTCCAGGCCGAACCCGACGCAGGCCGTGTGGGCGACGCTGCCGTCGGCCTGGCGCAGCTCCCAGGTGCTGCCGAAATGGTCCTGGTGGTAGTTGAAGCTCAGGCAGGCGGTCGGCTTCTCGACGCTGTTGACCGGCACGTTCAGCTCGAACTTGAGGCCCTGCGCCCGCTGGTTGTTGGCGAGCATCCGGCCGGCGCGGCCGAAGAACGGGTCGTTGGCGGCGTCGATGGCGAGCGGCAGGCCGAGGTCGCGCATCATGGCGGTGCCGCGCTCCAGCCAGGATTCGCGGAAGGCCAGCACCTGCTCGGGGCTGCCCATGCGCACGTATTCGCGCATCCGGAACAGCTGCATCCGGGTCGGCTCCAGCGAGGGCTCGCGCCGGAAGCAGTAGGATTGCAGGTCGAACAGGCGCCCCTCGGCGGGCAGCGCCCCGCGCGCGGCGGCCACCGGGTAGAGCGGGTAGCAGGCGGCGGGCGTCAGGACGACGTCGGTGGCCACTTGCTGGCCGGTCCAGTCGCGGCCCTCCTCGACGCAGGCCAGGATCTCGGCATGTCCCGCCCCGTCGCCACAGAAGCTGTGGATCGTGCCGGCGAGGTTCGGGAAGCCCTTGAGGTAGCCGCTGCGCTCGAAGGCCGGCCGGCTCATGCCGGGCGGGAAGCGCATCACCTCGGCGCCGTCCGCGGCCCCGAGCCGGCTGATCAGCCGGTCGAGGGCCTCGACCACGCTCTCGAAGGCGCCGCTGCGGCCGTAGAGGCCGTCGACCCCGGTGCGGATGAGCAGGCCGTGGTCGAACAGCCGGTCGAGGAAGGTCGGGGCGCCGACGGGCTCCTCGTCGAGGAGCATCTCGGCCTGGGGAGAGGAGATCGAGTCCATCACGCGCTCATGAGCTGGCCGCTGCCCTTCTGCACGAGCAGGAGCTTGGCGGTGTTGGCGAGGATGCGGTCGTTGCCGATCATCAGCGGCGCCGAGAGGACGTCGCGCAGCGGTCGGCCGAGGCTGAAGGGCGTGTCGTTCTTGTAGCCGGAGAGCCCCACGATCGAGAGGGCGCGGCGCACGATGTCGACCGCCATGTCGGAGACGGAGACCTTCAGGTTGTTGAGCATCACGCTGAAGCCGAGCGAGCCGATCGTGTCGGCATCCCCGTGGGCATCCTCGTACCGGCGGAGCGCCGCCACGACGGTGCCGCGCATGGCCTGATGCGCATTGACGACCTCGGCGAGCCGGAGCGCCGTCGGCGGCACTTTGCCGGGGGCGCGGCGCGCCTCGGCCTGCACGAAGGCCCGGGCACGATCGACCGCGTAGGTGGCGATGCCGTACCACACGCTGCTCCAGAGCAGGTGCGAGGAGGCCAGCATCGACACGGCGGCGATCTCCGCGAAGGGCTTGGGCAGGATCTGCTCGACCGGCACGTCCCGGGCCTCCAGGCGGAAGCCGTCGCTGCAGGTGCCGCGCATGCCGAGCGTGTCCCACTGGCTGGTGCGGTCGAGCGAGATCTGATCGGCCATCAGCGCGACCAGCACCTGATCGGAGGTCGCGGCCTCGGGGTGACGGCGGGCCGTGGCGAGGATCAGGTCGGCCTGCGCCCCGTAGGAGATCACGGAGGCGTCCTTGCCGAGCGAGAAGGTCTCGCCCTTGGTTTCGACCGCGCAGAGGGAGTTGCGCAGGTCGCCGCCGATGCCGGCCTCGGTGGTCGAGGAGGCGACGAGCAATTGCTCGCGGGCGATCCGCTCCATCAGCCGGCAGTGCCACGCGCTGTCGAGCCCGTGGGTCACGAGGCTCGACACCTTGATGTGGTGCATCGCGAAGACCATCGCGGCCGCGCTGCAGGCATGGCCGAGCGTGCTGCAGACCTCGGCGATCTGCACCAGCCCGGCGCCTTCGCCGCCGAACTGTCCCGGGATCTGGAGGCCCAGAAGGCGCTCGTCCTTCAGGGCGGCGACCGCTTCGGCGGGGAAGCGGCCCTCGCGGTCGACGGCGTCGGCGTGGCGTGCCGCCACCGCCGCCGCCCGCTCTGCACGCGCGGCGAGGGTGCTCATGCGGCTTCCTGCCGGATCAAGGTGGAGACGGCCTCGCTGATCGCGCGGATCGACGAGAACGACTTGCGGTTGAGAAGTTCGTCGGGGAATTCGACGTTGAAGCGTTCCTCCAGGGCCAGCATCAGCTGCACCGAGCCGAAGGAATCGAGGCCCAGGTCGAACAGGCTGTCGTCGTCGCCGAGCTGATCGGCCTTCCCGGCGAAGGCTTCGTTCGAGCCCAGGATTTCGCGAATATCTTGAGCGATGTTCAAGGCGGAACTCCTTAATGAACTGGTCAGCACTTTATTGATCCGCCACGCAGGGCGTCAAATATTCTACGGATTAATAGTAAATTTCCATCGGCCCTGGGGCCGGCAGAAGCGTGGCCGTAGGCAGAGGTTCCCTGCGAAACCGCTTCGCGCATACTGTCCGCATCCGCCTTTCTAACCAATTTCCAGACTGATTCGACCAGTGTTTCAGCTTGGGCATGTGGACAAGACTGTCCTTGACGGCCTGTTCGGCTTTTTGCAGCCTGGTCATTCAGCAAGAATCGGATGAGTCCGTGACTCGGCGGTGCGGGATCCGGCATGGTGCCCGTCTTCGCGCCCGCACGGGCGGACGATGTCCCGCGGGCAGCTGGCGAGCCATGCTCTACAATCTGCAGATCCTGCGCGCCCTCGCGGCCTACCTCGTCTTCCTGACCCATCTCGGCCAGTACGCCGGTTCGATCCTGCCGCGGCCGGACTTCCTGGCCTTCGGGGCCGCCGGCGTGGACGTGTTCTTCGTTCTGTCCGGCTTCATCATGTTCGTCAGCACGAGCGGGCGCGGCGAAGGCGTCGGCGCGTTCCTGACGCGGCGGGTCGCCCGCGTGGTGCCGGTCTACTGGCTGGTCACCGGCATCATCGCGCTCCTGGCGCTCGCCGGCCTGAAGCCGATCGGGGTCATGGAGTTCCGGTTGGAATACCTGATCCAGTCGCTGCTCTTCGTGCCGTTCTCGCGGGGCGGCTACATCGAGCCGCTGGTCTCGGTCGGCTGGACCCTCAATTACGAGATGTTTTTCTACGCGGTCTTCGCCGGGCTGCTGCTGGTGCCGGTCCTCGCCCACCGGGTGATCGCCGCGGCCGGGATCTTTCTCGTATTGGCGCTGCTGGGCCTTCTGCCGGTCTCCGGGCTGTACTGGACCTTCTATACGAAGCCGATCGTACTGGAATTCGCCGCCGGCATCGGCCTCGGCTACGCGTATCTGCGGCTGCCCGCCCCAGCTCCGGGCTTTCCCGTCCGGCGCGTGGCCGGCGCCGCGTTCGTGGCGGCGGGGCTGCTCGTCCTCGCCGGGCAGGTCACGGCCTACGCCCTCGGCGTGGAGGGCGAGTTGACCGGCTTCGCCCGGCCCCTGGTTTGGGGATCGGCCGCCAGCCTCGTGGTGGGTGCGATGCTGCTCCTGGAGCGGAGCGGCGTCACGCTCCGGTCGCGCTGGCTCCTGTCCCAGGGGAACGCCAGCTACTCCTTCTATCTGGTCCACAACCTGATGCTGCACACGACCTCCAAGGTCGTGGCGCTCCTGCCCGTGACGGGCGCCCTGCGCGTCGGCCTGATCTTCCTGATCGCGTTCACCGCGGCGGCCCTGGCCGGGGAGGTCCTGTTCCGCCGCGTCGAAGCCCCGCTGAACGCCGCCTTGCGCCGCCGCCTCGATCGCCGACCGTCTCCCCGGATCCGGACGCGCGTGCTCCCCGCCGAAGCGGAAACCGGTTCGGCGCAGGAGAGCGCGTCGAGACACAGGCTTCGCGCTCGGCCGGATCGCGACACGATCGGGCACGGCTCGCGCGCGCTGACGCCCTAGCCAAGGCGCGACCAGACGGCCGTCTCCGGCCACTGGCCGAGGCCGGTGACCCGCCGTTGCCGCGCCGCTCGCGCCGGCAAACGGAGATAATTTATCCGGGATAATGTTAACCATCAATCAGGATGAATATTAAGGCTGTGAGGCATCCTTGCAGCTGCAGTAAGCACTAATGGCACTGGACCGAATCGTATTCACTCCTTTTTTAAGTGCTGGGCCTCATCTACCTTCCGTATGCGCCCCCGCTCACCGTCCCTCGTGAGGTCGACAGGCGGAAAGTCAATCTTCCGGCCCAGGTGCATCGACGAGGAAGTTGTTATGCGTGTCGCAATCGTTCACGACTGGTTGTACGTCGTCGGCGGGGCCGAACGCGTTCTCGAGCAGCTGCTCAGGATCTACCCGAACGCCGACGTTTTCACGCTGTTCGATTTCCTGCCCCCGGCGGACCGCGCCCGGATCGGCTACGATCAATCGCGCACGAGTTTCCTGCAGCACATGCCCTTCGCGCGCAGGCGGCACCGGGCCTACCTGCCGCTGATGCCGATCGCGATTGAGCAGTTCGATCTCTCGGACTACGACCTCATCATCTCGTCGAGCTACGCCGTGGCCAAGGGCGTGCTGACCGGTCCCGACCAGCTCCACATCTCGTACATCCACTCACCCATGCGCTACGCCTGGGACCTGCAGCACACCTACCTGCGCGAGAGCGGCTGCGACCGGGGCCTCAAGGGCGCGCTCGCCCGCATGGTCCTGCACCGGATGCGCCTGTGGGACGTGCGCACGGCCGCCGGGCCCAACGCGATCGTAGCCAACTCGGCCTTCGTCGCCCGGCGCATCCACAAGGTCTACGGCCGCAGGGCCGAGGTGATCCATCCGCCGATCACCCTGTCGAGCGACCGCTTCGACGGCGCACGCAGCAACCACTTCCTCGTGGCGAGCCGGCTCGTTCCCTACAAGAACGTGGAGGCGGCGATCCGCGCCTTCGCGCTGCTGCCCGACCTCCACCTCGTGGTGGCCGGCAGCGGCCCCGATGCAGAGCGGCTGCGCGAGATCGCCGGGCCCAACGTCTCCTTCACGGGCTTCGTGTCGGACGAGGGGCTGCGCCGGCTCATGGCCACCGCCCGCGCCTTCATCTTCGCGGCGGAAGAGGATTTCGGGATCATCGTGCTGGAGGCCTCCGCAGAGGGCACGCCGGTCCTCGCCCTCGGCCGCGGCGGCGCCCGCGAGACCGTCCAGGCGCGCGGTCCCCAGCGGTCCGGGATGTTCTTCGACAGGCCGGACCCGGAGGCGATCGCGGGCTGCGTGCGCGGGTTCATCCAGCAGGAACACAACTTCACCCGCGAGGCCTGCCGGGCCCAGGCCGACCAGTTCTCGGCCGAGCTGTTCCGGCTCCGGTTCTCCCGCTTCGTGGATGAGCAGATGGCCCAGCACCGGGCGGCCTGCGAGCCGCCGATGCGCATCCTGCCGCGCCTGGAAGCTGTGAGCTGACGCCGATGTCCATGTCGCTCATCACCGTCGATCACACCGATCGCCCCCCGGCCCGGGCCGCCGCGCAGGAGCAGAGCCGGGGCAGCCCTCTCGCCGCACCGCTCCTGCGGATCTGGCGACGGCGCTACCTGTTCGCGACGGTGTTCGTCGTGGTCCTCGGCCTCGCCGTGACAGCCCTCAAGATGATCGCGCCGCAATATGTGGCGTCCGGCTCGGTGATCGTCGCCGAGGCGGAGCCCGGCGCCCACAACGCCTCGATGGCCTGGATCCAGAAGATCGGCGATCCGGCCGACATCGAGAGCCAGATCCTGGTGATCCGCTCGCCGCGGCTGCTCCGGCTCGCCATCGACAGGGGCCTCGTCGCCCCCGTCCTGGCCGAATGCCGCACCGCCGCGACCGGCGGCAAGCCCGACACGATCTCCGAGAAGAAGGCCGCCGCCTGCGCGAAGCTCGTCGACGACCGCAACGCCTTGGTCGAGTACCTGCAGAAGCGCTACACCGTGATCAGCTCCGGGCGCTCCCGCATCATCACCATCGCCTACCGGTCGCCGCTGCCCGAGGTGGCGCAGACGATGACCAACGCGCTGATCGAGGCCTTCCTCGACGACCAGCGCGAAGCCCAGGCCTCCAGCCGCAAGGCGGCCTCAGACTGGCTCCACACGGAGATCAGCCAACTCGATTCCTCGATCCGCGAGGACGAGACCCGGATCCAGACCTTCCGCCGCCGCAAGGGCCTCCTGAAGGGCACCAACGCGCCGATCAGCGCCGAGCGCCTGAGCAGCATCAGCCAGCAGCTCGCGACCGCCGAGGCCGCCAAGGCCGACGCCGCCGCGCGCCTCGGCGAGATCGAGAGCCGCGGCGTGCGCGGCGCCGAGACCGCCCCGGCGGTCTTGTCGAGCCCGACCATCGTGTCCCTCAAGCAGCAGTTGAGCGGAATCGCCGCGCAACTCGCCAATCAGGGGACGTCCCTCGGCGCGAACCATCCGGCCATCCGAGCGCTCACGACCGAGCAGGCCAGCCTGCGCGGGCGCATTGACCAGGAGATCCGCAACGTCGCGCAGGGTCTGCGCAAATCCTACGACGCCTCGACCGCGCTCGCTCAGTCGCTGCGCGCCCAGCTCGAGACCGCCAAGACCGAGGCCGCCGCCGCCATGGACGACGAGGCCTCGATCGAGGGCATGGTGCGCAACGCCGAGATCAAGCGCAACCGCTACGCCGACCTGGTGAAGCGCGCGGGCGAACTGGAGACCGAGCGGCGCATCCTCACGGGATCGACGCGCCTCGTCAGCCTCGCCGAACTGCCGCAGGAGCCGTTCTCGCCGAAGCCCGTGCCGTTCCTGGCGGGGGGGTTCGTGCTGGCGGGCGTGCTGGCGGCCGCCGCGGCCCTGCTGCGCGACTTCACCGATCAGCGGGTCCGCAACGCGGCGCAGATCATGGCCGGCACCGGCGCCCCGGTCTTCGCGCAGCTGCCCTCCCTGGAATCGCCGGGTCTCGTCGGGCGCCTGTCCGACCGGCGCCGGGAGCTCGACCTGCCTGAGGCGCTGGAGCGCGCCCGGGTCGATCCGGTGATGCAGACCGTGCTGCGCAACCTGCACGCCCATCTCGTCCTGGCGGGGGGCGGTGCGTCCCGCCTCGTCCTGGTCACCTCGTCGAAGCCGCGCGAAGGCAAGTCCTTCACGGCCTTCGCGCTCGCCGCCGTCGGCGCCGCGAGCGGACGGCGCGTGCTCGTGATCGAGTGCGACCTGCGCCGGCCGAACTTCGATGCCTCGCTCGGCCTCGGGCGCGGGCCGGGGCTCGTCGGGGTGCTGCGGGGCGAGGTCAGCCCCGCCGAGGCGGTGGTCTCCACCGGACGGTACGACGTGATCCCGGCGGGGACGCCGACCTCGGACTCCACCGACCTGCTCATGAGCGGGCGCATGGTCGATTTCCTGCGCTGGACGCGCCGCTACGATCTCGTCCTCCTCGACAGCCCGCCGACCAGCCTGCTGATGGACGCCGCGATGCTCGCCCGCCATGTGGACGGCGTGCTGTGCTGCGCCCGCTACGGCCGCTCGCAGCTGTCGGACATCGTCGCGGCCGTGACGAACCTCCGGCAGGCCGGCGGAACCGTCCTGGGGATCGCGATGACCATGGTCCGGTCGGGCCGCCAGCCGACCTACGACGTGCTGCAGCTGCCCAAGCCGCGCACCGCCGAGGCCGCGTGATGACCGGGGCGCTGTCCGCCGATCGGGCCGAGCCGCATGGTTCCGGCGAACATCGACCGCTTGAAAGACAGGCGCTTTTCCCCTCCCCCTTGCGGGGAGGGGCCAGGGGTGGGGGTGGTGCAGAAGGCACCGCAACGCTCCATCCTGCACCACCCCCACCTCCAACTCCTCCCCGCAAGGGGGAGGAGAGAGCGTCCTCGGTGGCCGAGGCAGGACACGCGATACCGCCCCGCGTCCTGTTCGTCTCCCACACCGGAACGATGTCGGGGGCCGAGCTGGTCCTGCGCGATGCGGTGCGTCCCTGGGCCGGCTCCACGGCGTTCCTGTTCGAGGACGGGGCGCTGGCCGACGCCCTGCGCGGTGCCGGCCTCGCGATCCGCCTCGCCCGGCGGGGCACCGGCCTGTCGGGCCTGCGCCGGGATGCCTCGGTCCTGAAGGCGCTGCCGAAGCTCGGGCGCCTCGCCGGCCTCGCGCTGGAGATCGCCCGGGCGGCGCGCGCCTCCGACGTGGTCTACGCCAACTCGCAGAAGGCGTTCCTGCTCGCGGCGCTCCCCGCGCGCTTCGTCGGCCGGCCGATCATCTGGCACCTGCACGACATCCTCGACGGCGCCCATTTCGGCCGCGCCCAACGGATCGTGCAGGCGCGGCTCGCCAACCTGTGCGCGGCCCGGGTCGTCGTGCCCTCGCGGGCCGCCGCGGACGCCTTCATCCGGTCCGGCGGACGCGCGTCCCGCGTCGCCGTCGTGCCGAACGGGCTCGATCTCGACCGCGATCCCCGGTCGCCTTCGGAGCTGCGCGCGGAACTCGGCCTTCCGGCCGGCCCGCTCATCGGCGTGTTCAGCCGCCTCGCCCCCTGGAAGGGGCAGGATGTGGTGATCGAGGCGCTGGCGCAGATCCCGGATGTCCGCTGCATCGTCGTCGGCACGGCCCTGTTCGGCGAGGATGCCTACGCGGTGGAGCTGCGCGCCCGGGCGGCGGCCCTCGGCCTGTCGGAGCGGGTGCTGTTCCTCGGCCAGCGCTCGGATGTGCCCCGGCTGATGCAGGCGGTCGACGCGGTGGTGCATCCCTCCGTCGATCCCGAGCCCTTCGGCCGGACGCTGGTGGAGGCGATGCTGGCCGGCGTGCCGGTGATCGCCACAGACGCGGGCGCCTCCGCGGAGATCCTCGACGGCGGTGCATTCGGCACCCTCGTGCCGCCGCGCCGGCCCGACCGGCTCGCCGCGGCCCTCGCTGATCTGCTGGCCGACCCGGACGGCGTCGCCCTGCGCACTCAACGTGCCCGGGAGCGGGCGCTCGCTCACTACGGCGCGGCCGGCATGCAGCAGGCCCTCGCCGCCCTCATTCTCGAGACCGCCGCCCGCGCCTGACGGGCGCGTCCCACCGCGATCGGAGTTGCCGGAGCCGCCATGCCGCGCGTCCTCGTGAACATGCCGACCCAGTACGGCGGCCGCCCCTCGGGCGTCGCCCTCGTGGCCTTCCGGGTGATCGCCGGGCTGCTCGACCGGGGCACCTTCGCGGTCGTGCTGCGCTCGCCCTGGACGCGCGACCAGCTCCCGCCCGCGATCCGCGACCGCGTCGAGGTCGTCACCGTGCCGCGCCCGCGCATCATGCTGTTCGACGTCGTCCGGCAGGCCGTCGCCGTCCCGAAGCTGTGCCGCGCGCTGAACGTCGACCTCGTGCTCAACGCCGACCCCTACGGGGCGGCCTTCGGCGCGCGCGCGCGGGTCAGCGTCGTGCACGACCTCTACTTCCGCACGATGCCCGGCCGGAGCCGTTCGCGCGAAGCCCTGACCACCGATCCGATCTTCCGCTTCGTCCTGGCCAACAGCGCCCGGGTGATCACCGTCTCCGAATCGACGAAGACCGACCTGTGCCGGTTCTACCCCTTCGTCCGGAACCGCACCCACGCCGTCCCCTCGGCGGCGATGCTCGATCCGGAAGCGTACGATCCGGCGCCCGACCTGCCCGCGGGACCGTTCGTGCTGGCGGTCGGCAACGCCATGTACAACAAGAACTTTCCCACGCTCGCCCGGGCCGTGGCTGCCCTCGATCGACCGGAGATCGGCATCGTCCACGTGGGCGAGGATCCCGATGAGGCGATCGCCACGGCGCTGGACGACGCGCCGGTCCGCCTGACGCGCCTGTCCCGGATCAGCGAGGGCCGGCTCGCCGCGCTCTACCGGAACGCCCTGTGCCTGTGCGTGCCGTCCTTCTCGGAGGGGTTCTGCCTGCCCGTGCTGGAGGCGCAGGCGCTGGGCTGCCCGGTGATCTGCTCGGACCGGTCGGCGACGCCGGAGATCGCGGGCGCCGGCGCGCTGACCTTCGCTCCCGCCGATGCCGGGGCACTCGCCGCCTGCCTCACCCGCCTGCTCGACGAGCCGGGTCTGCGCACCGCGCTGATCGCGCGCGGGCACGACAACGTGCGCCGCTACGATTGGGCCGAGACCGCCCGGCGCTACGAAGCCCTGATGCTCGACGCGCTCCGCGACGCCGCGCGCGCGCAACCCGCGCAGGAGGTGCCCCGTGCGCATCCTGCACCTTAGCTCGCTCTACCCGCCCGAGCAGGTCGGCGGCGCCGAGCTGATGGTCGAGACGCTGGCCCGCACGCAGGCCGGGCTCGGCCACGCCGTCGCGGTCGCCTGCGCGGCGCGCGAGGCGGCGGGGCCGGTCCAGCAGGACGGCGTCACGGTCTACCGAACCGGCTACGGCACGCCGTTCCACATCCTCGACTGGCCCGAGCACGGGCGCCTCGACCGCCTGCGCTACAAGCTGGCGACCCAGTGGAACCGGCAGACCCTCGTCCGGATGGCCGCCGCCGTCCGCGATTTCGCGCCGGACGTCGTGAACACGCATTCGCTCTCGGAGCTGCCGCCGGCGCTCTGGCCGATGCTGGCCAGGCTCGGCGTGCCGGTGGTGCACACGCTCCACGACTTCACCAGCCTCTGCACCAACGGGGCGATGACCCGGCACGGGACGGCCTGCGCCGGCCAGCACCTCAAGTGCCGGCTCTATGCGGAACCGCATCGGCGCTGCCAGCGTGCGGTCTTGGCCGTCGCCGCCGTGGGGACGGATCTCCTCGACCGGCATATCGCCGCCGGCTTCTTCGATGCGGTGCCGCTGTCCCTGCGCCGGGTCATCTGGAACCCGATCCCGGCGAGCGCCCCTACCGCGCGGCGGAATCGGACCCCGGGCGAGCCGGTGCGGTTCGGCTATCTCGGCCGGATCGAGGCCGCGAAGGGCGCCGACACCCTGTTCGCGGCCTGCCGCGCCTTGCCGGCGCAGGGCTGGAGCCTCGCCGTGGCCGGGCGGGCCGTGGAGGGGCTCGACCGCTACCGCGCCCTGACCGAGAAGCTGCCCGTCTCCTTCCTGGGCTTTGCCGAGCGCGACACCTTCCTCGCCGGCATCGATTGCCTCGTGGTCCCGCCGGTCTGGGCGGAGCCCTTCGGCCGCACCGTGGCGGAGGCCTACGCCCGCGGCGTCCCGGTGATCGGCACCGCCATCGGCGGCATCGGCGAGCAGATCGGGCCCGGCCCCTGGCTGGTTCCGCCCGGGGATGAAGCCGCGCTGGCAGCCGCCATGGCGCGGATCATCGCCGAGCCCGGCCGCCTCGCGGAGGGTCTCGCCCGCGCCGATGCGATCCGCGCCGGCACCGACCCCGCCGCCGTGGCGAACGCCTACCTCGACCTCTATGCGGCGACCCGCGACGCCGCTCGTTCCGATCCGCTCCCCGCCCGCGCGGAGCACCCCCAGCTCAGCGAGTGCCGCCCATGATCACCGAGACCCTGTCCCCCGCCTATGCCCGGGTCCCGCCCGAGGCTTCCGCCACGGCCCCCCGCGACCGGGCGCCGGACGCGTCGGCCCTGCGCGCCGCGACCGGCCCCCTGCGGATCCTCCATCTGAGCGCCCTCTACCCGCCCTACATCGTGGGCGGCGCCGAGCGCTCGGTGGAGCACCTGGCCGAGGAGCTGGTCGCGGCGGGCCATACGGTGGCGGCGGCCTGCATCGCCCGGGAGCCGGAGCCCAAGAGCGTGCGCGGCGGCGTCACGGTCTACCGGATGGCCCACCACAACGATTTCTGGCTGGAGGATTGGCCCAAGGCGAGCCGCTTCGGCCGCGCCTGGGCGAAGCTCAAGCAGCAGTGGAATTTCGCCGTCGCGGCCGAGTTCGGCCGGGTGCTCGACGACTTCAAGCCCGACATCGTCAACACGCACTCGCTGCTCGACGTCTCGACCCTGGTCTGGCGCGAGGCGGCCAAGCGCAACATCCCGATCGTCCACACGGTCTGCGAGTACGACCTGATCTGCGGCAACGCCGCGATGTTCAAGAACGGCAAGCCCTGCGAGCGCTGGCACTTCGGCTGCAAGGTGGTGAATGCCGGCAAGCAGATCACCAACCGCGCGGTGGACGCGGTCGTCAGCGTCGGCACCGAAATCCTGAAGACCCATGTCAATCACGGCCTGTTCACGCATCTCGCGCCGGAACGCCGTCGCGTGATCTTCTACTCCTGCACGGTCCCGGAGGGTGACCCCGAGGCCCGCCGTCGGATCGACCGGACCGGCAAGCCGATGACCTTCGGCTATCTCGGCCGGATCAACACCGAGAAGGGCGTCGGCACGCTGATCGACGCCTTCAAGCGGATCGGCCCCGGCAATTGGCGTTGCCTCGTGGCCGGCCACGCGATGGACGACTCGATCGCGCGCTTCACGGCACAGGCCGCCGGCCTGCCGATCGAGTTCATCGGCTGGGCCAAGCCCGCCGACTTCCTCAGCGACATCGACGTCCTCGTCTGCCCCTCGTTCTGGGCCGAGCCCTCGCCGCGGACGATCTACGAGGCCTACACGATGGGCGTGCCGGTGATCGGCGCGGCCTCGGGCGGGATCCCCGAGCTGATCGGCGAGGACAATGCCGACTGGCTGTTCACCCCGGGCGACGATGCCGACCTCGCCGCGCGCCTGTCGGCCGTGATCGCCCGCGGCCGGGGCGACCTGCCGGACGAGCGCAGCTTCCAGCACGTGATCCGGGAATCCACTTCGGAGCGCGTCGCGGAAAAATACCTCGATCTCTATGCCGAGCTCGTGGCCGAGCGTCGGGCGGCCCGTTCGTGACCGCCGGCACGCCGACGCTCACCGAGGCCGCCGCGGCGGCCGACGCCTCCGACATCGTCCCGGGTCCGCCGTCGGGCGCGGAGGTGACCGGCCGTTCCTTCGCGGCGGCCCGCTGGGTGGCGCTCGCCTCCGTGGGCAACGTCGTCCTGAGCTTCGGCGTGTTCCTGGTGCTCGCCCGGCTGATCGCCCCGGCCGAGTTCGGGATGGTGGCGATCGCCGCCGTCTTCATCGACATCCTGCAGATCGTGGCCCGGTGCGGCCTGCCAGACGCCGTGGTGCAGCGGGCCGACCTCGACGAGGATTTCGCCGCCACCGCCTTCTGGGTGATGCTCGGTACGGGCATCCTCTGCGCGGTGGCGCTGGCGGCCTCCGCCGGCCCGATCGCCTGGATCTTCGATCTGCCGGAGCTGCGCCCGGTCCTCGGCGCGCTCTCGCTCTGCTTCGTCATCACGGCGGCCGGGGCGATCCACGAGGCGCGGCTGCAGCGCAGCTTCGGCTTCCGCAAGCTGGCGCTCCGGGCGCTCGGCGCCAACCTCGTCGGCGGGGCGGTCGCCCTGGCGATGGCCTATGCCGGCTACGGCGTCTGGAGCCTCGTGGTCCAGCGCCTCGTCGCCGCCACCGCCACGACGCTGCTCACCTGGGCGGCCTCCCGCTGGGTGCCGGCCCGCCGCCTCGACCTCGCGGCGGCGCGGACGCAGATCGCCTTCGGATCGCGGGTGTTCTGCACCTACCTGCTGCTCGTCCTGTCGATCCGCAGCCAAGAGGTGATCGCCGCGTATTTCCTCTCGGCCGCCGATATCGGCTACCTGCGCCTCGCGTGGCGCTGCATCGACCTCGTGAGCCAAGTGGCGGTGATCCCGCTCACGACCGTCGGCCTGACCACCTATGCCCGGCTGCAGGACCGGCCGGAGGAACTGGCGGCCGCCTTCCAGACCTTCACGGTGGCCTCGTGCTTCGTGGCGGTGCCGGCCTTCTTCGGCATGGCGGCGGTGGCACCGACCCTGATCCCGTTCCTGTTCGGCGACCAGTGGCACGAGGCGGCCCCGGTGCTGCGGATCCTGGCGCTGCTGGCCCCGGAATTCGTCGCGACCTCGATGCTGTGGATGATCTTCACCGCCCTTGGACGCAACGGCACGGCGCTCCGGCTCGCCGGCGCCCAGTTCGGCCTCGGCGCCGTGGCGGCCGTCGTGACGGCACCGCTCGGCCTCGTCGCGCTGGTCGCCGGCCACGTGGCCCGGGCCTATCTGTTCACGCCGGTCATCGTCTCGGCGGCGGGCCGGATCGTCCCGGTCGGCAACCGGCGGCTGGTCCGGACACTCCTGCCCGTCACCGCCTGCTCCGGCGCGATGGCGGCCCTCGTGCTGCTCATCCAGGACCCGCTCCTCGCGGCCCTGGGCGACCGGATCGGCCTGTTCGCCGCGGTGGGCGTCGGCATGCTGGCCTATGCGGCCCTCGCGCAGGTGTTCATGGCCGATACGGTCCGCAGCGCCCTCGGCTTCTTCCTGCGCCGGACCGCCTGATCTCCACCCTCCGCCAACCTTTGTAGGCCAGGATGGCGGCGGGGATTGGCGCGCTTCGAACGGATCGGACTCATGGCGGGACAGGCGATGCCGATGCGTGCCGAAGCTCCGGCGGTCTCCGCCGGGGCTCAGCGCGCGGCCGTCTTCCTGCTCGGCGCCGGCCTGCAATTCAACGTGCTGACGTCGAGTTTCGGGCTGCCGTTCCAGCGCCTGTCCGACCTGCTGCCGTTCCTCCTGATCCCCCTGCTGGGCCTGCGTCGGGCCGTCATCGCGGAGGCCCTGCGCAGCGCGGCGCCGCTTGCCGGAATCCTGGCCCTCGTCGGGATCTCGATGGTGCTAAAGGCGCACAAGCAGGCGGGCGACGTCTACCTGACGCTGGTGCTGCTGCTCTACACCGTGCAGGCCTTCATCCTGCTGGTCCTGTTCGAGGACACGCGGGTCGAGGACGCCTTCTGCGCTGGGCTGCTGGCGGGCATGCTGGGCTCCCTGGCGGTCCTGCTCCTCTCGTCCTCCGGCCTGCCGCTGGAGCGCTTCGGCCTCGCGGTCCCGTACGACGCGTTCGACGACGAGTTGAAGCTGTTCGTGGAGGACAAGCTGGGCGGCCTCTGGACCTCCGGCAACGAGACCGGCCACGTCTTCGCCCTGGCCGGCGTCGCGGCCCTGATCTTGAGCCTGCGCTACCGGCTGAAGGTCATTTACGTCCTCTATTTCGTCGCCCTGCTGGCGAGCTTCCCGCTGACCAACAACCGGGCCGGGCTGTTCATGCCCCTCATCGTGTTCGCCCTGCTGATGCGGCGCAATCTGAAAACCCCCATGGTCCTGGGCGTGCTGGGCGTCCTCGGCATCCTCCTCGTCGGATGGTCGCTGACGGGGGAACTGCCGCTGCCCGACAAGCTGGCGCAGGCGATCGAGAAGCGGTTCGGCGAGGATCACAACGTGTCGGAGAATTTCGACGAGCGGTTCCTCTCAGGGGTAACGGCGCTGCGTCTCGTCGCGGCCTACCCGTTCGGCGTCGGCGAGATCGCCCGCCGGGAGGAGTTGAAGGCGCTGACCGGCCTCGTGACGCCGCATAACGGCTTCGTCTCCCTCGCCCTACAGAACGGCGTCGCGGTCGCCCTGCTGCTGATCGCCGGGCTGGTGCGGATCCTGTCGGCACCCGGGCGGTTCGGCCCGTTCCTGTTCTACAGCGCCCTGTTCCTCATCCCGTCGATGATGTTCGAGGAACTTTCGGTCAACCAATACTTCCTGTTCTTCATGGCATTCATTCTGGCCTCGCTCGCGCGATCGCCCGGTGCAGCCCCACTGGAGGGACGCGGCCGCTGAAGGCCCCGAAGTTTGACGGATCGACCGTAATCCAGAGCATCCTGCACGGGTGCGCGCCACGGGTGAGGCGTCGACGGGCGGACGACCGGCGACAGTCCAGAGGCACGATTCATACGCTATCGTGAACACCAGCGCTGGCCTGTGACTATGGAGACGACTTGGCGAGCATTGGATTCACAGCCTTTTAGCATTTGCCATGCTCTAGTTATGCGTCAAGGATTGGACGCATAACATGCCGAGCGAAACGTCGAATGCGTGGGGCCGGGGCGAGCTGTACGAGACCCTGTGCCTGCTGGTCATCGGCGCCGGGATCTGGTTCGTCGGCGTGAACCTCGGGACCTTCGATTCCGCAAGCGACTTCATCTCCGCCTATCGGCTGAACGACCTGCTGATGCTGGCCGCCTGCATGGGCGTGGCCCTGTGCGGCGCGGTGGTGCGCAAATCGATCCTGCTGCGCCGCCTGATGCTGGAGCGCGACGCGGCGGCCGCGCAGGCCGAGGCGATCGCCCGCCACGACGGGCTCACGGGGCTGGCCAATCGGCGCCGCTTCATCGACGCGGTCACGCGGGCGCATGCCACGGTCGGGACCGAGCCGTCCTCGGCGGTCCTGTTGATCGATCTCGACCGGTTCAAGCCGGTCAACGACCTCTACAGCCACGCGGCCGGCAACGCGGTCCTCTGCGCCGTGGCCGAGCGGTTGCAGCAGCTCCTGCCCCCGGGCGGCGTGGCGGCGCGGCTCGGCGGTGACGAGTTCGCGATGCTGGTCCCGGTCGAGCACGGCAGCGAGGGGCTGACCCGCCTTGCCCAGGCGGTGATCGCTTCGATCTCCGAGCCGGTCTCGTGGAACCAGAACGACCTCAAGGTCGGCGCGACGGTCGGCGTCGCCGTGGTGGCGGCCGAGCACGCCGATTCCGACGCCGTCCTGCACGCGGCGGATCTCGCCATGTACCAGGGCAAGAAGGAGGGGCGCGGCAATTACCGCTTCTTCCGCAGCACCATGGACGAGGAACTGCGCGCCCGGGCCCGGACGGAATCGGAGCTGCGGGTCGCGATCGAGACGGGGGCGATCGAGCCGTTCTATCAGCCGGTCGTCTCGCTGCCCGAGAAGGACATCGTCGGCGTCGAGGTGCTGGCGCGCTGGCGTCACCCGGAGCGCGGCCTGATCGGTCCCGCGGAGTTCATCCCCGTGGCTGAGGAGACCGGGATGATCGCCGATCTCAGCTACAACTTGATCCGGCGCGCCTGCCTCGACGCCCGGGCCTGGCCGTCCCACCTGATCCTGGCGGTCAACATCGCGCCGCACCAGTTCCAGGACGCGTGGCTGGCCCAGCGCATCCTGGCGATCCTGACCGAGACCGGCTTCCCGCCCCAGCGGCTCGAAGTCGAGATCACCGAGAGCGCCCTGATCCAGGATCTGGAAGCGACGCGCGCGACGCTCCTGTCGTTGCGGCAGCTCGGCGTGCGCATCGCGCTCGATGATTTCGGCACCGGCTATTCCAGCCTCTATCACCTGCGCGAGTTGAAGTTCGACAAGCTGAAGATCGACCGGAGCTACGTCGACGCCATCACGATGAGCGATGAGCGCGCCAAGCTCGTCGACGCGATCATCAAGCTCGGCACCAGCCTCGGCCTCACCACGACGGCGGAGGGCATCGAGACCGATGCCAGCCTCGACTGGCTGTCCGACCAGGGCTGCCATTTCGGCCAGGGCTACCTGTTCGGCCGCGCCATGCCCAAGGCCGAGATGGACGACGTGCTCAAGGTGAGTGCGGAGACCTATCGGCCGATGCCTCTGCCCGAGAAGGCATTCGCGCGCGCCTCGTGATCCGGCGCCCGACCGCGTCCCGGTCGGGCACCCCCCGGCATCCGAAAGCCGGGGCGCGGACGCCGGTTCAGCGCGTGCCGCCGCTGGCGAAGATCACCTCGCCGGTCACCCAGCGCGCCGCGTCGGAGGCGAGGAACGCCACCACCTCGGCGATGTCCTCCGGCTGTCCGGCGCGGCCGAGCGGCGTCTGGGCAACGAGGCCGGTCTCCATCTCCGAGCCGGTGACGCCCGCCGCATGGGTGCCCTCGGTCACCACGTAACCGGGGCTGACCACGTTGACCCGGATCCGGCGCGGCGCCAGCTCGTTGGCGAGGACACCGGAGATCGCATTCACGGCGCCCTTCGTCCCGGTATAGACCGCCGAAGTCGGCATGTTGACGCTCGTCACGGCCGACGAGATGTTGACGATACTGCCACCGTCACCGAGATGCTTCGACGCCGCTCGCGTCACCAGGAGGACGCCCAGCACGTTGACGTCGAACAGACGACGGTACTGTTCCTCGGTCACGTCGCCGATCGCGGCGAATTCGTAGACGCCGGAATTGTTGACCAGGATGTCGAGCCGGCCGAACCGCTCGACGGCGGCCGCGATCAGGGCATCGGCCTCCGAAGCCCTGGAGACGTCGCCCGCCACGGCTACGGCCTTTCCGCCGGCGGCGGTGATCGCCTGGACGACGGCGTCCGCGCCCGCCCGGCTCGACGCATAGTTGACCACGACGGCCGCGCCGTTCCTCGCCAAGGTCTTGGCGATCGCCGCACCGATCCCCTTCGAGGCACCCGTGACGACGGCAACCTTCCCATCAAGCTTTGACATGTGCGCCAACCTTCTCCATGGGCCGGCCTCAGCTTGAGTGCCCTGATCCCATAGTTCGGGATTTCGGAACTAAGGAGTCGCAAGTCAAGCGCCGTCGAGACGAAACATGAGGCCGCTGTTCCATCCCGCGATCGAGGACGTCCAACCGGCGGCGATCCTCCACGCCTTGTCCGACCCGTCACGCGCGGCGATCTTCGCCCGGATCACGCGCGAGGGGTGCGTCGAGGCCTGCTCGGCCGTCGCCGCGCTCGGCGACAGGGTCATCCCGAAGTCCTCGCTGTCGAGCCACTTCAAGGTGTTGCGCGAGGCCGGCCTGATCCGCAGCGAACGCCACGGGACCGAACTGCGCAATCACTCGCGGGTTCTGGAGGTGGAGGCGCGCTTTCCCGGGCTCCTGACCGGCATCATGAACGCGTATGCACGGTCTCACCGCGACGAGAGCCCGTCGGCGTAACGCGACCTGCCAAAGGGGCCGCGATCCCCCGCCCCGGGCGCGCCGACGAGCACGACAGTCACGGGGACGCGGCGGCGACAGGCGACGTCGCCGGTGACGGCGTGGGACGCGTCGTCACGCAGCGGATCGTCTGCCCTGGCCTTCGGGTCGACGGGGATCCGCCGGGCCGTGGCGGCGGATCCTGCGCAGGGTGGGGAAGGGAGCGCGGCCGACGCGGCCGCGAGGTCCGCTCTCGACCGGCCAACCGGCCGCCCCTATGCGTGTTCCCCGGTTGCGACCCCGGGCGGCATCGCGCCGGTCGTCCGAAACCCCATATGTCGGGCATCGACGCGCCGTCGCGGATCACAGCATCATGGCCCCGAGCCCGATCGCCCTCATCGCTTCCGCCGCCCTGATCGGCGTGGTCGCCGCCGGAACCGGGGCGATCGTGATGCAGCAGAGCTCGGGCTTCAGCCATCCGCGCCGGGTCGGCGGCCCCTTCGCCATGGTGGATCTCGACGGACGTCCGGTGAGCCAGGCCGATCTCCTCGGCAAGCCGACCGCCCTGTTCTTCGGCTTCACGCATTGCCCGGAGGTCTGCCCGACGACGCTGGCCACCCTCTCGGGGGCGCTCGGCCGGATGGGCAAGGATGCGGACCGGCTCAACGTGGTCTTCGTCACCCTGGACCCCGAGCGCGACACGCCGGACTCGCTGCGCGACTACCTCGCGGCGTTCGATCCCCGGATCCGCGCCTTCGTGGGCACGCCGGATCAGGTCGCGCGCATGGCCGATGCCTACCACGTCGCCTACCGGCGCGTGCCCCTGAAGGACGGCGACTACACGATGGAGCATTCGGCGACCGTCGCGCTGTTCGACAAGACCGGCCGCATGGTCGGGGAGATCGGCTACGGCGAGGACGAGGACCGGACCCTCTCCAAGCTGATCACCCTGGCGCTGCCCGGCCAATGCGCCCCTGGCGGCGGGGCCGAGCTCTGGGCGACGAACGGCGCCACCGGCACCTGCGGGCCGCGGAGCTGAGAGCCCGTCTGCCCAGGCGACCTCGCGCACGTGCCCGCGATTGAAAGGTGCATTCCAATCTCTTCCCTCATCCTGAGGCGCCGGAGCGTAGCGGAGGCCGCGAAGGAGCCCTCCAGATACCGCAGCAATCCCTGGAGCCCTCCTTCGAGGCGGCTGCGCCGCACCTCAGGATGAGGTCGAGGGCGGGAGGGTATGGTCGAACAGGCTGCGGGCCGCATCCCAAGAAAATTGCGCCGCCGCGCCGCCCTGGCTACAGGGCGCCGCCGGCCGTGAGGGCTGGCCGATTCGCCGAGGCTCTCGCTTGATCACGCGTCGCGTCCTGACCGCCCTCGGGCTCCTCGCCCTCGCGCCATTCCCGAAGGCCGCGCGCGCCGCCGCCGGGCCGCGCCTGGGGCCGCCCGAGCCGATGGATCTCGACCGGTTGAAGGACCTCGCCCGGAGCCTGCGCGACCGGCCCTACGCCCCGCCGCCGGAGGCCCCGGCCTCGAAGGCGCTCGACGCCCTGACGTACGGGCCGCTGCAGGAGATCCGCTATCCGCCCGCCCGGGCGCTCTACGCCGACAGCCCATACCCGGTGACCTTCTTCCACCTCGGCAACTTCTTCCGGCACCCGGTGCAGATCTATGCGCTTGAAGGCGGGGAGGCCCGCCCGGTGCTCTACAGTCACGACCTGTTCACCTACCCGCCCGGCAACCCCGCCAAGGACGTGCCGGACGGCGCCGGATTTGCGGGATTCCGCTACCAGAAGTTCCCGGCCGGCCAGCCCGGGGACGACGGCGACTGGCTGGCCTTCCTGGGCGCCTCCTATTTCCGGGCGGCCGGCGACGGCGAGCAGTACGGTGCCTCGGCCCGGGGCATCGCCATCGACACGGCGCCGAGTCCCGGCAAGGTGGAGGAGTTCCCGGTCTTCACCCGCTTCTACGTCAGCCCGGCCGTGGAGGGCGCGGTCACGGTGCTCGCCCTGCTGGAGGGGCCGAGCCTGACCGGCGCCTACCGGTTCGTCGCCCGCAAGGCGCCGCACGTCGTCATCGACGTCGCCTGCACGCTCTACATGCGCAGGAGCGTCGAGCGCTTCGGCATGGCGCCGCTCACCTCGATGCTCTGGTACTCGGAGGGGATCAGCCGGTTCGCCGCCAGCGACTGGCGTCCCGAGGTCCACGATTCCGACGGGCTGCTGATGCAGACCGGAGCCAGCGAGCTGATCTGGCGCCCGCTCAACAACCCGCCCCAACTCAGCGTCAGCGCCTTCGCGGACCGATCGCCCAAGGGCTTCGGCCTGCTCCAGCGCGACCGGGTCTTCGATCATTACGTCGACGACGGTTTCGAGGAGAACCGGCCCGACATCTGGGTCGAGCCCCAGGGCGATTGGGGGCAGGGCAGCGTCCAGTTGATCGAGATTCCGACCCATCAGGAGACCGACGACAATATCGGCGCGCTGTGGGTGCCGGCCGATCCGCCGAAGGCCGGGGAGGAGCGCAGCTTCGCCTATCGCCTGCGCTGGACCGTGCAGGAGCCGGTGGCGACCGATCTCGCCCGCTGCGTCGCCACGCGGGCGACCAAGGCCTCCTGGCTCGCCGAGGCGGACCGACGCCCCGGCCGGGCCAACCTCGTGCGGCAATTCGTGCTGGAATTCGAGGGCGCGGCCCTGGCGGGTCTCGATCCCGAGAAGGCGACCGTCGCGCTGACGCTCTCGCGGGGCAGCGCCGAGGAGGTCGGCGACACCTGGGCGCCCTACGGCAAGCCGAGCCCCTGGCGGGTCTTCTTCAAGGTCTACGCCGAGGGACCCGAGCCGGTGGAGATGCGGCTCCAGCTGAAGGCGGGGGACAGGCTGCTCTCCGAGACCTGGGCCTACCGCTACGATCCGCAGGCGCCGGGCACGGTCCTCTAGCAGGCTGCTGCAAAAGTCGCTGGCCACTGGGCTTTGGGGATGATTCACTCTGTCGATGGCGTCGGTGGGGTGTGAGCGATGCGCGGGCGTGAAGAGGGATCGGCCAACCTGTTCAGCTACGTG